>NZ_CP036269.1:2397545-3007961 GCF_007744675.1 Gimesia alba
CGAAAGTAGGTTATTGCCGGATATTTTTAAAACTCCTTGCTCTTCTGAGTAAGGAGTTTTTTTATGCGCTATTTCTGATTCCAGTCTGCTCGAGATCAAACAGATCTCGCCTCTTGCTTACAACTGTTCCATGGCGCCTGTGTATCCATTCTAACAAGCAGTTTCGTTCCTCGATTCTCTGATAACGCATAGATTTCACATAAAATGCCTGAGAAACCTGGCCCCATGATTGATAGTTCCAGCAGACGAAGGTAGAATTCGTAAAGATAGTAAGCTTTAGAAAGAAAAGAGTGCTTGGTTTTCTTTCGATCTCTCTGACCAATCAATTTCCTCTCGGAAATCTCTGATTTCTCCCACTGTTTCCAGGTATTCAGCTTTGATCTGAACTGGAATCTGCCCGGGCTCCTGCAACCAATCGGATTTCCAGCACATAATAATTCAGCTGATTTTCTCGGCTGAATTCGTCCGTTGATTGTGTTTTCTCGTTTTATTCAGGAGTCTTTTGTGTTGTATTCTTCTTCTCGTAAGCGTGGTTTTACTCTAATCGAATTACTGGTCGTCATTGCCATCATCGCGATTTTAATCGCGCTGCTTCTGCCCGCTGTTCAACAGGCGCGCGAAGCGGCCCGTCGCAGTACCTGCAAAAATAATCTGAAGCAACTGGGACTGGCATTTCATAATTATCATGATACGCATCGGGTGTTTCCTCCCGCAGCCATCAATCCTGGTAGTGCCGCATGTACCTCCCTTTATACTCCCGATAACATTTTGAATCATACCTGTTATCAGATGCTGCTTCCGTTTCTGGATCAGGCGCCTCTCTATAATCTTTATAACTGGTCGATTCCCAGTGGGTCAGCAAAACACTCCAGCTGTGGGCATACCACTCCTCCCACGACAGCCAGTCAGTTGAAACTGTTGGACGCCAATCTTCCCGTATTTCTCTGTCCTTCAGATAGTGGAACACCGATCGGCACTGTAACGAGTGGCACTTATTATTCAGATGGTGCTCATCGAACAAGTTATGGTGTCGCTGCGAATCAGTACGATTCTGATAAAACGGCTTCCTTCCAGGGAGATACCTATTCCAAAAAAGCGACCCTCGGTCTCAACGGCTCTGCAAAAATTTCCGCGATTAAAGACGGTACCAGCAATACCGTGATGCTGATTGAGACTCCGTTACTGAAAACGACCAACGGGTCTGATACCTATGTCGGCTTTGGTCCGTTTTGGGATACGTTTACTCATACACATTTTATTCGACCGACAGGTCAGGGAATCAACCGACCCCGCGACGCCACATATAGTCAGCGTGTGTATGGCTGGGGAGCGGGAAGTTTTCATGTCGGCGGCGTTCATGTTCTGATGGGCGATGGAGCCGTCCGGTTCCTGAGTGAAAACGCAGATATGACAGCGGTCGTCCAGGCACTGATTTCCGTGCGGGGTGGCGAGGTCATTCCCGAATTCTAAAACAGAAAACAGTCAATCAGGCTCTTCTCCCGCTGTTACAGAAATCAACTGTTGCAGCGGGATATTTCAAATCACAAACTACGCAGCACCACTGGTCAAAGTGAGTCCCGATTGCCGCCGGATTCAGACTTTGGTCAGTTTAATATGACAGAAAGAAAGCAGGCTATGATCGCGAATGCGCGTTCTCAAATGAGAAATATATGGTACATGATCACTCTACTGGGAATTTCCGGCTGTTTCGGTGGTGGGGAATCATTGCCGGAACTGGCGAATGTGACCGGTACGGTCACTCTGGATGGCAGCCCATTAACGGGGGCGAATGTTCTGTTTCAACCACAGCAGGGGAAAACGGCTTTTGCGATGACCGATGAAAACGGTAAGTTTGAGCTGATGTATAATCAGGATACGGCAGGAGCAGTCCCCGGAAATTATACGGTCAAAGTTTCCAAAGAGAAAAATCCTGAGGAACCTGGCAATAATCTGGTTCCTCCCAACTACAATGAAAACACGACGTTGAAGGCTGATGTCAAATCCGGAGAGGAAAATGACTTCCAGTTTGACTTAACCGGCAAGTAAGTTTCAACAAACATCTACCGACATCAGCAAACCTTACCCATCCAGGGTAAGGTTTTTTTACGGATTCCGATTTTGAAAAATCTGAGATTTGTGAGTCTCTGTGGTGCGGTGGATCTAAAGCAGAAGAGTTGCCTGATTGGGGAAAAGTCACAAGATAAGATGAATTGATGCCTGACCACTATAACCAGCAAACTGAGCTGCAAAAAGAAGTGAAAGCGGGTGAGAAGACGATTCATCTTGACTTGAAGGCATCCTGATCCGATCAGTTTGATAGAGGATCGCATCAACACTTTCCCATTTCTGCGATTTGCTCTCACATCATAAAAGCTTTCCCCTGCCTGGGTGGGGCGTTAGGATAGAAATCATTGGTGCCTGTTTGCGGACACCGAAATTCCTTTCTACTTGAGTTGATTTAGGTTGTCGATATGACCTCCCCAAAAGCGAAGACACCAGACAAGATACTGAAGCTGGTCTTGGTCTTCGTATTCATGATGTTCATTTATTTTCCGTTTTCCGCCTGGTGGAATCAGCGGCAGGCCCATGTTCTGGAAGAGAAGGTGAACCAGTCTTTAAAAGCAGAAGACTGGCCGGCCGCGGAGCAAGCTGCCAGAAAATGGACCGAACGGGAACCTGAAAATTCGAACGCCTGGCTCGATCTTTCAGAAGCATTACGCCAGCAGAATAAATTTGCGGAGACCGCAGACGCGTTAGGGCAGATCAGTGATAAAGACCCACGCGTTTTAAAATCACTGGCTTTACGTTTGGATTTGCTACTGTCCGAGTTGAATGATCCTATCCGGGCAATCGAAACTTGCCAGCGCATCTTAAAAATTGATCCCCGGGCCGATCTGGCGCGGCAACGCCTGATTTATATTAATGCCATGATATTACGTCGGCTGGAGATGGTAAAACAAATCAGGCAGGCAATGAAATTTGAGTGTGAACCACCAGAGGCTTATGTTTATTTGTTGCTTGCCGATTCACTGAATTTCACGAATGGGGCTCCGCTGGTCAATGAATGGCTAAAAAACGATCCTGGTAATGAAGACCTGGAAGTGGCACTGGCAATCTATATTGCCGGCAGCAGCAGCCAGCAGTCTCTCCCTCTCTCAAATGGGAAGATGATTTCAGGGGGTGACAAAACCTTAATCAACGATCGTTTAAAAAAATACCCTCATAATCCGGAAGTGCTCGCTTACTTTCTGGAAAAATCACTCGATGAAGCGGATCTTGAACGGGTCTCTCAGTTGCTTGAGCAAGTGCCCGAGGAGGCTGAAGCAGATAACCGTTTCTGGCGTTTTCGAGGGCGTTACCTGGCTTTAAAAAATCAATTGAAGCTGGCGGGAGAATCCTATCAGGAAGCGCTCAATCGAAATCCTTATGATTGGAGATCACAGCTTGGACTGGCGGAAATTATGAGACGGTCTGGTAAAGCCGTCGAGGCGGAAGAATGGGCTCAACTCGGGGCAAAGGGGAAAGCGTTTTCGCGGCAATTGATGGAGTTGGAAAATCCTCAACAGATTAATGCAGACTTATTAGCACAGATCGCCGCTTATGCACAAGAATGTGGCGATCCAGAGGTTCACGCAGCAATTCAGAAACGACTGTAATACCGATTCCTGCTTCAGGCTGTTTGAGGTATCCTACTAGGCAGACGCTCCCATGTGCCTATCTGTTCTTAAAATAAGATTCATTAAAAAATACGCAATTATTCATTCAACCCGGAAAATGGTTGACATTTTGTAAATGCCATTACTAGAATTGATTGGTTGTATGCATGTAGTGTGTGTATATCAAAAGGATTATGTTCATTGTTTTTTTGATTCTTCATCTTTGCAGACACTGAATCATTTCTACGTTTTTGCTTGTTGAAGATTCCACAAATAATCAAGTCAATTGTGTTTCACAAATTCCACCATTTCTTTAAACATGAAATATTAAGTTTTTTTAATGTGTAGATTTTCCTATGAGTGGATAAGGTTTGAAACCATCACTCAGTGATGGGAATAGAGTCACGTTTTGTGGAACATATTTCTTATCAACTTTGAATTGAATTCTCATCTCATGATGATGTGAGAAAGGGCCCAACAAATGAATCATTTCTTTCTTCGATCGTGCCTCCCCTTGTGTTTCCTGATTAGTTTTTGTTTGGTGGTTTCCGGCTGTGGTGGAGGCGTGGATGATGCTCCGACCTTACAGCCTGTGAAGGGGACGATCAAAAAAGACGGAAAAGGAATCAAAGATGTCCGCGTTTCCTTTGTCCCTGCTGAAGATGGGATTCCCGCGATTGGTGTTTCAGGTGAAGACGGCACTTACGAATTGAGTAATCCCAAAGGGGGAAAGGGAGCTCAGGTTGGTACCTATAAAGTTGTTTTATCTGTGACTCCCAGCGAAGAGAGTTATGCCAGTGGTGGTGATCCCAATAAAGCAAAACTGCCATTTCCGAAATCATATACTTCGAAGACGACGACTCCCAAGAGTGCCACCGTAAAAGAGGGTGAAAACGTCGTCGATATTGAGTTTTAACAGCATAAATTTCCCGATATCAATTGATGTATTAAGATGCCGCTTTTCTCTTTCATAAGAAGGTGTCAATTGAGCTTAAAGGAGGCATTTTAGGAGTAATACTTTTCTTTTTTACTTTTTCAGGAGCGCCATTCAATGAAAAATTTATCCATGAAGCTACGAATGCGATCTCGCGCATTCACTCTGATTGAGCTGCTGGTGGTGATTGCCATCATTGCCATTCTAATTGCTTTGCTCTTACCTGCGGTACAACAGGCACGCGAAGCAGCCCGTCGATCTACCTGTAAAAACAGTTTGAAACAGTTGGGTGTGGCGATTCATAACTATCATGATACTCATGGTATTTTTCCCCATAATTATGATGCCTCGCGCAGTCCAGGCCAGGTAGGCTGTTCGGTTTCCTGGATTTCCATGACGCTGCCATTTATGGACCAGGCGCCTCTGTATAATAAAATGAATTTTGATGACATCACCAATACTTCGGGATCTACTTCGTCTTTCCCAGGTATGGACAGCGTTTCGAATGATTCCGCTCGAACAACCACGATTCCGATTCTCCTGTGTCCCAGTAACCCACAGCCCAAGCTGACCTCTTCTGCCATGCACTATGACTTTTCTGGTAGCGGTGGGAATTCACGGGCACTGCAGGCTGCCAGAACCGATTATGTTGGCAGCATGGGCTACATCTGGACTGGTTGGAAGGACTGTAGTGATACCGGGTCCAATGGTGCACCCTGGGTCGATGCCGGCAGAGACATTACTCATAATGATCTCAGTCGTGTCGGGGGGATTTTCTGGTACCGGGGTTCGGCCCGAATTCGCGACATTGTCGATGGGGCTTCAAATACCATTGCCATTTATGAAAACCATCACTGGAATTTCAGTAAGAAATTTCCATCTGAAGTCAATAAATGTGCTGCCTGGATCAGTCCTTTGGGAGCCATTGATACTCATACCTCTTCAATCAATGCCGATCCTGAAGAAATCGCAGGTGGCAATGGTGCCGACGATACCCGCTGCACCAACTGGAGCAGTTCTCATGTTGGGGGAGCTCACGGTTTATTGACTGACGGATCTGTCCGTTTTGTCAGTGAGAACCTGGACTTGGGAATCAATAAAGCATTGGTGACAAAAGCAGGTGGTGAGACCTTAGGTGAGTTCTAAATCGCCGAGGACTGTTTTTGTCTCAATTGATTCAATCCTCCCCATCAACCCTGATGGGGAGGATTTTTTTCCGTTGCATTTCAATGAAATAGAACGGAATCGTCTCCTTTTCAGAGAGCCTGAAAATTCATAATGAGCCCGAGCGTCTATCACACGGGGCGATTTCTTTTCTCGGTGTTTTTGATTCTTCTGTTCGCTGCCTGCGATCAGATTCAAAACAACCCGCCACCGAAAAAAACAACGCCGACAGAGAATCGGAATTCCCCCGAGAGTCAATCAACATTTTTTCGGGAACTCTCTTTGGATGTCATTGATGAGCCAACAGTTGTTTCTGCCGACATGCAAGTACCGCAGTTTCGTGATGTTCACACCCAGGCAGGAATTGAATTTGTCTATGACAGTGGTGCCAAAGGGGACCAACTTATGGTGGAAGCAATTGGAGGGGGCGCTGGTTGGCTTGATTATGATCGTGATTCCCTGATCGACGTCTATTGTGTTCAGGGAGGAGATCCCGTTTCCAATTCACCGGATCAGGGACAGAACCTGTTGTTTCGTAATCAGGGCAATGGTTCCTTTTCTGAACTGCCACAAGTGACCGGCGTCAGGAATTCGGGCTATGGCCAGGGTGTCACCATCGCCGATTTTAATAACGATGGATTTGATGATATTTATGTCACCAATGTGGGCCAAAATGCTCTCTATCAGAATATGGGTGATGGTACCTTCGAAGATGTTTCCGAGGGATCGGGAACTGCAACCACACAGCTTTGGAGCTCCAGCGCCGCCTGGGGAGATTTGAATCGGGATGGTAACCTCGATCTGTATGTCTGTAATTATGTCAAGTACGATGTAAGACATCCCAAAGATTGTTCGGACAGTAAAGGTATCAAGCGGACCTGTCATCCGAATGAAATGGAAGCCGAGTTCAATGAAGTTTATTTCAGCCTGGGTAACGGCCAGTTCACACTTGCCGGGGATGAGTTGGGACTACGGGCAGCCGACGGGAAATCCTTAGGAGTTGTGATTTCTGATCTGGATCGAGACCAGTATCCCGATATTTATGTGGCGAACGATGTCACGCCTAATTTCCTGTTTCTGAATCATGAAGGTCAGTCCTTTCGTAATGCGGCGATTGAAAAAGGCTGCGCGATGAGCGGTGACGGCAATAACCAGGCCAGCATGGGGATTGCCCACGGTGATTATGATCGCAATGGATTTCTTGATCTCTATGTGACTCATTTTACGGATGATTCCAATACACTCTACGCGAACCTGGGCGAAGCCGGGTTTTATGATGCGACAAAAACCACGGGGTTG
The DNA here is from genome assembly GCF_007744675.1 of Gimesia alba. Taxonomy (NCBI): domain Bacteria; kingdom Pseudomonadati; phylum Planctomycetota; class Planctomycetia; order Planctomycetales; family Planctomycetaceae; genus Gimesia; species Gimesia alba. The sequence goes on from NZ_CP036269.1 coordinate 2,404,599, forward strand.
CACCGTCCGACGATCTCATTCCTTGCCTTTGGGACGGTCATGGGGGACTTCAATCACGATCGGCACATGAATTTATTTGTGGCGAATGGGCATATTGATCAACTGCAGGATCAGGGGTACGACTGGAAGATGACACCACTTTTATTCTCTTATCAAGGGGATCAATGGGTGGAATGCAGTGCTCAGGCAGGCCCCTATTTCAGTCAAAAATTGATTGGTCGCGGCGTCGCAGCGGGCGATTATGATAATGATGGTGATCAGGATCTGTTCGTTGTGAACCAGAACGATCCGGCTGCATTACTGCAAAATGATTCTGAAGGCAATCACTGGTTAAAAGTGATGCTGACGGGAACCACCAGTAATCGGACCGCCATTGGTACCAAGGTGGAAGTCAGGCAGAACGACGAATTGTTTTTTCAGGAAGTTGTGGGAGGCAGCAGTTACGGTTCCAGCGGTCAATACGCACTCTTTTTTGGTTTTGGCCAGATTGATTCAGACTGTCAGGTCAAAATTATCTGGCCCAGTGGTGAAATACAGGTGCTGGAGCAGGTTCCCGTTGATCAGACTCTGAAGTTGATTGAACCGGCGGCATCAGAGTTAACGTTGGGGAAGAAACTGCTGTAGTTTCTGCTGGTGTTGTTGACTGAGTTCTGTCTCTCCTCGTTGCCCGTAAACCTGGGCCAGCCAGCCATGCAATTGCCAGATGGAAGGATTGATCTTGAGCCCGCGATTCGCGTATTCGATGCCTTGATCAAACTGATTTGTTAATCCAGACATATGCACCAGACGTCCGTAAATCTGGCCGCGCCAGGGATTGAGTTCGATAAAGCGTTTTGCGTATTCAATTCCCGCTTTGTAATCACCTGTGTCATGACAAATCGCTGTCAGTTTCAGTAAGGCGGCTTCTGAGTTCGGATTCAATTTCAGGGCGCGCTCCAATATCGCTTTCGCCTTCGCTTTCTCGCCAAGCAGATTATAAGCCAGGCCAATCTGCGTGATTAATTCTTCGTCTGTACTGTCTTGCTGTAATAAAGGCAGCAGAAGTTGCAGTGCCTGTTGTGCATAATGCAAGTCATTTCTGGTTTCGGCCAGGGAGACATAAAAGAAGCCTCGTGCACGCGGGAGGTCATAAGCGGCATTCTCATCCTCGGGTTTTCGGAAGACGGTAAAACGTTCCGTTGGAGCAGATGTTTGAGGCGACTGACTTTTATTACGAATGATGCGATGGTCTGTCAAAGAAGTGTGTGGGACTGAAAAAGCAGAACGCTTGGGCATATGGCAGGAAATACAAGACTCGTTTGCCTGTTCTGGTGAATCTGCGGGCCGCGTGCATTCGTTTGTCGTCTGGCCATGACATTGGAGGCAGCGTTTTTCAAAGTACTGCACGCGATCTGTTTCGGCGGGGAATTGATGAGGATCGTGGCATGAGATACACCCCATCTGGCCGGCGCTCTTTTGATAGCATTGACTCTGATGCATTTGTTCGACTTGACTGACGGCCTGGGTATCGCCAGTGGCTGTGATGCGATCTCCTTCCTGGAACACAATCCACAGGTCTTCAATCAGATTTCCGGGACGAAAATCAAATTCACCACGACCGTAGCGGAGAATGCGGCCTTCACCAGTCAGATGGCATTGATAACAGACCGCATCACGGGCGGCCGGGGGTAAATCGACCGGATTCACAATCGGGTCCGGCCCCTGTTGTTTTTCACTGGCTAAATGCCATTGAATATGCTGTTCGCCGGGACCATGACAGCGCTCACAGCCAATGGCAACTTCCTTGAACGGCATGGAGTCAAACTGGTCTTTGACTCCCTCGGTTTTGGAGACGGAACCAATATGGCACTGGATGCAGCCGTCAATCAGTCGTCTTTCGAATTGCTTGTGTTGTCCCGGCTGATATCCGGGTGAGAGATCCCAGCGTTGCTTGCCGGTGTACCAGGAGATCGGCGACATGAACAAGAGGCCGGCGTGGTTGATGACATAGGATCGCCCTCGTTTTCCAGAACCGATGGCAAAGTCGATCGGCTTGGCTTTGTCGTAGATCAATTTATCTTGCGGCGTCATGCGCTGTTCATGGTGGTAGACTTTTCCGTCCTTTTTCTCGACCTCATATTGGTGCGTCGCAGGAGACCGGAAACTCGTTTTGTGTTCGTAATCTTCAAAGACCAAGTCTCCAAGGACAGGCTGAGACGAAAACGACATTGGGTGCGATTGATAGGTTGTGCAAATCTCCGCATGGCATTCCTGGCAGGCCTGGCTTCCCACAAATCCTTTCGTCGAGGAGGCAGGCGGGATCTTGTGAACGAGGGTTATTTTTTCTTCCGGTTGGCTTTTCGAGGGCGGAGTAGAATCGGCATTTTTTTCTTTGGGATCAGTCCGTAAATACAGACCGGCGGTCACCAGTGTGACGGAGAAAAATAGAACGATAATAATAGACCATTGAGAACGCGTCATGGTTGTGGATTCATTGTCTTCTGTCGGAATTCAGTCTGAGAGGATTTTGAAATAGTGTCGTGCCAACACCTTCACAGTTTTCTTCGGATCTTGTAAAAACCGGTCAGGGACTTCCATCCCAGCAGCAGAATGAAGATCCAGAGCAGGTAGTTTAATGTGCCTGGCAGGAAATACGTTTCGACGGGGAGCCAGGCATAAACGATGAATCTGGGACGAACGAGCCAGCTGTAGGGGATTGCCAGCGTACTGCGGATCATGGCAAATGTTACCACGAGTGTGTAGAAAAACAGATACAGGCTTCCCGCGATAATGGTTGCTTCCCCATAGTGAATCAGCGTGATTGTCGTAAACGTTACGACAAGTTGGTCTGAGATTGTATCGGTAAAGGAACCGCGATTGCCGGCGATTTTCTGAAAACGGGCCAGGGGACCATCAATGCCATCCAGTAAGACATGCAGCAGTAGCAGGCAAAACGCCAGTGGTTTTGCCTGATCCCAGGTCATTCCATAAGAAAAGCAAAAGCCGATTCCGCAAAGCAGAGACAGACCGGTGAGATGATTGGCAGTAATGCCCCATTTCACAAATCGTTTTAGCAACGGCAGAAGCAGCAGATGGCGGCGTGACTGCGAGGCATCCATCATCGCCTGTTCGCCACTGGCATAAACAGAGACCTTGCTTTTGGTTGTATTGGGAAGAGAGCACATATTTTTCAATCCCTTGTGTTCAAAACCAAAATGACCCGCTGATCTTAAGAGTCTTCGTTGCTTTGAAACAGTTTGTCTAATACGCCAGACGCTTTCACTTCTTCAAACTTTCTGCGAAATACTTTTTCCTGTTCGGGATCGAGTTGAGGGGGGTGGCCGTGTTCTTTGATGTATTGTCCCATCGATTCCAAGGTCGCTTTCTCGAAGTAATGATCGCTCATCGCCAGAGAAACGATCAACTCATCATCGGTTCGGGGTTTTGCCTGGCATTCATCGCAGGCGAGGAATGAGCCGAATTTTAAGTGGCCACATTGAAAGCAGACTGCCGTTGTCATTACAAATCCTTTGGTTCTCGCAATTTCTTATTTTTAAACGATCTCTCACTCAAAGTATATCAAAGTTTGGGGGGAAAATGCCCGGAGATTTCTTAGGTTTCCTTTTTATATGTCTGGGTTTTGATATTATGGAGAAGTCCTCTTTTCTTCATTGCAGAAAAGAGTCGTAAAACTATGAATAATTGAATGAACTGATCCAATAATTTAAGAACTGACTGCAAGATGCATGTATTAGACTATGGTGTTATTCTCGCCTATCTTCTGGTTTCGATTGGACTCGGCATCTATTTCGGTCGCAATCAATCGCGGAAGGAATTTTTTGCCGCCGGTAATTCCATGGGCTGGTTGCCTGTGGGATTGAGTGTGATGGCGACGCTGTTTTCTGCCAACAGCTTTGTCATGTATCCTTCGATCGCTTATGGCAGTGGCTTGCGAATCAGTCTGTTTTTGATCGCCGTTTCTCTGATGGCGCCACTGGTACTGTGGGTGTTCATTCCCGTTTATGCACGGTTGAATTGCCAGACCGCGTATGAGTATCTGGAACGCCGTTATCATGTTTCGGTTCGTTCTTTAGCCAGTGGTTTATTTATCTTCTTGCGGATTGGCTGGATGGCTTCGGCCACGTATGCGGCGTCGATTGTGCTGGCAAACGTGATGCAGGTTTCGCAGTTATGGGTGATTATTGTGCTGGGCATTGTTTCCATTTTCTACACAATGCTCGGTGGTCTGCGGGCAGTGATGTGGACCGACGTGATTCAGTTCTTTATCTTCAGCCTTACGATTATTCTGACGCTCGGTTTGATTCTTGCCCAAACCGATAACGGAGTGTCGGGGGTCATTTCGACTTATTTTGAAGGTCGGAGTAATCTGCTAGTGGATTTTACTCCTTCGCTGACGCTGGAATATGGTAGTTGGGCGGTTTTGATCGGGCTGTTTCTGGAAGCGCTGTCTGCCTTTGGTGCGGATCAAGTCGCCGTGCAGCGCTATATTGCGGCGCGTTCCGAGAGGACATCGCAAGTCGGTTTCATGATCAATGTGATCGGGATGTGGACTGTGGTGCCTGGTTTGTTGGCCATTGGAGTCGGCCTCTATTCTCATTATCATCAATTTCCGGAACAGATGGTGTCGGTATTGGCGACAGAGCTCAATGGAGAGCTGCCAGACTGGAGAGCCGACGCAGCCGGTGCGGGGAAGGGGATGACGGTCCCCCAGTTTTATGAATCGTATCCGGAGTATGTGGCCGAAGACATTCAGGCATTGAAGCTTCAGGACCAGGCGTTGCCGCAATATGTGCGCCTGCATTTCCCGCCGGGAGTGGTGGGATTGTTTCTGGTTGCGTTAATGGCGGCGGTGATGTCGAGTATCGATTCGGGAATTCATTCGGTGACCACCGCGCTGATGGTTGATTTTCGGGATCGACATTTTCTGCACTTAAAACCGGATAATAATAAAATGGAGGTTTTTCAGGACCGGGCACTGGTGGTCTTGATCGGTGTGCTTTCCATAGTGCTGGCCTGCAACGTGGGTGAGATGGGGGATGTGTTTGCCATCGGGAAAAAAGTGACCGCTGGTTTTGGCGGCCCCTTACTGGCCGTGTTTATCCTGGCTCTGTTTTTCAAAAACTCAACGACAGCGGGGGTTCTGGTGGGGACATTCTCAGGAGCCGTCATTACGATCACGCTGATGTATATTTCCTCTGACTGGTTTTCCGTCTGGTTCTGGCCCATTGGTTTTGGTCTGACAATGGTGATTGGCGTCATCGTCAGTCTGTTGACCGTTTCTCATCGACCGGATTCGGCTGAAACGCCTTTAACGTATTGGAATGTGGTACGAAGTCAACACAAAAATGATCCTGATTTAAGCGAGTAATTCTCCCATGAAATATGCTGAAATGACCGCGGTGGAACTGAAGAATGTATCGCGTGATGAAACGCTGGTTGTCCTGCCGATTGCTGCTGTGGAACAGCATGGCCCGCATATGCCGACGGCAACCGATGATATTATCTGTACTGCAGTCGCCGAACAGGTCGAGCAGAACCTCAAGGAATCGGTTTTATTACTGCCGACTCTCTGGCTGGGGGCGAGTCAGCATCATCTTCGCTGGGGCGCCACGTTGACCTCCCGTGTGGAAAACTATGAAACATTATTGTGCGAAATTTGCGAATCGATACTGAATGACGGGTTTCGCCGAGTCATGATTTTAAACGGTCATGGCGGAAATATCGGTCCGATGCAGATTGCGTTGCGGCGCCTGCAGGTAGATTATCAAAACTGTCAATTAATGGCGGCCTCCTATTGGTCGATTGCAGAAGCGGAGATCGCGTCACTGATGGAGGGGGAGTGCAAAACCGTCGGCCATGCCTGTGAGGCGGAAACGTCGTTGGTGATGTACCTCCGACCGGAATTGGTGCGCGAATCAAAAATTGAAAATTTTGAAGACTATGCCCCGGATGTGGTAGATGGCGTTTATCTCTGTCATGACATGTATCAAAGAACTACTGCCGGTGCGACAGGCCGTCCTGATCTGGCGAGTGCAGAGAAAGGCGAAAAAATGTTCTCACATATTGTGGAACGCGTGTCTCACGTGTTGGCACACTTATCGGAGAGAACATTTTTTGAATAGCGGCTCTATTTACGGACGTCAGAAATCGTCCGAATTAAGCGAGATAAGGGTGTAAAAACCGGGTTAAATCTCGTGCTTCCAGGGATTGCTGTACTTCTGCAGGTGTGGGAGCGGTTTTCAGATAATGGGCGGCGACTTCATCGGTAAAATCGCTGTTTCGTGTGTATTTGAGTTCCAGTGCTTTGTCTTGAGTGATGGGAGCAAAATCGAAAATCGTTCCTGATTTTAAATGGCTCAGCAATCCTTCATGCGCCACCTTGACGGCTTGCATCCCTAGTAGAAATGGTGCAATTTCCTGTGGTTTTGGCAAGGCATGGAACAGCATCGGGCCGGAGTCTAAGCCTTTTGACAATAGATGAATGGTCGCTCCGACGTAATCGGGGTTCCCCTCCTGGACCGCCCAGAAATTGCAACTGCTTCCGCGATAATAAGGTGAAACTCCCATGTGAATGTTCAACGCTCTCTGGCTCACTAAAAAGTCGCAGAGCTCTCCCTTGATAAAACTACTGCCGAATATGATGTAGTAATCACTTTCCAGAGCAGGCTTGAGTGTCTCCAGCTCCAGGCGATTCAAATCGCCCAGCTTCATCGAAAGAGATTTCACATTCAGAGGAGAAAAGCGGGGCCGCCCGAAGATTGTTTTTTCTGCGTCCAGAACATGGCTGAAATATTCCTGCATCACATCAGATCGCCTGAAGAAATCTGCTACTTGCCCGGGGAAAATGGTATTGCATTCCTGGATGGCATAGACTTCCTCTGCAATCGAAGCCAGCGACTCAATCAGAGAGAGATGGCGGGGTTGATTACTGGTGAAAACAGTGATCTTCATGCTGCGATTCTCTCCATAATATTCGCGTGGTCTTCTCTTGGGAATTCCAGACTGGTAAGCGGGTGCTCTTTCATATTCGAACGGAAACCAAGTTGAATCTCCAAATCATTCAGGATTTGAATGGTATCGTCGTTATAGGAGTTACAGGGGTGTGACATCGACACCGGCGCGGCGCAGAGTAGTTTTGTCAACGTGTCGTAATTTGTCTGGTATTCACTCCGTTGATCCTCGGCAGCTAATGACGCCAGGGCGGTAGGGTGAGTATGCGAGTGCAGTCCGATAAGATGATCTTTAGAATGCAGTTCAACCACATGCTGGTCTTTCATCCACAAGTCATTTGTGAAATCCTGCAGATCTATCTTGTGGTCCTGAATCATCAGATCCAGGATTTCATTATAGGCTTTGACTCCAAGTGCCATGTCTCTTACGAACCGGAATCGTTTATCTTCCTCAGTATAGAAGGGGAACTGGCTGAGGTATTGATCGGCGAAAAATATTTTTAGCGAACGTTCAACGGTTTCATTATATTGCGATGAGGCAACCATTCGAAAAAAACTTTGATAGAAATGGTCAATATTGTCGAAGCAGACTGTTCTGAATTTTCGGTAGATTTCAAGGTTTTCGGTGCCACCTGTGATGACCGATGAATAGACAAACCAGAATGCGGTTAAGTCAAAGGCTTCCAGAACAGGTAATGCGACTTCGTACTGACAGAGGAGAGCATCGTCAAAAGTCAGGCAGACTTCGTTTTTGGCGAGGCTTCCCTTAGATGCCTTCTCGAACCATTCTTTCGCTGGTAAAATGTGATGCTCACGTTGATAGTGCTCTATGATCTGCGCGAGCTCATTGTATGATATAGCGCCTTGCCCTTTCATGTGTCTCTCATTATAGAAGTGATGAAACATGATGCCATGCGGGCGTTCGTATGATGTTCTCAAGGGATCCCTTTTAGAATAACTGCTGATTGTTTGAAATTTGAAAATATTTGCTGTCTTAAATTGAATCGATCTCAGGATCCACTCATATTACGCGGCCTCTTTTAGATTCATTTTTTCGCAAGCCTGCAGCACAACATTTGTGATTCGTATGTGGGACTGGCTATCACAATTCCAGGCTTTCCGAACTTCGTCCGCACGTCGTTTTTGGGCCTCGCTTGTTTCTTTTTTCAAATTGGATAGTGCCTTGATTCCTTCCGCGATGCTGATCGAAAACGTGCCCCAATTAAATAAATGCAATGGGATGCCGTGTGTCGGATAGTCATGGTTAGAATGAAACAGAGCAACCTGTTTCCCCAGTAACGCTGCCTCGACGGAGACGGTTGACTTATGAGTGATTAAGGCGTCACAGGATGCCAGAGACATTGAAAGCGGCGTGTTTTTGTCTAAAAAAGCGACATTTCCCAGACGGTTGATGACTCTTTCTGCGATCTGGCTGTCACTATTCGGGTGTGGTCTGACCGCTACTTTTAAAGAATGATTTTCCTGAAGTACATGCTCAAGGCTACTGACAATCATTTCTTCATGCTGGTCCCAGTTGGGTTTCATAGCATACAATGCCAACAGATCTGTCGGTTCAACATGATTATGAATTCTCCAGGCTGATGCCCGACTTTCTGTTAGCGGGATTTCATTGACCCAGTCAAAATTCGGATTTCCAGTGACGATCAGGTTTTCCGGATTCAGTCCTCGATCTACAAGAATTGATACTGCCTGTTTAAAAGGGACGCATACAAAGTCTGCAGGAATGTCGTTATGTGGTTGCAGTCCAAACAGGTCAAGTACCCCGACCGAAGGAATTCCGCGTTCTGCTGCGATACGAATTGATGCCAGTTCAGCTCTGGGGGAGTTGGTTGTTAAAACCACATCTGGATTAATTATGTCAAAGATACGTCGGATCGGATTCAGAGGCAAAAACGCTTGTCTTCCTTTTTGACGAAAAGCCTGTTCTGCTCCTGCGACTCCAAGTTGATCCTCCAGGTCTGCATAAGACAGGCCCAGGTAGGCAATCGATTCCTCAGGGGAATTCACCTTATTGTCCTGATGCATTTCTGCCGCTAAACGCTTCCCATGCTCAATCGCTCTTGTCTCTTCAAGTTGAATGATGTCCTGAAATCCCATGGGTGAGAAGCCGGCTTTTCTCAATGGATTGGCAGCAGTGGTCAGCCCCAAAACATGAATCTCATGTCCCAGTTCTTTTAAGTGTTTTAGAACGGGAATCAACATGAGGACATGACCACCCCCATAGCAGACAGCCAGAATACGCTGTTGTTTTGTGTGTGAGCTTGTCATATGCAATTCTAGCAAAGCAAAAAAGTTGATTTCTGAAGGCTTGCCGGTTGAAAATCGGTTCAAATTAACGGAGAAATCCCAGATTCTGTCAAGACGAAATATTCGGAGCCGGGGTTTGGGTTGAATAGAATCACTTCTCAACGGGAAATCGGGCAAGGATTGCTCATGGTGTGTTTGAATGTATAGACTTCAGGGCTTTGTCCATTTGAGAATCCCCCAACTTTATTTGTTCATAAGTGATGAATTGGTCTTCCTTAAGTACCCCGGAATATTGAAAATGCTTGCCTTCAATTATTGAATGATTCGATGCAGAAAGTGATCGGAAACAGAAACGACTCCTTCAGAAGGTGAGAGGGGGGGGGCAGGACGGTACCACAATCCTGATTTTTGTATTGTTTGTATCTGTAGATGGTCGTTCTCCGCTTTAAGCTAGCGAAAGGATTCGTAATGTGTGGAATTATTGGGGGCTATGATCGCAATCAACGCCCCTTTGGAACGGCGTTAGCAGAGCAAGCTTGCAAGAGAATGGCTCATCGCGGACCCGATGACCGGGGATTCTACGAAACAGGTGGGATGCTGGTGGGAAATCAGCGTCTGTCCATTCTGGATCTGGCTGGTGGCCATCAACCCATGTTTTCTGATGATCAACAGGTGGTCGTTGTTCAGAACGGGGAAATCTATAATTTCAGAGAATTGGCAAAAGGGCTCGGTTGCCGCACCAGTTGTGACACTGAGGTCATTCTAAGACTGTATCAGCGTGACGGGGAAGATTTTGTCAAGCAACTCAACGGGATGTTTGCTATCGCAATTATCGATCGTCGCAAGCAATCGCTCTTGCTTTACCGTGATCGAGTGGGGCAAAAACCACTCTATCTGCATGATGATGGTAGACGGCTGTTGTTTGCTTCCGAGGTCAAATCCCTGTTTGCGATGGGAGTGAAAGCGGAGATGAATTGGGAAGGCTTCGATGCCTATCTCACGTACAATTTCGTTCCCCCTCCGATGACGCTTTACAAGAATATTACCCATTTAATGCCCGGGCACATGCTGAAAATCAGCTCTCAGGGCACAGAGGTTCGACGCTGGTGGAATCTGGCGGAAAAGCCTGTTGAATGTCGGTCTGAAGCGTCCTGGTGTGACGAAATTATTGAGACTTTAAGGGCCGCTGTGAAGATTCGTTTACGTGCGGATGTGCCGTTAGGAGCTTTCCTTTCGGGAGGCATTGACAGTTCGTCTGTGGTGTCTCTGATGAGTCAGGAGTTACCGCATCCGGTACAGACTTTTTGTATCGGATTTGATGACCCCCGGTTTGATGAATCCCGGTATGCACAGGAAGTCGCAGATCAGTTTGGTACTCGTCACACATGTGAAGTACTGAATCCCAATTTGACAGAGACCTGGCCCCTCACGATTTATCACAACGATCAGCCACACGGTGATGTCTCTTTCATGCCAACGCATCGTGTCAGTCATCTGGCCAGGCAATCGGTCAAAGTGGTTTTGACTGGTGATGGTGGGGATGAACTATTTGCAGGCTATGACGTTCATCGAAACTTTTTTGCGAATCAGGATTTAACATTACCCCGTGAGCAAATTGAAGCTGACTATATTCGTGCCATCAGTTTGCTGCAGCCTGCCGAAAAGCAGGCGCTGTATTCAGAGGAATCCCGAATTCAGCTGGGGGGCTTTGATGCTTCTTCTTTTGCGATGTCGCAGTTGAAAGAGTTTCGACATCTTGATCCGATCAGCCAGGCTCTGGCTCTGGATACCAAGTTGTTGTTGCCTGGGAATAATCTGGTGAAACCCGACAAAATGGCAATGGCTGTTTCGCTGGAACCGCGTGCTCCTTACCTCGATTATCGGATGATCGATCTGGCGTTTCGGATTCCAGGTTCGCTGAAATTACGTGACGGCGTTACTAAAGCCATTTTGAAAAAGGCCTGCGAGCAAGTTTTGCCTGCCAGTATTATCTATCGGAAAAAGCAGATGTTTACTGTTCCGATCGGGGAATGGTTCAAGCGAGAACTTTCTCCATTCGTCAACGAAGTGTTACTTTCAGAACGATCTCTGGAACGCGGGATTTTCAGCCCGGAAAGGGTTGGCCAGATGATTCAGGAACATCAGTCAAATCGGGTAAATCATACACGTGCCATACGGGCATTGCTGGCGTTTGAGTTGTGGCAGCGAACATTTATTGATCAGACTTTTGATCATACTCCGAGCTATGCGGAATTGGGCATCAAGAGTTCTGTCAATTTTGGAATGGTTGGCCGAAACGCCGCTTAAAGAATTATTTCGAACCTCCCCTGTTTTTTGCAAAGTGAATATTATGGACGATCAACAATTGTCACAGAAATCGGGCTCTGCGCAAGGTGCGACACAGGGACAACCTCACTTTGATCCACAGTTGCTTGCACCTGTTTCGGGTTCAACAGACGCGACTGAAAATAGAGAATATTTTCTGAAGCGGCCTGTTGACCTTCTGCTGAGTGGTTTTGCGCTCATCGTCTTTTCTCCAGTATTTCTGCTGATCGCCTTCCTGATCAAAGTCACCTCGCCTGGTCCGGTGTTTTTCCGACAGAATCGCCTGGGAGTGAACGAAGCACCATTTGAGATCTTGAAATTCCGATCCATGCGCTCTGAACCTGAACAGGCAGGACCTCAGTTTACCAGTGCGAATGATTCCAGAATCACCGGCATTGGGAAGCTGATCCGTAAAACAAGTCTCGATGAGTTGCCCCAATTGATCAATATATTTCGAGGCGAAATGAGTTTGATTGGTCCTCGTCCTTATATCGGCTTTGAGTTAGAGGAGACTTCACAAATCGATCGTCAGAAACGGGCCAGTGTTCGTCCCGGCGTCTCAGGCCTGGCTCAGGTCTCAGGAAGAAGTCAGTTGACTCAAGCTGCCGTTATTGAATTCGACCTTGAGTATGTGGGACACTGCAGCCTGAGACTCGACTGGCAGATCCTTCTGCAGACGATCAAAAAAGTGGTTTCCTGCGAAGGAACCAATTAAATTTATTTAGAACCAATGCTATGTGTTGAAGTAAGGTAGCGTTCAAAAAAAAGTTTTCCAATAATACTGAGCCGGTTCGACAGGAAAGCAGTCATTAAGATAGCTGGGATAAATGCCATCATCAGGATGGAGAACGCAAACAAGGATAAGAGAATCATCAGCGCCATGCAGTAGGCAGTAAAGAACAGTAGTGGATCGCGTGTGAGGCTGTTTCTGTAGAAATATACAAAACAGGCTAACAAGGCTGTGAATCCGAAACACAGGACTTTAAAGACCAGGTGATCATCAAGCCCATTCAGCATTCCATGTTGGGTCATCAAAAGAAATCCATCAAACCCACCGCCAAAAAAGGCCAGATTCTTATTGATTAAAAACAGAATGATAGGCGTATACAGCAGAAAAAATATAAACATGGAAATAATGACTGGGTAATGAATTCTGATTTTTTGCCTAAAGTCATACAACAGGTAGATGCAAATCGAAGAAAAAGAGATTGCATAAAAAGAGATGGCAACGCCACTGCTGCTCGAGGAAAACAAGATTGCCAGAGAGATCAGGCATGCTGGCAGGGCCTGTTTTTCAATGGTTGCTTCTTTATCTTTTACAAGAAGAAACAGGCCATAGAACATTAATGAATAGGCACAAAGGCCATAGATCAATCGACCATTCATGAACAGCGTAAGCACGGCAAAGAACAGGAACACAAAGAAATTGACTTTCCAGATATTCGTTAATTTTCGATGTAAGGTTATGCAGCGGGAAAGTGAATGTGAAATCATCACACACATCGCAAGCACTGCCAAAGATAAAATAATGTCAGGAGATACTTGTAGTAATTCGGCAACCAAATAGATTGGATACACGAGTGTGTATCTCAATCCATGCGGATGCAAGTAAATCGACTTCAGGTTGATCGAAAACCCCGCCTCGTACAGTGTCTGAACTTGAGGCCACATCTGAAAGGTCTTTAAATTCAATAGAATTACCATCAGATAGGTAACCAGGGCGCCCCAAAAAAGTGATTTGTATACATTACCGACGAACATCTGAGCCATCAATTGCCCTTCTGTCTCGAATGATTGGAACTGAAGAAGATCAGGATGTTACAGAATGAATTCTTGAGATGTATTTGACTGTTTGGAGAGTTTCAATCACTGAAAACTTACAAGAATGAAGTACGATTCTGTGAGAGAAAATGGCTCATTCTGCTGAGGTGCGAGGAGTCTAGACAAAGCATTCTGGTGTGTAAAGACAAATCTTCAGCTTAGTTATGGTGGATTGGGAGTGGTGGGCTAGCTTGTGTTCTGAGAGCTCAGATTTGGCCAAATGGGGGTGCCAGATTTCGGGTTGGGAGGGAATACTCTGTATTTTTGAAAAGGCGGTTGAGAGTGATATCGTGAATCGGGGGCAATGTACGAAACACTCCAACTTGTTTGTCTCATAGTCTTTGTTACCGCCGGTTGGCTTTGATTTCATTGAGATTGGTATCGCATTCTGTCACATTTCTTGTTATTGGTACGCCTCGTTTGTGTCAATCAATACCAGTTGACTGGTAAGACGCAAGGTTTTTCTACGATGCATTCTTAAAAACCGTATCAGTTAAATTGTCTGATTGGATCCAGTCCAATGTACATTTATGATCGTGATCTGAAACGCCTTTCTCCTGCTTTTGCATTGGATTCGAAAGGTTCGTTTTTTAAAGAACAGGCCTATAAGCTTGGAGTTCTGCTTTCAATCGCGACAGGCTTTGCGATTCCCATTTCAACAAGTCTAACGTCGATTTTAAGCTTAGGGATTTTGGTCTGTTGGATTATCTCGGGGCAATATCGTGTTTCCTACGAGTTACTGAAAACAAATCAAGTTGTCGCTGTTTCTCTTGCCTTTTTTGGATTTCTAGCGATTGGCTTGCTCTACACGCCGGAATCATTCTCAGTGGCATCGCGGAATTTGTTTAAGTACCGCCAGTTTATTATGATTCCCGTTTATCTCTCGTTCTTTCTGAACCCAAAGTCACGCCGGCTGGGGATTCAAATGTTCGAGCTGGCGCTGATCGTCACCTTGATTTGTTCGATTTGTTGTATGTTTCTTCCCCATAGCGGTGTAGACAGTGATATTTATAATCGGACTGTTTTTAAGAACCGGATTACACAAAACATTCTGATGGCATTTCTGGTTTATCTGGCTGCCTGGAAGTTTTGGGAAAAGCCGAAGCAGCGTTGGTATTATGCCATCTTGGGCCTGGTGGGAGTACTTAATACTGTTGCGATTGTGCCTGGACGCTCCGGTTATCTTGCTTTAGGAGTTTTAACTTGTTTATTTCTCTGCCAGAAGCTGGGTTATAAAGGGCTCATTGCTGCTGCTTTTTGTATTGGGGGGATTGGATTTATTGCCTACCACCAATCTCAAACGTTTCAGGCACGCATCAATCAGGTCGTGACAGAGGTTTCGAATTATCAGGAGACTCAAGAGAGGCGTGGTGGAGTCAATTTGCGTCTTGAGTTTTATGAGAATAGTCTGCAGCTGGCGAAATCAAGTCCCATTGTTGGCGCGGGGATTGGAAGTTTTGAGTTAAACTATCGGCAGCTCTCCCAGGAAAAGAACCAGATTGCCACTGCCAATCCGCATAATGAATATGTGATGTTACTGGTTCAAAACGGGGCCATTGGTTTGTGTCTGTTTTTATCGTTCTACTGGGTTGCCTGGCGATCGACTCGCTCGATGAACGGGCTTGATCGGTCCTTTGGACAGGCAGTGCTGGCGGTCTATGTCATTGGATGCCTCGTGAATTCCCTGATGTTGGATACAACGGAAGGCAATTTATTCGGATTCCTGATGGGGCTGACATTGGCTGGGGCAGGAAGTGCTGTTGCACAGCATCATCAAGAACAGGAGCCGGAATTTCCTTCCAGCAACGAAGATCAGCATCTCATTCGGGACGCAGCCTGAGTTGCCTTGCGCTATGGGAGTGATTGAGACGGAATGACGGTTGCTTAAGACCAGGCCAAGGGTATTGGTGGTCTGTATCGCTTGCCCTAATTCCCCCTTTACACAAAAAAATGATTAAATTAGTATCTGCGGCTGGAATATTGCGTCCATTTTTGATTTTCTAACTGTGTTTTCTATCACGACAGAGTAGCGCTTAAGACGAAAGGGGCCATGGATGGCCGGTGTGATTGGACTAATCACTGCAAGAGGTGGTTCGAAAGGAGTACCTCGGAAAAATATACGAGAGCTGGCCGGAAAACCGCTGATTGCCTGGACGATTCAGGAAGCATTACAAAGTCAGGAATTAGATCGTGTCATTGTTTCTACCGATGACAAGGAGATCGCTTCCATCTCCCGGCAGTATGGTGCGGAAGTTCCGTTTATTCGCCCCCTTAAACTGTCATTAGATGCCTCCAGTCATGTGGATGTAATTTTACATGCCATCGACTGGTTTGCTGAGCAGGAGCAGTACGAGATGGATTATGTGGCATTACTTCAGCCTACATCTCCCTTTCGTATCGCCGAAGATATCGATGGCGCGATCAGGTTTGCCAGAGAGAAAAACGCCAAATCTGTGATTGGCATGATGGAAGCGCCCAGTCATCCGGTCTGCTTGCGAGGGATGGATGAAGAGGGGCTGTTGCTGGAACTGTCTGACGCTCAGAAAGAATCGATGTTGCGCAGGCAGGTGCTGGAAGATGTGTATGCTTTCAATGGCGCTTTGTATATTCTCCGGGTAGACGCATTTAAAGAAAATCTGACCTTTCGACCTTATCAGGAAACCTACGGGTATAAGATGCCGACCGAGCGGTCGTGGGAAATCGATACCGAGTGGGAATTCTTAGTTGCCAGTTTACTGATGGAAAATCAGGTGCGTGATACTTCCCGCCGAAAGGCTGCTTAGTGAATGAGCCTGGAATGCTTCGTCTTTTCCTTATTTTGAATTATGCAAACGATGCACGATCTGGTTCCATTATCGATACCCAATATTTCCGGGAATGAGTGGAAGTATATAAAGGACTGCCTCGATACAGGCTGGGTTTCCTCAGTCGGATCTTACGTTGACCAGTTTGAGAAGAATGTGAGTCAATATGTCGGGACCGACTATGGTATCGCGACCGTTAACGGAACGGCGGCCCTGCACCTGAGCCTGTTGGCCTGTGGAGTTCAACCGGGTGATGAAGTGCTTGCCCCGGCATTTACGTTTATTGCACCGGTCAATGCCATTCGCTATTGCGGTGCCTCACCCATTTTTATCGGGTCCGATCCAAAGACGTTATGTCTGGATGTAAATCTGGTGAATGAGTTTCTTTCTCGGGAATGCGTTAAGCAGGATGGGGGAATTTACAGCAAACAGACTGGGAAAAAAATCAGTGCCATCTTGCCCGTCCATATTTTTGGTCACCCGGTTGACATGGCGCCATTGAATGAAATTGCGTCAGAGTATGGTCTGCCTGTGATCGAAGACGCATCTGAAAGCCTGGGATCTGAGTACCGGGAAAAGAAGACTGGTTCGTTATCGACGGTCGCGTGTTTTTCTTTCAATGGGAACAAAATTATCACCTGTGGCGGCGGTGGGATGGTGACCACCAGTCAGGAGTCTCTGGCCAACCATATTCGGCATCTAAGCACTCAGGCAAACCGAATTCCGTTCGAGTATGAGCATGACGAAGTCGGCTATAATTATCGGCTGACGAATATCCAGGCAGCACTGGGTGTGGCTCAGTTAGAACAGCTGGATTCCTTTATTGAAATCAAACGTAACAACGCGGCCCTGTATCGCCGGTTGCTATCAGAAATCCCACAGGTCGATCTGGCCTGGGAAGAACCGTGGGCCAAAAGTAACTTTTGGCTTTGTACTTTACTGGTTCCGCCGGCGGATCGTAAACCACTGATGGAATATCTGCTGGCACAAAACGCCCAGGTGCGACCGGCATGGAAATTGATGCATACATTGCCCATGTATCAGGATTGTCAGGTGTATGGGATGGAGCAAACGGAAGCGATTTTTGAACGTTGTATTTCGATTCCCTCCAGTGTGCAGCTCAATGCTGAAGACATTGAGTATGTAGTTGGTTGTATCAAAACATATTTTGAACAGTTATGAGTGAATTGTCGAATTCGATCATTTTGATTGGTGGAGGCGGCCATGCCAAGGTCCTGATCGAGTTGATCAAAGAGAGAGGCGACTATCAGATTGCGGGCATTCTGGACCCGAAATTGGAAGTCGGAGAACAAGTCAAAGGGGTTCCCGTGTTGGGAACAGATTCGGAGCTGTCACGGCTGCAAGAGCAGGGCGTGCAAAATGTAGCGATCGCTGTGGGTAGTGTGAAATCGAATTTATTAAGGGCAACATTGTTTGAGCAGTGTCAGGAGTTGGAATTAAATATTCCAACTCTGATCCATCATCGGGCCATTGTTTCGGCTGAGGTGGTATTGTCTGCAGGAGTTCAAATTATGGCAGGAGCGATTATTCAGACGGATACGACGATCGGTGCTGGTGCTGTAATTAATACCGGCGCACAAGTGGATCATGATTGTCAGATTGGCAATCACGCGTTTCTTGCACCGGGCGTTGTCCTCAGTGGCGGAGTGACAGTTGGAGATCATTCGTTTGTAGGAACCGGCGCTGTTGTGATCCAGGGCGTTAACATTGGAGAGAAGGCTGTGATTGCAGCCGGTGCTGTCGTCATACAGGACGTAGAGGACGGGGCGTTAGTAAAAGGAGTTCCAGCGAAATGAGTGTATTTATTATTGCAGAGGCAGGCGTCAACCATAATGGAGATGTAGAAACGGCGAAAAGGATGATTGACGCAGCCGTCGAAGCGGGCGCGGATGCAATCAAGTTTCAAACATTTAAGACGGAAAAACTCGTTTGCAAGTCGGCGCCTCAGGCTGAGTATCAGAAAAAAAACAGTTCAGTGAACGGAGAAGAAGAGACTCAGTTCACGCTGTTGAAGAAGCTGGAAATCAATCAGGAGACGCACCGGGAACTGTTTGACTATTGCCGTCAGGCGGGGGTCGTGTTTATTTCCACCCCCTTTGATTTAGAAAGTATTGATTTGTTGAAGTCGCTCGGCCTGGAACTGATTAAGGTGCCTTCAGGTGAGATTACGAATTATCCCTATTTGAAAAAAGTGGGCGAGACGTTTGAAAAAGTCGTGCTTTCAACGGGCATGGCTGACTTAGGTGAGATTGAGGATGCACTGGACATCTTGATCAAGAGTGGAGTGGATCGTCAGAATATCACGGTTTTGCATTGTAATACCGAGTACCCGACTCCCATTCAGGATGTGAACCTGCGGGCGATGTTAACAATTAAATCTGCCTTTGACGTCAATATCGGCTATTCGGATCATACATTGGGGATTGAAGTCTCGATTGCTGCCGCCGCGCTGGGGGCTAAGGTCATTGAGAAGCATTTTACCCTCGACAAGAATATGGAAGGACCCGATCATGCTGCTTCTCTGGAACCGGATGAACTAATGATGCTGGTGCGGGGAATACGCAATACGGAAAAGTCGTTAGGTAGCCCGCTTAAGAAGCCGTCTGTTTCCGAAGTGAAGAACAAACCGGTCGTGCGAAAAAGTATTATTGCGTCACAGGCAATTCGCAAAGGAGAAGTATTTACGGAAGAAAATCTCTGCGTCAAGCGGCCCGGAACCGGCATTAGTCCGATGAACTGGGATCATGTGATTAATCAGGTTGCCAGGCGAGATTATTTTGAAGACGAATTGATCGATCTATGAGTAAAACCGTTTGCCTGATAACCGGTTCGAGAGCGGAGTATGGTCTGCTGAAACCTCTGATCGATGAAATCCGTTCGGATGACTCGTTCACTCTCCAGTTGCTGGTGACAGGCTCGCACTTATCGCCTGAGTTTGGTTTGACTTATCAGGAGATCGAAGCAGACGGCTATTCGATTGATGAGAAAGTGGAAGTCGTAATGAGTTCCGATTCTCCAGTCGGGATTTGCAAATCGATGGGGCTGGGGCTGATTAGCTTTTCCGAAGTCTTTGCGCGTCTGCAGCCTGAGTTGGTGATTG
This sequence comes from Gimesia alba, assembly GCF_007744675.1. Lineage (NCBI taxonomy): Bacteria > Pseudomonadati > Planctomycetota > Planctomycetia > Planctomycetales > Planctomycetaceae > Gimesia > Gimesia alba. Next base: position 2,423,888 of record NZ_CP036269.1, read on the forward strand.
TGCTGGGAGATCGCTATGAAATCTTCAGCGCTGTTTCCGCAGCTCATATCAGTCGGATCCCAGTCGCTCACCTGCATGGTGGAGAGGTGACCGAAGGCGCTTTTGATGATGCTTTGCGTCATTCGATCACGAAAATGAGCCATTTTCATTTTACCTCTACAGAAGCCTATCGAAAGCGGGTAATCCAGTTAGGCGAGAGTCCGGAGCGTGTCTTCAATGTCGGCGCGATCGGCTTGGACAATATCGCGCGTCTGGATTTAATGTCGCGAGAAGAATTCGAAGAGTCGATTGGTCTTAAGTTAAATAAAAATAACTTGTTATGCACATTTCATCCGGTGACGCTGGAAGCAAATACCGCAGCGGAACAGGTTCAGAATTTATTGAACGTGCTGGAGCAGCTGGATGACACAAATATCATATTTACAAAAACGAATGCGGATACCGATGGTCGCGTCATCAATCAATTGATTGATGATTTTGTTCAGAAAGACGCCAGTCGTTATAGGGCGTTTACGAGCTTGGGGCAAATGAGGTATTTGTCGGGGATGCAATTTGTAGATGCCGTCATCGGAAATTCTTCCAGTGGCATCATTGAGGCTCCCAGTTTTGGGATCGGAACGATTAATATCGGCAATCGACAGACGGGGCGAATCAAGTCAGAATCAGTGATCGATTGTGAGTCAACTGAAATCGGGATAGCAACAGCATTTAAAACATTGTATTCTCCCGAGTTTGAGCAGATAAAGAAAAATTCGGCAAACCCATATGGAGATGGGCAGACAGCAAAGCGAATCGTAAGTCGATTGAGAGAGTGTTGTTCCAGTCAGTCGATACAAAAAAAGTTCTATGATCTTGTGAGTGGATAATCACTGTCAGAGAACTATTGAATGCTGGAACAGCAATACGGAATAAAACCAGGGTAATGGATCACCTTGAATAGGAAGTGCAAGCCAGGGATGGACTCAGCCAAACAGTGTTTGATCAATGATACTGTCGATGTCAGAGAGACGATACGTGCAATCGAAGCCGGTAGAAAAGGGATTGCGGTCATCGTCGATTCAAACGGATATCTACAGGGAGTCGCCACCGATGGAGACATCCGTCGAGGATTGCTGGCTGGAGTAAAGTTGAAGGATCCGGTGACCGCGATCATGAATCGCAAGCCAACCAAGGCCGAGTCCCGCATGTCGCAGTCCACCATCATTGAACTGCTGCAGCAGAGTGGGCTGGAAGCACTTCCGCTGGTCGATGCTGATAATTATGTCGTTGAAGTCGTTCTGTTAACCGATTTAACGCAGGAAGCAAGTCCGGGACAGGCATCGGGTTTCAGCAGTGCCCTGATTATGGCGGGGGGTGAAGGCCGCCGCTTATTACCCCTGACAGAAAATATGCCCAAACCTCTGGTTGAAGTTGGAGGCATGCCGCTGATTGAACGGCAGGTTCGCAAAGTTGCCGATGCGGGAGTGAGCCGGATTTATATTGCCGTCAATTATCTGGCCGAAATGATCGAATCGCATTTGGGGAACGGAAGCCAGTATGGTGTCGAAATTCAATATTTGCGCGAAGAGCAAAAACTGGGAACGGCAGGTGCCGTTTCGTTGATCACAGAACCCCTTGATGGTCCACTGTTATTAATGAACGGCGATGTATTCACTTCGATCAATTTCCAGTATCTGCTTGATTTCCATCTGATGCATGAACCTTTAATGACGGTGGCGGCGATCGATTATCATGTCGAAATTCCCTACGGTGTGATCAAAACCAACGGGGCATTCGCCACGCGTCTTGAAGAAAAACCTTCACAACAGTTTCTGTGCAATGCTGGGATTTATGCGATTTCTCCGGATGCCGTCAGTCGCGTTCCTCAAAATCAACCCTATAACATGACCGATTTAATTGAACAGAGTATGGCGGAAGACGCGGGCGTTGCCGTCTTTCCGGTGCACGAATATTGGTCGGATATCGGCACGCATACCGAACTGGATAAAGCACGTACAGAGTTGAAGATTGTGAAAGAAACACTGCGCGATTTGGATCAGCACGATGAAAACGCAGTGAATATTGAATTAAATCACCGACGGGCTGCGTGAGCTGTTTGAGTATTACTTTTTTTTAAGAAATGATGAGCATGTCTGAATCATTAACCGGTAAACAGGTGCTGGTTACCGGAGCAGATGGTTTTATTGGAAGTCATCTGGTCGAGCAACTCGTACAGAGCGGCGCCAGGGTTCGCGCACTTGTCTATTATAATTCATGGAATCAGATAGGCTGGCTGAACGATGTTTCGCAGGAAGTTCTGCAATCAATCGAAATGATTCAGGGAGATATCCGAGATGCCGAACGCGTTGCCGGTGCAGTCGAAGGCTGTGATTATGTGTTCCATTTATCCAGTTTAATTGCCATTCCCTATAGCTATGTCGCAGCGCGTTCGTATGTGGATACGAATGTGACAGGCGCACTGAATGTATTACAGGCGAGCCGAAATTCCGATTCGCTCACTCGACTTGTGCATGTATCGACTTCTGAAGTCTATGGAACCGCGCAACGAGTTCCCATTGATGAAGATCATCCATTAGTTGGTCAGTCCCCTTATTCGGCCAGTAAAATTGGTGCCGACAAAATGGCGGAGAGCTTTTATCTCTCGTTTGGCTTACCGGTTGTGACAGCCAGGCCATTTAATACCTTTGGACCAAGGCAGACCGCACGGGCTGTGATTCCCACCATTGCCAGCCAATTACAGGCAGGATGTTCCGAGTTAAAGTTGGGGGCATTAACGCCGACCCGTGATTTTAATTTCGCCACCGATACCGCAGCCGGAATGATCGCTCTGGCATTATGCAAACAGGCTGAGGGTGAGGTCGTTAATATCGGCAGTGGTGAAGAGTGGTCGATTGAAGAAACAGCGAAACTGCTGATGGAAGCAGTCGGGCGGGAAGTGCCCATTATCTGCGATGAAGACCGCATTCGACCGGAGAAAAGTGAAGTCAATCGTCTTTTGGCTGACACAACCAAGATCCATCAGTTAACTGGTTGGAAAAGTCAGGTTCCATTCAAGGATGGACTGGCAAAAACAGCAGACTGGGTCGGCCGTAATATCCAGTTTTTCAATGCAGAGCGATATACCATTTAATTCATGGATTTGATCAAGTGATTATTTCAACGATTTGGAATTTTAGAATGCAACGGGGTATCAGATTGAAAGCAATTTTAAAACGATCTTTTAAGATTGCAGAAAGGTTCTCGATCTGATGTCGGGGCGATCCGTTTCCCTATCTGCAATGTTTGTTGCCGTCGCAATGATACTGGGGCGACTGACGGGCTTATTCCGTGTACTCGGACTGGCGACCGTGCTGGGGGTTTCACACGCCAATGATTTGGCGATTCTGGTGATTTCCGTTCCCGATCTCCTGAATGCGATGTTAATCGGCGGTGCCATGGCGGCTGTGCTGGTTCCTGAAATGCATCGCCGGGCTCAGAATGTTTCAGAGCAACAGGCAAATCAATTAATTGTGCAGACCTTTTTTGCAGTGGCTGCTATTTCCAGCGGCCTGGCTTTGGTTTTAATCATGTGGTCCACCTGGTTGACTCAGGTTCTGGCATCTGGATTTACCGCATCTCAAATCAGCCAGGCCAGTAGTTTAATTGTGATTGTTCTGTTGGCCTTTCCAATCAGTGCGGTCACTGCGGTGACCTCGGCTGCGTTACAAGGGCATCACAAACCGATGATTCCCGCATATGGAAATTTGTTTTTCAATGTCATTCTGATCGCTGCGATTTTCCTGTGGGTGACACCAGATCATATCGCGATTCTTGCCTGGGCAGTCGTCGCGGCAGTCTCCTTTCGATTGATTACGCAATTAATCAGTTGCTTTGTGATCGGCGCATTTCAGGGAGGATTTCAATGCTTATTCCGGTTTGACGCGTTGAATCGGGGTTTGATGCTGAAGTATCTGCAAGCTTTAACAGCCATCGGACTTGTTGTGGCATTTCCGGTGGTATCACGGTCCTTCGCCTCGGCTTATGAGGGAGGAATCAGCCTGTTTGAGTATGCACAAAAACTGGTGGAATTACCCCGTGGGTTATTTGGAGCCATCTTATCGATGGTCATCTTTCCCAAGTTGAGTCGCATTTTTTCAGAAGGAAATGCCGTTGATGGATCAAAATTGATCAGCCAGGTGGCAGGCTTCATCATCTTGATTACGATCCCGGTGACGGTTGCCGTATATGGATGCGCTGAACCTGTTGTCTCTTTGTTGTTTGAACGGGGCATGTTCTCAGGACAGGATGTCGCGAATACGGCCCATTTATTGCAGATTGGGATTATGTCGATGCCGGCATTGATTCTCGCCATTCTGACTATGAATATCTTTTATTCGAAGCATGAAACCATGATTCCTTTTAAGGTCAGCCTGCTTTCGCTGGGGGGGCTCATGTTGCTTTCCGTGGTGTTAAGAGCATCGATGGGGATCTCCGGGGTCATGCTTGCGTTCGTCATTACCAGTTGGCTTCATTTTTTAGGTTTGACGTTTTCGTTACATCTGAAATTGAATGTCTCAGTCATTGAAGGCGTTCATTTTAAGCATTGTGCTGCTTTGATAATGCTGACCTTATCCGGGCTCTTATTTTCAGCTATGATGATTAAGATCGTTGCAGAACCCGTACTTTTAATTGTGTACTCTGGAATGCTGGGACTGTTTTGTTTTGGGGCCGTTTTAATGATCCTGAAGAACCATTTGCCGCGATTCAACAGGAAGCTGTCTTTATAATGAAATATTTGTTTATTACCGATTACCCTGAAATTGCAGGCTACGTTGAAAAATGTGGTGTCGACCGCATTTTTATTGACCTGGAACTACTCGGGAAAATCGAACGTCAGGGGGGAAGGGATACTGTTATTTCCTACCATGACCGCGAGAATGTCAAAAAAGTCAAACAGGCAGTGAAGCAGGCTGAAGTACTGGTACGCGTGAATCCACTTAACTCCCAGTCGACGGAAGAAATTGAATCCGTCATAGAGCAGGGAGCCGATTGTTTGATGCTTCCCATGTTTCGTTCGCTGGAAGAAGTGGAATGGTTTTGCCAACGTGTTGACGCGCGTGCCCAGGTGGTGCCTCTGGTTGAGACAGTCGGGGCAGTGAATCAGCTGGATCAGATTGTTCAAGTTCCAGGTATATCTCAAATTCACATTGGCTTAAACGATTTACATCTCGATCTGGAATTGGACTTTATGTTTGAGTTGATGTCGAATGGCATGGTCGAGAAGATCGCATCGATCTGTAAAAGTGCCAATATTCCCTTTGGGATCGGCGGAATCTCAACAATGGATCAGGGACTGGTTTCAGGGAGAATGGTGTTGAGCGAACACGCCCGGCTGGGTTCTGAGTGGGTGATTCTCTCGCGGTCGTTTCATCAAAATGCAACAAGCTTGGAAGAGTTTCAGACAGGTATGGATTTGGAATCAGAAATCCAGAAAGTGAATCAGCTCTATCAAATGCTGCTCAAGCGATCGGAATTCGAAATCGAACGGGACAAACGGACTTTGTATCAGGCCATCAATAAAATTGCATTGCAAACGAGAAATGCCAGAGATGCCTCGTAAATGATTTACGGTTTCTTGTATCAGCAACGGGAACAAGAACACGATCTGCTTTCCCAGCCGATGTGCAGACAGGTATTGCTGAAGATCGATTCTTCCGTTCAGAGAATGAACGTTTCCGCTTTCTGCTCATAATTTCAAACTCAATCAGGCTTTTGGCCAGATTTGTTTTCTCGCTATTTGTGGGATGTTACTGTAAAATAAGAACAAATGAGTGAGTTTTGAAAGGCGAATGGTTTCGTGCCATTAGTCCCCCATCTATAGATCTGCAAAGGACAAAATTAACTGATGGACTCTGTTTTAGTAACGGGTGGAGCCGGTTTTTTGGGAAGTCATCTCTGTGACCGGCTGATCCAACTGGGAAAAAATGTAATCTGCCTGGATAACTTCTTTACGGGTAGTAAGCAGAATATCGCGCATTTAATGGGCCATCCCCGGTTTGAATTAATGAGGCACGATATTGTGCATCCCGTTTTCCTGGAAGTCAGCGAAATTTATAATCTAGCCTGTCCTGCTTCGCCGGTGGCCTATCAGTATAACCCGATCAAGACGATCAAAACTTCAACCGTAGGCATGGTGAATGTGCTGGGGCTGGCAAAGCGTTGTCGGGCCAAAGTACTGCACGCATCCACCTCGGAAGTCTATGGAGATCCGGCCGTGCACCCGCAGGTAGAAGAGTATTGGGGGCACGTCAATCCCCTTGGTCCCCGTAGTTGTTACGATGAAGGAAAACGCATCGCTGAGTCGTTGTGCATGAATTACCATCAGGCGCATCAGGTACCGATTCGGATTGTACGGATCTTTAATACTTATGGGCCGCGGATGGATCCCAATGATGGTCGGGTGATTTCCAACTTCATCAATCAGGCATTGCGGGGGGAAGCTCTGACTATTTATGGCAACGGCGAGCAGACGCGTTCGTTCTGTTATGTTGACGATCTGATTGATGGCTTTCTGAAAATGATGGAGCAGGATCAGACCACCGGTCCCGTCAATCTGGGAAATCCTGTGGAAAACAGCATGCTGGAACTGGCAGAAGCTGTTTTGCAGACAGTTGATTCTGATTCGCAGTTAGAGTATCAGCCTTTGCCGATGGATGACCCCCGGCAGCGTTGTCCCGATATCACCAAGGCACGCTCTCTATTGAACTGGGAGCCTCAAGTCTCCTTGAAGGAGGGGCTGGCGAAGACGGTTGCTTATTATCAGGACCTTATGAAACGGGAAACAGCATGAGCCAGATTCTGGTGACAGGTGCAGCCGGTTTTATCGGGTTTCACATCACTTCAAAATTGTTGTCTCAAGGTCATCAGGTGACCGGGGTTGATAATCTTAACAGTCACTATGACGTCGCCTTAAAGCGGGACCGGCTTCAACAGATACAGCCTGAGTCCGGATTTCAATTTCAGGAAGCAGATGTGACCGATGTCGCAACAATGTCCCGCATCTTCCAGCAGTCAGGATTTGATAAGGTGATTCACCTGGCTGCTGAAGTCGGAGTGCGTAACTCTTTACTCAAGCCACTGGAGTATGTGCAAAGTAATGTACTGGGCTTTGTGAATGTTCTGGAACAGTGCCGGTTGAGTCAGGTGGCGCATGTCGTTTACGCTTCCTCCAGCTCCGTTTATGGCGCCAATCGAAAAACTCCTTATTCAACTCAGGACCGTGTGGATCACCCGGTCAGTCTGTATGCGGCTACGAAACGCGCTGATGAATTGATCGCACATAGTTACAGTCATCTTTATGATCTGCCTACAACAGGATTGCGCTTTTTTACCGTATATGGTCCCTGGGGACGGCCTGATATGGCGGTCTTCCTGTTTACCAAAGCAATTCTGGAAGGCACGCCGATTAAGGTGTTTAATCACGGAAATTTAAAACGTGATTTTACTTATGTCGACGATATTGTGACGGGCGTGTTAAGTGTGCTGGAAAACGTTCCGAGTCGGAAGGATGTGACATCGACAGGCACGCCTGTTGAAACCGGTGAACCGACGGAAGCGCCTTACCGGCTCTTTAATATCGGGAATCACCAGCCGGTTGGTATTTCGCGACTGATTGATGTGCTTGAAAAACGGATTGGCAAACCGGCGATTCGCGAAAATTACCCGATGCAGCCCGGTGATGTATTAGAGACGTATGCGGATATCTCGGCACTTCAGCAGGCAGTCGGTTTTTCTCCCTCCACTTCGATTGAAGAGGGCATTGATCGATTTGTGGAGTGGTATCTGTCTTACTACTCCACAAAGCCGTGACATGGCTGCCGCTGCTCAGATCTGTTTGATGATCTGAGGGATCAGGCGTGCCAGTTTCTGGCCTCCCTCCGCGGCGACTTTTAAGATTTTGCTGATATCAACCGGCTCCAGCGCGTCAGGCAGGCATAAGTCGGTCACTACAGACAGCCCGAGAACTTTCATCGAGGCGTGGTTGGCCACAATGCATTCGGGGACCGTCGACATGCCGACACAGTCGGCGCCCATCTGTCGCAGCATGCGGTATTCAGCGCGCGTTTCCAGATTGGGGCCGGCAACCGCGACGAAAACGCCCGTTTGTGTACGAATCTGAAGTTCCAGCGCTTGTTCTTCCGCCAGTTTGATCAAGTCCCGGTTATAAGGGGCGCTCATATCAGGGAAGCGAACGCCCAGGCGATCGTCATTAATCCCTCGTAACGGATTGTCGCCCATCAGATTGATCTGATCTTCAATGATCATGATGTCGGCCAGGTGATAGTGAGGGTTCATTCCGCCAGCTGCGTTCGTGATGATCAGGGTTTCGACGCCGAGTGCCTGCATGACGCGAACAGGGAAAGTTACTTCTTTCATCGAGTAACCTTCGTAGTAGTGAAATCGGCCTTCCATGGCGATGATCGGAGTTTCGTTCAACGTTCCGAATACCAGCTGTCCCGCGTGCGATTCGACTGTTGAATGTGGGAAGTGAGGGATCGATTCATAAGCGATTGAGGCATCACGTTTGATCTGTTGACTGAAGTCACCGAGCCCCGTTCCGAGGATCAAACCAATGCGGGGCATCTGCTGTATTTGAGGCTTCAGATATTCAATTGCATCATTGATTTTTTCGACCAATTCCTGCATAGGGGAGTACTCTTCCGTTGTAAATTTCAGGAGGCCGATGGGTGCAACAATACTCAGATGGCTGATAGAAGAGCAAGTTGTGTGGAGCAGACAGGGGAGTAAAAAACGTTGCTCGCCAATCAGTCAATTTACTGGCGAGCGAACTTTCAGCGTGACGGATGAATTCTAAAAATCATCGTCGTCGTCATCAAAATCATCGTCGAATTCGTCGTCGAACTCATCCTCTTCTTCATCATCGTCGTCGAAGTCATCGTCGTCGTCGTCGAAGTCATCATCGTCGATGTCTTCCAGGTCATCGAAGCCAATGTTTTCTTCGTCGTCGTCGAGTGACATGAAGATGACAGCCGGTTCATCGGTGAATGTTTCAAGTTCTTCTTCAGGGGATTCGATTTGAGTTGAATCAGCTAATAACACAGTATGATCCTCGTAGTTTCCTGGTGAAATCTTTCCAAATTTCTTAATGGTTTTTTATCGATAATAAAAGCCCGATGTCAATAGTCAGTTGTAGGATACTGCCAAGAATCGGGGGGGCTTTTCCAGCGTTTGCAGGGAAATAAGTTGTTCAGAATATTTCCATTATTATATTTAATTTGCTTTGTCAAGTGCGAATAAAATGAACTGTCAATATATAGAACTATTTCCGCTAGCAGGGTGGAATCTCATGAGGAAAAAATCGCCGTTTTGAAGAAGTGACACGAAAAAACAGGTCTCCGTATGAAGGGCTTTCTTGGGGGATTTGAGTGGTGATAGAATGAATAGTCTGTTTGACTGTCTTGATTTAGGGCAGTAAACCGAATCAGAAGACGAGAGGCCCTTCATCAAATATTTAAAGAGAATTAACTCAGGGAATTCTCGGCCATCAGAACAGGGAGTATTCGTGCTCCAGGGACCCGGCGGGGGGATGTAGCCTGTTTCTGCGCGAAATGATTTTAAGCTGGCATCGTTCCTGAAGTGAGGCTCATTGAGTGCCTCTGGAGATGTCTGGATGAGACTGCTGTCTGAGGTTAGCTGATAGCACCGCCGCAACTGGAGCCCGCGCCTGCCGTGCAGCCATAGCAGTGTTGGTTCGTTACAATGTCCCTGGCTGCCAGGTCTTCATAGTGAAAGTCGCGAATGTGTCGTCGGGCTAGGACTGAGACAGGCAGGTTCAGCATCTGGTTAAAATCACAGTCATATAAATAGCCCTGCCAGTCCACCGAAATCAGGGAGCGGCACATCAGCCCGGAGACCGTAGCCGGATTGAATGCGTTGACCAGACGCTCCATATATTCTTCGGTCCGTCCCTGGCTGACCAGTTCGCTGAGAAAACGGCTAATCGGCATATTGGTGATCGTGATCAAGTTGGTAAATTCGATATCGAATCGTTCTTTCAATTCGCGCCGGTAGGCCTGTTCCAGTTGTGACTGGTCGGGAGGCAAGGAGAATCCGACAGGATTATAAACTAAAGTCAGTTTACGACGGGAATCGGACTTTCCGTATCCGAGTGAATTCAACGCGTTCAAAGCCTGAATGGATTTTTGAAATGCCCCATTCCCCCGTTGTGCGTCGGTATTCGCTTCCAGGTAACAGGGGAGCGAAGCGATGATATCGACTCGATGTTCGGCGAGAAACTCGGGCAGATCCTGAAAGCCGGGCGCGAGCAGAATTGTCAGATTACAACGATCAATGACCTGTTTATTGAGCCGGGTTGCCTCTTTGACCATTTCGCGGAAGTGCGGATTCATTTCAGGAGCCCCGCCGGTCAAATCCAATGTCTGAAAACCGGGATGTTCCAGCGCAGTCAGGCAGTGCTCTACGGTTTCACGATCCATAATCTCTCTGCGATCAGGACCCGCGTCAACATGACAGTGATCACAGGTCATATTGCAAAGCTTTCCCAGGTTGACCTGCAATGTATCGATCGTGCTGGCCTGCAGTGTCGGAAGCTGATGCTGCTCCAGTTGATGGTCGAATGCGGGTTGTTGTGTTTCTGCGTTGAGAATGCGCAACTGCTCCCGGGGATCGGCCAGCTTACTGTGTTGTCGGAACAGGGTGAGTGGAGCCATGAGTCTTCCTGAATACGAAGAAAATGAAAGCGTGGATCGACGTGGCAAATGGGCTAACAGCAACCACCATCAGGGCTGCAGCAGGAATCGATAATCTGGCTGGTCAGATCATAGTTTTTGCCCTTGGTTTCCTGGGGATGCCGCACTGCATTCCGACGACAATCCATCTCCTGAGCGGCGTCCAGCGGAATATTCTGATACGGCTCAACGGGAAGAAACTGTCCCTCGTAGGGAGCCGCTTGTAGCAGCTGGAATGTTTTATCGCAGACAGCAATTCGTTGTCCTCGCGAATAAACATGACCATCGTCATCTTCGACTTTTTTGAAGGGCCCCCGATAAATCATTGCCTGATTGCGTTCCAGGCAAGGGCCTTGTTTGCCTTTAAAGGCGGAAAACGTTACCGAACGAAACTCAATGCCTTCGATAGTTTGCCAGGGAGTCTCTTCACGCTTCAGAATTTCAATGCCATGAAAGCCAGCGTCTTCAAATGCTTTCAAAAAGGCGTCTTCACGAAACGCGCCAGAGAGACAGCCTGACCAGAGTGTAGGATCGGCTCGCAGATGTTGTGGGACATCTTCATCACAAACGATATCGCTGATCACAGCTTTACCACCCCGCTTTAACACGCGGAAGACTTCCTGTAAAAGCTGGCTTCGATCCGCTTCACGCACCAGGTTCAGAACGCAATTCGAGATCACACAGTCGACAGTGTCGTCTTCGATCATGGGGGTCTCGCTGCGTAAGCGTTCTTCCAGATTCCGTAATTCCAACCAGCGGGCATGGCTGTCGATCGGATTAGTAGAGAGCTCTTGATTGAGTTGATCCAGGTCCAGTTTTAAATCCTGAATTAAACCACAGCGGAATTCGGTATTCGAATATCCCAGTTGCTCTGCTACCTGCTGTTGGTATTTTCGAGCGAGTGTGAGCATTTCAGCATTGCAGTCAACGCCGATCACGGTTCCTTCGGGACCGACAATCTGTGAGGCGATGTAACAGATCTTCCCGCCGCCGGAACCCAGGTCAACCACCGTATCACCGGCAGACAGGTAAGGCGTCGGATCGCCACAGCCGTAATCGCGTTCCAGAATTTCCTCGGGGATGATCGATAAATATTCCGGATTGTATTCGACGGGACAGCAGAGCGCCTGCTCTTTCTGATTTGCTGCATTGGCATAACGCGTGTAAACAGATTCTTCTTCAGTCGAACGAGCCTGCGTGTTTGCTGAATTCATGATATTCCGAGTTCCTTTCAATTCCAATTTCCGTCAGTTGAATTCTCGTAAGAACCTGATCAATACTTTTGTGTGAAAGATGATTGTCTGAATTATCTAAAAGAGATGATAGTATAATCATGTTCGAGAATTCGAGAAACATTGTTGTTTCAGAGAAGGGACGACTTTTTGATGGTCGGATTATGCTCTATTATGGACGCGAAAACTGTGAAGCAAATCACATTTTACTGATTCATATCAAAAAAATGAGGTTAATAACGGCAAATGGATTCAGAACCTCAGATTTCCGTCATCATTCCAGTGTTGTACGGGGACGATTGCTGGAAGACGCTCCTTGCCGATTTGACCTCGTTTCCAGATTCGTCAGAGTTTCTTTTCGTCTCAAATAGTGAACAACCAGCTGAGTTTTCGGAGTTGATACATCAATTTCAGCTTGAGGAACGCAGCCACTGGTATCAGACTTTGGTTGGCAGAGCACATCAGATGAATTATGGTGCGGCTCAGGCGTCTCGGTCTCACCTGTTGTTTTTGCATGCGGATTCAGGTCTGAGTGAAACCGGGATTCAACGGCTGATCCAATCTTTGAAATCGCATCCCAATGCATTACATTATTTCAACTTGAAATTTCAGGATCAAAGTTTTTTCTTAATGCAGCTGAATACGTGGGGCGTTTATTTTCGTTCGCATGTGTTAGGGATTCCCTTTGGAGATCAGGGGCTCTGTCTGAGCTGTGCTCTGTTTCATGAACTGGGCTGTTTCGATGAATCGGCTCCGTACGGCGAAGACCATCTGCTGGTCTGGAAAGCCAGGCGAGGAAGAATTCGTTTACAATGTACGGGGGCTGAAATCCAAACCAGCGCCCGAAAATACCAGCAGCAGGGCTGGTTCAAAATGACCGTTAAACATCTCTGGCTGACGATCCGTCAGGCAGTCCCGCAGTTTATTCTCTTGTTAAAAGAACGTATTGGTTCATGGTTTCAAGGCAAGGCGCCATCGTCATCTTCGTGAAGACTCCCGGGTATTCACCTTTGAAAACCAGATTGGCACAAACGATTGGTCAAGCGCAAGCGGAGCAGTTTCATCGTCTTTCCGCGGCTGCGGTCGCGGCGGTCGTACAGAAAGTGGCGCAGCAAAAACAGGTGACTCCTTACTGGGCTGTCGCGGAAGAAGCGGCGCTCACAGATCCGTTATGGCATCAATTCGCCACTCTCTTTCAGGGCGCAGGCGATCTGGGAACACGTCTGGCACACGTGAATCGGGTTCTCTCTGAACAACATGACTTTGTGATATTTCTGGGAGCAGATGCTCCCCAGCTTCCGGTGACGTATTTAACAGACGCCGTTGATCTCTTAACAAATGTGACCGATCAACGTCAGTTTGTGTTAGGGCCTGCCGACGATGGTGGCTTTTATTTATTTGGCACTCCCATCTGTCTGTCTCAGGAAACGTGGCTTAATGTGCCTTATAGTGCTGCGAACACAGCGGAAAAATTGCTTGCGCAGCTGGAAGGGCAGGGGGACATTCAGCGGCTTCCCGCTTTGACTGATGTTGATACAGTGCGGGAACTGCAGACAATCATCCAGGAGCAGAGCGATGATGACAAATTGCTACCCGAACAACGGCAGATCAGGGAGTGGATTCGGCAGCAGAACTTTCCGGGGGATTAGAGTGCGTTCCGATCCTGTTCGATCGTTTTTTCCAGTTCAGGGGCCGGTAATTCTTCAGAGCTTCCCTGGATCACCATATACAACGAACTGACTGCAAGCAGCGAGAGCAGACAGCGTTTAAACACAACGGGATTGATACGTGGTCCGACCAATGTTCCCAGCTTCATTCCCAGGAAGACAAACGGGACAATGATCGCGGAGGTCAACAGCTCCGGCGTTTGTGCGAAGCCCATCAACGCCAATCCAATGATGCGCGTAACAGAGATCAGAATGAAGAATCCGAAAATGAAGCCTTTGTATTGATCCTGCGTCCAGGGCTGTCGAATCGCGTAAATGACAATCGGGGGGCCGGCGATACTGGTGGAACCGGCCAGAAAGCCGCTGCAAAAACCGGCGAAGGTGCTCCAGATGGAAGAGGCTTTCGGAGGGCCTTCGACTAATTGGGGAGGTTTCTGAAAAAAGCCGTCGATGACGATCAAAAGAATCACCAGCCCCGTACCACGTACCAGATAGTCGAGGTCAATCAGCGTGAATGTCAGCAGGCCTAGAGGGAGCCCCACCAGAGATCCCAGAATCGCGCCGGAGAGAAGTTTCAAATCAGACTGCTTCCGGTAGCCCCAGAAAATCCAGATCACAGGGAGTACGATGCTGAACGCGACCAGTAAATTTGCTTCGCGAAAATTGAGCACCAGCGGCAGGACAGCCATTGCGACGATGGCATAACCAAAGCCGATGATTCCCTGAATAAACGCGGAAATGAATACAACAGAAAGTACGAATAACCACAACTGTGGGTCAGAAAACATCATTTTTTTACAAGTCAAATTGAGTCATGCAAAGTGCATGATTCTGGCAAGCGGGAGTGAACGCGGCGGGGAGGGTATTATTCCATCAGGGCGCTGCCTTTGGTTTCTTTGGCAAAGTAAGGCAGAATCGCGCCAATGATATACAGCATGCTCAATATCGTTGCTGTTTGTGCCATTGTATATCCCCAGTCTTTCTGCATCCAGCCACCAATAAACAGAATCGGGGCCGCCAGAATACGGCCTGCATTAAAACAGAACCCGGTTCCGGTTCCGCGCAGACGTGTGGGGTACAGTTCTGGGAAATAAATCGCATAACCGGCGTGCATTCCCAGTGTCAGAAAGCCGAATACAGGCAGGAAACAACCAATGACAATCGTATTACTCAGAACCTGAAACAATAGTATTGAACTGATTAGCCCTCCGACATGGAACAGAAAAAACGCACCACGCCGCCCGAACCATTCACAGATCGGTCCAAAGGCTAACAGACCGAGACCGCCGCCTGTCGTGGCGAGAAACATGCCCAGCATCTCCCATTTTTTCAAGGTTGGGTTGATCGTTTCAAAATAGGCCTTTTTTTCTTCTGCGGGAACGTCAGGCTGGTCCTGAAAATGTTCGACGACATAGTCTGACTTGACCGCATTCAAAAAGACATTCTTGCCGTAAATGTGGACGCCCCAGAAAGTCGCCAAACCAATCGCGGCCAGAAGAACGCCAATACAGGTGCTCTTGATAAATTCTGGCAGGAGTAAATCGGAGATGGTTCCCATCTTCTGGCTGCTGTCCTCTTTCGCAGCTTCTTGCGCGTGTTGCCAGGACTCTGGCTCTTTCATGGAGCGGCGGATCCAGATGATCAGAAATGAGGGCACGACCCCTAATGCAAATCCAATCCGCCAGGGAAGACTGGGGTGTCCTGCTTCTCTGGCATATTCCTGGATGCTTTCGTTTCCAATGATAAACGCCCCCGCCAGAATTGCGAGGTAGGTTCCCAACACACTGGAAGCGTGGAAAATACTGCCGACGCGGGCGCGGGCTTTTGGAGGGAAGGATTCCGCGACCAGGGTACTGGCGACCGCCCATTCGCCGCCGACGCCGAGTGCAACGAGAAAGCGGAAGCCGGCCAGTTGCCACCAGTCCTGTGAGAAGGCAGAGAGACAGGTGAAAAACGAGTAGAACAGAATGGTCAGCGACATCGTTTTTTTACGACCAATCCGATCGCTTAAAGCGCCAAAGCCAATGCCGCCCAGAGCACCACCGATCAGGAAGGCGCCGAGTGCAATATTATTATAAAGTGCCTGTTGCCCTTTGGTTGTGTCAGGAGCGACGAGAGACGGCATCGCTTCATTCATACTGGCGACGAAGATCTGCCCCTCGAATACGTCGAATACCCAGCCCAGGGAGGCAATCGTCAGGACAAGCCACTGGTAACGGGAAATCCCGTGATACCACTTATCTTCTTTCAGTTCGTTTGACATCAGGCTGGTACTTTATCGTTAAGGTTTAAAAACATTGATCGCCGGTTTTCCGCTCAGCACGAGTCGCACATCCTCGCACACGGAATCGACCACGCGTTCCTGGGCTTCCACAGTAAAGGCGGCGATGTGGGGCGTTAAGATGACGTTTTCCATCTGGTTCAGCGGGCTTTGCTCGGGAGGTTCCGTTTCTCTGACATCCAGTGCCGCACCCGCCAGTTTATGTTCCAGGAGTGCCTGAATCAGACCGCTTTCGTCAACGACTTCACCCCGTGATGTATTAATAAAACAGGCATCCGGCTTCATCTGGCTGAAATGCTGATACGTTAGCATCTTTCGGGTCGTGGGGGTCAACGGACTATGGCAGGAGACGACATCAGCTTCGGCCAGCAACTCATCCAGTGAGACGAGTCTTCCGTTTAATTCTTTGAGTGCGGGGGCATCAGAAGCCAGGTAAGGGTCTGCAGCGATGATGTTCATCCCAAAAGCCCGGGCGCGGGTTGCCGTTAGAGAACCGATGCGGCCCATACCAATCAGGCCAAACGTTTTGCCGTTGAGTTCAGAGCCTGTGAATTTGAGACGGTTCCAACCCCCCGTCAGAGTATCCTGCCGTGCTTCGGGAATTTTTCTCAACAAGGCCAGCATCAAGCCGATGGTCAGTTCAGCGACAGACAGAGAATTCGCATCGGGGGTAAAGCAGACCGTGATCCCCTTTTCGTGCGCATAGTCTGTGTCGACATTATCCAGGCCCACGCCCGCCCGCGCAATGATTTGCAACTGCGGCGCGGCGTCAATGAGTTCCTGATTGACTTGCGTCTGATTTCTGACAATCAGTGCTTTGGCATCCTGGAGTTTCTGTTTCAGCAAGTCCCGGTTCTGCCACAGATACGCATCAAATTCCACATCGAGATCATCGATGAGACGAATCATAGATGCTCCCTGAATGTTCTCTGTCACCAGAATATCACTCATATTACCACTTCCCGCTGTTTGCGATTACCTTGGTTTTGTTGTTCAGACAAAAAGAGAGTAGTCAACGGGCTGATTGATGTCGATTGCCTGATCAGCCGGGGGGAGTTCGTATTTCAGTCCTGTCGCACAGTTAAACAGGACTGCACTTTCATCAGGGCTGACACGTCCCGATTCGAGCTCCTGCTTATACGCGGCATAAGTGGCGGCGCCTTCCGGACACATCAGGAAGCCTTCTTTTTGAGAGGCTTCATCCAGTGCGGCGGTGATTTGCTCATCGTTGACGGCGGTGGCGAAGCCTTCGCTTTCTCTTACCGCTCTAAGAATCAGGAAATCACCCACGGCGACGGGGACCCGGATTCCTGCTGCGACGGTGTGTGCATCTTCCCATAGCTCGGCGTGTTCTTTGCCTTCTTCGTAGGCTTTGACCATTGGCGCACAACCGGTTGCCTGGACGGCGACCATCCGGGGCAGCTTGCCTTTGAGCCAGCCGATCTCTTTGAGTTCGTTGAAGGCTTTCCACATCCCGATCAGGCCGGTTCCACCGCCGGTCGGATAAAAGATGACGTCTGGTACCTGCCAGCCCATCTGATCGGCCAGTTCCAGCCCCATCGTTTTTTTGCCTTCGATGCGGTACGGTTCTTTGAGAGTCGAAAAATCAAACCAGCCGACCGGTTCTTTGCCTTGCGCGACAATCTTGCCACAGTCATTGATCAGACCGTTGACCCGCCAGACATGGGCGCCCTGAGCGGCAATTTCACGGACATTGATTTCGGGAGTATCGTCGGGACAGAAGATGAACGACTTCATGCCGGCCCGGGTGCCATAAGCGGCCAGAGCGGCCCCCGCATTTCCATTGGTCGGCATGGCGACTTTGGTGACGCCGAGTTCTTTAGCCATCGAAACGGCCATACAGAGTCCGCGGGCTTTGAAGGAGCCGGTGGGGAGCCGTCCTTCGTCTTTGATCCAGACCGACCCATTACCGCCTTGCAGGCGGGGGACCGGGATCAAAGGGGTGTGGATTTCACCCAGGCTCACAATATTTTCGGATTTGCGAACGGGGAGAAATTCACGATACCGCCAGAGGGTTGCCGGGCGGGTTGCCAGTTCTTCTTTCGAGACTGCCTGGGCGAGCGCATTTAAATCATATTTGACGAGCAGCGGTTTGCCTGCCTTGGAAAGGCCGTGTAATTGATCTGCTGCATAATGGTCATGTTCCATCCCACATTCGAGATGGGTGACAAACGTTTGAGACTCCGGAAACGAATCGAGCATGGGGAGAAACCTGTTATCTAACGATTTATCAAAATAATTCAGATGTTAAAATCTTTTAGAGATTATCTTTCTGTTATCCAGCTATTGATCAAAATGTCAACCCATCGGCATTGTTGAATGCTTCTGGGAGAGTCTCATTGCGATTTTGAGATCTCAAAATGATGTTCACTGATTCATGTCTGGCGTTGGCCTGCAGGAATCAAAATATTCTGAAGGATCAATCTAAAACTACGTTTGGAAAAAGAAAAAACGGCCACCCGGATTCAGGTGGCCGTTCGAAAATTTCATCCGAACCGAAGTTCCAATGATTACTCAATCGGACCTTCAACACCACCGGTATAGTGTTCACCAACCGGTTCTTCGCC
This sequence comes from Gimesia alba, assembly GCF_007744675.1. Classification (NCBI taxonomy): domain Bacteria; kingdom Pseudomonadati; phylum Planctomycetota; class Planctomycetia; order Planctomycetales; family Planctomycetaceae; genus Gimesia; species Gimesia alba. The sequence continues at coordinate 2,442,404 of NZ_CP036269.1, forward strand.
GTGCAGCACTTCAACCTGATATCCCCCCTTGGAGCGGAAATACAAAACCAGGATAAAGTATCCAAAGGCCATGAAGAGAGGAACCAGAGCAGTGCACTTCAGCGCCATGCGACCTCCAAAAATGCCGGCCTCGTCAACGGGCTCTTTGTCTTCAGCGGCAAATTTCTCTGCACCCTGCCACCATTGATTCAGGCTCGAAATATAATCGTCCGTTTTATTCTCTTTCTTCAGTTGTTCTACGGTTTCTTCCAGGTCTTTGCCGTCGTTATTGAGGACACTCACTTTCGAACCATTCAGACCTTTGATCGCCGGGAAAAACAGGAAACCGTTTTTGTCATCGGCGGAATACCGCTCATATGCTTCCGGAGAGAGCTGTTCCAGTTTTTGGGTCGCGTAGTAATCCTGGTTATAGCCGATTCCCGGTCCACCCAGCAGACCTGCTGAGAGCATCCCGATACCACCCATGGCACCCATGGTAATCGCGCCCCCTTTGGGGAACCGCTCGCCAACCACACCCAGCATCGTCGGCCAGAGGAACGTTTTTCCCAGACCATACACGGTGACTGCGAGCCAGACCATAGCAGCCTGGGTAGAGCTTCCAATCATGTATAATCCCAAAGCGCCGAAGCAGGCACTCATGCAGAGCAGGCCCAGCGGATTGATTTTTTCAACAATCGGACCAGCAAAGAAACGCAGGACGAACATGATTAAGGATGCATAGATAAACAGATACAGACCCTGACCAATGAGGATGGAGTCAGTAATGCTGGCGATCCAGCTGTCCGTGCCCAGTTCGACATACCCGACGCAAGCTTGTAATAAGAGTAAGAAGATCAATAGCGGGCTGGCAAAGGTCAACAGCATCTGTCCAAAGCTGACACCAGCCGACTTGGCTTCCGAAAGTGGGAACTTCTGCTTAATCACAATGAAGCCGTAGATCAGAGTTGGAATCAAAAAGACCGCCATGGGATATTCCCAGCGAAGACCGGGAACACTGGCTTTCATGTTGGCATAAACGGCAGCCACAATCCCGCCGACAATCAACCCGCCAGGCCAGCCAGCGTGCAGAATATTCAGGTAGTGGGTTTTCTTTTGGGGATAGAGTGTGGCGACCAGTGGGTTGATCACCGCTTCACAGAGACCGTTGGCGACGGCGAACATAAACATGCCGATATACAGGCACCAGTAAGTCGCATCTTTGCCCATCGAATGGAAAATCGGCGTAGCTGCAAACGTAATCAATGCGGATAGTACATGCAGAATGAACGCCAGCAGCAGAATCGGTTTGTAACCAACATTATCCGTAATCAGACTGGCCAGCAGAATCACAATACCAAAACCGACGAGTCCTCCCCCGGTAATCGTACCCAGGTCGAATTTGGTGAACCCATACTGGGCTCCCCAGTCTGCCAGGATGCCTCCTCGAATTGCGAATCCCACGCCGGCGGCGATGAGCGTCATAAAGCTCGCAATAAACAATGGTTTGTTGTTATTCATAGCTGCAACTTCTTTGATTGAACAGGGCGAGTAAATAAGTGCAATGTGTACTACAAGAATTGAGTATTCAGAAGCGAAAAGATCGAATGCAGATCAGGAATGGATGCTTCGAATGGTCTTGCTCACACGACAATAACGTACGACAGGCTTTCATCAAAAAAATCATGATTTAGTGAAAACCGTGTTATGTTTTTATCAGCAACGCCAGATTCTAACCAACCGCGATCAAGATTTCTACAATACATATGTTGGAATACGAATGTTTGTCAGAATCGCTCAACTTACTCACTGGAGGCATTTTTTAACTTGCGTAAAATAAGCAATCGTTCCCGCCGCTCGGCTTCGACTTGATCAGGAAGACTTAATTTCTGTCCCGAATGGGTCAGCATCAGCAGCCGCTGCCAGTGATCAAAGCCCATTCGTTTTCTGGACCAGCTCATCCGTTGCCAGATCTGCAGAAAACATTGTCGAATCAGATAGTCAGGCACGTTCTGCAGGACTTTACAGTCTAATCTCCAGGTTTCCTGGTTTTGATCTAACGTCGCGTCAGCCAGAATTTGATCGACTTGTTCTGCGACGATTGCGGTGACTTCCTCTGCCTGATGCGCGAGCCGATGGACGGCCTGTGCGACATTGGGGTTAAATTCTTTTTTTAACAAGGGAATTAATTGATGCCGAATCCGATTGCGGGTGAAGCTGAGGTCGGTGTTGGATTCATCCGTGCGAAAGTCTTGACCACAGTCCTTTAAATACTGCAGTACGTCATCGAGACTGAGTTCCAGCATCGGACGGATCAGAAACAGCCTTTGCTCAAGCGGGCGAATGCGGGGAATTCCTCTTAATCCGGCGATTCCCGTTCCCCGGATCAAATGATGTAATACCGTTTCGACTTGATCGTCTCGCGTGTGAGCAACCGCAATTTGAGTGCATTCTTGTTCGTGGGCGACGCGGGTCAAAAACTTATAACGCGCTTTGCGGCTGACTTCTTCCAAGCCCTCTTTTGATTCTTTACTTGTCAGATGCAGCTCCTGCTTTTCCGTCACAAAAGGGATAGAAAGCCGCGCGCATTCCTGACCGAGCCAGGCGGCATCCGCATCGGAAACGTCTCCTCGCAGGCCATGGTTCAGATGGGCGACCACCAGAGAATCGGGAGCCGTTTGCACGGCATGGGACTTGTTGAGCTGGTCTAACGCTCGCATCAAAGCGACGCTGTCTGCCCCACCTGAGACCGCAATCAAAATGCGATTCGCACGTGAACTAATGTATTTTTCTGTTGTCTGTTCCGCATCAATCCGCTGATGACATTCGAGCAAACCTTGTTTCACTGCTTGAACAAACTGATGCATCGGAAAATGGGAATTCTGAAAAGTAGGTAAGATTTCGAAAAGTGCAGAGCAGATGGCTTCAGTTTGAGATTTGACTTTCGGTCAATATTTCGAACTATATACTATCGAAACCAGAAATGTCTTGTTACCATAAAAAAGGAATTTTACGAGAAGTTTCCACTGTCATTTCAGTTACGCGTATTTTCATCTCATCCTTCCAGGGGCATTCAATCATTAAGAATGAGTAGATGTTGATCGTTTTTTGCTGGATGTCGCGGAGTTTGCTTTTCATAATAGTTTCATTGTTTTTTTACTTTTAAGTTTCCTTTGGGCATTTCTTAGCTTGATGGGGAGCATTGTCGCAGAGACTGATTTTGATTTGAAATAAATCAGTGGCTGTGATTTACGAGTTTCTTAAGTAGTCCCAGGTTCGGTTGAATTGGAGAATCAACAATGTTTGGTATTCTCAATGAGACAATTCTTGCAATTTATGTTCTTCTCACCAAATGGGTGAGGGTATTGCCGACGCTGCTTCGTTCGCGGGAGCCTTCTCAATTGACGAGAGCTCACATTCTGAATGCTGAGTCATTGACTCATCTGGCCCAGAAAAGCGAGATCGTGCGTCGTCTGTTGTCTTATTTGGGGGTCGAGTTACGGTTGCGCGTACCAGTCAAGGTGCGCTCTGACCGACGGTGCTTTAAACGTCGTTAAGCTGAAATAAGCACGGGCCATAGTTTGTTGTAAGTGTATCATCTTGATCTGGATTGCTTAAAATTAAAGTATGTCAATAGATTTCATTTCTTCTTTCGGACATATTCGATTTGGGAACTCTCTGACGCTCCTGTCAATCAAAAGAAATTCCTGACAACATGATTCGTACTAAGCTGGTTTGAGCCTGGAACAGGTGAGGACAGGGAGGTGCGATTTTGTCTCTGTTGTAATACCAACGCCAAATGGTATTTGACAGGAAGGGGGCTTTTCACCATAGGCGCATAGGAAGCACCTGGAATATGTTTACTCAAGTCGCTATTGGGTCTGCTCTGGCCTTCATTGTTGGAGCCGTCATTGGTTATTTCATTGACCGCATTCGCCGCGGATCTGCTTACCAGTCTTATGCACAGATTTTGAAACAGGCGGAACTCGACTCGGAAAATCTGCTCAAAAGTCAAAAACTGGAAGCCAAAGAAGAGTTACTGAAACGTCGAGAATCGCTCGAAGAAGAAGTCAATAAGCAGCGGGAAGAGCTGTGGGCCGTTGAAAAGAAGCTCAGTAAACGTGAGAACGCATTAGAAGATCAGCAGGCAGACTTCCTCAAAAAAGAAGCGATGATTCAGACGACCCAGTCCAAGCTGGCCTCCCGTTCCAAAGCGGTCGAAGCCCGAGAACAGGAGCTGGAACGGGCCCTGAAAAAACAGCAGGAAGAGTTGTTTAAAATCAGTGGTCTCGATCGGGAAACCGCATCTCAAATGCTGCTGGACCGTCTGGATAAAGACCTGAAAAATGAGACCGGGGCACTCATCCTGAAGCACCAGAATGAACTGAAACAAAGCTGCGACAAAATTGCCCGCGAGACCATCGGAATGGCGGTGCAGCGGTTTGCTTCGGGGCACGTCGCGGAAACCACCGTTTCCACCGTTGATTTACCCGAAGAGGAGATGAAAGGTCGGATTATCGGTCGCGAAGGGCGCAATATTCGTGCGTTCGAAAAAGCGACCGGCGTGGATGTGATCGTCGATGATACTCCCGGAGTGGTGGTGGTCTCTGCCTTTGACAATGTTCGCCGCCAGATCGGAAAGATGTCGCTGCAGAAGCTGGTCAACGATGGGCGAATTCACCCGGCACGCATTGAAGAAGTGGTCGAGGAAACTCAGAAAGAACTGGAAGAATATATTCAGTCCATGGGCCAAAACGCCTGCCAGGAAGTGAATATTTCCGGCGTGAATCCCAAACTGATTGACCTGTTGGGACGGCTCCATTTTCGAACCAGCTACAGTCAGAATGTGTTACGGCATTCAATTGAGGTGTCTGCGTTGACCGGGATTATGGCAGAGCAACTGGGCCTGGATGGAACGATCGCCCGCCGCTGTGGCTTGTTCCATGACATTGGAAAAGCGGCCGACCATGAAATGGAAGGCGGACACCCGGCTGTCGGGGCACAATTATTGAAACGCTATGGCGAATCTCAGGAAGTCGTACACGCCGCCGCCGGCCATCACGATGATATCCGACCCGACTATATTTATACCGTGCTGGTTGCTGCCGCCGATGCTTGTTCGGCATCGCGTCCGGGCGCACGCCGCGATACGTTGGAAAAATACGTGCGTCGTCTGGAAGAACTGGAAACACTCGTCTGTGGTTTTCCGGGCGTCGATCATACCTATGCAATTCAGGCAGGCCGTGAAGTCCGCGTGATTGTGGATGCCGACCAGGTGAACGACCGCGAAGCAGCAAAGATGTGCAAGGATATCGCCAAAGCCATTGAAGACACGTTGACCTATCCGGGTGAGATTCGCGTCACCGTGATGCGGGAATCGCGTACGGTCGAATATGCCCGTTAATCAAAAAGACAGAGTTCCCCGTCAGCGGGGTAACTGAGATTGCATCAGCGCCGCGATGGCTTGCGAGTCATCGTGGCGTTGTTCTTTTAAGACCTTGATGACTTTTTCCCGCCGCTCTACGGGATGGTTCTGGCTCAGCTTGAATTTGCCTTCGATGCGTTCAATCTCAATTTTAAAGCCGACAATGCCTTGCATGAGTTGATCGATGAAATCCGGGTCTGAATTTTGCATCGACCAGGGAGTTTTCGCAGGCGCTTCATAGAATGTCACTGTTTGTTCGATGACGGCTTTTAATTCATTGGGATCGTCAATCGCAGAATACCGGCCGTAAACGTGCACGGCTTGATAATTCCAGGTAGGCACCGTATTGGCAGCCTGATACCAGGTGGGAGAGATGTAGGCGTGGGGGCCATGAAAAATGGCCAATACCTGCTCGTGCGGCGTCGTTTTGCTTTGAGGATTGGCTTTGGCAAAATGCCCCAGAAGTTGCCCCTGTTTTCCTGAATCGCGATCCAGCAGGAGCGGCAGGTGGCTGGCAAAGGGTTCGCTTTCCCTGTGCGTGATGAGAGTCGCAAAACTGTGTTGCTCAATAAATTGATGCAGGACACTCTGGTCTGTTTCGGCAAAAGAGGAGGGAACATACATGGGTTGCACAGTCCGGTTTAAAGGGTTCAGGGGATTGATTCGTCTTCAACAGTATCAGAATACTCAAAAAGATGAGACAGGTCTCGCTCTCTGAAGGTTCATGGGGCTTTCAATTCCGATCCAATTTCTTTACTTTGAAATGAGTATTTTCACTCTGAGTGACGAGACGTCTCTTATACAGGAGTTCTGCAAACATGCCATTTATTGATATTGATTCTGTTAAACCGCTGGAAGTTCTGCCCGGTTGTAAAATGCGCACGCCTTACGGCGAGAATCTGATGTTATCCTATCTGGAAATGGACGAGGGAGCCATCGTTCCCATGCACCATCATCCACACGAGCAGGGGGGCATGCTGCTGAAAGGCAAGCTGGAACTGACCATGGGAGATGAGGTGCGAGTGGTTGAAGCGGGCGCGATGTTTATTATTCCTCCCAACACACCCCATCAGGCGATCGCCGTCGACGGACCAGCCGTGGTCCTGGATGTATTCAGCCCCGTCCGTGAAGACTACGCGGAACTATATAATAAATACATTCCGGTTTCCGATGAGGAGTCGTAAACAGGCCGGGACTGTAGAAAGGATTCCGACTAGTCCCGGTGGTTGGATTGGGTTTATTGTTGTTGCTGTTTCTGTTGTTGTTTAAATTCTTCGGCCCGACGCAAGAGCTCTTCATTTGAGAGTTCTTCGATCTGTGTTGCGATGAGCCATTGAATCCCGAAGGGATCTTTGACGGAACAGCTACGTTCGCCATAAAACTGGTCGGCTGGCTCGGTGACGCTGACGCCCCCCGCTGCCATTGCTTTCTGGTAAGTCGCATCTACGTCGGGGACGTAAAGGTGAATGAAAGAGGTCGTCTTGCCCCATTCTTCACAGGCATCCGCCAGTTCGATCATTGAGTCACCGATCTTCATGCAGGCGTGGCCGATGATATCCCCATGATATGAGATGATTTCAGGCGTCGCATCGAATACGGTCTTCAGAAATTCAATCATTTCCTCAGCTCCTTCGACCAGCAAATAAGGAGTGACCGTGTGATAACCTTTCGGAATATGGTGTAGGGACATGGGGGCGTTCTTTCGTTGTAAGAGACCATCCTTAAGAATATGGTGATTGAGGCCAGTGGTTAGCAATTGTACAATGGGTTGTCTCAGATTTGAACGACATCTTAAAAAAATATTCTCACAGCCAGGCAACTAAGTCTGGACTACACATTCAGAAGGAATCGTCTGATGAGATTCGCGCTCAGTGCTTTTATTCTGTTTTCATGGATCAATCTGGTTTATGCCGTCGAACAGCCGAACGTCATCTTAATCATGAGTGATGACCAGGGTTACGGCGAACTCTCCCGGCATGGGAATCCGATTCTGAAAACGCCGCACCTGGATCAACTGGCAGAGCAAAGCATTCGGCTGACCGATTTTCATGTCGCGCCCATGTGTACGCCGACCCGGGGGCAACTGATGACGGGCCTGGACTCGTTTCGCAATGGGGCGATGAACGTCAGCAGTGGTCGGACCTTATTAAGGCCGGAAGTAAAGACGATGGCAGACCTGTTTCAGGCGGGCGGCTATCGAACCGGGATTTTCGGGAAATGGCATCTGGGCGATAATTATCCGTTTCGTCCTGAAGACCGGGGCTTCGAAGAGACGCTTTGGTTTCCTTCCTCGCACATCAATGCGGTTCCCGACTATTGGAACAACGATTATTTTGAAGATACTTATACACACAACGGCCAACGCGAAAAATATCAGGGCTATTGCACCGATGTCTTTTTTCGCGAAACGCAAAAATGGATACAGTCTCAAAAACAGGGAAAACCTTTCTTTGCCTATCTCCCTTTGAACGCACCGCATGGTCCGCACTTTGTGCCGAATCAGTATCGGGGACCCATCGAAGCGGCGATGCAGAAAAATGAGAAGGTGGTAAAGCACTTGAAACCGGCGCGTCGCAAAGCATTGGTCAGTTATCTGGCGATGTGTGCCAACATTGATGAAAATATCGGCAAGCTGGATCAGTTTCTCAAGGAGTCGGGGCTGGAACAAAATACGATCGTCATTTTCCTGACCGATAATGGAAGTACGATGGGCCCCGATTATTTCAACGCGGGAATGCGGGGCAGAAAAGTCACGCTTTGGGAAGGCGGCCATCGCGTGCCCTGTTTTATTCGCTGGCCGGGAGGAAAACTGGGACCGGCCCGTGATCTGGATGATTTAACGCACGTGCAGGATTTGCTGCCGACGCTGACAGAACTCTGCCATGTACCACAGTCAAATTCCAAACTGGACGGCATGAGTCTGGTGCCTCGAATTCGCGGTCAGGTGAAGGTGTTACCCGAGCGGATGCTGGTGGTGAATTACAGTCGCATGCCGATCCCCGGAAATAAAAAGAACATGTTTCTGTCGGTCCCGCGGAAAGAAGGGGCCGCGGTACTCTGGAAGCATTGGCGCTGGCTCGAAAATCGCGAACTGTATGATCTCCAGCAGGATCCTTTGCAGCAGAAAAATGTGGCGGATGCCCATCCCGCTGTCGTCAAAAAAATGCAAAGTCATCTGAACCAGTGGTGGGACGGTGTGAAGGAGGCAGCCGCGGTTCCACAACGCGTGGTGATTGGGCATACGTCGGAAAACCCGGCGATGTTGACTGCCTGTGAATGGCTGGATGTCTTTGTGGACCAGCAGGGACAGGTCCGCCGTGGTGTCAGGAAGAACGGCACCTGGTATCTGACCGTGGATCAGCCTGGGATGTATGAACTGGAACTGCGCCGTTGGCCGCGAGAAAGCGGCTTGAAGTTAAACGCAGGAACGCCGGCACTCAAAGTCTCCGATGGGCAGTTTGGGAAGGGTGTTGCTCTGCCGATTGCGAAAGCCAAGGTCCAGATCGGGACATATGAAGCGATTGGGAAGCCGGATGCGACTGGCCAGTCGATTACGTTTACTGGTGTCCCATTAGAAAGTGGCCCCGTGAAATTGAAGACCTTCATGCAAGATGAACAGGGCAAAGAGATTTGCGGTGCGTATTATGTCTACGTGAAGCGGAAGTGAACGATTAGGTCGCCGATTGTTTTCCGGTGGCACTCAGCAGTGTTTGTGCGAACGCTTCCAGGTGTCGGATATTATCGCAGAAGGCGGCATATTGGATCTGTTGTCGAATTGATTCGTGCAGCGCGCGTCCGCCGACCACGAAGGCGACGTCCAATCCGAATTCATCATAGAGTTCTGAATACGCGCGAATGAATTCTGTTTCATCAGGGACATGACTGACACTGAGCCAGAACATCTTAGGGCGGTGTTCTTTAATGGCCGCGGCCAGCGTTGCGAAGGGCAGATTCGCGCCCAGTGAAACGGCGTTCCATTTGATATCACGCAGCACCAGTTCGACCATCGTTGTTGCCATGGTGTATTGATCTCCCTCAGCGGCGCCACCGATTGCCAGTGGTGCATCAGCAGGAGGCGAGGGGATCAGAGTGCGTAATTCGTGCAGGACCCGCAAGGCCAGTTCGCATCCGCGGCGTTCCTGGTAGACCTCGGCATCACCGCACTGCCAGCGATTCCCAATTGTGGCGAACGCTTTTGCAAAGACCAGGTCGCAGATTGAACTGATACTGTGCTCGGCTAGATACAGGTCCAATACAATTTGACGGCATTGTTCTTCATCACCCAGCAGAAGGGCTTCCGTGATCTGCACAGCAGCCCGGTCGATGACGCGGATCGTCTGACCGGTTGTCGCCGGGAGCCCTAAGACTTCCGGGCGGACGAGTTCGTGTTTGCTCGATCTGAGGAACTCAATGAGATCTGAGAGCGCGATGCGGCGGTGTCCCCCCGCGGTATAAATGGTGGGGATAATGCCTTTGTCGCACCAGCGTTTGACGGACGACTCACTGGCCTGGATCGCACGGGCAACTTGTTTGGGAGTGAGAAACTCGTTCATAGTGTGGTCTTTTCTGAACGATTTGATCGTTAAATGGGAGGTTATTCACTTTTACATATCATGATTCTAGCTTTAAAAATAGAATATGACAAGGTTTTGTTTTGTAAGTTACTGCTGTGTATTAAGATATGGCTAGTTATTTTAAAATGAACGATTTGAACGAATTTTGGGTTGTCTCGATGGTGGGGGAGTGATATAAATAGGTCAGTGCGTTTCGAATCATTTTCTGTTTTATGGGTGACGAGTAATGATAGCATGTTCATGTTTACTTGAGGCACAGCAGGAAAAAGCGACCAGACGTCGTGCTGAGCGGTTGTTACAGACTGAGATCGATTTCATTTCGAACCCTTCATTCAAGAATTGGGACGTTGAGGGCGAAATTGAGTTTCAGCTTGGATCGGGCAGTTCATCCAGGGAGATGAAGCACAGCTCCCCATTGCTGAAGAATCCACGTCAGTTGCCAGCCCATCTGGCGCGGCTGTGTGAAGGTGACGTGCTTAGCGCTGATGAGGAACAGGCTCTGTTCCGCCGCATGAATTATCTCAAGTACAAAGCCAATGTTTTGCGTTCTCAGTTGAATCCGGAAACCTGCAGCGATCAGGATCTCGATACGATCGAGCTGTTATTAGACGAAGCACTCCGAGTTCGGAATCAGATCTTTCGCAGTAATATGCGACTGGTTGTCTCGATCATCAAAAAATGTGTCACACCGCATGTCACTTTTGATGATTTGCTCAGCGATGGCATCTGGACCCTGATGAAAGCGGTTGACAAATTTGATTATGACAGGGGCTTTCGATTCAGTACCTATGCTTACCGTGCGATTACGAACTATGCCTATCGCAAAATTGCCGACCAGAGAAAAGAACATTCGCGATTCACACAAGCGAAACAAGAACAGCCACTAGAAGAAGTCACCGAGGAAAAGCGTCCTGAGATGGACGAACAAACCTGGCTGGAATTGTCTGAGTTGCTCGAACAGAAGATTGAAAGTTTGGATCAGCGCGAGCAACTGATCGTTCGCGCTCGCTATGCCTTGGGAAGGGACTCGAAAGTGCAAACGTTCCAGAAACTGGCAGATCAGTTGGGAGTCTCTAAAGAACGGGTGCGACAGTTAGAACAGCGCGCCGTGGCAAAACTGCGCAAGATGGCTGAGGAAACAAGGCTGGATCAGATCCATGAGCTGGTTGGTTGAATTCCACTCTAGAACGGTGGTCAAGGGAGACGAAATCTTTGATGAATCAACAGATTGAACTGGAAGTGTTTTTCGATGGTGCATGCCCTTTGTGCAGAAAGGAAATCAGCATGATTCGTCGTCTGGATCGTCGGCACAGAATTTTATTCACCGACATATCCGAACCAGAATTCGATATCAAGATCTACGGCAAAAGCATGGATCAACTGATGGAGGAAATTCATGCACGTCTGCCAGATGGAACCTGGGTGACCGGGGTTGAAGTGTTTCGCAGACTTTATTCAGCCATTGGTTGCCGGTGGCTGGTTTTGCCGACTCGGTTGCCTGGGATCTCTCACTTTCTCGATCTGACTTATCGCGTCTTCGCGAAAAATAGACTCAAATTAACGGGCCGTTGTCATAGCAATGGTGCTTGCGAGATGTCTCCTCAGTCAAAAGAGGTGCGGACATGAAAATCGCCATCATCGGCGGCGGCATCTCAGGATTGACTGCCGCTTATTCTCTGCATCAACAACACGAGATCACACTGTTCGAAGCCAATCACTATGTTGGCGGGCATACGAATACGATTGATGTCGATCTGGACGGTGAACAGCACGCCGTCGATACGGGATTTATTGTCTTCAATTATCAGACGTATCCGAATTTCACACGGATTTTGAATGAACTCGGCGTGGTATCACAGCCGACCGCGATGAGTTTCAGTATGAAGTGTGATCGAACGGGCCTCGAATATCGCGGCGCCGATCTGAACGGCTTCTTTGCCCAGCGGCGCAATCTGATCAGCCCACGATTTTATCGGCTGCTGCGTGATATTCTACGGTTCAACCGCGAGTCGCTGGAGATTTTGGAATCGAACGATGAAGAACAGACGGTGGGCGACTATCTGGCACGACATCGCTACTCGCGGGCCTTTATTGACCAGTATTTCTTGCCGATGGGATCGGCGATCTGGTCTTGTCCGTTGGGAACGTTTGCGCAATTTCCGATTCGCTTTATTGTAGAGTTTTATCAGAATCATGGCATTCTGGCGATTCGGGATCGGCCTGAGTGGAGAGTGATTTGTGGCGGATCGAAGACGTACGTCAAAGCGATCACTGCCGGCTTTCGGGAATCGATTCGTGTTGAGACCCCGATTACCTCAGTCACACGCCATGAGGATTACGTTGAACTTACGCCGCGCGGCAGTGCGCCAGATCGATTCGATCATGTGATTTTCGCCTGCCACAGCGATCAGGCGCTCCGAATTCTGGGGACGGAAGCAAATTCGGTCGAGCGGGAACTGCTTGCGTCGTTCCCTTATGAATCGAATGTGGCGCAATTACATACCGACACAACGGTGCTTCCCCAGAGTCAACGTGCCTGGGCCTGCTGGAATTATTTCATGCCCCGTGGCAGTAATCAAAAAGCAACTGTCACGTACAACATGAATCAGCTGCAGAGCATCCAGTCGAAAAATACCTTCTGTGTGACGCTGAATGGTGAGGATCGTGTTGATCCCGACAAAGTGATTCGCAGCATCAAATATGCACATCCGATTTTTACGACCGGACGTGCCGCCGCTCAACGACGTCACTCGGAAGTGATCAATCAACGGCGGACTTCGTTTTGCGGTGCGTATTGGGGAAATGGCTTTCATGAAGATGGCGTGAGTAGTGCATTGGCCGTTTGCAAGGCATTAGGGGGGACTGGTGAAACATGGAAAGTGGGATCTACGAAGGTTGGGTCAGACACAGACGATTCATGCCGGTTGAGCACAGCTTCCTCAACCGAATCTTCCTGATGTATCTCGATCTGAACGAACTGGAGAGCCTGTTTGAAAGACGTTGGTGCTGGTCCACGCGCAGGATTGCTCTGGCGCAATTTCGACGCAAAGACCATCTGGGCGATCCTCAAAAATCGTTATTGGAAGCAGTCAGAGATCTGGTCGTGGAGCAGGGTTTTCCCCGACCGGAAGGGGCGATCCGGTTGCTGACTCATTTACGGTATTTTGGCTTCATGATGAATCCGGTTTCATTTTACTTTTGCTTTGATCGAAACAATGAACGTGTCGAAACCATCGTGGCTGAAGTGAATAACACGCCCTGGGGTGAGCAGCACTGTTATGTGATAGGAAGAAATCAGTTCATGGGCGAAGGAGAGAAACATTCAACGCAAAAGGAGTTTCACGTTTCGCCTTTTATGCCGATGGATCTGGAATATTTCTGGCGGTTTTCTGAACCCGGTCGGGCGTTGACTATCCAAATTGAGAATCAGCGGCAGGCGGAAACCGTTTTGAGTGTGACGATGCAACTGAAGCGACGCGAAATCACAACCGCCAGTCTGATGCGCTGTTTAATGCGATATCCGCTGATGACCTGGTACGTTATTGCAGCGATTTACTGGCAGGCACTGCGATTGTGGATCAAACGCGTTCCCTTTTATCCGCATCCCGGCCTGATTGAATCTTCTGACGAAAGTACAAGTTCGAGGACACACTGATGGCACTTGAGATACAGAGCGATTTGAGGAACAGGGAGCAAAACTTACAGCCCGGAATGATCAACTCCGTTTGCCGCAAGTTGCTGTATCAGCGATTACAACGACTGGTTCGGGGGCAGGTGATTTTGCATGACGGCACTGAGCGGTTCACTTTTGGTGAAGCCGATGCCGACTTGCGTGCTGAAGTGATCGTGCAGCATCCACGGTTTTATCGTCGCGCCGTGCTGGGGGGCGGTCTGGGGATTGCTCAGTCTTTGATAGACGGAGACTGGTCCGCCGATGATTTGACTTCACTGGTCCGGATTTTTATTCGGAATCTGGAAGTTGCTGATCAATTTGAACGCGGTTTTGCCTGGTTTCGGCAGAAGGCGGCCAGAGCCGGTCACTGGCTGCGGCGTAATACGCGCATAGGGGCTGCCCGCAATATTCATGCGCACTATGATCTGGGGAACGATTTCTATCGGTTATTCCTTGATGAGACGATGTGCTATTCCAGCGGCGTGTTTGAAGAGGAATCCGCGACTATGCAGGACGCCTCGCTGGCCAAACTGGACCGGGTCTGCCGCAGTTTAAATCTGCAGCCCGGCGATCATTTACTCGAGATCGGTACGGGCTGGGGCGGACTGGCAATTTATGCGGCAGAGCTTTATGGCTGCCAAGTCACGACGACGACCATTTCGCGAGAGCAATATGATCTGGCTGTGGAACGCGTTCATGCAGCAGGGCTTTCCGATCAGATTACGGTGCTGCTTTCGGACTATCGTGACCTGGAAGGAGAGTATGACAAGCTGGTTTCGATCGAAATGATTGAAGCCGTTGGTGCTGAGTATTTTGAAACGTATTTCGAAAAATGCAGTCAGTTGTTGCGCGATGATGGGATGATGTTTCTGCAGAGTATCGTGATCAAAGATCAGCGGTTTGAAGAATATCTCCGCAGTGTGGATTTCATTCGACGCTATATTTTTCCCGGCGGTTGTCTGCCGTCCGTAGCCGCCATTCTGCAGTCGACGACCCGAGCGACCGACTTGAGACTACTGCAGTTGGATGACATCGCCCCGCATTATGCCCAGACATTACGTTGCTGGCGTCAGCAGTTTCAAAATCAACTGGAACGGGTTCGCGAATTGGGCTATTCCGAATCGTTTATTCGCATGTGGAACTACTATTTCAGCTACTGCGAGGCGGCCTTTGAAGAGCGTCAATGCAATACGGTTCAGATGCTGTTTGCCAAGCCGGAGTGCCGTTTTGATCCCGTCAAAAAGCAGGCTGTTGAACGATTTGTCTCCCAGGAACAGGAGGTGCTGGCGTGAACCCCTGGTTGATGGTAGGCCTTGGTTGGATTGTTATGGCATTTGTCATGGCGCTGCTCTGGCTGTTACAGCGGAAGACGGGAGACGCCGGCATTGTGGATGTGGCCTGGGGCATGGGCGTGGGGTTACTGACCCTGTTTTTTGTCTGGGGCAGTCTTGATGGTGACTTGGCACGACGGATTGTGCTGGCGGTGCTGGGGCTGGCCTGGGCTCTCCGTTTGAGCGGCTACATCTTTTGGCGCGTGTTAACCATGCCGGAAGACGGTCGCTATCAGACTCTGAAAGAGAAATGGGGCACCGCCGCACAATCGAGACTATTCTGGTTTTATCAGTTTCAGGCCATCGGCAGCCTGTTGTTCGCGCTGCCGATGCTGATCGCCGCACAGGGGACTGCTCCACTGGGAGCGTTTGATTTTCTGGGGATGGGGATCTGGATCGTTGCGATCGTGGGGGAACTGATGGCTGACCGGCAACTCGCCCGGTTTCGAGCCAAAACAGAAAATAAGGGACACGTTTGTCAGGAGGGGCTGTGGAACTACTCCCGGCATCCGAATTACTTTTTTGAGTGGTTGCACTGGTGGTCTTATGTTGGACTGGCGGTGGCGGCTCCCTGGGGCTGGCTCACGATTTTGGGGCCATTACTGATGTTGCACTTCATTCTGAATGTGACAGGGATTCCTCCCACTGAAGCGCAGGCTTTGAAAAGTCGGGGGGATGCCTATCGAGAGTATCAGCGAACCACGAATGCATTTTTTCCCTGGCCTCCTGAAACGAAACAGGTGACAGTATGAAATCAGATTTGATGATGAATGCCGCGATTGAATTGGTTGAGCGAGGCTGGATTCCCGATGGGATTACAAGGCAAGCGATTCGCAGACTGTGCAGCAAACGTCTGGCGACTCTGGATGCCGGCAGCGATCAAGCCAACAGAAAGAACATGCAAACCTTTATCGAAGCGGCGAAAGCGAGTCCGATTGCCCTGGTGCCGGAAAAGGCGAACGAACAGCATTATGAAGTGCCTGCGGAGTTTTACCAGTTGGTATTAGGGGGCCGTCGTAAATACAGTTGTTGCTATTGGCCGGAAGATATCTCTACGCTTGACGATGCAGAAGCAGCGGCACTGCGCGAGACTTGTCAGCATGCGCAGCTCGAAGACGGAATGCAGGTGCTGGAACTGGGCTGTGGCTGGGGATCGTTGTCGCTCTGGATTCTGGAGAATTATCCCCATTGTCGTGTGACAGCGGTTTCGAATTCTCAATCGCAACGCGCAGCTATCGAGCAACAGGCAACTAAGCGGGGAGTTTCAAGCCGGCTCACCGTGATGACCGCTGATATGAATGACTTTGCGACGTCACAGAAATTTGATCGTGTGATGTCGGTGGAAATGTTTGAGCATATGCGGAACTATCAACGTCTGCTCAACCGCATCGCCAACTGGCTGACCGACGATGGGAAATTATTCGTCCACATTTTCTGTCATCGTCAGTTTGTCTATGAATTCAGTGATCAAA
This sequence comes from Gimesia alba, assembly GCF_007744675.1. NCBI lineage: Bacteria > Pseudomonadati > Planctomycetota > Planctomycetia > Planctomycetales > Planctomycetaceae > Gimesia > Gimesia alba. The sequence continues at coordinate 2,458,855 of NZ_CP036269.1, forward strand.
GTGCCGATGACTGGATGGCCCGCCACTTCTTCACCGGCGGCATTATGCCCGGCGACGATTATCTGGCACAGTTCAACGAGCACATGCAGGTAGTGCAACACTGGCGTTGGGATGGTCGGCATTACCAGCATACTTCCGAAGCCTGGCTGGCAAACCTTGATCAGAGACGAGACCAGATTCTACCGATTCTCGCCCAGACTTACGGCGAACAGCAGGCAAAGCGCTGGCTGATCCGCTGGCGGCTGTTTTTTCTGGCGGTTGCGGAACTGTTTGGTTATCGGAATGGCTCGGAATGGTATGTCTCCCATTACCTGCTGGAGCCGGTCCCTTCCCAAAGCTCAGACAGCAACGCAAAATCGCTGCAAACACCGCGTGACAAGTATTCCGCGGTTTGAGTGTAGACCTGATCGAGGATTGACATGTGCCTGGAACCGGTTTACGATTGATCACGTTCTGTGATTCGGTTTGAGTTTAAGCAAAGTCAATTCCTGTGGGGAGTTCTTCCTCATTCTTTGCCGTGTTGCGAAAGCGAAAGCAGCACGGAAAATCACAGTGACATGGTAAAGCTGATGTTCCTGCATTTTTCAATGATGCAGGATGAATAGCGGTGTTGTGCCAACGTTGTACAAGTTGGTATCAAACAAACGACAAGGACCATGTGATGACCTCGACACTGAAACATTTTATCAGCGGGAATCGTATTCTTGTCTGTTTGCTGCTGTTCTTATCTGTGTCTCTTGGTTCTCTTCCCGCTGCGACTCCCCGCGTTTCCCGTGATCTGCAGGTCTTGTACACATTTGATGCTGGAAAGGGAGACGTGGTCCGCGATCGTTCTGGTGTCGGGCAGCCGCTCGATTTGAAAATTGAGAAGCCAGCCGCCGTGCATTGGAAGAAGGGAGCACTGGTCGTTCGGAAGTCCACAAAAATCAGTTCGACGATACCAGCCAGGAAAATTATTAACTCGATCAAACGGGCGAATGGCTTGACCGTTGAAGCATGGCTCAAGCCTGCGAACGATCGACAGAAAGGTCCAGCTCGGATCATTTCTCTTTCCGGAAATCCCAGTAAAAGAAATCTGACACTGGGACAGGAAGGGAAACAGTATGACGTACGATTACGCACGACTTCGACCAGTGTGAATGGAAATCCTTCCACCGCGACACCAGACAAATTTGTGAAAACCGTGTTGACGCATGTCGTTTATACCCGTGATGCGGGAGGGACTGCCCGGATTTATATCAATGGGCAGCAACAGGCTAAGCAGAAGGTCTTCGGCAAACTCAGAAACTGGGACAAAGATTTTGGTCTGATCCTGGCAAATGAAAAGACGGGAGATCGTCCCTGGTTGGGTGAATTGCATCTGGTGGCGCTTTTCAGTCGGGCCTTAACCGACGGTGAAGTGAAACAGAATTTCCGGGCGGGAGCGACATCAAAGGTGGACAGCGCACAAACCAAAGCAGCGCTTGCCGCGGCACAGGCACGGTATGAGTTTGAAACGCAGGTCGCTCCGTTACTCGCACGGAACTGCCTGGATTGTCACGATTCGGCAGCGAAGAAAGGTCGGCTCGATTTATCACGTAAGGCGGCCGCCTTTGCGGGGGGAGAAAGCGGAAAAGCAATTGTCCCCGGAAAAACCGGGGACAGCCTGTTGTGGGAACAGATCAAATCCGGGGCGATGCCTCCGGAGGGAGAGCCGCTGACGAATCAGGAGAAAAACATACTCAAACAGTGGATTGACAAGGGGGCGGTCTGGTCGGTCGAACTGATTGATCCGGCCGTTTATGTGTATGAGGGCCGCGCGGGGGCAGTCTGGTTACAGCGACTGACGATTCCCGAGTATATCGAAACTGTCCGAAGTGCGGTCGGCGTAGATATTGCTCAGGAAGCCCATGCGCTGTTACCTCCTGACTTGCGGGCCGATGGCTTCAGCAATACGGCTTATAATCTCAATGTGGATCTCAAACATGTGGAGATCTATGCCCGCCTCGCCGAGATCATAGTAGATCGAATGGATGTGATGAAGTTTGCGTCGCGCTTTTCGAAAAGCCGGAAACTTTCCACCGATGATACGATGCGAAAGTTCATCGCCGACATGGGGAAATGGATTTTGCGCGGGCCGCTCGATGATCGTGAGGTGACGACATATAGCGGCATTGCAACAACGGTGGCCAGTGCAGGTGGCGATTACCAGGAAGCAGTCCGTCTGACAATTGAAGCGATGTTGCAGTCGCCCCGGTTCATTTACCGGATCGAAAATCAACGCGGCGATGGCAGTGCCTGGCCCGTGGATGAGTACGAGCTCGCATCTCGCATGAGCTATATCATCTGGGGCGGACCACCGGACCGGGAACTGATGCGGGCGGCCGACGCGGGCGAACTGCACGACCGCGGCCTGATTGAAAAACAGGCACGCCGGATGTTACAGGACCCGCGGGCCGTGAATCGTTCTTTGCAGTTTCTTTCGGAATGGTTGAATCTGGATCGGCTGGACAATCTTCGTCCTGATCGTAAGAAGTTTCCGAACTGGAACGAAGCACTTGCAGCCGACATGCGCGAAGAAACACAGGCCTTTTTCAAAGAGATCATCTGGGAGCAGAACCGGCCACTGGCAGATCTGTTGAACGCCCAGCTGACTTTTGCCACGCCTGATCTCGCAGCCCACTATGGTCTCAAGCCGAAAGGTCCCGGACTCAAACGCTATGATCTGTCTTCCATTCCGGCAAGGGGAGGCTTGCTCACACAGGGAAGCGTGCTGACGGTAGGAGGAGACGAAGCGTCTATGGTCACGCGAGGTTTGTTTGTGATGCAGGGAGTCCTGCGTGGTGTTGTGAAAGATCCGCCGCCCGGTCTTGACATCACGCCTGTGCCTTCGAAGCCGGGATTGTCCCAACGTCGGATTGCAGAACAGCGGCTGGCAAATGAATCCTGCAGTGGTTGCCATATCCGATTTGAGCCGCTGGCATTCGGTCTGGAGAAGTTCGACGGCCTGGGAGCCTTTCATGAAAAAGACGAACATGGCAATCAATTACGTGAGGATGGAGAAATATTGTTTCCCGGCGCGGCAAAACCGGTTGCTTATCAGACAAGTGCTGCGTTGATGAATCTGCTGGCAGAGAGTCCGCGGGTTCAGAAATCGATTACCTGGAAAGTCACGCAATTTGCATTAGGTCGGCCCCTGGTTGCGGCAGACGCGCGGATACTGGATCAGATTCATCAAGCCACCCAGAAAAATGGGGGCACCTATGCCAGTTTGATGACCGCGATTGTATTGAGTGATCTGGTGCTGAAGACAAAAACGGAACCCCATTCATCGGAGAAGTGAGAATGATGAAACGAGCGATCAACCGGCGGACACTGCTCCGGAGCATGGGGGCAGCGACGATAGGACTGCCGTTACTGGAAGAAATGCTGGATTCCCCGGTAGCAGCAGCTCCCGAGAAAACGGTCCCAGTCAGGGCATTCAACGTCTTCTTTGGGCTGGGGATACCCGCGCCACTGCAGACCGAAGGTTATGAGGGCGTGATGGAACCGCTCAAGCCGTTAAAAGACAAACTGCTGATTATGCGGAACGTCGACCAGATCCGCTGTGATGAGAAGGGGATCAACGCACACTACGATGGTGCCTCCGGTGCGTTTACAGCCGAACCTCCCAATGGCGAGGCGCGGTCAGGAGGGCCTTCGATCGATCAGGTGATTCGTAAAACTCACTATCCAAAAGGCTTACCCACCGGTATGGTGCCGACATTGATTGGGGGAACGTTTTTCCGGCGCAGTCGCGTGGGACGTTATGTGCATAGTTATAATCAGGATTGTACTGTCGCCGCCACAATGCAGGAAAAACCACGCGATCTGTTTGATCGGGTCTTTGGTTCGATTGCACTCTCGGGTGATGAATCGGATGTGAGACGCAAACGGCTCAAGCGGAGTGTGCTGGATTCGGTCGTTGCGGACTACAAGTATTATACCGGCGCGAATTCGCCACTCGGGTCCGCTTCCAAGTCGCGCGTTGCCGATCACCTTGATCGCATTCGTGAATTCGAACAGCGTGCCTTTGCTTTAAAGAACAAAAATCCGAACGCACCAAAGCTGCCACCCCGTTCACAGATTCTTCACGGCGGTCCGGCAGACCCCGGTGGGATGGGCGTTGATATCACGCTGGATGAACTGTCGACTGAATGGCGTTTGATGGCCGACTTGTATGCACTGGCAATTCAAATGGATCGGACCCGGTTTGGGGCGCTGACTTTTCTGGCCGCGGGAGAACGGATTCGATTGACGGGCGACTATGAATATGACGGCAAAAAAATCTGGCATTTTGATGATGCCCGCCAGCAGAAGGCTTCGGGTGACAAGGGCTGCAGCCACGAATGGTGGCACAAGTTCAACGAGAAGAAGAAAAATGAAGCACTGCGGGCGCATGCCCATATGAAGATGCGTGAGATCGCTTACTTCCTGCAACGGCTGAATGATGCTGATTCCAGAGAGGCCAATGGGCGAACGATTCTGGAAAATTCGCTGATTACGATTTCTACCGAGTCAGGCGATGGCCGTCACAATGATGTGAAACGCGAATTGTCGGGTGTATTCCACGCGATTACCGGCGCCAATGGCCGATTCAAAACGGGTGAAATCATGGATGTCGGGGCGGAAGGGATCGATGTTTACAATACGATGCTGGCGGGAATGGATGTCAAAGACCGGCTCGGCCCTCTGAAACGCGAGTCAAATTCCATCGATTCGATCCGGGCTTAAGGACTGTATGGGATTCATTGAAGATTCAACGTGAGTACTATTTATAAAGGTTTTAGCTGATTACCTGCTGATCAGATTCTACGAGTAGCTCCGACAATTCACGCAACAGGCTTTCTCGCTGGATTGGTTTGTGAAGCACTTTCCAGGGACCTGAACCGCTGGGGTTCAACTGCACCTGTTTGGGAGTATAGCCTGAAATGAAGAGGACCGGAATTTCGGGGCGTTCCTCTCTGATTTTTTCTACCACGCCATCGCCATTCAGGTCTGGTAATACGACATCAGAGACGACTGCGATAAAGTGTGACGGTGTTTCTTTCCAGATCGCCAGTGCCTTGGTCGCGTTTTCCGCTTCGATGACCTGATAACCATCCCGTTCCAGCATGTCCCGCAGCGCTTTGCTGACCCTCCGGTCGTCTTCAATCAGCAGGATCGTACCAGATACTTTCTGTGGAGTGGTCTGTTTTGTCAGGATGGGCTGCTCGATGCTTTGACTATCGGATTTGGGAAGAAATAATCGAAAGCAGGTTCCGACTCCCGGTGTACTCTCCAATTCGATGAAACCTCCATGGAGCTCGACAATCTCTTTGACTGAGGTCAGTCCCAGCCCTGTTCCTTCGCCATGTCTTTTTGTTGTGAAAAAGGGATCGAAAATGCGCTGCTTCGTTTTTTCGTCCATCCCGCAGCCCGTATCCCGGACCGAGAGTCCGATATAATCTCCAGCAGGCTGTCCCGGAGTGCTCTCTGATTGGGGAATCGTTTGTTCGAATGTGGAAAAGGTCAGCGTGCCTCCCTCGGCCATCGCATGTCGCGCATTGACCACCAGATTCATGAGAATCTGATGCAGATTTCCGGAGTCTGCCAATACAAATCCCAGTGGCTCCTCCAGATCGCATTCAATTTGAATATCTTCGCCGAGGACCCGGGAAAAGAAGGGGAGTGTCTGGTTGATGAGTTCATTGTAGTGAATCAGCTGCCGATTCGATGAGCGGTTGGAGCTGAATGTCAGTAATTGTCGTGTCAATTCCGTTCCCCGTTCGGCGGCTTCCTCGATGGAATCTAGTACGGGTTTGATTTCGTCGTTTGGTTGTTCTGCAAGTTGAAGGTTAGCCAGTTCCAGTTCACACGTAATGACAGTCAGGAGGTTGTTAAAGTCATGTGCGACACCACCGGCAAGGCGACCTAATGCTTCCATTTTCGTGGCTTCACGCATGCGGTCTTCTGCCTGATCCCGTTTGCGTTCCGCACTACGGCGCTGGAGTACTTCATAACGCAGGACCTCCACGTATCTGACGGTTCCAGCAATCAATACCGTTGCCAGGACTAAAGCGAGCGTTCGAAACCAACGCGTTTGCCAGAAGGGGGGATGCACAGTGATACCGAGCGAGACTCCCGCTTCATTCCAGAGACCAGAATTATTCGATCCCTGAATGCGTAGCAGGTATTGACCGCCCGGCAAACCGGTGTAACGACCTGAGCCATCCTGTGATTCAAACCAGTCTGTGTCAAAGCCTTCGAGTTTAAACCGGTAACGATTCAGGCCGGGCATTGAATAGCTTAAGGCGGCTGCTTCAAATTCAAAATAATTTTTGGGCCACGCGAGTTCGATATTGTGCACTCGACTGGGAGCGGCATCCAGAGGCATGGGAACCTGCGCCTGGGTCAGGCTGGTCAGGACCACCGGTGGTATATAGTCATTGGCCTTGAGTTTCTCCGGACGGAAGTGAGTCACGCCGCGCGGGCCACCAAACCAGAATTCGCCGTCCCGGGTTTTGTGAAATGAGGTTAACAGAAATGAATCTCCCTGCAAGCCTTCTTCCCGCCCGAACACCTGGGGGGGACGCTTTCCTGTTGGATCAAAGGCGGTCAGACCATTGGCCGTACTCAACCACAGTCGGTCTCCGTTTTCCAGTATGCCGAGGATCATATTGTCCGAGAGGCCGTCTTCAACACTAAAGCGTTCGAAGGTCCCCTGTTCTTCGTCGATAAAACGATGTAGTCCATCAGACGTCGCGATCCAGAGCGCACCTTTATGATCTCGATGAATCGATTGGATGACGCCGGAATGCAGGCCGCCCGAGCTCTCTGCCCCGTGCCAGTAATGGTCGAAGTTGGTGGCATTCTTCTGCAATCGATCCAGACCGTTGTCCGTTCCGATCCAGAGTGTTCCATCATCGTCCTGATGCAATGCGCCATAGCTGGCTGTATTGTTGGCAAGACTTGCCGGGTTTTTAGGATCGTGGACAAAGCGTGTTGCTTTTCCGGTTTGGGTATCGAAGTGAGCCAGGCCTCCCCCCTGGGTCAAGAGCCAGAGCGAACCGGGGTGGAGATTGTCTTCCATAATGCGGCGGATGCAGTTGGATGCGGGGAGACTTTGCGGGTCAGCAGGGTCGTGGCTGTAGCGGGCTAGAACTTGCTCTGACTTTCGATCAAAGTGGAGCAGATCGCCGCCATAGATGGCAATCCAGAACTGTTGGCGACTGTCTTCGGCGAAAGCGGAGACGAGCTGGTTTTTCAGTTGTGAATCGGCGACAGGCGTCGCAGTCCCTTTTTTTTGATCGAATTTTCGAAGCCCTGCGATTGTACCGAGCCACATGGTTCCTGCTTGATCTTCATAAATGGGAAGTAGTCCGCTTCCCAGTGTTGCCAGATCGAATCCCATGCTATTGGGGTCGAATTTGACCAGCCCATCCAGGCTCACAATCCAGAAAATTCCTGATGCATCTTCGAAAACAGTGCGGGCACCACGCTGAGAGAGTCCACCCGAAGTGGGGCCGAAGCGGGTAAAGGTACTCTGATCCGGATCAAGGCGTGACAGTCTGGCCACGCCATTAAAAGTGGTGATCCAGAGCGCACCCTCTCGATCTTCATGCACGCTGGTGACAACAGGGCCGCCCAGAGTATGAGGGTTGTTTGGTTCAAACGGAAAATGAGTCATGTCGCGGGACCGGGGATCAAAACGATCCAGTCCTTCCTGGGTACCGATCCATAGCCTTTGTTGGCTGTCCTCAAAGATCGACCAGACTTGAGAGCTATTGAGTCCATCAGTCACACCAATGTGCAGATCGACTTTGCCTGATGCCGGATCGAAGCGGGCGGCACCTCCGCCGAACGTTGCCAGTAACAGTTTTCCATTGTGGTCTTTGGCAATTTTGTAAACATTATCATGTGGGATCGTATTGGCATCCTGATTGGAATGACGGTAACACAGCACCTCGTTTGTTGCTGGATTGAACTTCAGCAGTCCTTCACCGTTTGTGCCGATCCAAAGTTGGCCGTTTTCAGCTCCCTGCAGTATCCAGATGCCTGCTTTGCCTGAATGGTGGGGACCTGCGGGGATGGGAACGTGAGAAAAACGCCCGGTGTTTTTGTCATACCGATTCAAGCCGCTGAGCGTACCGATCCAGATCACACCGTCTAAATCTTCGTAGAGAGACGTGACATTACTGCCAGTCAGCTCACCGGAACTGGCGGAAAATCGTTTGAGGTGACGGCTGTCATAGCGATAGAGTCCACCTCCAAAAGTGCCAATCCAGATATACCCGTCCCGGTCCTGCAAACAGGCTCCGGATAACTCAGCGCCAATTTCTACCGCCCGCTCGAAGTCGGGCCGTTCGGCCAGCGCAGGTGTATTTGAGAGCCGCTTATCACGGCTGCGGTGCGTCTGTTCTGGTTGTTCTTCAAATTTGGGTGCCGTTATCTGACGATCTATGCTCCAGGGGAGCAGGATGCTTACCGTCAGACCAAGAAAGAAGATGATCAGGCTTGCTTTCATGATAAACAGTATAAGCTTCGGTGGGAGGGAAGAAAGCCCATGATCAGCAGAAATGGATACTGTCTGCCAAAAAAATGACAAGAACCTACTCATGAGAAAGGCTTGCCGATTTCTATAGCAGATGGGGGCTTAGAGTCGACATCTAGATGAGCAGATCAAGAATGAAATCTTCCAGGAATTCGAATCAGGTCGAGCTTGGGAATTCAATTTAACTTGTGAAAAATGTGAACAGCTTTTGGACGGTAGTGGGCAGGCAGATTGCAGCACCAGGCTTAAACAGAGAAGCATCTTTGTAATGGCGAACGATGCCAACGGAATCAGGCAAGTTCTGTGATTCGATAAACTCGCGAAGATGTTTATTGCCCAGCGAGACGCCGTCAATCAGATTCAAGTGGGCTAGTTCGAGTTGTTGATCATGAATATTCAGGCCGAGTGAGTTGAGCAGGGGGAATAGTAAGTCTGACGTGGTTGCGGCTGTGGAAATATATTCAATCAGTGTTGCGATCTTCGGTAAAATCTGGTCTGACTCCAAATCCGGTTGAAGCGGCTGGGGGAGACTTTCAAAAATACATGCTTCTTGAATTAAGCCAAGTGTTCTCTGGACCGAAGGCATATTCAGTTTATTTAATACGGCTCTGCGAGGGATATCAATAATATCACAGGGCTCCCACAGCGACATTGCAATCCGTGAAAGCAGCAGTGAAAGCTTGACGATTTCGATATTTTGACGTGCAGGATCGGGTAAAGAAATCATTTCATCAAACGTACGGGTGAGATGTTCTAACGGTAATCTGGATGTTGCAGGAATGCGCCACGTTGAGCAAAAACGGGCAGCAATCTGTCCATAAGAGAGACCAAAAGCGGCTTCTTCTGCTAAATCAAGTGACTCGCCGGTTGCCTGGCAGTGTTCTGTCAATTCACGATGTTCTTCCGGGAAGAGTGTTGCCAGAATAATGCGACCGATCGGATGGAGTAATGCACACAGAAATGCAGAGCCATCGGAATTGGTGAACTGCGTCTTTTCAATGATTCGAACGGTTTTACTGGCGGCCAGACTTCGTTTCCAGAGCAGATCACAATTGATCCAGGGCGCGCTGCAGCTGGTCAACGCCAGTTTCGCACCCGACATGATGGCCAGCTCTCCAATCCGTTGGCATCCCAGTAGTAAGATCGCCTTTTCCAGATCGACCGTTTCATTGCTCTCAGAGATACTATCATCTGAATTCGCAAGATTGAGAATTTCCGTTGTCAGGGCTTCATCCTGCTCAATGAGTTGAGCGAGTTCCTCCACACTGACATTTTCCCGCGAAGCCAGCGAGTACACATCAAAGGGAACGTGAGACAGAGGGAAAAAAGTGTCAAGTTGGGACATGTGTTGATAGACTTTGGTCGGTGAAATCCGAATTCCGTTTGTCAGATTGCTTTTGACAGGCAGCATTTCATTTGTGTTTTTTTTATTTTCTAAATTGGCCTTATTGGGACTGATGTCTTCACCTTCCCGTTTTTCACGACGTCGTTCCGCCAGGCCGCGCGCTTTAGATGCCAGTAGTTCATAATCGGTCGGTTTGAAAGAAATGTCATCGACTCCACGTAAAGTCATGTCTCTCGTTAAATTGGGATCTTTAATCGCAGTATGAACCATCACCACAGGACGGAATTCTTGTTCCAGCAATTCGACCGCGAGAGAATGTCCATTCTTGTTCGGCATGTGCAAGTCTGTCATGACGAGGTCGTACGGCTTTTGGTTGAGTAAAGCCAGTGCATGGACTCCATCAGTCGCCGTATTACAGATGAAACCTTCCTGAGTCAGCGCATAAGAAACCATACGACAAACGATTTTATCGTCATCGGCGACTAATGCGCGAAATTCCATTGTTTGAGATGTAGCACTCATGATTCGTTCCAGTAGCAGCATTTCCGCTGCTGATTGAATAGATTAACTTAATGTGTCACACAACGGTTCGTTTAGAACTGTTCATTGAATTACACATCACCTTCTTTAATTAACCGCATCTCTTCTCGCAGTTGTGGGATGTTGTCCAGACAGCGTTCCATTTCATTGGAAATGTCATCAATGAGGGCTTCGATCCCTTCCAGATTTGCTTCGTGACCTGCGAGTTCAATTTCTTCAGATAATTTCAGTAGTGATGAAGCACATAGAATACCGGTTGCGCCTTTGAGTGAATGTGCTGCCAGCGCCAGCGCCTGGGCATCTGAGACTTCAGCTTGTTGCTGAATTTCCTTTACCCGATCTCGTCCCGTCGTTTCCAGTTCATCTAATAGTGATCCAGCGAGTTCAAGGCTTCCAAAGCAGCGTTCCAGTAAGAGCGCGGCGTCAATCGGAGGGGGAGTCGAAGATTTTTCTTCATTTGTAAGTTCAGTATTGGCGTGGGTCGTTTCGATCACAGCGACTTCTTTCTGTCTAAGTATTCGTTCGAGTACATTGATGATTTGATTTTTCTGGACGGGTTTACTGAGGTATTCATCCATGCCAGACTCAAAGCAGCGTTCGCGATCTCCCTTGATGGCATTGGCGGTCAGGGCAACAATAGGGATGTGGCCTTTCAATGTGCCATCAGATTCTAACTGTCGAATTTGTCGTGTTGCTCCAAATCCATCTAACTCAGGCATTTGGCAGTCCATCAGAATCAGGTCATATTCATGTTGTTGAACCGCTTCGACTGCTTCAAGACCGTTTGTTGCCGTATCGCACATACAACCCAGTTGATTCATCAACTCTGTGACATACATCAAGTTGATGTTGTTATCTTCTGCCAGCAGGATACGAGTGGTGGGCAGTTTTTTTGCAGTCTGATTGGCAGGTTCATTATTGGAGAGACTTACAAACTGTTTTTCACCACCGTTCGCAAATAAACTACAGATCATCTCGTACAGTTTATGACGCTGGATTGGCTTGCGGAGTATCATATCAATGCCGTACTCCATCAGTTCGCGGTCGGTAAAATCGACGTTTGTTGTGCTGAGAAGCAAAACCATTTTTTCCGGTGAATCTTTGAGGGCTTCTGCCAGATCCAGACCATTTCTGTGTGGCATATCAAAGTCTGTCACGATCACATCGAAGGGCTTGTTCTCGGCATTCGCTTCGTCGATCGCAGCCAGGGCTTCATCGACCGAGGCCGTTCCGACCGATTCAATGTTCCATTCCGTCATATATGTCTGAATAATCGTTCGTTTTGTCTCGTTGTCTTCAACAATGAGTGTTCGTTTGCCTGCAATCGGTGATTCAAGGGGTAAGTCTACCGTTGATTCGGAAACGACTGTAAATGGAATTTCAAACCAGAATGTAGACCCGACTCCCCGTTGGCTTTCAATCCCAATCTCACCACCCATCAGTTCGACCAGATTTTGTGAAATGACCAGTCCTAAGCCGGTTCCTCCATAATGTCTGGTTGTCGAAGCATCCACTTGTGAGAACGACTGAAATAATCGGTTGAGTTTATCTTCTTCGATACCGATTCCTGTGTCGGTGACAGAGAAACGGATGTTGATTTGATCATCCTGACGCGAAACGGGTTCAGCACGAACAAAGATTTCTCCCGTGTCCGTGAATTTGATCGCATTCCCCACCAGATTGACCAGAATCTGTCGCAGGCGATAGCTGTCGCCTTTCAGGACTAAGCGTGACTCGGGATGAACGTAACAAGGCAGTTCGAGTTTCTTTTCTGCGGTACGCCAAACCATGGTGCGCACGGTATCCATAACCAGGTTTTCCAGGTCGAAATCATGCAGGTCGAGTTCTAACTTACCGGCTTCGATTTTGGAAAAGTCCAGGATATCGTTGATCAACTTGAGTAATGATTCGCCGCTGTTCCGACAGGCGTCCACAAATTCCTGTTGCCTTTGACTGAGATTCGTACCGGCCAGCAGTTCCGTCATCCCGATGACTCCATTGAGGGGGGTGCGGAGCTCATGGCTCATGTTCGCAAGAAAGTCACTTTTTGTCCTGTTTGCCAATTCAGCGCGACGTTCGTTAGATTTACTTTTCTCCGTAGCGATTTGCAATTCGCGTGTGCGTTCTGCGGCTTCAGCTTCTTTTTGTTTCTGTTCGGTCAAGTCGCGAATGATGCCCGTGAAGAGAATTTCTTTGTCTTTTCCGCTGTTTTCTACGACGACCTGACTCACTGAAAGATGCAGCGGGAAGGTCGTTCCGTCTTTACGTTGTCCGACTGCTTCGCGACCGCTGCCGATGACATTTTGTTTTCCGGTTGCCAGGTAACGAGCCAGGTAGCCATCGTGTTCTTCACGATAGGGAGATGGCATGAGCAGTTTGATATTTTGTTCCAGAATTTCTGAAGCCGTGTAACCAAACAGCCGTTCTGCTGCCGGGTTGAATGATTTGATCTTGCCGATACCGGAAATGGTAATGATGGGGTCGACGGCGGTATTCACAATTGCTTCGATGCGGCGTTCGTTGGATTTACTTTTCTCCGTGGCGATTTGCAGTTCACGCGTGCGTTCTTCGGCTTCAGCTTCTTTCTGTTTTTGCTCGGTCAAGTCGCGAATGATGCCGGTGAAGAGAATTTCTTTGTCTTTTCCGCTGTTTTCTACGACGACCTGACTTACTGAAAGATGCAGCGGGAAGGTAGTTCCGTCTTTACGTTGTCCGACCGCTTCGCGACCGCTGCCGATGACATTTTGCTTTCCGGTTGCCAGGTAACGGGCCAGGTAGCCATCGTGCTCTTCGCGATAGGGAGACGGCATGAGCAGTTTGATATTTTGTTCCAGAATTTCGGAGGCCGCATAACCAAACAGCCGTTCTGCTGCCGGGTTGAATGATTTGATCTTACCAGTACCGGAAATGGTGATGATGGGGTCGACGGCGGTATTCACAATTGCTTCGATGCGTCTTTCGTTTGCTTTACTTTTCTCAGTGGCGATTTGCAATTCATGTGAACGCTGTGCGGCTTCCTCCTCTTTCTGTTTCTGGGTAGCTGCATCCAGGACAAAACAGAGACATAAATCGTCTGCTTCATCCAACTGAGTAACTCCAAATACAACCGGCACACGCGTTCCATCCTTACGGAAAAATTCTTTTTCTACCGGTTTTGCAGCGCCTGTTTCCGCAATTTCGCGTCGTACTGCCTGATCGCATTCCAGCCATTCCGGAGGAGTTAAGGCTTTGAGATCGATCAGGCCTGCATCAAGATCTTCAGGTGTATAACCCAGAATCCGCAGTAATTCATCATTTGCCTGTTCGATTCTCCCTTCGAAACGGCATATCATAATTCCCAGAATATCGGCTTGCAGTAACTTGTTGAACTGGGCGTTGGCCTTTCTTAGGGCAATTTCAGAATGTTTACGTGCAGTAACGTCGATTTGAGTGGCGATGAAATTCAGGAGTTCGCCGTCATCACCTAATACCGTGTCGATTTTGAGCTCAATCCAGTATTCGTATCCTTCACGGTCATAAATGGCGATTTCGGTAGCAACACTTTCTTTTAATTCGATGTGGTATCTGAGATCCGCCATGATTTCATAATTGGTGTTTGGGCCGTGCAGAATTTCTGTCAGATGTTTCTCAATGACATCGTTCAATGAATAGCAGGTTAAATCGGTGAAGGCATCATTAACCCATTCGATTTTACCCTGGGCATCACAAATGATGACCGGGTGTTTTGTCTTACTGGCAACCAGAGACAGCTTTTTGACTTTTTGGTTGTACATCTCGAGAGACGCTTCCACTTCTTTGCGTCTTTGAATGTTCTCGATGACCGAAATGAAATGCTTTGGTTCACCCGAGGAGTGCCGCACGAGTGAGACGGTCAGGTTGGTCCAGATCGGTGCTCCGTTTTTATGGAGATATCGTTTCTCCAGCGAAAATGATTCTATATTCCCTGCAATCAATTGTTCGACATTGTTCAGATCGGCTTCTAAATCATCCGGGTGTGTGATGTCCTGGTATGTTAGTTCCAGAAGTTCCTCACTGCTGTAACCGACAATTTCAGAGAGTCCACTATTCACGCGCAACCAGTGACCGTCTGGCGCGACATGCGCGATTCCCATCGCGACTTGCTCAAACGTACTGCGAAAATTCTGTTCGCTTTCGAGTAGTGCATTTTCCTGAAGTTGTTTTTCTGTGAAATCGTGACAGACGCCGATAAACTGCTCCGGCTGGTCATCATCTCCTAAAACAACTCTTCCTTGTGACTGCACATAATGCACGGAACCATTGTCATAGATCACCCGGTATTGTTCGTTAAAAGTCTGTCTGGTCTCAGTACATTCCTTCATTCGGGAAATGACTCGCGCTCGATCCTCCGGATGTAGCCGTTTACTGAAATCTTCGAAACAAAGTTCCGTCTGTTCCAGATCAATGTCGAAAATCTCTCTGGTTTTCCGATCCCATGAGAGCCTATCAGTCTTTAAATTCCATTCCCAGACACCAATCTGTCCAGACTCGAGAGCAAAATCGAGCCGTTCTTTACTCCGTTGTAGTTCCTTGGCAAGCAAGACTGCCGAAGGAAATTTCAAGGCTTCCGGGACCAGACGAATTAATACCAGGACGGTAATCAGGGAGACGATGGCAGTGCATGCTTTGATCAGTCCAGAAAACCGATACACGGGCCACCAGAAGATGCCAGCCTCGATCAGATGTCCGAAACCACAAAACATAATAAAAGCTGCAAATAACCAGATGATTTTGGGGAAGGGCAAATCTTTGCGTTGCAGTAAAAAATAGAGCAGCACAACCGGAATCGCGAAGTAGGCAGCGAAGATGGCGATGTCAGAAATGATATGTAGCCAGCCGACGTCTGAGGACCAGCTACCGCAGTACCAGCGTGCCGGGAAGTCGCTCGTGTCGAACAGCTTTGTGAAAAACGTTCCCGGTCCTTCGGCACTCAGCGCGGCTGTGGAAGAAGATTTTTGACAAAGGCCGTTGGCACATTCCCCAGCCTTGTTCAAATTCAATTCCGTTTTTGACTCAGCGGCTTGGGGAGACGAGTTCGCACCAAAAACAATCATCCCCAAGATGAGTGTCGGGATGAAAAGCCGGATTCGATAGTTCGTTTTGAAACGTAAAGACATGGCTGATTCTTATATGAAAAAATGAGAGCAAAAAATTGTTCTCAGATATTGATAAAGATTGTTGAGTGAGGCTTGTTACTCACTTTTATCTGGTTATCCAGAAAGACTCTGATGGAGACGGTGTGACTCTGTACCGTTACCGCCTCCCTCCCAAATTTAGGTCAGAGTTCCAGAATGCGCAGGGAAAAACAGGTTTTCCCCCTCAGTTAGAGTGTTTTTCCTCACACGCGCTGATTGTAGATTGGTATGCAACAGGTAGCAGGAATTGAAGTTGAGACGAATAGAGGGAGATGCCTCAAGTTGACACAGAACGGTGGGGAAGTCCGGAGCGCGAGGTATTTCTGTTGGAAATGAGAGAGCAGGCATTCTAAATGGAAATGGCTGGCAGGTGATGGCACAGCCAATTTCAAGACAGCGATTGACGTGTCAATGTGATTCGCATTGCATGAATGATTGAAAGCTGAGAGTGACGAAGCGACTCATTTCTTATTGTGAGTTCGCTGGACTCGGTTCCTGTTTTTCTTTTGCCAGATCAATCTCGCGGACTTCGGTCTGTTTTTCAATGTGATGCAGTGTGAACCGGCCTTTGAGTTCTCGCTTTGCACCGTCGGTTGTCCAGACTCCTTTCATCTCTCCCTCATTCAGCTTGCCTGAATAGACGCAGGGAAACTTGACGTACTTGGAACTGCGCAGAGTACTGTATGCTTCAAACTCCACTTTGCCATCATCATCAATGGTTCCCTTAACCTTGGCTGCGGCGTTGCCCAAGGTGGGATACGCGACTGTGCCCAGAATGCGTTTTCCTTCCTGAATGACACGCAGTTCCAGATCGACCTGCTGGGCACGATTACTGGATTGAATAGAGCCCTGCCAGTAGGAAAGTCCGAGTTCCTGTTCAATTTTAGCAACGTCTTCCGATACCAGCGTCCAGTCTGCTTCGGGGAACGGCCGAAACACGTGCGCATTATTGACAGCGATGGTGCGCGGATTGCCGTCGATATTGACGATGACGCGGACCGGTTTATTCAGCGTTCCCAGTAACTGGTCCTGGGGATCAACGTCGACATATTCCGGACGAATCACTTTTGCCAGAGACTGATCGCCGAACTTATGCATTCGTACCTGATTCACGAAAGCGTCCCAGCCCATGTGAGCC
Source organism: Gimesia alba (assembly GCF_007744675.1). NCBI lineage: Bacteria > Pseudomonadati > Planctomycetota > Planctomycetia > Planctomycetales > Planctomycetaceae > Gimesia > Gimesia alba. The sequence goes on from NZ_CP036269.1 coordinate 2,475,582, forward strand.
GCTTCACTGCCGATTTCAACGACCACTGCTTGAAATGCAGGCGAAGCAGCCGCGGCACAACCGGCGATCGGAATGAGTGTGATCAATAACAACAATCGGGCGCGAGATTTCATCGTTGTGCCTTTCGCAGGAAAATTCGATCAGAAGAATTCAGCAATTCCACGTTTAGTATGAAACACGACGACCTTTGTATCCAGAAAAAAATGGTGCTGTTACCATACATTAGAGAATACCGGTTTCGTTGATGGAAAACACTGCGCTGGTCTCAGTGAAAACGGCTCAGGCAGTAGACTGGATCAATCTAAAATCAGGATTCTGTCCGGGAATTCAGAATTTCTTCAATCAGTTTCAGTTTTTGCTTCTGGTACTTCAATAAACGTCCGTCGCCGTAAATTCCCAGCGCCGTGAAAGGCAGGGCAATCAGCGCAAACAGTTGAACCCAGAGCGGCACCCAAGAGAAAATCAGACGCGCACTTGCAAGGGCCAGAAAGAACAGCGTCATTATCAAATGCATCTGCACGCGCTGTTTCTGGATTTTGACATTCCGCCTGATTTGAGGCGCTACGCGGGCCGGGTTTTTTCCGGCCAGTTCTTTCTGGATGTCAATGTCCATCGATCTTTCAATCCCAGCTGAAAGTCAGATACGTGTTTGCGATGGGAGAAACGAGCTCAGGCCTGCGGAATTGTTTGAGCGGACCGCTGACAGCGAGCGTGTAATCCTAAGAGCACAAAACCCACGATGGGAATCAATAGATCCGTATAAAAGATGATGCCGGCATTTCCAGGGGCAAAATTATGTTCGGTGATCATCTGATAGATATGCCCTCCCGCAGCGCCGAGTAGAAACATCGACGGCCCTACAACAGCCGCAGCCCGCATTCCCAGACTTCCTCGGAATGCCAGAAAGCCAACGACAGCATATCCCAGGCTGGCGGTTCCAACTTCAAACTGAAACGGGCTCTGTTGCCAGCCGATAAACCGGGCCGCCGTCTCTCCGAAAAAGGAATGCATGACGAAGTTATAAAAGAAGGAAAAACCGACTGAAAACAGCAGGAAATAAGCCAACAACGCTTCGATGATCACAGCCGCTGTTCGAGGACGCGGCTTCGTCAAAAGTGAAATCCCGGAAGCCAGTAGTCCCAGAATCAGGAAGCTGAGCGTGAAATTTTCCAATGCCAATGGGATGAGCGTGTTCAAAGGATGTCCTTAATGCTGCGAGTGAAGTCCGATGTTTCAGGATCAATTGATGACGCCTACGGTTCGACTTTGATCAGTTTACCATAGATCGAATTGAATGTAATCCAACCATTGATCCGGCCAATGTTATTACCGATCTGATAACGTTTGCCCTGAATGGCTTTGATGAGGTGCAGGTATTCGCTTCCATTGACTTTGCAAAGTACAATATCCCCTTTCTTAAGGTCGGCTTCTTCGACGGGGGCAACGGTGCAGAGTTGACCGGACTCAATTTTCCCTTTCATGGAATTCCCACGGGGACGGAAGGTGACCGTCTGATTATCTTTCAGTTGTTCAATATAATGAGTGGCCCAACCGATGATATTTCTCTTCTGATACTGTGAATCACGATTTTACGTGAGCGATTCATGAGAGCGGTGACGATACTTGTTTGCTCTGTTTGATTCGTTGATGACCTGGTAAACCAAGTTCGTTAATCCATTTGAAAATTGTAATGATCTCTGATGGCGAAAGATAATCAAAATCAAGCTGAAGTCTGATATAAAGGTGCGATCTCGGGTTCGTACGGACGTAGTGAATCTGCGGAGTCGGACTTCGTTCGAGAGTGACTAGATAAAGATCCTTTCCATTGTTGAACCAGAAATCAAATTCGTCGCCAGGCTGAATCGTTTCGGGAATGAAGTGTACTGGTTCGATTTTCAGATGGCCCGACTGAATTTCGCCGTTCCTGTAAATACTGCGGAACCGTCTCAGGCGTTTCTTTCTGTCACGATGGTGATAACTCATTTGTTCTGTTTCTGCGCGAGAATAGACTAGTTTGAATTATCAAATCGAACATGCGTTAATAGACCATCTTAAGGCCAGGGGGTAGGGACGTTGCCTTCCAGGGCTTTGTCTATTGCGGCGTGGAAGGCGTCGTTGTCCCACTCTTTTTTGGCGCTGACGGCGATTTCTTTTGCTTCCTGTTTACGATCGTTCACAACAAGCAGTGCGATGAGCGTGCTGATGTCGTTCGTAAATTTTTTATTGGTAAATTCCAGAATATTCGGCCCAAATTGTGGTTTTTTAGCCGGGCGTTGATTGGATTCGCGTATTTGCAGCATTAGTGCATAGGACCGTTTTGGCTCAAGATATTTGCCGCAGATTTTATATTCCTGGCCTCTAATTAAGGACGGTTCTGCCAGAAGAAAGACTTTTTTCGCGGCTGCTTTATCCTGGAGCTCTAACTGAATGAATGTGTTGACCGTGAGTGAGTTTTCATTCAGAGTGCGGTTGATCGAGGCGAATTCCTGGAACGATTTGAAGAGTTGTTTGCCATCAAGCACATTTTTGGCTGCTTGATCACGGGCTTCTCTAAGCTGATCCAGGGCAGGAGGGTAAACTTTCGCAAGGTCATGCCAGGCGTGTAACGCAAACGATAACCGAACACCAGAGAACCCGGGATTATGTTTGAGCGCGTTTTGATGAATCCAGACCTGTTTCGCCAGCGCCACTTCGTAACGTTTTGCGCGTGCATCGGCCTGGGCCTCACTGAGAATGGTCTGTGGATCCGGATTTGCAGGTGGCGTCCATTCTTCAGCAAATGTGGAGATCGGAATCAGGCACAGAATCGGAAGTAGAAATTTCATCGTTGCATCCTGTTATTTTAAATGGGAAACAGTTGAGCCGATTTTGATTCAACAGAATTGATTATATCTTTTGATCACAGAAATGATATAAACAATTGTATTCTAATATTCTCTCAACGTTTTATTTCAAACTTTTGGATGCGATGGTTATAGGCATCGACCACATACAGGTCACCCTGGCTGTCGAACGCCATGCCGTGTGGAGCATAAAACTGCCCAGGGCCGGCTCCCTGTTCCTGCACTAGACCACGTAGATACTTTCCTGCTGGCGAAAACTGTTGGACGCGTCCGTTGACTGCTGAGATCCAAAGTTGATTGTTCGGATCGATGCAGACTGCGATTGGTCCCAGGAGCCCTTTTGCCGGACGGCCTTTGAAGCCGGTAAACAGACCACCGAAACCGCCAGGCTGGTCCGCATCGCTGCCCCAGTGCTGGATTCGTTTCCCGTCGGCAGTAAACTGTTGGATCCGGCAGTTGGCGCCTTCTGTTGTCCAGACCGTTCCTTTCGAATCAAAGGCAATGAACTGCGGCCCCCCCACGCGCGAGTTTTGAGACGACTTTCCGCCAAACTCACCGGGTTGGTTCCCGTATTTTCCCCATTGAAACAGGAAATTTCCTTTCGGATCAAACACCTGGACGCGGTGGTTGGTCTGATCAGCAACATAGATGTGGCCATTCGAAGCGACTGCGATCCCGCCCGGACAGTTAAACTGTCCCGGTTTGCTTCCCGTTTCCCCCCACTGACGGATGAGTTTCCCTGCGGGAGAATAGATAGAGATGCGATCACCGATTTTATGCTTGCTCGACCCCGAAGCTACGATATGTGATAAAATCAGGTTCCCCCTTTTATCAAGAGCAAGGCCGCCCGGATTGGGCAACACAGGGAAGTGTGCCAACAGCGTTCCTTCCCGATCAAACTTTTGTATTCGATCATTCAGATGGTCCGTCACAAAAATTTCGTCAGCGGCATTAATGACGATGTCGATTGGGAAATGGAACTCACCCGGTTTTGGTCCTTGCTGGCCCCAGGTTTTCAGGAATCGAATGGTTTGAGGAGGCGGACCGCCGTACAAAAGTGTCGACTTTGGCATCAGCAATGCGGTGAGAAAGAGCAGGCATAAGCAGAACCATTTCTGCCTCCAATTGTTGGTGATCATGCTTTGATGCGAAGACGCCATGTTTGATCGTTTCTCTGAATGGTTCTGGTATTGTGAACAGAATTCATGATAACCGGTAATGATTCAGAACTCAAAAAGATTTACGACAACGCAGTTTTCTGCGGAGAAACCTGTTATCAGGGGGCTTTCTTGGGCGTAGAATAGAATAACAATCTTATTTTTCATCGAGCTGTTTATGCCTCATCACGAACCATCTGAAATTTCTGACTCAGAATCAAAGTATTCCCGTCGTTTTGCATTGGGGGCCGCGTTTTGGAGCGGACTTGCCGCCGTGCGCGGCTGGTGCGGAGCAAAGCCAGTCGAAGCAGCCGTTTCACATCCCGAACATGTAACACCGCAAACAAGGGCTGCGATTGAACGAGGTTTACGGTGGCTTGCATCTCGTCAGGTAACCGACGGCGGGTTTGGCAGACGCGGCTCTTATGCACGCAATGTCGGTGTCTGTGCACTGGCGGGGACGGCATTTCTGTCACACCGTGGGATGACGGGGCGCTATCGCCCTTCGATTCAGGCGTGCATCCGGTATCTCACCAGCAGGGCACAGAATGATGGCTTGATCGTCGAAGCAGATATCAAGACTCACGCACCACTCTACGGACATGGCTTTGCCACGCTGTTTCTCGGGCAGGTCTTCGGTGAGTCGTTCGACCCCCAAGTGCGTCATGTCTTAAAAGCAGCCACACAACTGATTTTGAATCTGCAGGACGAGCAGGGGGCCTGGTGTTACACTTCTGATCCTGAAGATGCCGACGTCTCGATTACCACCTGTCAGATGCTGGCCCTGTTTTCTGCGCGACAGGCGGGTATTGGCGTGCCCCGATCTGCCATTGATCACAGTGTTGCATTTTTACGGCGGGCACAAAATCCGGATGGCGGATTTCGCTATCGATTGAGCGATCCTCCCGAGTCACTCTTTCCCCGCTCCGCAGCAGCGGTGGTCGCGTTGACCTGTGCCGGCCTGCAGGATGAGGAAGTCGTACAACGCGGTCGTGACTATCTGCGTCAGCCGCACCCGCCGCTCGAACTCTCGCCGGGACAGCTGGCGGAGTACCATTTCTACGGTCGCTTTTACGCAACCCATGCCGCCTGGCAGGCTGGGAAAAGTGAATGGGATCGATGGTATCCGACCGTTCGCGATGAATTGCTGGCACAGCAATCACCCGAGGGGGCCTGGCACGATGCCAATATCGGCGACGAATATGCAACCGCGATGGCGCTGATTGTATTACAGTTTCCGTATCGCAATGTGCCGCTCTTGGCGATGCGATAAATTTCTTTAATAGAGCTGTGCTCTTAAATCGACGTCGTGATCCGGTTCTTTGGTTAAAAACAGATTATCGTTGAAACGATTTACAAAACCCAGGTTCACAAAGTGCGACACATAATATTGACCTGTGTCATTCGAAAAACGTCCGTTGATGTGGAAGGCCGCCGTCTGATTCTTTTTCAGGTCGAAGATTCTGCGCAGGTATGTTCCTCGCTCAGGACTGCCATGTTCCGTTTTGCTGTAGGTAAACCAGATTTCCAGATGATGTTCCTGCTGTTGAAACTGGAATGACCAGTATTGCTCCAGTTGATCAAGGCGTTTTGTGGTTTGCTGCAACCGAAAGCCTTCCCATTCGTAAGCGGTGATTTCATGCAGTAGGACTGGCGGAAGGGGGTGAGACGCGTCAGGTAGAAGCAGTTTGTGAGGGACTTTTTTTCGTTTTTCCGCTCCCGGCATGCCACGCGTTTTTTGAGTCCAAACCGTTTTAAAATGCTGAATCACGAGCATTGTATTGCAATCAGAGATCTATGAGATGAAAAAATCTTTTCTGTTTGACACAGCCGAAGCGACTCGGTTCACTGGGCACCGAGATTCACGGTTGTGTTCTGCTTTTGATTCCCCAAGTAGGGCTTCAGCTCATCCAGTCTGACTCCGGTATTTCTGGCGGGTGAAGTGAGACGCAACTGGTAATCATCCATCGAATAGCCGCCTGGGTTTTTGAATAACGGGTTGGCAAGGAGATCACCCGCTCCCCGGACACCCTGTTGAGGCGTGCCACCATACCAGAGGTTGTGGTGAAATTCAATCTGTGCGAGTGGTTCCTGGATGCTGGTTAAAGGGGCGCGGCCTGTTTGCTGAAAAATGTTGTTGATGATGCGGGACTGTTGATGGCCATTGTCTGCATCAATCATGAGCAGGGGACCCGTTGAGCCATACGCGGTGTTGTGTGCGATGAGGGTCTGCTTTAATCCACCCCCTCGTTGATAACTGCCTGAATAAATGGCGAAATGATTATCGATTAAAATATTGCCGATGATGGTGTTGTTCGAGGATGGGTTAGAATAACCACGGTAGTTTTCATTGGCGATTTGAATGCCGGACGCCGGGTGATCGAAACGGTAAAATTTCTTGTCCTTTGTCGAGTAGACCAGATTGCGACTGACCAGGGTGTTGGTAGTATTATCCAGATAAACGTTCACAGAGAAATTGTCAGAGACCGTATTTCCTTCAATGACGCCTTTGTCGGAAAGGTAGAGGCCGATCCCTTCGCCGAAGCAGCGGGAAACCCTGTTATTTCTGATCGTGATATTTTTTGAAAGCCCGGCACCCAAACCGAAGCTCCAGCTGGTATGCTGATTTCCCGCATTCATCAGGACACAGTGGGAAACGATGTTGTTTTCGAACAGAAGATCACGAACCGGATCTTCAAGACTGTTAAAACCGGCGTAGATGCTGCTGTACTGGCAGTTTTGAATCTGATTTCCGATGACATTCACGTCATGAATTCGACTTCCCGGGCCCCAGAGGCAGATCCCGTTTTTACTTGCGTTGCGCACTGTCAGCCCCTGGATCTGCACATGATGCGCGAGCACATTGATCAAGCTGGTATCGGGGGGCGTCTGGCGTCCGTCAATGATGACTTCTTCACCCGGGAAGGCGCGCAGTGTGATCAATTTTCCCGGGCGTCCGGAAAAAATCAGGTTGATGGAACGCGACTGGGGATAAGTGCCCTTGCGGAGAATCACCGCGTCTCCCGGTTGTCTTGCGTTTCGCAGCCCACATGAAATGGAGCGGAACGGTTGACTCTGTGTGCCGGGAAAGTTGTCATTCCCCGTTGTGGCGACGTAATAGTCTTTCGCAACGGAAACGTTCGAAACCAGTAGCAGGAAACTGACTGTCAGGCTGAGGCTGTTTCTAGGACTCAATGATCATCTCCATTCATTATTTATTTTTGCTCAACAGCCAGGTGATGACGTCGTTCATAAACAAGACGCTGTCTTTTCCCCAGTAGGTTGTACGGGCTGGATTTCGGGAGACACCGCTCAGACGGATTCCCTCTTGCGTACCCATCAAGCCTGCCGCCATACCTTCTGCAAGTACAATAATTTTTCCGCCCTCTTTCACTTGCTGATATGCGGCAAACGCTTCTGCCGGTTTGCCCGCCTGATCAAGTTGAAATGCAAAAGAGGTGCCTCCTGTAACCGCGCGGCCGCCACTATAGGGGAGTTCGCGATCAGACGCATTGATCAAACCTGCTTTTGCCATCGCGCCGCAGTTGTGCAGATAGGGAAGATCGTCGGTCAGTTTCATTCCAAACGGGGCAAGGATCTGATTGACTTGCGTTTGTGCAAGTGACATGCGTCGTTCTTCATCCATCACCAGCAAGAGTGCTCCCCCATTCTGAACAAACTGGATGATGGCCTGCTGCTCGTCTTTTGAGAAGGCCTTCGCAGGTCCCCGTAAATAGAGCAGGTCTACTTGTTTCAACAGATCTTCTGTTAGTGACTGACTGGAGTTTTGAACTAGAAACTTTTGTTTCTTGGACATTTCATCCAGACCGACGGCCGGTCGTTCGCCATGCATCAGGTCGTAGAGCAGGACAGGAGTGTTGGCTGCATTCTGAGCTTCCTTTTTCGCAACCGCGGGTTTGATCATCCGCATGTTGGGACTCAGCCGCGTGAACTGCAGACTGTGGAACGTGACATCGGCGTTGGTATATAACCCCACCCGATCCGTTTGAGGCAGTTTCCAGACCTCGTGCAGAGAGAGAGACTCAGGGTTGCCTTGCCAGTTGAATAAAGGGCGTCCATCCAACTCGGCAGCGATGGATGCTTTGTTTTGGTTCAGATCGACTTCGATGATAAGACGATAAGGGTGATTATTTTTTAAGGTGCCTGGTTTGCGCGTGGTCTGATTGTTCCGCGCCAGTTTGCCGTCGATCAGACCAATGCCGTGCGCTTCTCCCTGAAACAGAGACAGGTTTAACAGGCACTGACGGGAGCCGACAGGGAGTATCACTCCGATTGACTGATCTCCTGACTTTCGGGTGAATTCGATCGTGACGGAATAACTGCCGGCAACGTTCATCGGCAGCATCAGCCGAGCGTTTTTTCCGGAAACGGTTAACTGCCTGTCTGTTTTAGTCCAGTTACCAGAGATCTGAGCCAATTTGAGATCCAGCATGGGAATCAGATTCTGTCCTGCTGTTTGCGCAACAAGTGTGCTGGTTGTGAAACCAAACAGTAGCAGCGACAGCAGGGTTCTAAAGCAGACAGACATGGAGCATTCCCTTGATGAATCCGATTTTTTAGATGTGTACTAAAAGCATAACGATTTGAGTTCGGCTTTGATTGCAGCTTTTTTGAGAAAATGCAGGTATTCTGTTTTTTTAAAAAGAGAGAACGTATGCGAGGAGACTTCTGTCATAATTCAGTTTTACATGTCGTAGCAGCGCGGTTAAACTGAGTTTTTCATTTCTCTGCGGTTCTGTCTGCAGACATCGTGTCACAGGATCAATGGTTTCAACGTGCCCGAAAATCAACGTAGCGATGATCGACAGCTGATTCAGTCGGGCTATCGTTACGCCGTCTCACTTTCGCATAACAGACACGATGCCGAAGATCTGATTCAGCAGGCCTGTTTGAAGGTGTTAAGTCAACGGGGGACATTGGTCGGTAAAAGTTATCTGTTTGCGGCAATTCGAAATTTGTTTTATGACAGTTTGCGAAAACGCCAGCGGATCGAAAATGAACCACTCTCCAGTGAATCAGTGGCAGATACTGCCACTTCGCATACAAATATCGTTGAGCAAAAAATTGATCTGGCAGAAATTCTGTCATGCCTGCGCGTAGAAGAACGCGAAGTATTATTTCTGCAGGTTGTGGAAGGTTATACAGCCCAGGAGATCAGCACGCTGACACAGCAGCCGCGTGGAACGGTGTTGAGTCTGCTTTCCAGAGCCAGGCAGCGTATCCAGCAACGTTACGATCTGGATCAGATACTGGAGTCAAAATGAGTAAGCCGTCGTACGAATCCGAAATTCGAAATTTCTATACAGAAATGGAACTGGAGCCCGAAACGGTCGAACGTTTGCTGGACGCTATTCCGTTTGCCGCGGCTGCAAAACGCTGGAAACGAATTGCGATCGCGGCTTCAATAGGACTGGCGGCAATGTTGTTGCTGACTGTCAGTCTGCTGCTTTCCAGTTTCAAATCAGAATCCCGGCAGATCAGCCCGGTGGACCATCGTGAAACGGATTCCGAACAAAGTGCAGTGATTCCCGATGTGAAAAAATCCGTTTCAGCGCAGTCGGTTCAACCAGAAAAACAGCCGCTCGCTTCGCCCGTAGAATATCGGCTGGTCGCATTTCGCAGTCATAATAACCAATGTCCGCACTGTCGCGCGACGGGGCAGGTCTTTCGAGAATTGACGGAATCGCTGGATGAGCCGACGATTGAAACGCAGGAATTTGATTTGAGCGACCCTGCCGCACGCGCGGAGACACAACAGCGAATTGAGGAATGGAAACTGAATCCGATTATTGATGGACGCAGTGAAACTGCATTTATCGCCTTGACTGATGCGAACGGACGCATGATCCAGGAATTCAAACCTTCTCAAGGAACTGGTGGGATCGCAAAACAGATTCGAAAAATACTCGATCGATAGGATCGCACGTTCCGTTTTTCAGAATGGCGCATTATGCAAATTTTATCAGATATCAATACCGCATTTGAGCTGGAAGAGCAGCAGCCTCAAATTGCCTTTTTGCCAATCGGGGCAACCGAACAGCATTCGCGTCATTTGCCGCTGGCGACGGATACGATTCTGGCCAATCAACTCTCCAGAACGATTCTGGAGCAGCTCGACTGGCCCGGTTCAGTCTTTTTGCTGCCCACGCTCCCTGTATCTTCTTCCGAAGAGAATACCGGCTACCGCGGGACGATCAGTTTTACTCCGCTTACGATGCGATCCATTATTCGAGATATCTGGGACTCACTGTCTCAATCCGGGATTCAGAAATTGATTGTCTGCCCCTGGCATGGAGGAAATTTTATTCTCAAACCGATCATTCGGGAATTGAATTGTGAGAAACAACTGTGCCATCTGTTTTATCTCAATCCCTGGGAGCAGGTCCCTCAATCTGTCTATGAGCAGTTTGCTCATGGGTTCGAAGTGCACTGTGGCGATGTCGAAACTTCGTTAATGTTAGCGCTTTGTCCCGAACATGTGAAAGAAGAACGAGTCGATAATCCCACTCCCCATTTTAAAGCGCCCCTGCAGGACATGTGGTCGATGAAAACGCTCTCTAGCGGAGAAGGGCACACGGGGCATCCGACACAGGCGACCGCGGCCAAAGGCGAAGTCTTTAAACAGGCGGTCATAGAGCACTCGGTTCGCTATCTGCAGGAGTTGCTGGAGCTGTCACAACAGTACCCGACGTATTAGGAATTTTCAATTTTCAAAATTAATCTCAAGTTTTCTGAAATAAAACAGATCCCTCGCGCATCATAAAAAATATGAGAATGTTTCAAAAACAGGCGAACCGTTTTCTTGATCACGCCTCTATGTAGGCAGACCGTTTATAAAACACCGAACACTTTTTAAAACTACGGGATTTCATCTTCCATGTTTGTTTATCTGCTTTCAACCAATTTCGAAGCCAATGCGAAAAGCGATTTGAATGCCGGCCTCCCGGCTGAAACATTGCTCATGCTCGGGTTGCGCTGTTGACATCTGGTTGAATTGGAGAACCTTTCAATCACCCGGTGTCGCAAGGCAGCGGGTTTTTTCGTGTCTTTCGCAAACAGCGAAATTAATTTTACAACATCTTTGTACTGCTTTGATCGCTCTGCGATCGGGGTACGTACTTGACTCGGCCCGTTCAACTTCTGGTGAGGTTACCGGCCTTTCACGTCGGGTAGGTTGGGTTCGAATCCCACACGGGTCACTTTCGTTTTTGATTAAGGAGTTAATGTCATGGATTCTGTATTTCATTCTAAACGCACGGCCCCCGTCTCCTTTCGGGGTCGTGGTGTAATGGCAGCATTACTGGCTTTTAACCAGTCAGGTGGGGGTTCGAGTCCCTCCGACCTCATTTTGAAATTCGAATAAAACTCGGCCTCGGTCGTCTAAGTTGGTAAGACATCGCACTTGTAATGCGACAACGTAGGTTCGACTCCCACCGGAGGCTCTTTGGTAATTTTGAAAATAGGAAAACCAATCAGCGCCCATGATGTAACGGCAGCCTACTGTCTTGCCATGGCGGAAGTGCGGGTTCGACTCCCGCTGGGCGCTCTTAATTTTAACAGGGTGTGGGGAAGTCTGGCTAACCCGCGTGTTTTGGAAGCACGAGACCACTGGTTCAAATCCAGTCACCCTGACTCCGCGAATCGCGGGATGAGAAAAGAGAAAATCAATAATGCGGTGGTACTCGTGTTGGTACGGGTGGGCGACTGTTAATCGCTTTGACGCAGGTTCGATTCCTGCCACCGCAGCTTGAGGGAAAGGAGCGATTTTTTCCCAAACAGACGCCTCTGGTGTAACGGCAGCATTACCGGTTCCAACCCGGTGGATCAGGGTTCAAATCCTTGGGGGCGTGCTTAGTAGATTTAATCCGGCTCGGTAGGCAACTGGCAGACCACTTTGGTTTAGAACCAAAGATGCTGTGGGTTCGAATCCCACTCGAGCTACTGAAAACAATACGTCCTCGCGGAGCAGTCCGGAGTGCTCGTCTGCCTGTCACGCAGAAGGTCGTGGGTTCAAATCCCATCGGGGACGCTTAAATCCGGCGCGGTATGCAAACTGGTAAAGCAACGAAACTTAAAATTTCGTGATTGTCTGCGGGTTCGACTCCCGCCCGCGCTACTGACACCTTTCATAAACTGCGTTGGCTGGGCATTGGCGAGCCCAAGTGGCTGTAACCCACCCGCTTCACGCTGTGGCGGTTCAACTCCGTCCCAACGCACTTTGAAATATGGCCAAGTGGCGAAACTGGTAGACGCGCGACTCTCAGAAAGTCGTTCCCACGGGGATTGCGAGTTCGAATCTCGCCTTGGCTACTTTTTTGACGCAGAGGGGCAGGTGCCCAGCCGACTCTCATAAGGTTGGACCACCCGGATCGTTACCGGGCTCTGCTATTTTTTTTCGCGGTTTATTATTTTAAGGGCTGGCATGTACCTTGGGGGCGACTGACTTTTGCAAAGTCGGTGTGTTGGGTTCGATTCCCATCCGGTCCACTTTTTTATTAATGTTAATTGCTTCTGATCAAGAGGGCGGAGGAAATCATGAGACGGATCATCCAATTGAGAAACTTTCTCAGCAAAGCAGAATGCACCGCGCTCATCGAGCGCCTGGAATCAGAGGGCTTTCGGGAACAACTCTCGGGAGATCGTGACCGGGTGGTGCGCGCCCGCTGTGTCTTTGAAGATCGGGAACTGGCGCAGTCTTACTGGGAACGCATTCAATCTCATGTGCCGGACTTGTCCGACACTTATACCGACGGTTTCAGTCCCTATCCGCACCTGCATGCGCCTGTGGAGCAATTTCAATCGTGTGGCTTGAATGAAGTCTTGCGCTGTTACAAATATCTCCCCGGCGAGCAATTCCGGCGGCATGAAGACTTTGCGTTTGAGTGGAGTGAAACACGCCGAACATTTTACACGGTTCTGTTTTATCTCAATGATGCGTATACCGGCGGGGAAACAACCTTTGATCATACCATGGTCACTCCGGAAACCGGTCTGGCTGTTGTGTTTCCTCACGAACTGTATCATTGCGGAAACCGAGTTGAAACAGGCGTCAAGTATGCGCTGCGTTCCGATGTGATTTTTGAGGTACTAGCAACCTAAATGAGTGTTCGCAGATTGTTGAAGAGATGCTTTGATATCTTACGGGTGCAAAAAATGAATATATAAGAACTTGGAATAGGATGAAAAATGCGAGTCACACGCGAACTGGATCTGAGAAAACTGAACAGCGCGACGAAATATCCTTCAATCCCCACTTATCACACACTGGGTGAGCGGGGCGCGCTGTTGGAAGATACTGTTGAATTCGACGGTCAGGATTTGATTGCCACGGAAAAGGTGGATGGTACGAACAGCCGGATCATCCTGATGCCGGATGGTTTCTATCTGATCGGCAGTCGGGAAGAACTGCTGCATGCGCGGGGCGATCTGATTCACAATCCTGCACTGGGCATTGTAGAAACGCTGAAGCAGACAGCAGAGCGCATTGTCTCTGCTTTCTCAACTCCAGCAGATGTGATCACCGTCGTGTATCTGGAAACCTATGGTGGCAAAACGACGGCTGCAGCGAAGCAGTACACAAGTAAACGGGAATTCGGTTATCGGGTTTTCGATGTGAGTCGAGTTTCTGTGGAGCATCTCGATGCCAATCTGGAAGCGATTGCTGCCTGGCGTGAGAATGCCGGTCAGACGTTTCTGAATGAACGGGAACTGTCCGAGTTGGCGAGGACGCTGCAAATGGAGCTAACGCCTCGAATTCCAATTCGGGAAACACTGCCCATTACGATTGACGAGACGCATGCATGGTTGCAATCCATGATTCCCGCTACTTTAGTGTCGCTGGATGCCAAAGCAGGCGGGAAGCCGGAAGGTCTGGTCGTGCGTACTTCCGATCGAAGTCGGATCGCAAAAATCCGTTTCGAAGATTACGCGCGTCATCAGAAACGTGAAGCCCGAAAAAAGGGCTCTTAAACAGAAATCCCCTGCTGACAGGATACCGTCGGCAGGGGAGATTTTGTCTTAGACTCTGATTATTCAGGATGCTTTCAACGCATCCCGCACACCGGCTGCATACGCCGGATCGACCAACTCAAAATGTTTGAGCTGGCGGTCGATGATTTCCTGTGGCACGCCCTGCATCGCGGCGGCGATGTTGGAGAAGAGTCGGGCTTGCTGGCCGTCGTCGAATAACTGGAACAGTGCGCGGGGTTGAGAATAGTCGTCGTTGCCTTCGCGATGATCGTAGCGGGCGGCGTCGCCCGAAATTTTTAACGGCGGTTCGGCGACATCCGGGTTTTCTACGGGACCATTGAAGGAGTTGGGTTCGTAATAGGCGTCGACGGGACAGCCGTTCGATTTGAAGTGCATCGCACCATCTTTGTGATAATGATGCACGGGGCACTTGGGTTCGTTGACGGGTAACGCTTCGTAGTGGGTTCCCAGACGGTGCCGATGCGCGTCGGCGTAGGAGAAGACGCGGGCCTGCAGCATCTTGTCGGGAGAAAAGCCGATACCGGGAACCGTATTCGAAGGCGAGAAGGCGGCCTGCTCGATTTCCGCGAAATAGTTTTCCGGGTTGCGATTCAATTCCATAGTGCCGACATCGATACAGGGGTAATCGCTGTGCGGCCAGACTTTGGTCAGGTCAAACGGATTATAAGGTGTCTGGTCCGCATCGCTTTCCGGCATGATTTGCACCTGGAACTTCCATTTTGGGAATTCGCCTTTTTCGATGGCGTAAAACAGATCTTCCTGCGTGCTTTCGCGCGTCTTGCCGACAACCTGTTCGGCTTCTGTGTTCGTCCAGTGCTTGTGTCCCTGCTGAGTTTTGAAGTGGAACTTGACCCAGAAGCGTTCGTCCTTTTCATTAATAAAACTGTAGGTGTGGCTGCCGTAGCCGTTCATATTTCGCACGCCGACGGGCAAGCCGCGGTCGGAAAACAGGATTGTGACCTGGTGCAGTGATTCCGGCGAGAGCGACCAGAAGTCCCACATCGCGGTGGGAGACCGCAGGTTGGTTTTGGGATGGCGTTTCTGAGTGTGAATGAAGTCGGGGAATTTATAAGCATCTCGGATGAAGAAGACCGGCGTATTGTTGCCGACCAGATCCCAGTTGCCTTCTTCGGTGTAGAATTTGAGCGCGAAGCCGCGCACGTCGCGTTCGGCATCGGCGGCACCCGCTTCGCCGGCAACGGTGGAAAAGCGGGCAATCATGTCGGTTCGGATTCCGGGTTGCAGCGCTTTGGCTTTCGTGTATTTACTGATGTCGTGTTCGATCGTCAATGTACCATGCGCCCCAGCCTTTGGCATGCACGACGCGTTCGGCGATCCGTTCTCGGTTTTGATGCGCGAGCTTTTCTAGCAACTGATAATCTTGCAGCAGAACAGGACCACGTGGGCCGGCGGTCAAAGAATTCTGATTATCGGCGATGGGGGCACCACCTGTGGTGGTGAGCGTTGGTTTCTTGGTCATGGTCTCTGCTCCTTGAATATGCTTCAGATATCGCGTCATCCTGGCGGACGAAGATTGGAATCGGATCGGACTGATTATAGTGTATCGGTCAAATGTTCGTTGTGAATGAACTATAGAGGGCAAGATTGAAGATGTCTAATGCATTCTTTAGATAGGTGTCATACCCTCAAGGCATAGTGGACCAGACGCACTGTCTCTGAAAGCAAAGGGGGGAGTTCTATCTGTGACTCAAAAAATCGAAGTCATTTCTGCTGTTTTTTGCGTTTTTGCGTATAAACGCGCAAGCGGTCTTTGAAGGTTTCCAGCAGTTGGCTTTGAAAGCGGTAGGGATTCCACATCACGGCGATTTTGCGGATCGGTTTGGTTCCACTCAACGAGCGATAGATGCGGCGGTTGGTTTCGTCCCGCTCGCGTGCCATTTGCGGGACCATCGAAATGCCATGAGAAAGCGAGACGAGTTCCTGGACCATTGCCAGTTGACTGGTGTGTTCGACGGCCACGGGATGATACGAACGCTGGCGGCAGAAAGAAACGATATTATCAGACAGGCAGTGCGCTTCATCCAGCAGGACGAATGGAAACGGCTTGATGTCGGCCAGGCGGATTTGCGTTTTCTCAACCAGGGGATGCTCCGGCGGCATTACTAACAGGAGTTCTTCCTGAAACAGTTCTTCTACTTCCAGGTAGCGGGCAGGGACCGGTAACGCGAGAATCGCCAGATCGATTTCTCCCTGCGTACAACTATGGAGCAGCTTGTCGGTGGTTTCTTCCTGAACGATCAGGGTGGCCTCGGGGAATTCGGCAGAGAACTGGCGAAGAAAATCGGGCAGGAAGTAAGGGGCGATGGTGGGGATGGCGCCGACGCGAATCTGGCCTGTATGGCCATCGTCTGAGATTTCGGCTTTGGTGTCTTCGATGAGCGTCAAAATCTGTTGCGCGCGAGACTGTAAAAGTACGCCTGCATCGGTCAATGCGAGAGAACGCGTTTTTCGTTCAAAGACGGGTTGCCCCAGTTCATCCTCCAGTTTTTGGATCGAACGGCTCAAAGCAGGCTGGGAAATCATTAATTCTTCGGATGCCCGGGTAAAATTCCCGCGTTCGGCGACACGGAGAAAATAGCGTAGCTGGTCGACTTCCATTGAAGGTTCCTCTGTAATATGTGATGCATCTAGATTATAGTGCTGGTCTTTCTAATGTGTGAAGGTAATAATATACCTGCTCAGGCAGGAGCTGGGGAAGTCGAATATGTATCGAGCTCAAATTTTCCACAAATCGATGCTATTTCTATGCTTCGGCAATTGACCAGAGTCTGCAGACCGTGCGAAAATAGGGCTAGAATCGTATCACGCATCTAAATATCTATATCCTTGAATGTTGTAGGGCAGTCAAATACGATATACTACTGTGATACTTAGATTTAGAACTTAAATGGAGTCTTATATGACGACTGTCTTCAAACGTATTTGTTTGACTTCCATGATCGTTTGTGGTCTGACTGGTTCAGGCATGGCTGCTGAGACGGGCAAGCCTGCCAGTTTAACCTATGAGGAACACATCCGGCCGATTTTTCGTGCCCATTGTTTTGACTGTCATGGTGCCACCGAAGAGCTGAAAGGCGGGCTCGACTTGCGTCTTGTTCGATTTCTGATCAAAGGGGGCGAATCAGGCGAAGCGATCGTGCCGGGGAAACCGGAAGAGAGTAATTTGATCTCCCGCATTGAGAGTGGCGATATGCCGCCGGGAGAGGCACGGGTTCCCAAGGATCAGATCGAAACACTCAAACGCTGGATTGCCGCCGGTGCCAAAACAAGTCGTCCTGAGCCGGAAACGATTGGTCCCGGTCTGGGAATCACTCCGGAAGAGCGGGCGTACTGGGCTTTTCAGCCGATCAAGCGACCGCAGGTGACTGATGCGGTAAAAAACAATCCCAAAGTCCGCACTCCCATCGATGCGTTATTACTCCAGGCGATGCCGGAAGGGCTGACGTTCTCACCGGATGCCGATAAGCGGACGTTGATCAAACGGGCGTATTTTGATTTGACCGGTCTGCCTCCGAGTCCTGCAGAACTACAGCGGGCACTGTCGAACAATGCGGAGAACTGGTATGAAACATTAATAGACGAACTGCTTAAGTCTCCCCATTACGGTGAACGCTGGGCACGGCACTGGCTGGATGTGGCCGGCTATGCTGATTCCGAAGGTTATACGGTCAAAGATGATGTTCGCCCCTGGTCCTGGAAGTATCGTGACTATGTCATCAAGTCACTCAATGCCGGCAAACCCTTTGATCAGTTTATTATCGAGCAGTTGGCGGGAGATGAACTGGTTGGAAAGCGGGAAGGGGATCTCACCGAACGGCAGATTGAATTACTGACGGCGACCGGATTTTTGAGAATGGCCGCCGATGGAACCGGCAGCGGTAGTAACACGCCTGAAGCGCGGAATCAGGTGATTGCCGACACAATGAAAATTGTCGGTTCTTCCTTGCTTGGCTTAAGTGTGGCTTGTGCACAGTGTCACGACCATCGCTACGATCCGATTCCACAGTCCGATTATTTCGCACTGCGAGCTGTATTTGAACCAACTTTCGACTGGCAGAAATGGCAAACGCCGCAGCAACGTCGGGTTTCTCTCTACACGGCTGCCGACCGGGCGAAAGCTGCGGAGGTCGAAGCGGAAGTGCAAAAAGTAGTGAAGGAAAAAAATGAGAAGCAGGCCAAATATATGGCAGAAGCGTTGGAAAAAGAGTTGGCGAAATATGAGCAGCCGTTGCGTGATCAATTGAAGACCGCGTATCAGACCGAGAAGAAGAAACGCACGCCTGAGCAAGTCGCACTACTCAAGAAAAATCCGAGCGTGAATATTTCTCCCGGTGTGCTCTATCAATACTTGCCGAAAGCCGCCGAAGAATTGAAGAAATTCGATCAGCAGATTGCAGAGATCCGCAAGAAGAAACCGGTTGAAGAGTTTCTGCGTGTGGCCATTGAACCTAACAATCATGTACCAGAAACGAAGTTGTTTCATCGGGGCGATTACCGTCAACCGAAGCAGACCATCAAGCCGGCTGCGTTGACTGTGGTTTCGCCAGAAGGGCAACGGCATGAACTTCCACTGAATGACAAGAGTCTGCCGACAACGGGGCGGCGGCTGGCGTTTGCCCGCTGGCTGACGAGCGGACAGCATCCGCTGGTGGCGCGTGTATTGGTCAATCGTATCTGGATGCATCATTTCGGTCGGGCGATCGTGGGAACGCCCGGCGAATTCGGTAAGCTTGGCTCCAGCCCCACGCATCAGGAACTGCTTGACTGGATGGCAGCCGAATTCATGGAAAAAGGCTGGGATCTGAAACAACTGCATCGCACGATTATGCTGTCGACGGCATATCGTCAGGCGGGCGCGCATGATCCGAGTAAGGAATCGATCGACGCCGACAATCATTACTACTGGCGAAAGCCGATCATTCGCATCGAAGCGGAAACGTTGCGTGACCGGATGCTGGCGGCATCAGGGGTTCTCAACCGACAGTTGTATGGTGCTCCTGTGGCGATTAAAGAAGATGATTTTGGTCAGGTGGTCGTTTCGGGCGAACAATTGCGACGGAGTCTGTATATTCAAGCACGACGCAGTCAGCCGGTCGGCATGCTGCAGACATTTGATGCACCCGTCATGGAAACGAACTGTGAACGACGTTCCAATTCGACGGTGGCGACGCAGTCTCTGATGCTGATGAACGGTTCGTTTATCCTGTCTCAAGCTGCAAAACTGACCGACCGAATTTCGCGTGAAGCGCCTGAATTACAGCCGGACGCATTGGCTGCGTTACCGGAGCTTCCGCCGACTGCGAAGCCGGCCTGGAGTTACGGCTATGGAACGCTTGATGAAACGGCTTCGGTTAAAAGTACGTTTACCGCACTGCCTCATTGGACTGGTTCGAGCTGGCAGGGGGGCGCCAAGCTTCCTGATGCGAAACTGGGATGGGTCACGCTGAACGCGGGCGGCGGGCATCCTGCGAGTCAATATACTGCGATTCGTCGCTGGACGGCTCCGGCAGCAGGAACACTGTCTGTGACAGGCAAGCTGCAGCACGGGAGTGCGCAGGGGAACGGAGTGCGTGGGCTCGTGATCTCCAGTCGTTCCGGCCTGGCTGGTCAATGGAACGCGAAGAACGGCGCTGCGGATACCAAAGTTGCGACGCTGACGGTCGAGCCGGGAGATACGGTTGATTTTATTACTGATGCCATCGGCGGCGATGTCGGCTTCGATTCCTTTTCGTGGGGTGTTCAATTGACGCTGCAACGGAAACAGGGGCCGGCACTCAAATGGGATTCCGCTGCCGAATTTCGTGGGCCGGAACCACCACAGAAGAGTCTGCCTGCCCAGGCCGCGTATGCGTTTGAATTAACGCTCTGCCGGAAACCAACGCCGGACGAACTGCAAATGGTGGTGCGTTTCATAGGCAAACAGCTGGCGTATCTGCAGGAGCATCCAGAGCAGATTCCCAAAGGTGTGAGCCCGGCGCGACAGACGGTTACCAATCTCTGTCAGGCGTTGATGAGTTCGAACGAATTTTTATATATCGATTGAGAATGACCTAGTGGGAAATTCGCAATCAAAGAGAATCAAATAACGCCTTTTCACAGGTTTTTGAATTATGACACAGTATAGCAGACGACAGTTTCTCGCAGAAAATGCCATGGGCATTGGTACGGTGGCGCTGGCCTGGTTACTGAAGCAGGACAATCTGCTGGCCAAGCCAAAGAGCGTTACTTTAGCGCAGCAGCATTTTGATCTGACGCCGAAAAAAGCGCAGTTCGCGCCGCAGGCCAAAGCGATGATCTCGCTGTTCCAGCATGGCGGTCCTGCGCACATGGATCTGACCGATCCGAAGCCCGAACTGACCAAGTTTAGTGGAACGGATTTCAAAGGTGATATTCAATTCAGTTTCGTCAATCAGGCCAGTAAAAAACTGTTGGGCAGTCCGTGGAAATTCCGCAAGCATGGTGAGTGCGGCACCGAGGTATCGGAACTGCTGCCCCATTTGGGCGAGATCGTAGATGACGTCTGCCTGATTCGCTCGATGCATACCGGTGCGAACGGGCACGAAGTTTCGATTCGTTATTTTCACGGCGGCATTCCCGGCGTGGTGGGGCGACCGAATTTAGGATCGTGGCTGGTGTACGGGTTAGGGACCGAGTCACAAAATCTGCCCGCTTATATGGTGCTGACTGATCCGGGCGGGCTGCCCGTGGATGGCGTCACCAACTGGTCGAACGGTTTCATGCCATCGCTGTTTCAGGGAACGGTGCTGCGTCCGAAAGAGCCACGGATTTTAAACCTGGACGCGCCGGCGCACTTGCGCGGTTCGCTGCAGGCACAAAATCTGGAACTGTTACAGGAACTGAATCGCAAGCATTTCGAAAAGCATCCGCATGAATCCGATCTGGAAGCGCGGATTTCGAGCTATGAACTGGCGGCCCGGATGCAGACATCGGCCCGCGAGGCACTCGATCTCTCACAGGAGACCAAAGCGACTCAGGAGATGTACGGCCTGGATGATCCCAAGACGCGCGAATACGGCACGCGGTGTCTGATTGCCCGTCGTCTGGTAGAACGCGGGGTTCGATTTATTCAGCTGTTCCACGGTGGTCAGCCTTGGGATAACCATAGTAGCATTATCACCGGACTGCCCGGGATTTGCGGCCGGACGGATAAACCTTCGGCGGCACTCGTGAAAGATTTGAAGCAGCGCGGCATGCTGGAGTCGACGCTGGTGCATTGGGGCGGTGAGATCGGACGGCTGCCTGTCACGCAAAGTCACGGCGATCCGAAAAAAGCGGGCCGCGATCATAACGGGCAGGGCTTCAGCATCTGGCTGGCCGGTGGAGGCGTCAAAGGGGGAATGACGTTCGGGAAAACCGATGAATTTGGTCATCGGGCGGTCGAAAATGTGGTGACTCCCAACGATTTCCAGGCAACCATCATGCGGCTGTTCGGGCTCGATTATAAACAGCTGCTGTATCTGCATAACGGCCAGGAGCAAATCATCACCAACGGCCGTCCTGCGAAAGTCGTCGCTGAGATTCTGGAACAACCTCCTGAAAAGGCGAGTTAGCAGTTCGGAAATAACTGAGATCGGAACATCGGCTGATCTGTCTGAGTGCTCCTCATCGAGCCGATTTGAACTGTCACTTCAATCTGCGATTGAGCACGTCTGTTTTTGCGCCAACGGATAAAACCGGTTGTAGTGATATTCCTTTCTGGCGACCTTGAAACCAAGGTAGATCTACCTTGGTTTCAGTTCTTTGCCTCCCCGCTTGTTGCCAAAATACATCCTATCTTATTGATGTGTAGCAATTTCTTTCACTCATTAAATGACATAACTGGCTTTGAGTCTACTCATAAATTTTGCGCGTTGGACAGGACGATGGAAAACGGTATCAAATATATTTCCGCTCATCAGGCGATTTTGGAGAACGTCGTCGATGCAATTATTACGATTACGTCTCAGGGAGAGATCCATGCATTTAACCCTGCCGCGGAACGTTTGTTTGGGTACACCACAAGCGAAGTTCTTGGAAAGAACATCAAGATTCTCATGCCTTTACCCTACCGTGAAGAACATGATGGCTATCTGGCCCGCTATCTGACAACCGGGAAAGCAAAAATTATCGGCAGTGGTCGCGAAGTGGTTGGGCAACATAAAGATGGGACTACGTTTCCCATCCATCTTTCGGTGAGCCAGGTTTTCATTGAAGAGGACGGTCAGGATGAAGAAATTCTATTCACAGGAATTATTCGTGATCTGACGAGTGAAGTCAAACAGAGACAACTCAACGCAGACTACGAGGGACAAATTGCAGCAATCAGTAAGTCACAGATGGTGATAGAGTTCGCATTGGATGGAACGATTCTCAAAGCCAACGAAAAATTTCTGGAAACAATGGGTTACTCTCTGGATGAATTGATCGGCCAGCATCATAGTGTCTTTGTTGATCCCAGAGAACGAGAGAGTGTGCAATATGCGACATTCTGGGAGCAGCTCAGACAAGGTGAATATATAACAGCCCAGTTAAAGCGTATTGACAAGCATGGTCACTCTGTCTGGATCCAGGCGTCTTACAATCCGATTTTGGATTTGAATGGAGAACCATTCAAGATCGTAAAATACTCTGTTGATGTCACACAACGTGTGCTCATCGATCAGGCATTGAAAGTCGCTAAACAGGATTTAGTTCATGCGAAGGAAGCGGCAGAATTGGCCAATCAAACCAAGAGTGAATTTCTCGCCAATATGAGTCATGAGATTCGAACACCGATGACAGCGATCTTGGGCTTTACCGACGTCCTGCTTGGTAGTGTCGTCAAACCTGAGGATATTGATTCAGTAAAAATAATTAAACGGAATGGTGAAAGCCTCATCGGGCTGATTAACGACATTCTCGATTTATCCAAAATAGAAGCAGGGAAACTGGATGTGGAGCACATAGACTGCTCTGCGCATCAGATTGTATCAGACGTTGCCTCATTGATGAGAGTCCGCTCTGCCTCTAAAGGTCTGGATTTGAAGGTCCGCTTTGATGGTCCGATCCCAGAGACGATCTGTTCTGATCCTACCAGGCTGCGACAGGTGTTGATAAATCTTGTCGGTAATGCGATCAAGTTTACGGAAACAGGATCGATTGAAATCGTAGTTCGACTGTTGAATGGAGCAGAGGATGAACCCAAGCTGCAGTTTGATGTGATTGATAGTGGGATTGGGATTCCCAAAGACAAAATCGAAAAACTCTTTTCACGGTTTACACAGGCGGATGGCTCAACGACGCGCGAGTTTGGCGGAACTGGATTGGGATTGACGATTAGCAAACGACTTGTAGAACTTTTAGGGGGTATGGTTTCCGTTTCCAGTAAAATTGGGGAGGGGAGTACCTTTACTGTGACTGTTGCCACCGGGTCGCTAGACAATGTCAAAATGGTTCAAAGCTCTAATGAATCGATAGTTGAAGAACATACAGAAACTGAGACATCCGCTGTTGCCAAATCGGAGGCTCCCCTTCACAACTACCGCATTCTGTTTGCGGAAGATGGTCCCGATAACCAGCGGCTGATTAGTTTCGTATTGAAAAAAGCCGGAGCAAAGGTCACTGTTGTCGAGAATGGTCAGGTTGCTGTGGACGCGGCGACGAAAGCTCTGGCAGAGGATGATCCATTCGATGTGATCCTGATGGATATGCAGATGCCTGTGCTGGATGGTTATGCAGCAACGCGGCGGTTGCGAAATATTGGGTACTCCAGACCCATTATCGCTATAACCGCTCATGCAATGTCAACAGACCAGCAAAAATGCCTGGATGCAGGCTGCGATGACTACGCCACCAAACCGATAAACCAGAATAAGCTGATTCAGACAATCGTCAGTCATGTCAAGCGGTCAGGGGACGTCTGTCCGGCATAATCAGGATCTTTCAAGTATTCCTGGTTAGGGCATGACGGGGTTCCCAAATCGGATGGATCCTGCTATGGTTCCGTTTCGTGTTTCCATCGATTCACTGTCCCCTGTGCCTTTTTCGCCGGTTTATGAATACGTCCCTCATTCATTTTCGACAACAGTCTTCCAACCATCGACCGGGTTTCACCATTCTGGAACTGCTGGTCGTGATGGCGATTGTGGGCCTGCTGGTTGGGTTGATTTTGCCCGCCGTAAATTCCGCACGGGAGTCGGCACGCAAGATTCAGTGTGTGAATCACCTGCACCAGATTGGGACCGCTTTACATAACTATCATGATGCGTATCGCCGTTTGCCGGCGGGATGGCGGCTCGATGCTTCCAGAGAAACGGCTTTTGGCTGGGGGGCGAGTCTGCTCCCATTTCTGGAGCAGTCGAATTTAGCGTCCCTGGTTGATCTTCAGTCATCGGTAGATGCGGCGGGCAATGCCGTTTCGAGAACCGTCACGCCGGCTTTTTATCGCTGTCCGTCGGATGTGGCCGAGGATTTGTTTACTCTGTTTGAAGAAAACGAAGAAGGTCATGAAACCTCGGGGTTGCAGTCCCATTCAAGACTGATTGATTTGCCGAGCGCCAATTATGTGGGCGTGTATGGGACCAGTGACCCGGATGCGATCGCCAGTCAACCGGGGGATGGGGTGTTTGTGGCCAATCGATTTCTCCGTTTTACGGAATGTCAGAATGGATTAAGTAATATCATCATGGTGGGAGAACGGACTGCGCGGAAACTGCCTTCGACCTGGCTGGGGATTGTGATGGAGGGGGAAGATTCCAAGGGGCGGATGGTCGGATTTGCCTATGTGGGGCCCAATCGACGTGATGCAGACGAATGCGAGTTTGACAGCCGACATCCCGGTTGTGCGAATTTTCTGTGGGGCGACGGGCATGTGAAATCAATTTCCGATTCGATTGACGCGCCCACCTATCGACGATTTGCGACACGCCGCTGAATCTGCCTGGTCTGGCTTCATTTTTTCTGCTGTTATCAAGGCACTCTGATGTGTTGTGAGGCTCTTGATTTGGGATTGCCGTTCGTTCTTGTATTGACAAAAAGGGGCGCGTTCACGATGATTCGTCTCTGGTAATACTATATTAATAGTAGTTTTGGGGGCGGCTCAAAACGCAAAGGAATGTGAATCACACAGCGACGCGAATTGAACAGGATATGAATTTTCAGGTTCGCAAACGAGAACCAGAGCTGATGGATCAGCCAGGCTTATCAGAGCGTGAGCATGGCTCTGCTTTAAACGGACTGCGGCGCGTGAACTGGTGGAGTCGCAGCAGCGCGATTTTATGGCCCTCGATTCAAAAGCTGGCGCACACGGTCGAGCGGCGTCCCTTGCGAATTCTGGATATTGCCAGCGGTGGCGGCGATGTTGCCTTGAATCTCGCACGACGGGCGCAGCGCGCCGGAATTGCCGTTGAAGTGGATGGCTGTGATATCAGCCCTTACGCCGTGAAACATGCGTCGGATCTGGCGGCCCGAATGCAGCTTGATCAGGTGCAGTTTTACGAACGCGATATTCTGCAGGAACCGGTGGACGGAGAATATGATGTGGTGATGTGCTCTCTGTTTCTGCATCATCTGGATGAAGCACAAGCCGTGCAGTTATTCAATATTATGTCCAAGGCCACCCGGCATCTGGTGCTGGTCAATGATTTAAAACGGTCTCGGGTCGGCTATTGGCTGGCCTGGGCGGGCTGTCGTCTGTTAACCCGCTCTCCGATTGTGCATACCGACGGACCGCTGTCTGTCGCGGGTGCGTTTACGATGGAGGAAGCCGCTGACTTAGCTGCGCAAGGGGGACTGAGCGGCTTTCAAATGACGCGGCACTGGCCACAACGCTGGCTGTTGGAATGGAGTCGAACATGACTCTGGTTCACGCGATCAGTATGACGGAGGCCTGCAGCAGAGACTGGGATGTGGTGGTGATCGGTGCGGGGCCGGCTGGCACGGTCGCAGCCCGTCAGTTAGCACTGCAGAAACGGCGTGTTTTATTGATTGAGCGGAAGGCGTTTCCCAGATACAAAGTTTGTGGCTGTTGCCTGAATCAACGGGCGATCTCCGCGTTACAGGAGATCGGGTTGGGTGATCTCCTGGAAGAGTCAAATGCGGTTCCCTTGAATTCGTTTGAGATGCGATTTAGCGGACGGGCGGCGACGATTCCTTTACCGGGGGGACTGGCGCTCTCACGGGCTGTGTTCGATGAACGGCTTGTGGAAGCGGCGGTGGACGCGGGCGCATTCTTTTTGCCGGAAACTACAGCCACGTTGCAGAACAATGCAGAGCAGGATCAGACGCGGCAGGTCAAGCTGGCACAACAGGGGCAACCTTCGGGGACTGTGACTGCGAAAATCGTTCTGGCAGCAGATGGGCTAGGGCATCCCAGTCTGCAGCATTGTGAGGCGTTTGAGAGTACCGTATCACAGAGTTCCCGCATGGGGGTGGGGGCATTACTGGCGAGTGACAATTTATCAGACTACCCGACGGGCGTGATTCATATGGCCATCCATCAATCCGGTTATGTAGGACTGGTGCGGGTTGAAGATGGCAGAGTGAACCTGGCGGCGGCGATCGACGGGGACTTTATCAAACAGAGCGGCAGTCCTGCGGCGGCGGTGCTGGCGATTTTGAAGGCATCCGGTTTTCCGACCTTCTCTGAAATCTCGGAAGGGAGTTTCAAAGGGACGATTCCCTTCACCCGCAAAACCATTCGGCCGGTGGGGAAGCGCGTGTTTGTGTTGGGGGATGCGGCCGGTTATCTGGAACCCTTTACAGGAGAAGGGATGGCGAATGCGATTGCGGATGCCGTTGCCGTCGCGGAGCTCGTTCCGCAAGGCCTTTCAGAGTGGGATCAGAGCCTTGAGCAGACCTGGTTGAAAAAACATCATGAGATCACAGACGGAAGATTATATTGGTGCCGCTGGCTGGCGCAGTTGTTGCGTTTGCCTGTTGCGGTGGGAATCGGGCTGCGTTTATTTCATTTGTTTCCGGCAGTGGCGCGGCCGATTGTCGCCCGTTTAAATCATTAAAGAACAGCGCACTTTCAGCGAGAGCCTCTATGAGTTTTGAACTACTGGGAATTGGTACGACGACGCCTCAACATTCGATTGAACAGGCGGATGCAGCCGTGCATGCGGAAGCATTGAGTTGCAGTGCTGTGTCGACGGATCAACAGCGGCGTTTGCTCCCGATTTTGTATCGTCGGGCGGGAGTCAAAACGCGGCATAGTGTCGTCTTGGAGAGCAGTACCAACGGGGAAATGGCGCGACAGACCTTTTATCCGCCTGCGACATCTGATGGAGACTTTGGTCCCACGACGTCGCACCGGATGGAAGCTTATGAAACGCATGCGTCCGCGCTGGCGATTTCCGCTGTCCGCCAGGCCTTGCAGGACGGGAATGTGAATTCCGATGAGATCACTCACTTAGTGACGGTGTCGTGCAGTGGGTTCAGCGCCCCCGGTTTTGATATTCTGTTGTTGAAGGAGCTCGGTTTCTCGTCAGATGTGTCACGCACTCACATCGGTTTTATGGGCTGTCACGGCGCGTTGAACGGATTGCGGGTGGCGAAATCGTTTACAGACAATAACCCTGAAGCACGCGTTGTGGTCTGTGCGGTGGAGCTGTGCAGCCTGCATCAGCAGTATGGCTGGTGTCCGGATAAGATTGTGGCCAATGCGCTGTTTGCGGACGGGGCGGCTGCGGTGGTCGGAAAACAGGCGTCGGATCCGGCGGAAGAAAGCTGGAGGCTGGTTTGCTCGGGTTCCACGGTGGTGCCTGATTCAGAAGAGATGATGAGCTGGCGGATTGGCAATCATGGATTTGAAATGACGCTTTCTCCCCAGATTCCGGATTTGATCAATGCAACACTGCGAAACTGGCTGGAGCAGTGGCTGGCACAACAGGATTTGACGATTGAAGAGATCGGCTGCTGGGCCATTCACCCGGGCGGTCCTCGCATTCTGAATGCGGTCGCGGAAGCGGCGGGATTTGATGAAACGTTACTAACGCCCTCGCGCGAAATTCTGGCAGAATTCGGCAATATGTCGTCGCCAACCGTGTTGTTTATCCTGAAAAAACTGCAGGCAGAGAACGCGGCATTGCCGTGCGTGATGCTGGGCTTTGGTCCCGGACTGACGATTGAAGCCGCACTGGTTCGTTAATCGGAAATCGCAACTGGTTAGGCTGACGGTTCTGTTGCATCCCGTTCGGTCGCCAACGTGAAGAATCGTCCGAGGGGACTTAACAGGAGCGCCGGTAAGACGATCAGGTCTCCCAAAATTGCCATAAA
This sequence comes from Gimesia alba, assembly GCF_007744675.1. Lineage (NCBI taxonomy): Bacteria > Pseudomonadati > Planctomycetota > Planctomycetia > Planctomycetales > Planctomycetaceae > Gimesia > Gimesia alba. The sequence continues at coordinate 2,503,870 of NZ_CP036269.1, forward strand.
CAGCAGGCCGAACATCATCCAGGCAAAGCGTGAGGTCGGAACAAAATTGCTGAAGGCAAAGACCAGTAAACCGAGGCCGCAGATCAGTGAAGTCTGGATCATCGCTTTGCCGCAATGTCGATAGGCATACAGCACAGAATCGACGGCACTATAACCTGCATCGAGTCGACGCCGAAAGAACGTCAGATAATGCAGTGTATCATCGACGGCAATTCCGAGTGCTACACTGGCCGTCATTACCGAGCCGATGTCGACAGAGACGGAGAGCCAGCCTAACAGGCCGAAGATCATCAGAGGGGGGAAGACATTCGAGACCATCGAGACCAGGCCGGCGACGATGCCACCTTGAACGATGGTCATGACGACGGCGATGATCACAAAGGCAAACAGAAAACTTTTGAAGAGATCAACCATTAATTGACGCTGGATTTCGTGGACTAAAGGCATGATGCCGGTTCGTTGTGTTGCAATGCCGGGGGGGACGGTTTCGAACGAGCTTTGAATTGTCGTATCCACTTTATTGCCGATCATATCCAGATACGCATTATAGTCGGCGTTGTTCAATGAACTGACATACGTGCTGATGCGAAACTGACGCTGCCCCTCCTGTTCTTTCAGGTAGCCTGAGTCGATGAACCGTGATTTCATTCCCAGCAGAGCTTCGTTGGCCTGGTATTGAAACAGTTGAGTCGAGAGATTGGCTGGGCGGGGGAACCGTGGTGCGAACGTCATCGTGGAAATCGTTCGGTTCAAGTTTTCCGTTTTTTTGAGTTCCTGTTCGATATTCCAGACCATCAGTAACTGCTCCCGAAACGAAAGTTGTGCTTCCGGCGTGCAGGTCAAAACGACTTCAATGGGAACGAGGGAGCCGACATTGTCTTCCAGCCAGTGATAGTCATTCAGGATTGTGCTCTGTTCGGGAAACAGCGTTTCGATGCGGACCGACGTGTTGATTCGGGAAATACCGAAACCAGCTGCAGCCATCGCTGCCAGTGAAACACAGGCAATGGGCAGATGTTGTTTGTTGAGTGCGGCTGTTAAATAAAACCAGACGTCATGTCGCGCGGATTGGGAACTCTCTGACTCTGTTGCTTTCGGGGGCTTGTTTTTGATGGGCCAGACAGAAAACATACCCGGGATGAGCGTCAACAGTAAGCCGGTGGTAATCAGAACGCCACAGGCGGCGTATCCTCCGAACAGCCGGATCGGGGTTAACCCGCTGACTAAGAGTGAGGCGAGTCCGATGGCGGTCGTACCAGCAGAGAGCAGGCAGGGCAACCAGCCGATTTGAAACGCGTAGGCCGCCGGTTGTTTGATGCTGGGATCTTTGACGGCATCAAAATAATAGTTGACCAGATGAATGCCCCCCGCCACCGCCAGCACCTGAATCAAGGGGGGCATGACAATCAGGAGGGCGGTAATACTTTCGCCGCTGTAATGAATGAGGGCGAGTGTGATTCCCTGGGCGAGTAACGAAAGTCCGAATACCAGGAGGGCCGCCCGAAACGAACGCAGGCAGATCCAGCAGATGAAAAGCACAATCAGCGTGGAAGGGAGTACAAAACGGTCGAGTGAATCTTTGCTGGCGAGATCAATTTCCAGGCCATCAATGATCGGTCCTGCCAGATGAACTTGATCTGTGTCGAGTTGACAGTGTTGCTGTAACGCGTCGCGAATGGAAGCGACCAATGCTTTCCGTTTCTGCAAACCTTCCGGCGTAAAGCTGACGATGATGCAGGTGGTTTTGCCATCTGCGCCGATGAAGGTGCCGCGTAGTCTGCTGTGAACTTCTTCCGTCGTCAGACCCATCTGAGGCGCATTCAGGGAACGATAGAGTTCGCGTCCTGAAATGACGCGTTCGAAATACCATTGTTGCTGTGCATCCTGAAATTCGTCTGCGGTGCGCAGGGCTTTGACGAAGTGATCCAGGTCGGGGTTGTCAATCGTGCATTCGGGCCAACTGATGATGACGGTATCGCTGTTTCCAAACACCTGACAGAATTGATCGTAGTCATTGCGCGCGGGGAAGGAAGAGCTGACCCAGTCGATGGGTGAGTTGACTTTGGTCTGCATCGCCTGCGAGGCGCCGTAGCCGATCAGAGGGAGCAGCAGGAGCAGGTAGCTTACCAGTAACCAGAACCGTCTTCGGTTAATCGACATGCAGCAAGAGCTTTAAGATGACTGAAATTGAGAATGGAAAAGATCGAATTATGATCAGGAAGTGCATGGAAGATCTTCAGGCGCTGATTTTTTCCGGAGTTTTGACGGGCTCCGGAGTTTTGACGGGAACCGGTTTTGTTTTTCGTTTTCCCAGGGGGCCAAAAAACAGGAACGGATAACCGGGAACTTTCTCTTGATAGTCTTGATACGGTTTTCCAATATAAAACAGGAGTCGCTGGTCTTTCAGATAGCTGCCCAGGAAAATGTAAGTCGTCCAGATACCGGTCAGAATGGCCCGGTCGAGTGTCATCACGGGGGTGAACCAGAGTAAGCCCATGAAGCTCAGGTAAACCGGATGTCGCATGCAGCAGTAGAGACTACGTGGATGAAATTCGCGTCGGGGGAGCGGTTTCTTGCGTAACCAGAACCACCACTGCGTTAAGCCGGTCTGGTAGCCTAAGCCTGTGAGGTTAAGGCTATAAAGTAGCGCCAGCCAGGAGCCGTAAAACCCGGCGGTCATCAGCCCGTTGCCTGCGCCCTCGAAGTGCCAGAGTTCCAGCGGACTGCTGCGCCAGCAGAACGCGGTGAGCAAGATTCCCAGGCAGGTCTGCAGACAAAACAGCGAGCCGTAAAAGGGCGAGGGGAGCCAGCGCGTGATCAGACTGCGGATTTTGGGATAAAGGAGCAGGCTGTGTCCGACGGCAAACTGGAGTGCCAATACGGCATCGATCCAGAGGAACCCGGCGGCGTGATGGCGGTAGTCTTCTTTGAGAAACCAGAACAGATGCCAGACCGTGAACAGGAACAGTAACTGTATGGCGAGACCGAATGTGATTCCAACGAAGCGTTGCATCCCTGCATCCTCGTAATCGTTGTCGCTAATTTAATTATAAAGGTTTTCGAGCAATGAAGCATCCATACTGCATTGCACCAGTTTCATACGCTTTCAGAATGGTTTCAAATCGATCCAGGAACATCACCGTGTCCCGATCAATCAATCGTGCCAGCCAGCGAACGCCGGTTTTCTGCACGCGTTGCTGACAGATTTCCCAGGTCTGAGAGACCCGATTGGTCCAGTTATGATATTCCTGGAATTCCAGTCCCCCGTTTTCCATCCAGGACTGATAATCTTCCGCACTTCCCAGTGACGGGCAGAAGAAACCTTCACAGACATCGTAGACCTGCTGAATCGCGTCTTCACTTTCCAGTTGATCGCCGGCCAGCCACGCACAAATGACCATGCGACCGCCGGGGCGTAACCAGGAAGCGGCTTTGTGGAAAAAGGCCTGTTTATCAAACAGATGCTCGGTGCATTCGATGCTCCAGATGACATCGAACGATTCGGGCGGAAACTCGGCGGTTTCTGCGTCCTGGCAGAGAAACTGGGTATTGTGACGTTGTCCGCGCCAGCGTGATTCCAGCGAGGCCCAGCGCTTTTGCACCGGGCTGAGAGTGATGCCGGTTACCTGACAGCCGAAGGTTTTGGCCAGATGAATCGAAGAGCCGCCCATGCCACAACCGACGTCGAGCAGACTCTCATCGGGCTGAACGTCGATAAATTCAGCCAGCGTCTCAGTCAATTTCTGTTGTGCGATGGCGGACGTTTTCTCATAGTCTGATAGTTCCAACGCGGCATTACTGTGTTCATCCCACAAACCGTGATGAATGTGTCGTCCCCAGAGCAATCGGTAAAACAGTGTGGTTAAATTGTAGTGGCTGCGAATGACATCTTTTTGGACGGTGGGACAACTAATCATGGGATGAGGCCAGGTTCAGGATGTGAAAGAGATGACTGTAACATGATAAAACAGACTGTTATTTGGCAACGTCGAGTTCACCGTAGATTTTCAGTTCATCGGTAATGCCGACGGCACCAAAGGCTTTACTGTAGGGGGTAATGCCAAAATGCGTCTGCTTGATCGAGAAGCTGGTTCGCACATGGTTCTGTTGGTTTTTATCTGTGACTTCGGCAATCAGGCGCAAATTTCGCGTGACGCCATGCAGGGTGAATTTGCCATCCAGTTGATAGAATGATTTTCCCGTGGGGGCATTTTGTTTGACGGGGACGGCCGAGGCAATTTCGAATGTGGCGGTCGGATACTTGCGGACATCCAGCACACTACTGCCCAGCATGTTCGCGTTGACGTCTTTTTGCGTTGAGGCAGAAGTCATCCCTTTCAGACCAATGTATTTGCGGGCTGCTGCCGTGTCTGCTTTCCAGGTGGTCATGTCGAATACAATCTTGCCGGCATTGCTTCTGGCGCCCAGATTCAATGTTCCTGATTTGATTTCTCCGATCACGGCGTGTTCGTGTCCGAAGCCGGTTTTACCGACGAAGGTATAGACGCGACTTGTTTTCGTATTCACCTGGCCTGTGGCATCTTGTGCCTGAACGCTGGTAGAAAGGCTCATACTGAGCACAACAAAACCTGCAATCAGCAGGGAATTTATGCGTTGGTAATAGGATACCTGAGGTGACATCTGACGAATCCTTGTCTAAATTGCAGTCTGGTTTTACGATTCCTGACTTCCGAAATCCCTTGTCTTGTGGGGCGAACCATAACAACTATGGATATAGTAGTAAATGCCATTTTCTCAAAAAACAGGCCAACAGGCGAAGTCGCTTGTTTCCCGATCAGCGTGAAATTGCGCTGGGAATCAGGTTTGCAGGGAATGTGGGAATCGCTAAAATCAGCGCACAGAAATATTTGCGATTTTCGATAGATAGGACCAATGTGAAAGATTATCGACTCACTCACTACGAACTGGAATTGATGGGAGTGATCTGGGAACTCGAAGAAGCAAGCGTGCAGGATGTGTGCGATGCCTTACCGCGTGAGTTGGCTTATACGACCGTGATGACGACGCTCAGTCTGTTGGCGAAGAAGAAAAAAGTGTTGAAGCGTATCAAACGTGGTCGCGCCTATATCTATCAACCGGCTGTGACGCGTGAAGAAGTTTCGCAATCGATGCTGGGGCAGTTGAAACAGGTTCTGCTGGGAGATTCTCTACCGACGCTGATGGTGAATCTGCTGGAAAACGAGAATATGTCAGAGGATGATATTTCCGCGCTCAAGAACGCGATCAATAAACTGGAGTCGAAGGAATGACGCCAGCCGGCTTTCTGGAAACGATCAGTTCTCTCTCACTACAATCAGCGGTCCTGATTGGCGTGATCGGGGTCTTGACCTTTCGGAATAAAAAATCGCCTTCCGCACATCGGATGTGGGCCGTTTGTCACATGCTGTTACTGGTGCAGTTTCTGTTGGCATTCGGAGTGCCTCATCCACGATTGTTTTCCCCCACTCTGATTGAATACGGCGGTTACTTCGAAGCTGTTCAGAACGTGGAGTCTGGTCTCGGCCAGATTCTGATGATGATCTGGCTGGCGGGAGTTGCGGTCTCATTGGTCTTACTGGTGCTAGGAACCACTCAGACGGTACGGATTCTCCGTCGTGCCATTCCCATCGAACTAAAATCGCTGACCGATCAACCGTGCCTGCATACAGGCGGCAAATCGATCCTGTTATTAAGCAGCGAAGAGACACACACGCCGTTCTGCTGGCAGATCCATCAGCCTCTGATTGTGCTGCCGCGTTCGATTCTTTCTCTGCCGGCAGACGAACTGGCGATGATTATTCGTCATGAAACAGAACATCTTCGGGCCGGTCATCCTTTGCATCTGTTTTTGCAACGACTGGTCGAGGCGGTTTTCTGGTTTCACCCACTGGTCTGGTGGAGTTCGCGTCAGGCGGTTTACAGCAGAGAGTTTTATTGTGACAACCAGTCAGTGCATAGCAGCAGCGAAGCTTTGGTCTATTTAAAAAGCCTGCTGCACTTTGCCGAACAACAGAAAAAAGGCTGGAATTCCCTCTCAGCGGGATTTGTGTTTCGGAACAGTCCCAGTCTGATCCAGCAACGTGTGAGCCGATTGACCAACCGTGACTGGTCTGGTTCGCCTGCGATGAATACGAATCGTTGGAGGATTCCGGTGGTTTTGATGACAGCGCTGCTGTCGCTCTTGTTGTGGATTCCTCTGAATGTCTCTGCATCGAACCGCTCGTTCTGGTCTCCCTGGCCGAGTTGGTCCACTCACGTGTTGCACTCGATCGGGATTCCGGCCCGCGATTACGAAATTGACGGGCATCGCCTGCGACCACACGAGCATTATTGAATCCGGAACACGGCGTTTTTACGGATTGTTGTTCATGGTCTCAAGCTGGTAAGTCGAAGGAAGTTCGGCGAGGAAGCATCGTCTTGCCAGTATAGTGCTCTTATGTATCTGTAATTCGTGACTAAATAAAACTTAAATATTGACAATTGACGTTCGCAATAGTAGAGTTTTATATAAGAGACCGCGCTTTTTACGCATACCCTCCAACACCTGTTCCCACCTCAATTAGAATCGACATGAATACATTGCATAATGCTGCTTCACCACGTCTGTTCTTTCGTCGTTTCCTCCCTGTTGTCATCATCGTGCTCATCAGTAGTCGTGCTGTGATGGCAGAAGAAGCGAAAACTCCTGTCAGCTTTGTGAACGATGTGATTCCGGTGCTGACCAAGGCCGGTTGTAACATGGGAGTCTGTCATGCCAAAGCGGGCGGAGGGCAAAACGGCTTTCAACTTTCTCTGCTCGGTTTTGAGCCGTTGGAAGACTTTGACAGCCTGGTAAAAGAAGCGCATGGCCGACGGCTTTTTCCTTCCGTGCCCTCCAAAAGTCTGCTGCTTACGAAAGCATCCGGAGAGACGCCCCATGGTGGGGGAAACCGACTTCCTCGGGGATCAGAAGGTTACGAGGTGATCCGCAGATGGATTGAGGAAGGATCGACCTATTCCACCGGCAACGAGCCGACATTGGAGTCGGTCGAGGTCCAGCCAGAGCGCGGTCTGGTCCAGATGGGAGAAGAACAGCATCTCAAAGCGATTGCGAAATATTCGGATGGCAGCGTACGAGATATTACTCGTCTGGCGCTGTTTGAATCGAACATCAAAAACATGGCCGACGTTTCTGAAGAAGGTGTGGTGAAAGTTCACGACATCCCGGGGAAGGTTGCCGTGATGGTGCGTTATCAGGGCAAGATTGCCGTGTTTACGGCTGCGATTCCTCTGGGAGCGCCCATTCAAAGTGTGCCTGCCGAAAAGAATTTTATTGATCAACATGTGTTTGCGAACCTGAAGGAACTCGGGATTCCGCCATCAGCTATCTGTGATGACGCGACTTTTCTGCGTCGGGTGACGCTCGATATTTGCGGGCGGTTTCCGACTCAGCAGGAGACTGAAGCATTTCTGACAAGTACCGACCCCAATAAACGGGATCAGGTTGTGGAGAAACTCTTACGCAGCCCGAACTATGCGGACTACTTCGCTTCCAAATGGGCGCCCGTCTTAAAGAACCGTCGCGATGCAGCCAGTGATATTACGTCGAACTTTGCCTTTCATGCCTGGATTCGAGACAGTCTGCTGGCCAATGTACCTTACGATCAACTGGTGCGTGAACTGCTTGGTGCGACAGGAACCGTCGTCGCGAATCCTCCGGTTGCCTGGTATAAGCGGGTCAAAGATCCGAAAGAGCAGTTGGAAGATATCGCCCAGTTGTTTCTGGGAGTGCGGATGCAGTGTGCCCAGTGCCATCACCATCCGTTCGAACGCTGGAGCCAGGACGACTATTACAGTTTCGCCGCCTTCTTTTCTCAGATAGGCCGCAAGCCAACCGGCACGCGTGGCGAAGACCTGATTTTTCATCAACGTGGTCTGGCTCAAGCGAAGAATGTCAAAACGGGAGAGATGTTGAAGCCGGTCGCTCTGGGAGATGATGTTGGTACGATTTCTCCCGATGAAGATCCGCGGCTGCGTCTGGGGAACTGGATGAGTTCCAAAGAGAACCCGTTTTTCGCCAAGGCGCTGGTCAACCGCTATTGGAAACACTTTTTCAAACGAGCTCTGATTGAACCCGAAGATGACATTCGGGATACGAACCCGCCATCCAATCCGGAATTGATGGCGGCTCTGGAAGAACACTTTATCAGCTCGGGCTACGATTTGAAAAAACTGATCAAAGCCATTACGCAGTCAAACACCTATCAACTGAGTTCGATGCCGAACGAGTACAACCTGCTCGATCGCCAGAATTATTCGCGTTTTTATCCCCGCAGATTACAGGCGGAAGTCTTGCTGGATTCGATTGACCAGTTGACCGGATCGACGACCACGTTTGCCAACCTGCCTCCAGGCACACGGGCCATCGCTTTGCCGGATAACAGCTATACGAAGTCATCGGCGTTCCTGAAAGTCTTCGGGCGTCCTAACAGTGCCAGCGTTTGCGAGTGCGAGCGGATTCAGTCCTCCAGTCTCGCCCAGAGCCTGCACTTGATCAATTCCAATGAAGTCAAATCGAAACTGGCGAACGGCAGCGGTCGTGCTGCTCAGTTAGCCAAGTCGGATAAAACGATCGAGGAAAAAATCAACGAATTATACTTCACCGCGTTTGCTCGTAAGCCAAAACCGGACGAAATGAAAATCGCACTGGAATACCTGACCCAACCAGAGCCTGATGCGAAAGCCAAGGCGGGTCAAAAGAAAAAGCCGACAAACAAAGACTATCAGGATTTGATCTGGGCTTTGATGAATACCAAGGAATTCCTGTTTAATCACTAAACTGATCATGAGCGTTTTGTCCCTGAACACAGGGCGCGATACTTACTTTCATAAAACACATTTAAAACTTATTGACCAGAGGCCTCAAATCTATGAGACATCTTCGACTGCAATCCTCTATCGCTGTGGGATTCTTTATTCTGGCATGCTGTCTAGGTACATCGACGGCGCTGGCGCAGCTGGTCTGTCTGCCTGCTCCACGATTGCTAACCACGATGCCGATGGGAGGGCAGGTTGGTACCAGCTTTGATGTGAAAATCACCGGGGAAAATATTGAACCCGGCGACGAGCTCCGTTTTTCCAATCCGTCAATCACCGCGAAACCCAAACTGGGAGCAAACGGCGCGCCTGTGTCTGGTCAATATGTGGTCAGCATCGCCAAGGACTGTCCAGCGGGAATTCATGAAGCGCGCGTGATGACGCGACTCGGCATTTCTTCCTCTCGTGCGTTCAACGTGGGTGTGCTTCCCGAAGCGACTCAGGCCAAGGCGAATACGACGCTTGAGACCGCGATGAAGCTGGATTTGAATTCCATCTGCAATGCTGTGATGACGAAGCAGAAGGTCGATTTCTATACATTTGAAGCCAACAAAGGCCAGCGCATTATCGTTGACTGTGCCGCAAAAGGCATCGATTCCAAACTGAATCCCGTGGTCATCATTGCGGATGAACAGGGGATGGATCTGCAAGTGGAACGCCGCGGCGGCATGCTCGATTTTGAAGTTCCCGAGACCGGCAAGTATGTGATTAAACTGCACGGGCTGACGTATGATGGCGGCCCGCATCACTTCTATCGGCTGGCGCTGAAAAAAGCAGCCAAAGATGAAGTCGTCGCGCGAATGCCTTCGATCCAAAAGGTGAGCGCCTTTTCCTGGCCTCCCGTTGGTCTGACAGACAAATCAATCAAACCGGAAACAGAACCCAATAACCAGCATGCAGAGGCTCAGAAGATTACTCTGCCTTGTGACATCACGGGGAGTTTCTTTCCGGCGGCAGATGTCGATACGTTCGAATTTACCGCAAAGAAAGGCGACGTCTGGTGGGTTGAAGTGGCTTCCGAGCGACTGGGGCGTCCCACAGATCCCTCAATCGTCGTACAACATGTCAGCGGAAAGCCTGGCAGTGAAACCATCACCGATTTAGTCGAACTGAGTGATATTCCAAGTCCCGTGAAAGTTTCCAGTAACGGTTACTCGTATGATGGCCCTCCCTATAATGCCGGTTCATCCGATATACTGGGCAAAGTGGTGATTAAGCAGGATGGCCTGCATCGGCTTCAGCTGCGAGATCTGTTTGGTGGTACTCGAAATGATCCCAAAAATATTTATCGTCTGGTAATTCGCAAAGCAGCCCCTGATTTTGCACTGGTTGGATGGGCCTTGCATATGAACCTGCGAAACGGGGACCGCAATGCACTCTCGAAACCAATCGCACTGCGTGCTGGTGCGACGATGCCCATCGAAGTCGTGGTGGTTCGCCGCGACGGATTTGATGGCGAAATTGAATTGTTCATGGATAATCTTCCTGATGGCGTGACCGCAACCGGGCTCAAAATTCCCAAAGGTAAGTCGCGCGGGATCATGGTGGTGAGCGCCGAAGCAAACGCGCCCCGCGGTTTGACCAGCGCTCAGTTTTTTGGACGGGCTACGATTGACGGTAAAGAAGTCATCCGTACTTGCCATTTGGCCTCGATGCAATGGCCGGTCAAGAATGCCTGGAGTGAAGTCCCCAGCCCGCGTTTGATGGCCGATGTTCCTGTTTCCGTCAGCACTTCCGAGCTGGCGCCGATCACGATCTCACCAGCTGAAAAGAAGGTGTGGGAAGTGACTGCGGGTGAAAAATTGACGCTGCCGCTGAAACATGAACGCCGCAGTGAATTTTCCGGTGCCAATATTACTTTGAAGACCTATGGCGCCGGCTTTGAGAAAGTGCCTGCTTTCGATGCTCCTTTGACGGCCGATAAATCGCAGGCGGTTCTTGATCTGGCGGCTTTGAAAACACGGCCCGGCGAATACAAGATCGCGTTTTACGGGTATGCTGTTGTCAAGTACCAGGAAGATCTGGAAGCCGTTGCCGAAGCAAAAACCGCACTGATGCAGGCGCAGCAGGATGCAGAAGCACTGGCAGCAGAAGCGAAAAAACTGGCGGACGCCGCCAAGACAGCTCCCGATGCACAGCGAAAAAATGCCGAAACAGCTGCGAAAGCGGCTGCCGAAAAAGCAAAAATGGCTCAGGCAGGGATTGCAACTGCCGATAAACAGTTAAAGAGCGCGACAGCGAAAGCCAAGCCCAAAGACATCGTTGATATTATTGTTTCCACGCCCGTTACCATTCGTGTGAATCCAGCTAAGAAGGCGAAATAGAGATGACAGATCCGTTTAACGCTTCATCGATCACTCCCTGTCCCGGACCGGAAAACCGGCGCGGGTTCCTGAAAATGGGTCTGGCGGGATTTGCGTCTCTGACTCTTCCCGGGATTCTGCGTCTGCAGGCGGCTAGCCCTGTGCAGAACAAGAAGAAAAAAGCCGTCATCATGGTCTGGCAGCCGGGTGGTTGCTCGCACATTGATACGTACGATCCCAAGCCGAATGCCCCCAGTGAGTATAGTGGCCCTTTCGGAACCATTCCGACCAGTGTGCCCGGTATGAACTTTACCGAGCTACTGCCGATGCAGGCGAAGATTGCCGATAAATTTACGGTTTTGCGATCGATGCGTCATGGCAGTCCCGGTCACCCTGCGGGTACCTTGCGAATGCTGACGGGTGACCCCGATACCCGTGATAAGGAAATTCCCAAGTATCCTGACTGGATGTCAGTCACGAACTATCTGCGTGCCCAGGAAGGTCCCCGGAAGAATCCGCTGCCTCCCAATGTGGCTGTGAATTTTTCTTCACAGCGTGTTGGTCCCGCTTATCTGGGGGATGCCTACGGGCCGTTTACCGTTTCTGGTGATCCCAACAAACCGAATTTTGTTGTACCCAATATTGGTTTGTCGAATACTGCGGAAGTCAAGCAGCTGAACCGCCGCGCGACGCTGCGCCAGAAGCTCGATACGCTCGAACGTTCGTTCGATCAGGCAGGGGAACTGCAGGCGCTGGACGAGTTCGAAACTCAGGCGATGACACTGTTGACGAACCCTAAAACGAAAGATGCCTTCGATCTGACCCAGGAAGATGATCGGACACGCGATCGTTATGGCCGGAATACCTGGGGCCAGCAATTGCTGATGGCACGTCGTCTGGTAGAAGCGGGCGTAGATGTGCTCTCGACCAGTTTGAGTGGTCCGTTGTGCGGCCGCGTGAATAACTGGGACGACCATGCCGTGAACCATCATGTATTCGATGCGCTTCGGTTTCGTTCGCAAGCCTACGATCAGGCCGTCTCGGCTCTGATTGAAGACATTTATGAGCGTGGTCTGGATGAACGCGTACTGGTGGTGGTGACCGGAGAATTTGGGCGGACTCCCAAAATTAACTATCAACCCAGTACGGGTGCCGGAAATGCGAGTGCCCCGGCTGGCACCAAGCAGCCTGGCCGCGATCACTGGGCACGGGCCTTCTCCAATATCTGGGCTGGTGGCGGCATCGAAACCGGGCGGTTTATTGGCGCAACAGACAAGTTCGGCGAAGACTCGATCGAGCGGATCTGCGGTGCCGGCGATTTCCTGGCGACGATCTATCATCACTTAGGCATTGATTCTGCCAATGTGCTGATTGAAGATTTCAACGGTCGTCCCACGCCGATTATTGCGGATCAGGGAAAACCGATTCCCGAACTGATTGGCTAGTTCATGAATTGGCAGGAGTGCCGTCGAGAACGTTGCTTCTGCGAATGATTGGGGGGCGGAGCGTTTCGTTCCTGCTCTACGATGCGCCTTGTCATTTCCAGGGCACATTGGTTGTTTCGCTTAGCTTTTCTTGTTTTTCGCGGAACTCGCACGACGTTTCCGCTTCCGTTTTGCTTTGAGCGCCTGGTCCGGATCTTCGTCGGAACGAAAAGAGCGATAGAGCCCGACCGGAAACCGGAGAATCCGAAACGGGGTGACTCCCACCAGCTGTACGACGACCTGTGCCGTCCAGTGGGATTCCGGCTCGCGAACGGTTCGAGCAAGCACGGCGGCGACCAGTCGCATCAGCAGGCTGATTGTAAACAGAATATGAAAATTGTTGAAATCGATGCCCAGGAGCGGGAAGTTCCATCCGGAGCTGAGGACCAGGAATGCACCGGCGGCGATGGAAGTGAGCCCTCCCACCATGCCAGCCACGGCGGTACCGGCGGCGATAAACATAGTTCGGTTTTCCGCTGGTGAATTTTTCAGCATGAAGCCGTTATTGGCAATGGCGATGCCCGCATTCAGTAGAGAGTCAAGAATGAAAACGGGGACCATGATCCAGAACGCAATCGTGGGATCGCGGGGTAATAATAACAGGCCGAGCATATTGGTCGATTTGAACGCCGTACACAGAATCAGCATCGGCCGATTGCCGAAATGCTCTGCCATAGACCCCAGTCGTTTGGATAAGAGGGCGCCCCCAATCCAGGAACAGGTCCACAACAATAACAGACGGAAGACGTCCATGCCGATATAATCGAGCAGATAATAACTGATAAACGGCGCACCCAGCATGGCGGCAAAATGCCAGAAACAGGTGAAGGAAATAAATGAACGGAAATTTTTGTCGTAAAATGGAGTGAGCAGCACTTCTTTCAGTTTGGGGTCTTTGACCTTGGTGACGAGGGGCTCATCTACTTTGAGAAAGATGAGAATGTCGACCAGCCCGAACACTCCACCCAGGCAGATCAATACAGCGAAGCCCTGCTGGATATTCAAACCGCTTTCCGCCAGAAAAAAGGCCCCCCCTAACAGAGAGAGGGCGCCGCTCCAGTACATCCATAACTGGCGAATGCCCCAGTAACGGTTGAGCCCTTTGTGCGGCAGGTAATCTCCCATCCAGGAGAGCCATAAAGGCGTGGTAAAATGGATCAGAGCATGATTGATGGCCGTCAGGAAAATCAGCCCCCAAAGCAGAGTCAGACTGGATAGTTCAGGAAACAGCCAGGGGCCAACAGCCACCGGGATCAGAACCAGTCTTTGAACGATACAGAATGAGAACCAGACCCAGCGGCGATGTTGCAGGTGATTTGCGAGTACCGCCGCCACAAACTGCATGAACAGCATCAGCGTGGGGAGCGCCCCCAGAATACCAATGTGCAAGCCGGTGGCACCGAGGGAACGCGCGAACTCAATCGTCGCGGGTGACATTGTCAACTGCGTGTAAATCATCGCGAGGCAACCGGCCACAATAATGGCCCGTTGTGCCGTTTTCAGAGACCACACGTAACATCTATCCTTGAAAATCTGGTTTTGGCGCTTCTAAGAATTTGTACTGACTTGCCTGGGGATGGAACATATAGCGACATCGGGAACCGGAATCTCGTTCAGATTTTTGCTGATGGGAGAGCTGTCCATTCCGGCAAAAACAGGACGCAACTTCACTCACGACACAATTGCGCCAGGGCGGGTTCCTTTTTAGTCGGACAGGAGCGAATCATATCAACTGTGATTCTATCGTGCGACTGCGAAAACCGGGCACTTTTCAATTTTTTATGAGTGTGAAGAAAATGATGCCGCGAAGCCGCTGGAGAGCGTGAAAACCCAGCTTGACCGTTGTTTTTCGATTTTCCTATAATCCGCCTTCGCTTTCTCACACTTCACCCAGGATGGGGAATGAGCACCTTTGTAATTGTTGTCTATATCGGCGTCTACCTGAGCATGCTGCTGGGGGGAATTCCCGGACTGCGGGTCGATCGGACCGGTGCTGCTCTTTTGGGGGCGATTCTGCTACTGGCTGGTGGAAGTCTCAGTGAGAAGCAGGCATTGAATGCGATCGACGTTCCTACGTTGGCGCTGCTGTTCGGGCTGATGGTGGTTTCCGCTCAATTCAGTCTGGGGGGATTCTATACTCTGATCACGCGGCGTGTGGTGATGTGTGAAATGGCGCCCGCAACGTTGTTGGGAGTCGTAATTGGTGTCTCCGCGGCATTAAGTGCCGTACTGACGAATGATGTTGTCTGTCTGGCTGTGGCGCCGTTGCTCTCCCGGATGTGTCTCAGTAAGCAGCTGAATCCGGTTCCCTTTCTGATTGCACTCGCCTGTGCGTCAAATATTGGCAGTGCGACCACATTGATCGGGAATCCGCAGAATATCCTGATCGGGGAATCGCTCAAGCTTTCGTTTAATCACTATTTTCTGATCGCAGTCCCACCCTGTCTGTTGGGACTGCTGGTTGTCTGGGCTGTGATCAGGCACTTGTATCAGGGGCAGTGGTTGATTGAAGCAAAAGAAATTCTTGACGACACGGAGACTCGCTTTGATCGCTGGCAGACGGGGAAAGGTGTACTGATTCTGGTTGTCTTGATCGGGTGTTTCGTCTTTGCGCCCTGGCCGCGCGAACTGCTGGCACTGGGAGCGGCGGGGATTCTGTTAATGAGCCGGAAGTTTTATACCCGCAAAGTCATGGGGCTGGTGGACTGGCCGCTGTTGGTGCTGTTTATCAGTCTGTTTATGATCAATGAGTCGTTTGAGCTGACCGGCGGCTTGAAGTGGCTGGTTTCCCAGACGGAAGCCGCGGGCATTTCACTCGATCAGCCGTCTCACTTGTTTGTCACGACGGCGATTCTGAGTAACCTGGTTTCCAACGTGCCGGCGATTATGTTGCTGCTGCAGATCGTACCGGGGGCCGAAGTCGGGCCGATGCTTGCTTTGGGCAGTACGCTGGCGGGGAACCTGATCATTGTCGGCAGCGTCGCGAATATTATCGTGGTGGAAGCGGCACGGCAGGATGGCGTCGAGATCAGCTTTAAAACTCATGCGCGGGTCGGTATTCCCGTGACGCTGCTCACCTTATCCATCGCAGCGGGCTGGCTCTGGCTGGTGATGTAGTCCAGGGATCTCTGTGCTACAAAACCGGGCCGAGCATGGCGACGGTGTTGTTCCATAATCGGTGTGGCGTTGACCAGTTTGCTACAGCGTCTGCTGTGACTTCGATCGAATGCGCGAGGTATTCCTGCTGCCGCTCCCGAACCGTGGCCGTCAGTGCGGGATCGTAAAACAGAATGTTGTTTTCGTAGTTAAGATCGAAGCTGCGACGGTCGATGTTCGCAGATCCGATCAGCGTGACCTCACCATCCAGGGTGAGCGATTTCGTATGTAACAGGCCTTCGGTGTATTCGAAGATTTTGACGCCTGCCGCCAGTAACTCCGCGTAATAACTGCGACTGGCAGCCGCGACAACCCGGGAATCATTCCGCGCAGGAAAGATGATAGTCGTGTCAATACCCCGATATGCGGTTGCGCAGAGCGCGTCCTGCATCGATTCGTTGGGGACGTAATAGGGAGTTGTGATGATCAGTTCGCGACGGGCGGTATGCATCAGGGATTCAAAGACTTCCGGCATAGCAGAGTAGCGCACGGTCGGTCCCGTGCCGATGACTTGTGCGGGGATGCCAGACTGCAGTGGCGGGACCGATTTATGCAGCAGGTCGGTCAGGTCTTCGTTCACATAAGTCATCCAGTCACTGGCAAACAGATATTGATTCTGAAGTGCGACTGGTCCCTCAAAGCGAATGACGGCATCGACCCAGGGGGCAAACTTGGGTTTCACACGAAATTCCGGGTCGGCGCAGTTCTGGCTGCCGCAGTAGGTGATGTCCCCGTCAATCACAACAATCTTACGGTGATTGCGCAGATCAATCCGTCCGACGAACGGACGCAAGAGGATGTTCCCGATCGGCAATCCGACGGCAACATGGACTCCCGCTTCACTCATCTCATTCCAATACGGGGATTTGATCATCAACCGTGAACCGAGTCCATCGGCCATCGCCCGACACGTCACACCGCGTGCCGCGGCCCGCTTGAGCGCCTCCACAATTTTGCAGCCGTTGTTGTCGGCCAGCCAGATATAAAACAGCAAATGCACATGATCTTGAGCGGCGTCGATATCAGCCACCATCGCATCAATCGTCGCATTCGAGTCTGGCAGCAGTTGAGCCGTGTTGCCTTCTGCAGCAGGGAAGCCACTAATGGATTGACCGACGCGGAATAGATGGTCGTAGCGATCTGGTACCTCAACGATTCCCGGTTTTTCAGCTTCACCCGCGTCTGCAGGAAAGGGGGGCAGACGTCCGATGACGTGCTGCATGCGGGTGATACGGCGGCGGCCGATGTTGACTTCACCAAAGAACAGGTAGGCCAGGATACCGACAACGGGCAGCGTCGCAATGACCACAATCCAGGCCAGTCGCGAGGTCGGCTCTCGATGCGGCCTGAGGATGACGCGCATGATGAGCAATATCTCGACCAGGATATGAGTCTCCACCAGTATGGTGGTTACGTCCATATGTCATTCCTTGCTATGCGCGAATAAGCCACTTGTGATGCGGAATCGGAAAAGTGAGCCAAGTTTGATTAAAACGATGTTTGTGACAACTTACTGCATTGCTGCTGCTAGTTCAAGACTTCAGGAACGGTGAGGTTACTGGCTGAGGAGCCCCCGCAAAACTTCTAAGAAGCGGTCATTGTCCTGAGGTTAGGCAGTGGTAACGCGCATGAAGCCAGAGTCGAGCCGAGTATGATTCAATGATTATTTGACAAGAATCTGATACGATTGGTTAGATCAGATGAGAAATGCAGGCTTGAAAAGCGGGTTGTGATGTGTTATAATGTCGTGATACTACGATATGTCGTGTTTGGCAGGCAGCACTCTGAGGACCGTTGATTCGAGTATCTAATGGAAAAGGGATAGAGATGAAGCTAATGTTCGCTCACAAAAGTTTGATCATCTTCTTCCGTATCTTACTGGTGGTCGCGGGTTTTGTCGTGCTGGTACTGTCGATTGCCTGGCTTTCGGGGATGTTTGAGCCGAAGGTGAAATCAGACTGGCATGAACGAGGCGTGCGGCGGCATACCACCGAGCCGGTATCCGAAGTGCATGAGGTGACGAAACCTTATGTTGAGGAAGCGGTCGGAACGCTCAAAGCATCGAGTCGCACGATTGTGGCGTCCAAGGTTCTGGCGACGATTGAAAAGATCAACGTGAAAGCCGGGGATCAGGTCACCAAAGGGCAGACGTTAATTGTGCTGGATGCCAAAGAGTATCAGGCGCGTCTGAGTCAGGCGAAACAATCACTGGTAGCCGCAACCGCCACCCGTGACGAGGCGGAAAAAGAGTTTAAAAGAGTTGAAACACTCTTGAGAAAGAACGTGGTGACGAAGTCTGACTTCGATCGGGCGAAGCGGCAACTGGAAGTGGCGAAAGCGGAAGAGTCACGCGCCAAACAGGCGGTTACGGAAGCGGAAATCTTATTATCCTATACCACGATCAAGGCGGCGAAGAACGGTCGAATTGTGGATCGCTTTGCTGAACCGGGCGACATCGCGAATCCGGGGGCACCACTATTGGTATTATATGACGCGACTTCCTTGAGGCTCGAAGCACCAGTGATGGAGCATCTGGCCGTCAAACTGAGGCCCGGGGATGAACTCAAGGTCTATGTGGATGCATTGAACCGTGAGTTCAACGCGACGATTGACGAAATTGTGCCTCAGGCGGATGCGCCCAGTCGCTCGTTTCTGGTCAAAGCCAGTTTGCCTCGTTCGGAAGATCTGTATGAAGGAATGTTCGGCCGACTGCGGATTCCCGCCGGAAGTCGCAAGCATCTTTGTCTGGATATGGATGCGATCGAGCGCATCGGTCAACTCGAATTTGTGAATGTGCTTCGTCCCGATGGAACTCTGGAACGACGTTTTATCAAAACCGGACAAGTCGGCATTCCCGGTCGCCAGGAGGTCTTAAGCGGCCTTCAGGCGGGAGAGCAGGTGATTCTGAAACCGAATTCTCCAGCGAAGGAGTCCAGCACCGATGACAAATAAGCGGGATGAGATTTCCGACGAAAATGTTGGTTTCCTGACGCGTGTGGTGGAAGTCTTTCTGCGTGGCGACGTGGCGATTCTGCTGATTATTGTTTCGCTGATGTTAGGCGCTGCCGCCTTATGGCTGACGCCTCGTGAAGAGGAACCACAGATCGTGGTCCCGATGGCGGATGTCTTTGTGAGTGCGCCCGGCCTGTCAGCCGAAGAGGTCGAAGCCAAGGTCACGGATCGACTGGAGAAGCTGCTGTACCAGATTGATGGCGTGGAGTACTTGTATTCGATGTCCAAGCCCGGTCAGTGTGTGGTCACAGTCCGATTTTATGTCGGTGAGGATCGGGAAGACTCTCTGGTGAAGCTGTACAACAAGATCAATTCATCGACCGATCTGATTCCGCCGGGGGTCACCTCGTGGGTGATTAAACCGATTGAAGTGGACGATGTTCCGATTGTGATTGCCACGCTCTGGAGTGAGGATCCCGAACTTCACAGCGACCACGAATTACGCCGGATCGCCGAAGAAGTTCAGCTTGAACTGCAAGCGATTCCCAACACCAACCGTGTAGAAGTGGTCGGCGGCCGTCCGCGGCGGATTCGTGTCGAGCTCGATGCGCAGCGACTGGCGGCTCACAAGACATCACCTCTGCAGATTCGTAATGCGCTCAAGGTCAGCAATGTGATGATTCGGGCGGGGGAATTTGAACAACAGGACCAGCAGTTCATTGTTGAGTCGGGTACGTTTATCAAGGATGTGTCCGATCTGGAAAATATCGTGGTGAATGTATCGGGAGACCGACCGGTTTACCTCAAAAATGTCGCGAAGGTGGTGGATGGTCCGGCTGAAGTCGAAGGTTACAGTTGGATCGGCTTCGGAGCCGCAGATGAATCGCATGCCAGCGAAGACCAGTTGTATCCCGCCGTCCATCTTTCCGTTGCCAAACGGAAGGGGACAAATGCGGTCTGGGTGGCGACAGCGGTGGAAGAGCGACTGCAAGCGCTGTCTATCACCCACTTACCTGATGGCGTTGAATATCGCATCACCCGCGATTACGGCGAGACTGCTAATGAAAAAGTGAACGAACTGGTCGAAGGTCTGATTGTCGCCGTGCTGACGGTGATTGCGCTGATTGGGTTTGTGATCGGTTGGAGAGCGGCGCTGGTGATTGCGCTGGCGATACCCGTCTGTTACAGCCTGACGTTGTTCGTCAATCTGACCGCCGGATATACGATCAACCGCGTAACCATGTTCGCGCTGATTCTGGCGTTAGGACTGCTGGTGGACGATCCGATTACAGACGTCGAAAATATCGCCCGATACTTTGCGATGCGAATTCTACCGCCGCGTCAATCGGTGTTGCGTGCGGTGCAGGAAGTGCGCCCCGCGTTAATACTTTCCACATTGGCGATCATCGTCAGCTTTTTGCCTTTAGCATTTATTACCGGCATGATGGGCCCTTACATGGCGCCGATGGCGTTAAACGTGCCGCTGACCGTGACGTTTTCAACATTCGTGGCATTTATGATTACGCCCTGGCTGGCGATGGTCTCTCTCAGGAAACTTTCACAAACTAAGGAAGAGAGTGAACGTTCTTATGACCTGACAAAACAGCCGTTGTATCGGTTGTCGCGTGCGATTCTCGGGCCAATTCTCTCCAGGCGAATTTATTCCTGGGGGGTATTGTTTGGAATCGTATTACTGCTCATCGGTGCGATGACGCTGCCGGTCATGCGGCTGGTGCCTGTCAAAATGCTGCCTTATGACAATAAGAATGAATTTCAGGTGGTGCTGGATATGCCGGAAGGGACCTCTCTCGAACGGACGGCCGCCGCAGCCACGCAGATCGGCGAATATTTAAGCGGTGTCTCGGAAGTACGCGATTATGAAATCTACGTCGGGCAGGCTTCGCCGATGGACTTCAACGGAATGGTGCGGCACTACTTTCTGCGAAACGCCTCTTCTCTAGCCGACATCCGTGTGAATCTGATTGGGAAAGATCATCGCGTTGCCCAGTCTCACGAAATCATCTTGCGTCTCCGTGAGCCCTTAACGGAATTGGCCAACACACTGGGGGCAAAATTAAAGCTGGTGGAAGTGCCGCCGGGACCTCCGGTACTGTCAACGATCACCGCGGAAGTTTATGGGCCTCCGGGAAAAACGTATTCCGATCTGATCGATGTGGCCCGTCAAGTGGAAGGTCGTCTGGCTGGCGAACCGGGTGTGGTAGATGTCGACTTGAGTGCCGAAGAGGATCAGATCCGCTGGGTGTTTGACGTCGATAAACCGAAGGCGGCGCTGTCAGGAATTTCCACAGAAGCGGTCGCTGAAACGATTCGCATCGCACTCAACGGAGATAAATCAACGGTCCTGCATCTGCCGCATGAGGTGGAGCCGCTCTGGATCGAACTTAAGCTGCCGCGGTCCAACCGGTCTGCCATTGATGATCTGGAAGAACTCTATGTGCAGGGGAGCGGCGGTCAGGTCGTGCAACTGGGGGCGCTCGGAAAATTCAAGAAAACACTCGAAGACAAAACCATCTATCATAAAAATTTGAAACGCGTTGTATACGTCTATGCGGAAGTCGCCGGCCGACCGCCGGCCGATGCGATTCTGGATTTGGAAGCCGATCGGCAAACAGGTCCTGTCCAGAATTCAGGTGAGGTGCGACCTGTGGAAGACCGCACGTGGATGTCACCAGGTGGATGGGTTGGCTGGTGGATCCCCGCCGGCTATTCCGTGAACTGGGCGGGTGAAGGGGAATGGAAGATTACCCTGGATGTCTTTCGAGATCTGGGCTTCGCGTTTGCAGCAGCGTTACTGAGTATTTTTATTATTTTGATGTTTCAAACCGGCTCGCGGACATTGCCGGTGTTGATCATGCTGGCGATCCCGCTGACGTTAATCGGCATTTTGCCCGGCTTCTGGTTGCTGAACGTAATCATGGATGTGCCGGTGGGCGGGTATCCCAATCCGGTCTTCTTCACAGCAACAGCCATGATCGGCATGATTGCGCTGGCGGGAATCGTGGTGCGGAATTCGGTCGTGTTGATTGACTTTATTCACCTGGCGCGAAAAGAAGGCTTCCCGCTTCAGGAAGCGGTCATTCGCTCGGTTGCCGTTCGCACGCGACCGATTTTACTGACAGCGGGCACCACGCTGCTGGCGAATTGGGTGATCACGCTCGATCCGGTCTTTTCCGGGTTGGCCTGGGCAATCATTTTCGGCATTCTGACATCAACCATGTTCACACTGATAGTGATTCCGGTGACCTACTGGTTGCTGTATCAGCGCGAAGAAACGGAGCAGACCGCTCCGGTCGCAGAAAGCGATGTCTGACCGCGGCGTTGCGACTCTCTGAGACTATTGCTATTTTCTAAAGTGATGAATCAATCAAAGTCACTTTAGAGGAATCGGTACTTATGTCAGACCTGCCGGAAACAATCAGTCGCACGTGGGAGATTCCGTTACGTGCTTCCGTGGACGTGGCTGTGATCGGTGGTGGCTCCGCCGGGGTGGCTGCTGCGGCAGCGGCCGCGCGGAATGGAGCGTCGACCGTGCTGGTTGAACGCTATGGTTTTCTCGGTGGGACCTCGACGGCCGGGATGGTCGGTCCTTTTATGACGTCGTATACTCCGGATGGTAAACGCCAACTCGTTGCGGGACTGTTTCAGGAAGTCATCGATCGCATGGTGGCGATGGGAGGCGCCGTCGATCCTGCGACGACAGAAGCCGGTTCTGCCTGGGCCTCGTTTATCGAACTGGGACATGCCAACGTGACGCCGTTTCACGTTGAAGCTTTGAAGATGGCGACTCTGGAAATGGTGTGTGATGCCGGTGCGCAAATTCGTTTTCATACGTCGTTTGTTGATGTCGTGATGGATGGGGAACGAATTCGCGATATCATCATCCTTGATAAGGCCGGCCTGGGATTGCTGCGCCCCCAAGTGGTGATTGATACTTCGGGAGATGGTGATATCGCTGCGAAAGCAGGGGCGCCGTTTGAAGTGGGCCGACGTGAAGATGGCAAGATGATGCCGGTCACGTTGTTTCTGACGATAGGAAATGTCGATGATGCGCGTGTGGAAGCCTGGATGCGGGAACACGAAAAGTTGCATCCCGGGGAGCGTCTGTTTGAGTGCATTGTGAAGGAAGCGCGAGAACGCGGCGAATGGACGTTGGAACGCGAGTTTCTGAATATCTATCGCGAGCCGACGCCCGGTCAATGGCGGGTGAATTCGACGCGTATTCAAAATGTGGACGGGACCAACCCCGATGATCTGTCGCGAGCGGAAATCGAAGGGCGGCGTCAAGCGTGGGAGTTGATCCGCTTTTTCCGTTCCCACTGTCCCGGACTGGAACATGCGCAGTTGATCGCGACGGGAACGCAGGTTGGTGTTCGCGAAACGCGGCATATTCTGGGAGACTATGTGCTCAACGGTCAGGATGTACTCGAAGGTCATAAGTTTGAGGATGGGATCGCCCAGTGTTCGTATCCGATTGACATTCATGATCCGCAGGGACCGCGGGGGCGACTGGAAGGAATTCATGCCGACCATTATGAGATACCGTACCGCTGTCTGGTGCCGCGACAGGTGAATAATCTGCTGGTGGCCGGCCGACCGATCTCCGCCGACCATGAAGGCGCCGCTTCGGCTCGCGTCATTCCGCCCTGTTATGCGACCGGAGAGGCGGCAGGTACCGCGGCGAGTCTGTCGATCAAGCAAGGTGTGACTCCACGAGAAGTGGATGTTGAGTTACTTCGTTCGACACTGCGAGAGCAGGGTGCCATTGTGTAAATGCCGCGGGTGCGTCTCATCACTAATTCCGAATCTATCTGTTCGACGTCCTGAGCCAATTGAGGTGATACCATGAGTCAATCAAACAATGTTCGCTGGGCTGTGATTGGTCTGGGGTGGTTTGGAGAAGTCCACGCCGACAATCTGTCTGAAATGCCGGAGATTGAACTGGCGGCACTCTGTACGCGACGCCCTGACAGGTTGAACGAAGTGAGCGATCGGTTGGGAGTCGAACGGCGGTATACTGACTATCGTGAGCTGCTGGCGGACCCCGAGATTGATGTCGTCAGCATTACGACGCACATCAATGATCACCGCGAGATTGCAATCGACGCTTTGCGCAGCGGGAAGCATGTGTTGCTGGAAAAGCCGATGGCACCGACGCTGGCAGACTGTGAGCAAATCATGGAAGCCGCCCGGAATGCAGACGGCTTTTTGATGGTCGGTCATATTTGCCGCTTTGATCCGCGGGTGACGATGGCCAAACAGGCCATCGAGGAGGGGCGAATTGGAGACATCATTTCGATGCACGCACGACGGAATCTATCGAAGGAAATCGGCGAGACCGCGCTCGAGAATATTTCGGCTTTGATGGGGGACGGCATTCATGACGCGGACCTGATGCTCTGGTTCAGTCAGGCGAATGTGTCCACGGTCTATGCGCAGGAAGTGCATCCTGGTCAGAGTAAATATCCGGATGCTGGCTGGTCGATAGCGCGACTCGATAGTGGCGCGGTTGCGGTGGTTGAGTCGGTCTGGCATCTACCGAAAACGACACCGTATACGATTGACGCGCGCATGGAAATCATCGGTACTGAAGGGGCACTGTATATCAACTGCGGCGAGGCGGGCCTGGCGATACACGATGCGCAAGGCGTCAAGCTGCCGGATACGATGTACTGGCCGCGTCCGTTGGGCAGCTATTTTGGCGTGTTACAGGAAGAACTGCGTTATTTCGCTAAATGTGTTCGCAGCGGCGAGACGCCACAGCGGATTACACCAGCGGAGTCGTGTGCGGCTGTCGCCTGGATGGCGGCGGCGACAGAGTCGGCACAGACGGGAGCGGTGATCACGCTTTGATTTTGCTCCTGAAATTTTAGAAAACCGTGAACTGAAGAATACGGATTAGGGAAGCAGGGTAACTGGCTCAGTTCGAAGTTTTCTCTGGCATTTTCCTGAAATTTTGATATGCTATTCTATTGATGCGTGTGTTCTGTTGAGGACAGATGTTTCAACAGGATGCCTCGCTCTCCTACCTGTATTCTCGCCCGCGATGTGAGCGCTTTTGCTCGCAGTGCCGAATTTGATAACCCTGATTTATCTGCGTCTTTTTGCTGTGACTTTTTTGTCAACTGCATTCGCGTAGAACTCCGATGGTTAAAATATGAACGGATTGAACAAACGAGTGATTTGTGTGCTGCTTCTGGTCTCAGGATGGGGAATCTGCACTCCCGCCTGGGCGAATCCAGCGAACCGCCGTGCGTTTACCCGCTACTTCGGCAATTATCTTTCTAAGAACCTGAATTCGTGCGGCGTCTGTCACGTGGGGGCCCATGCCGAAGGGGCTGAGTCGCTGGATGACTTTCCGCACAATCCGTTTGGAACGCAGTTGCGGCTCGAAGGGGAAAAACTGAGCGAAGCGAATCGCGATCCCGAGATCGCGCTGCGGCTGAAATTGCTCGCCGACCAGGATGCCGACGGAGACGGCTTTTCCAATCTGCAGGAAATTCTGGTCGGAACGGCTCCCGGTGACAAAACCAAATATCCCGATGCGGCGGCAGTTCAAAAGCTGAAGACGTTGACCGCTGAATTCAGCGAGTATCAAAATCGTTATGCCTGGAAACCGTTCAAACCGGTGAAACGCCCTGAAGTACCGCTAATCAAAGATGCGGACTGGGCACGGAATCCCATCGACCATTTCATCGCCGCCGGTCACGAACAGAAAGGCCTGAAACGAGCCGGTGAAGCGGCGGCATCAATTTTGTTAAGACGCGTTTCTCTGGATCTGATCGGATTGAATCCGACGCCGGAAGAAATTCGTGCGTTTCTCAAAGAGAGCGAAACGAATCCACGGGCCTACGAAGAGGCAGTGGATCGGTTGCTCGCGCATCCCGCTTACGGCGAGCGCTGGGGACGCCACTGGATGGATGTCTGGCGGTACAGCGACTGGGCCGGTTATAAAGAGGCGCTCCGGGTGAGCCAGCGGCATATCTGGCATTGGCGGGATTGGATTATTGAATCGTTGAATGCCGACAAGGGCTACGATCAGATGGTCGTCGAGATGCTGGCTGCGGACGAATTGAAACCCGACGACTGGGATACCTTGCGCGCAACCGGCTTTCTGGCACGCAACTATCACGCCGTCCGGGACCAGTGGATGGACGATGTGGTGAAGCATACCTCGCAG
Organism: Gimesia alba; assembly: GCF_007744675.1. Lineage (NCBI taxonomy): Bacteria > Pseudomonadati > Planctomycetota > Planctomycetia > Planctomycetales > Planctomycetaceae > Gimesia > Gimesia alba. The sequence goes on from NZ_CP036269.1 coordinate 2,529,819, forward strand.
GCCTTTCTGGGGATTACCGTGGGCTGTGCGAAGTGCCACGATCATATGTACGATCCGATCAAGCAAGACGAGTACTATCAGATGCGTGCGGTGTTTGAAACTTATCATGTACGCACCGATCGCGTGGAAGGCGTGCTGGATACCTCCGAGAATGGGATTCCGCGGGCCTATGATAAATCGGTGACTGCCAAAACCTGGTTCTTCGAAAAAGGGGATGAGCGGCGGCCCGTCAAAGATAAAAGCATTCCCCCCGGGGTACCGAAGTTCCTGGGGGGCGCGTATGAAGTACAACCGGTTTCCCTGCCTCTGGTGGCCAGTCAACCGGCGCGACGGGACTTCGTCAAACAGGACTTCCTGGCCCAGATGCGTGGTGCGATGGAGCAGGCAAAGCAGCCGGAACAGCGTCTGGCTGCCGAGAGTGCGCTCGCCGTCTTAGAAGCGCAGTTTGCGATTGAAGAGATGGAAGCCGCGGGAGATAAGAAATCGGATGCGTGGAAGACCGCTGCCAAAGAGTTGGTGCAGTTACAGCGCGAGGCGGCGCTCAAGGACGCGCAATGGAAGTTGATGTCCGCGGTTGAGAAACAGGAGCAGGCGAAACAGACGCTGGCGAAGGCAGAAAAAGGAAAGAAAAAATCAGCCATCAGCAAAGCGAAACAACAACTCAAGAAAGCCGATCAAGCGCACAAGGCTGCAGAAAAAAGTCTGAAGAAAGCAGAAGAAGCGGCTCAGGCGAAAGTGACGACGAAGTACACGCCGCGCAAACAGCCGACGTATCCGAAACAGAGTTCGGGGCGTCGTCTGGCATTTGCCCGCTGGTTGACAGATAAGAACAACCCGCTGACTGCGCGGGTGGCGATGAATCATATCTGGCTGCGGCACTTCGGTCAGCCCATTGTCCCAACGGTAAATGAATTTGGCGGCAACGGACGCGAACCAACGCACCCGGCACTATTGGACTGGCTGGCTGCGGAACTGATGAAACGCAACTGGAGCATGAAAGAGATGCACCGGTTGATCGTCACCAGTGCGACTTACCGGATGGCGGGCACCGGTTCGAAAGCGAATTCCAAAATTGACCCGGATAATCTGTATCTCTGGAAAAAGTCAGCCCGCCGCATGGAAGGTGAGATCGTCCGCGATAATCTGCTGTCGATTCCCGGACGACTTGATCCGCAACTGGGGGGCCCGGATATCAGCAATGAACAGGCCCAGGATTCTCGCCGCAAGAGTATTTATTTGAGACACGCGCACGAAAAACTGGTCGAGTTCGTTCAAATCTTCGATGGGCCGAGTGTCTCAGAGTGTTATATGCGTGAGACGAGCGTCCAGCCGCACCAGGCGTTGGCGCTGGCAAACAGTAAGTTATCGTTTCTTGCCAGTGAAGCGTTGACGGCGAAAATCGAACAACAGACCACGGGCGATGTAGACGCCTTCATTGAGGAAGCGTTTCTGTCGATTATTTCCCGTCTGCCAAACGCGGAAGAAAAAAAGCTGTGTCGTGAATTTCTGTTTGATGGGACCGAGGGGGGCCAAGGGACGCCCTCTCAAGATCAGTTTCAGAAGTTGATTACCGTGCTGTTTAACCATAATGATTTCGTCACGATTCGCTAACGATCAGACGTTGATTCCATAAGAAAGAGATTACTATGTCATCGCCTCACATGAACCGTCGGACGTTTCTGGGAGATACCGGTATGGGTATGACCGGTATGGCGTTGACATCGCTGTTGTTTCAGAATGGGGAATTGCAAGCTTCGGAATCCGGATCAGGCCGCCATCTGGCACCGCGAGCGAAATCGGTGATCTGGATCTTTCTGATTGGAGGCTTGAGCCATCTGGAGAGTTTTGATCCCAAGCCGGCGCTCAACAAATACGCGGGCAAGTCGATCGATGAAACGCCGTTCGGAGATGCGGTCCTCAATAAAGACAAGATTAACAAAGTATTGCTAGATCCCTCGAAGCAGAAACGAAAAATCTATAAATCACTGATGCCGCTACAGACCGGCTTCAAAAAATATGGCGAGAGCGGATTAGAAATCAGCGACTGGTTCCCCCACATGGGTTCCTGTGCCGACGATCTGACGCTGGTCCGTTCGATGTGGACGATTGATAATAATCATGGTGCCCAGTTGACTTACCATACCGGCCGGAAAATCACCGAAGGGGCGTTTCCTACGGTTGGCTCGTGGGTCAGTTATGGACTCGGTTCGGGTAATCAAAATCTGCCGCATTATGTGGTGCTCGGAAATCCCAGTGCCGATTGTTGCGGTGCTGCCTGGACGCACGGCTCTGCTTATTTAGGACCGGAGCATGCAGGCGTGCGGATGAAAGTCGACGCAAAACAACCGCTGTCCTTCGTGCGTTCGGCTGATGAAAGGCTGACTTCGGCCGAACAAAAGAAAATGTTTGGTCTCTTAGGAAAATTGAATCGGCAAACCGGAATTCAATACCCGGACGATCAATATCTGCAGGCGCGGATCAAATCGTACGAACTGGCATTTCAGATGCAATCCACGGTTCCGGAAGTCATGCAATTTCAGGAAGAAACCGAGTCGGTTCAAAACCTGTACGGTCTGAATGATAAAGTCACGAAAGACTTTGGTGAGAAGTGTCTGGCTGCACGTCGTCTGACGGAGCAGGGCGTGCGGTTTATTCAGTTGTTCCACGGTTATCGTGGCAACGCCGGGGCCTGGGATTCGCATCGAGACATCAAGCGGCTGCATTCGAAACTTGCAGCGCAGGTCGATCAACCGATCGCCGGACTCATTAAAGATTTGAAACTGCGTGGTCTGCTGGATGAGACGATGGTGGTGATCGGATCGGAATTCGGACGCACCCCCGGAGCCGAGCACCGCGAAGGAAACAGTACCGTGCAGGGCTCGGGACGCGATCATCACCCGCACGGTTTCAGTGTGGCGATGGCCGGGGGCGGCATTAAGGGAGGCCACATTCATGGGGCCACCGATGAACTCGGTTTTCATGCCGTTGAAGATCGTCACTATGTGACCGACCTGCATGCGACGGTGTTGCATCAGATGGGCCTCGATACGACGCAACTAAACTATCCGGGCCGACAACGGCTGGAACGGGATTACGGGGCCGTGATTCACGATATTCTGAGCTAGACTGTGTCCAGTTTTATTGTAGCGTCTCCAAGGCCATTTGGATTGAGTATATTAGATTGAGACACGCTATGGTTAAATGTGATGCGCTCTAGGTAGCGTTGAATAATTCAAATGCCTCTTAGCAAATGCAAGGAACCGGGGCTAACGCCCTTCGGCTAATAAGTTATTCCGGCTCGAAAACATTAAAAACCGGATCAGCCGACGTTTAAAACAGCAGCGATGGTTTGATCATCAGAACCAGTCCCAGTAGAAGGATCACGACGCCGCTGAAGAGTTTGAGATACCGTCCTTGCGTTTCCTGCAATTTGTGACGGCCCAGCGTGACCACCACAATCGTGACCATGATGGTATCGTCCAGCATGTAGGCCACGATATACAGGCAGAGGTACGAGTACGATTTCCAGGCAGGGTAGTTCTGCATGGTGAGGACTTCTGTGTAAAGCGCTGGCAGGCCGGCGGTACAGAGCAGTTCGATGATGTTGACCAGCACGGCAAGAATCGACGCGCCGATGATCGCGCCAGTCAGATTTTCGGCGTTCACAATCCGCCGCATGCGGGCGTAGAGTCCCGGTTTGGCCCATTCGGGAATCGAAAGCGAGATGCCTTTTTTAAACGCAAAATAATCTTTGACGTGAATCAATCCGATCATCACGGCGAAGAGTCCCAACAGAAACTGCACTGTCGGCAGATAGCCGATCAGCAAAAAGACGTTGAGCCAGGCCGCCATAAAAGCCAGATAGGCTAGGCCGCTGATCAGGACAAACGTGCCCGCCACGGCCACGATTTTAGCGCGACTCTTCAGGTTCACCAGCAACGACAGCAGAAACAGCAGAACCCACATGGCACAGGGATTAAACCCGTCTACAAGACCGATTAAAAAAGTAAAAGCCGGCATTCCTAACCGGCTTTGGCTTAACTCTCCCAGAAAGGGAACCTCGATGGTGTCCCCCTCTTCTAACGTGGGAGGGGGCTGTTTTTCGCCTGCCACCACCGGCGGTTGACCAAAGGGGAGTGGTGGCGGGCTGGAATCACCGCCCGGGATCGGGGGAAGCCCCTCATCGGCAGGTGGAATCGGTGGCAGCGGATCTGACGCTTCGTCGTCCGAATCAGAAAGACTTGCTAGTCGCTCGGGGGGAATGATACTGACTGAATGCTTGATACTGTGAAAGTCCCGATGTGCGCTTAAATCGAGGTGTTGAAATTGCCATGCGCTATTCGACACAAAGGACACGTTGATAATTTTATGAGAATTTAGTGCAGGCGATTGGTGAAGCTGGTCTGTGCTGCTGGAACTCTGATTTTCGTCTGCTGGCTTTGCCTTTGGTTTCTCTTTCGGGCAGGCCTTCGTCCAGAACTGCATTGTCTCTTCCAGCTTCTCGCCCGTCGATTGTTCACTCACCCAGCCAACGATCAATTTATTGCAGAAATGGAAGACGGGCACACTGACGGCTTGTTTTCCATATCGCTCTGAGAGTTTCTGAACCCGTTCCAGCGCGCTGTTATCGCTGACGATATCATAGATCTTGTATTGAAAGACCGGATATTGCTCTTTGAGCAGAGGCAGGAACTGCTTGGCGGCTGCACATTTGGCACAGCCTGCTCTGGTATAGATAGAGACCGTTAACAGGGACTGGATCCGTGTGTCTGTTGTTTCATCGGGCTTGAGTTTTCTGAGCAGATAATTACATCCATACAGAGCCGGAGTTTCGGCGGTTTCCAGATGAAAATACTTTAAAATCTGCTGGAAGCGTTCGTCATGCTTTTTATCTTCATCAAGATTGTGAATATAGAGTTTGATGTGCCCGTTTTTTTCCGCGAACGCTTTGACTCGCTTGATGACCTGCGTGTTCTCTTCATCGTCGTTACGGATGAAGAGTTCCAGCGACGCACATCGCGGTTCCTCTGAGAAAGCAGGCTGGGCACCCGCGAACTGGGAGAGCAGGATCAGGCCGAGAAAAAGGAGTCTCAGCAGATGCTGGTTTGGTCTGACGAATTCAATGATTGACGCGTTCCTCATGATCCTCTATTTCCAGAAATAAATCGGTCTCTTCCAGTGATGGCTTTATTATTCACTTTGGGTCCCGTGTGGTCTATACTCAAGTGTGAAAAATGAGAACGCTGAGCTAGGAAATGCCGCCGTGCGTATTTACACTAGAGTAATCAGGCGTTGATTGGATTCCGTGTCAGATTTAGTTGCTTTGATGATTTATCATGAGTTGGAGTATGCGCGATATGAGACTCAGTATAGTGATCGCTGTTTGCCTTTGTTTTCGGGGGGCTGGTGCATTTGCAGAGGCTCCCGTCGAGTTCAATCGCGACATACGTCCGATTCTGTCGGATAAATGTTTTGCCTGTCATGGACCGGACGAAAAGACGCGTGAAGCCGATCTGCGACTGGATGATCGTGAGGCGGCCCTCGTAGATTTAGGGGGGCATCGTGCGATTGTCGCAGGCAAGGCAGCAGAGAGTGAACTGATGCGGCGGATTCTCGCCACCGATGAGAGTGAATTGATGCCGCCCGCGGATCACGACAAGCCGCTTACCAAAGCCGAGATTGAACTGCTGCGAAACTGGATCAATCAGGGCGCACAATACCAGCAACACTGGTCGCTGACGCCGCTGGTGCGTCCGGATATTCCGGCAAAGACAGCCGCTGCGACAGTGAATCCCGTTGATGGCTTTATCCAGCGCAAACTGAAACAGGAAGGGTTTGCATCGAGTCCGACCGCTGATCCGCGCACCCTGGTACGGCGTCTCTCGTTTGATCTGACCGGTCTGCCACCAGAGCCGTCGGTGGTTGCCGCGTTTGCAGCAGATCCGAGCGAGGAAGCGTATTCCCGGTTGGTGGATCAATATTTGAGTTCACCCCATTTTGGCGAACGGATGGCGTTGTACTGGTTGGATCTGGTGCGATATGCGGATACGCTGGGCTACCACGGAGATCAGGTTCAGAGTGTCTCGCCTTACCGGGATTATGTAATCAACGCGTTCAACAGTAATAAACCTTTCGATCAATTTACAACCGAACAACTGGCCGGTGACTTGCTGCCCGAGGCGACTCTCTGGCAGAAAGTGGCATCCACTTATAACCGCTTGAATCGCGCTTCGGCGGAAGGGGGCGTTCAGCCCAAGGAATATCTGGCAAAGTACTCCGCGGACCGGGTGCGTACGACGGGCGCGGTCTGGCTCGGTTCAACGCTGGGCTGTGCGGAGTGCCACGATCATAAATTTGATCCATTTACGACAAAAGACTTTTATCGTTTCGCTGCCTTTTTTGCCGACATTAAAGAGCAGGGGATTGTGAGTGGTGCGAACCACGTCGCCAAACTTCAGGTGCCGACCGAAGCGCAGGCAAAACGCACGCAGGAGCTGGATGTCTCGCTCAAACAGGCGGAAACCGAATTTGCGAAAACGACTCCCGAGTTACAGGCGGACCGAAGCAGGTGGGAGCAGGAGATCAAGACAGGGACCGACCGCTGGACGGTCTGGAAGCCGAAGCAGGTCCGCTCGGAAGGGGGCGCGAAACTGAAAGTGCTGGAGGATGGTTCGGTGCTGGCGAGCGGGAAGAATCCCGCAAAAGATGTGTATGTCCTCGATTTCAGTGACAGTAAACTTCCAGACGACAAACCGTTCGCGCTGCGGATTGAACTCATGCCCGATAAATCTCTGCCTCAACAGGGGCCGGGACGTGCCGGCAATGGGAACCTGGTTCTGAATGCTGTGGAAATGACCGTCAATGATGCACCGGTAAAATGGCAGAAAGCGACGGCTTCCCATTCTCAAGGCAATCATTCACCCGAATATGTCATCAATGGGCATAAGAATGGCTGGGCGATTCTGCCACACATCGGAAAACGCCAGCAAATGCTTCTGGCAGGAAAGCTGACCGAGCCCAAAAACGGGAAGCCGGAAACAGAGGAGTTCAATACCGAAGAGCCTGCGAAGAAAGAGGACGAAAAGAACACCTGTGAAATTCGTCTGGTGCAGAATTTTGTCGCGGGTCATAACCTGGGACGTTTTCGGATTTCGTTTTCAACAAACGTCGATATCAGTAAACCGGAGGTTTCTGCTTCCGAACAGCTTCAGGAACTCGTTACACTTCCGGCTGAAAAACGGACAGCGGAACAGCAGAAGCAGATCGACACTGCGTTTCGTGAGGCGACGCCGTTATTGAGTAAAGAACGCGCACAGCTGGCACAGTTACGAAAAGAGAAAGATCAGTTAGAAAAAAGTATTGTGACGACATTAGCGACGTCGGCGACGAAGCCGCGCACGATGCGGGTGCTGCCTCGCGGTAACTGGATGGACGACTCGGGGGACATTGTTGAGCCGGGGGTGCCTCATTTTCTGTCGCAGATCAAAGTCGCTGAAAACACGCGTCCGACGCGATTGGATCTGGCACGCTGGATGACCGCACGCGAAAATCCGCTGGTCGCACGCACGTTTGTGAATCGACTGTGGATGCTGATGTTCGGTCAGGGGCTGGCACGTTCGGTGGATGACCTGGGTTCACAGGGAGAGATGCCGACGCATCCCGAACTGCTCGACTGGCTGGCGACCGAATTTGTGGAAAGCGGCTGGGATGTCAAGCACATGCTGCGATTGATGGTCACCTCGCACACGTATCAACAATCTTCGGCATTGCCAGACGCACTGCGCGAACGCGATCCTTATAACCGGCTCTATGCCCGACAGTCGCGCTGGCGGCTGGAAGCGGAAATGATTCGTGATAATGCACTCGCATTGAGCGGGCTGTTGAATGAGGAAATCGGGGGCGTGAGTGCCAAACCGTATCAGCCAGCCGGGTACTGGGCGCAATTGAATTTTCCCAAACGGACCTATCAGCAGGATAACGGCCCACAACAGTATCGACGTGGCTTATATACCCACTGGCAGCGGACGTTTCTTCATCCGAGTCTGCTGGCCTTTGATGCGCCGGCCCGTGAAGAATGTACGGCGCGGCGTCCCCGCTCAAATACGCCGCTACAGTCACTGGTGTTATTGAATGATCCGACGTTTGTTGAATCGGCACGCGTTTTGGCGACCCGCGTTCTGAAAGAAAGTCCAAAGTCGGAGTTTGAAGCACGATTGAACTGGCTCACGCAGCAGACATTAATGCGTGCGCCGCGTGACGATGAAAAAACATTGTTAAAGTCTCTGTATGAAGCAGACTTGAAACTTTACCAAACACAACAGGCAGAAGCGGAACGCATTTTGTCCGTCGGTCTGGCCAAACCGTCTGGCGACATCGATCCCGCTGAGCTGGCGGCCTGGACCAGCGTGGCGCGGGCGGTTCTGAACTTGCACGAAACGATCACACGATATTAAGGCGCTTTCAATATGTTTGACTTTTATTCTTCGCGACGCAGTTTTCTCCGTCAATCGGCACTGGGCATTGGACCGGCGGCTCTGTTGTCGCTGTTATCCCGCGATGCAAGTGCCAACGATCTCGGTCAGGGTGTGATTTCCAAGCCGCACTTTAAGCCGCGCGTCAAGCGGGTGATCCATCTCTGTATGGCGGGCGGGCCTTCGCACCTGGAAACGTTTGACGATAAACCGACGTTACGCGAGATGCATGGCAAGCCGATGCCGGAATCGCTGACGAAAGGGCAGCAGGTGGCGCAGCTGCAGGGGCGCGAGCTCAAATGTTTCGCACCACAGTTTGATTTTACCAGTTTCGGCGAAAGTGGCCAGCGGATCTGTTCACAGTTTCCCAACATCGGTTCGGTGGCCGACGACTTGTGCATCATTCGATCGATGTATACCGACCAGATTAACCATGATCCCGCGCATACGCTGTTTAATACCGGGTCTTCCCAGGCGGGCCGCCCGAGTATGGGTTCGTGGTTGTTGTACGGACTGGGACAGGAGTGCGATAATCTTCCCGGCTATGTCGTCTTGACCAGTGTGGGGAAAGGGGGGCAGGCTCAGCCGATCGCCGCACGTCAATGGCACAGTGGTTTTCTGCCTTCGCGTTTTCAGGGCGTTCAGTTTCAGGCCACCGGGGCGCCGGTGTTGTATCTGAATCGACCGGAGGGCGTCTCGATGCAGCAGCAGCGCCGGCTCGTGGATACGGTCAATCAGTTGAATCGGGGCTTCGATGATCTAGTGCACGATCCCGAAATCGCGACCCGCATCGGCCAATACGAAATGGCGTTTCGCATGCAGACCAGTGTGCCGGGTTTGATGGATCTGAAAAACGAATCGAAGGAAACGATGGCGGCCTATGGTACCGAAGGCGGCGATGGCACTTATGCCTCAAATTGTCTGCTTGCGCGAAGACTGCTCGAACGGGGCGTCCGCTTCGTGCAGCTCTATCACCGCGCCTGGGACCACCATGGCGGTATTAAACGTTCGATCGAGATCACCGCCAAAGAAGTCGATCAGGCCACCGCGGCTCTGATTAAAGATCTGAAACAGCGGGGCCTGTATGATGACACACTGATCGTCTTCGGCGGCGAATTCGGCAGAACGCCGATGGCTCAGGGGACCGGTCGCGATCATCATATCAAAGGCTTTTCCATGGTGCTGGGAGGCGGCGCCGTCCAAGGGGGTAAGAGTTATGGCACGACTGACGATTTCGGTTATGCGGCTGCAGAAAATCCGGTGCATGTGCGTGACTTTCATGCGACGTTGCTGCATCTGTTCGGCATCGATCACAAGCGGTTCAGTTACAAATTCCAGGGGCTCGATTTCCGGCTCACCGGTGTCGAAGAAGCTCACGTCGTCAAAGAAATTATTGCATAGGTAGTGTTTATTTAGTAGTGCTGAGGACTGCAACATTACCTGATGAATCATTCATAGTGGCCAACACTCTAGAGGTTGTCTCATAACGTCAAAAAAAGTGAACGGTTTGGCGCGTCTTTTGCATGAAGTGTTCTCCTGAAAGGAGAATTTCTTATGTATATGACGCTGGTCTGGTGGCCCAAACGAAAACGGGTTTCCACAAAAACAGCGTCCAGGACGGAACGCCCGGTCGTTTTGACCGATAAACAATGGTCTTTAGTCGCAAAACTGTTTCCCTGGACTCCCCCTTCCAAAAAGGGAGGACGTCCAAAAGCCCATCCACGAGATTGCCTGGAAGGCATTCTCTGGATTTTGGTGACAGGAGCACGATGGAAAGATTTACCAAGAGAGTATCCCTCAAAAGCGACGTGCCATCGACGTTTCCAGCAATGGACGATCGAAGGGCGGCTCTTATCTGCCTGGCAAATCATCTTGGAACGAATGGATGATGCTGGCCAGATTGATTTCTCGGAAACCTTTGCTGATGGCACTTTTGCCTCGGCAAAAAAAGGGGTAGAAGAGTTGGCCCGACTCGTCGTGGCAAAGGCACAAAGGTCATGATTTTTGTCGATCGTCACGGGACACCTGTGGCGATCGACACAGAATCGGCCCGTCGTAGCGAAGTCAAGCTGATCGAACCGCTGCTTGAAAAAATCACATTGCAAAATCGACAACCCGAGCGACTTGTTTATGACAAAGCCGCCGATTCGGACTCGTTGCGCAAACGGCTGATGGAAAAGAATATCGATCTGATCTGCCCGCATCGAAAATCGAGAGTCAAACCGCCGACGCAAGATGGTCGAAAGCTTCCACGCTTCAAACGACGTTGGATTGTGGAACGCAGTATTGCCTGGCTCCACAACTATCGTCGCATTGTCACGCGCTGGGAATATCACGATTACCTCTACGAAAGCTTTGTAATTCTTGGGTGTTTATTTACACTATTAAAAAGGTTTTGAGATGCCCTCTAATGTCGTTCTTGTTTTAAGTACTTCTACAACGGGAAAGACTTATTAGCCGAAGGGCGTTAGCCCCGGTTCACATACTTTTAATTGGTCCATTGGAATTAAGAAATACTACCTGGGATCTTTGAATGACCTCAAGGCAGCATGCAGCGACCGCCGCTGATGACGAGCGTCTGTCCCGTGGTGAAGCTGCTTTCATCGGACAGCAAAAACGATACCATCGACGCGACCTCCGAAACTTCACCCATCCGTGGAATTGGCGTGGCCTCGATGATTTTATCGAGGTCGTCCTGGTTGACGCCTGTCAGGATTTCGGTGTCGATCAATCCGGGGGCGACCGCGTTGACGCGGATATTGTCTTTCGCCCAGGCGACCGCGGTACTTTGTGTGAACGAGACCACGCCCGCTTTACTGACGGCATACGCGATCGACATCGGACGCGGCTGCAGGCCGGAGAGCGAACTCATATTCACGATGCGACCATAGTTATTTTTCAGCATGCCTTCCTTCACACGCCAGGTCACCAGAAACGTTCCCGTCAGATTCACATCCAGCATCTGCCGCCAGTCGTTTTCCGTTAATTCGGTGTGCGACTGATAAATGAAGATTCCCGAATTGTTCACCAGCAACTCAACGGGCCCCCAGTTTGATTCGATCTCCCCGACCATGCGATCCACGTCCTGGCTGTCGGAGACATCCGCCTGCACGAGCATGCCCGTTCCACCGGCTGCTTCGATCTGCTTCAGTGTTTCCTGTGCATCTTCCTGACCGCTGCGATAATTAATGGCGACACGGGCGCCCTCTTTTGCCAGACGTAAGCAACAGGCTCGACCGATTCCGCGGGAACCTCCGGTCACCAGGGCGACACGGTTTTGAAAACGAGTGGGATGAATATTTGATTCGGGCATGATGGTTCTCTGATCTCGGTGTGTTGAATTGGAAGCGGCTTCAATTGTACGTCAGGTTTATTTGATGATATCGCTCAGGGATCGTTGGTTCTACTGATGCTCAGTGGATATCAGCGATCTCGGTCTAAGTCTGGATTCCGCCTGATTTCGACCTGTGAGGGAAATGCTGAAAAAATGGCTGAATGCAGAGATTTTGTTGAAATGAGCCCTGAATTTCGATAGAATAAATATACTCCGATATATGGCCGCTCCTCCGTCGGTCCCTACTTGCTTAACCCTACCTAAACGGCGTGACCTTATGAGATTACGTTCCATCCCACAACTGGTTTTCTGCACGGCCCTGCTGGTTGCCGGGTCGGTTTCTGCGTTCTCTGCTGAAGTTCCGCTGCATCAACAGATCGATTCTTTGATCAGTGCGGGAAAACCGGAGTTCGAAGCCCAAGCGGCGCCTCTCGCCGATGATGCAACTTTTTTGCGAAGAGTCAGACTCGATCTCACCGGAACCATTCCGACCGTTGAAGAAGTACAAGCTTTTTTAGCCGACACAACACCGGAAAAACGGACGTTGTTAGTCGATCGGCTACTGGCATCACCCGAACATGGGCGGCGGATGCAATATGTGTTCGACACGATGTTAATGGAACGCCGTCGCGACAAACATGTGCCTGCCGCTGAGTGGCGGAACTATCTGCGAAAATCATTTTTGGAAAACAAACCCTGGGACACGCTGGTTCAGGAAATGCTAACGGTTGACGGCACCGATGAGAAAACACGACCGGCGGCCAAGTTTCTGCTCGATCGGGAATTGAAAGCCGAAGTCGTAACCCGCGATCTGGGGCGACTGTTTTTGGGTCGCGATCTGGAATGTGCACAGTGTCACAATCATCCGAATGTGGATGATTATCTGCAGCGGCACTATCACGGTTTGAACGCGTTTTTGAGTCGCAGTTATCTCTTCAAAGATCCCAAGACCAAGAAAATGACGATCGGCGAAAAAGCGGAAGGGCTGGTGACGTTCACGTCCGTGTTTACGAACGAAGAAGGGAAGACAGCGCCGCGAATGCTGGACTTGCCGGAAATTCCTGACCCGGAGAAAAAGAAAGTACTCTACAAAGTCAAACCGGCCAAAAATGTGCGTTCGGTGCCGGTTTACAGCAGACGACTGCAGTTAGCGGATGCGATGACGAATTCGGACAACATCGCCTTTCAGCAGAACATTGTGAATCGCTTGTGGGCAATGATGATGGGCCGCGGCTTCGTGGAACCACTCGACATGTGGCATGCCGACAATCCTCCCTCGCATCCCAAGGTGTTGGCGCTATTGACAAAAGCATTTCAGGAACACGACTCTGACATGCGATTTCTGTTACGTGAACTGGCACTGTCAAAAACCTATCAGCGCAGCAGCCATGTTTCTGTAGACGCGGAATATCCTGAAAAAGTCAATTTTGGCGTCGGGCTGTTGAAACCGCTCTCTCCCGAGCAACTTGCCTGGGCGATGATGCAGGCGACCGGTGTCACAGACAAAACTCTAGCCAGCGTGAAAGCAAAACAGGCCAAGGTAGACGCTAAAAAAGGGACAAAGCAAGCAGACGACCCACAGTGGCAGGAAGAAAAACTGCACGACGCGTTAAAAGGAAACGTGACTTCCTTCGTCACCACCTTCGGGACGGTGGGCGCACAATCTTCGCGGTTTGACGCTTCGGCGAATCAGGCTTTGTTCCTGCTAAACGGGCCGCTGGTGCAATCTTGGTTAAAACCTTCCGGTACAAACTTAACGGCCCGACTGAAGAAACTGAAAACAGCGCCCGAAATTGCGGAAGCTCTGTATCTCGCCGTCTTTTCGCGTTTACCCGAGCAGACAGAAATCGAACAGGTGGCGGCTTACCTGAAAGCCAGCCAGGATCAGCCTGATATGGGTTTACCTCAGCTGGTCTGGGCGGCACTCTCGTCCGATGAATTCCGCTTCAATCACTAAGACTTTTCAATGTGTTCCTGCTTGACAGGCAGAAGGACTGACAATGCGACGAAATCAAGGATGCAATCCCCTGGACCATCAAGTGGCCCGGCGCCAGTTTTTAGCGGGTGCCGCCGGCGGTGCGATCAGTTTGGGATTGTCTGGCGCACCCGCCATTGCCGAACAAGTACAAGGCCAGCACAAACGCATCCTGCAGGTGTATCTGCAGGGGGGCGTCAGCCAGCTGGAATCGTGGGATCCCAAACCGGGTACCGAATTCGGCGGACCGTTTCGAGCCATTCCGACGTCAGTTCCGGGCATGCACATTTCCGAACTCCTGCCTTACACGGCGCAACGGATGCATTTGCTCTCAATCGTGCGCAGTATCAATTTGAAAACCAACGATCACAGCCAGGGTCGTCTGTTTATGGAAAAGGGCCGACGGGCCGGCGAGTATCCTTACATCGGTTCGATTGCCTCGAAATATCTGGCACCGGCAAACAGCGAATTGCCCGGTTATATTCATATCTCGACCCGCGGACTCAACGACAGCACGTCTGCGTTTCTGGGAGCGCAACACGGACAATTGAAATTTGAAGGTGTCAAACCACCGAAAAACTTAGGCTTGCCCAAAGGACTGGATCAAACGGCGGCGGCTCGCCGCATTCAGTTGCGGCAGCAGTTCAACAAACAGTTCGGGCGCGGGCGTCCGAAATCGATGACGGAATCGTTTGATGTGTCGTTTCAGCAGGCGGCCAAGCTGATGGCCCGGAAAACATTTTTCGAGAAAGAGCCCGACGGGAAAGATCTCGAACGCTACGGCAAACACGATTTCGGGCGGAACTGTCTGTTGGCACGCACGCTGCTCGAAAACAATGCGACCTGTGTGAAGGTGACGCATCATGGCTACGATTCCCATGCTGAGAATTTCAACTTCCACCTCGAGCAACTGGGCGAATTCGACAAAACGTTTGCGATGCTGATCGACGATCTGCATGAACGGGGCATGCTGGAAAGCACGCTGGTCATGGTCTATTCGGAATTCGGACGTACTCCCAAAATCAATGTTCGCTATGGACGCGATCACTGGGGCACGGCGTGGTCGATTGCATTAGGCGGTTGTGGCATTCAGCCGGGGGCGGTTATCGGAAAAACCAACGAGAAGGGGACCGCGGTCGCCGATCGCGAAGTGGATGCCGGCCACCTGTTCCATACCTACCTGCAGGCACTCGGCATTGATTCCACGAACGACCACGAGATCGCCGGCCGATCGATTCCCATCGGCGACCCGACTGCCGATGCCATCAAGGAGTTGCTAGCATGAACGCGAAACAGAAAAACACAACCGAAGTGCTTGTCGCTCCTAAGCCCGACTCCGCTTATTATGCGATTGATCCGACCAAAACTCACGAGGTGGCGCAGTTCAAGCATTCGTGCCCACTGACCTCCTGCCGCGTCGATCCCACGGGTCGTTATTTCGTTGCCGGGGCACAAGACTTGGATATCCATGTCTGGGACCTGGCGACACAAGCGCAGCGGACTTTAAAAGGGCACACGAGCTGGGTACGGTCGTTTGATTTCTCGGCCGATGGGAATACGCTTTTTTCCGCCTGCTGGGGCGGGGATATCAAAGTCTGGAACATGACCGAGGCTGAGCCGAAGCCGACAATGACGATTCCGGCTCACAAAGGGTCGGCGCGCTGGGTGCGGGTTTCTCCCGACCAGACAAAACTGGTGACCTGCGGTAACGATTTACTGGTGAAGGTCTGGAAGATCGAAGACGGCAGTCTGTTGCATACGTTCGCCGGCCACGAGCGGCACGTTTACGCGGCGGACTTTCATCCGGACGGTCAACATCTGGTGTCTCAGGATTTGATGGGCGTCATGAAAGTCTGGGATCTCAAAGCAGACAAAGCAGTGCGCAGCATCGATGCGAGTGTGATGACCGGCTACGATAATAAATTTGCCGCTGATATGGGGGGCGCCCGCGACCTGCAGTTCAGCCCGGACGGCAGCGAACTGGCGAGTGCCGGCATTACCAAAGTGGTGAACTCGTTCGCCGGCGTGCAGGATCCGATTATCATGCTGTTCGACTGGAAAACCGGCAAAGAAACCGCCCAGCTCAAACCGGACAAAACGTTTCAAGGCATCGCCTGGGGCGTCCGCTTTCATCCGGATGGCTTCCTGATTGGAGCCGGTGCAGACCGGAGCGGCAAGGGAGAACTCTGGTTCCGCAAGCCGGGCGAAGCCGAATTCTTCCACACCATGAAACTCGCCAAGGCAGCCCGCGGTCTCGATCTGTTTTCCGATGGTCGTCACCTGGCAGTCGCCCACGCAGACGGCACCGCCCGCGTCTATCGCATGTCGGCTGCAGCCGAAAAAGCCAAAGTGTGAAGAGATTTTGCAGGTGCGCCGGCTGGTGCCTTGCTGGTCAGTTTTGTGTTACCGCTTTGTCACTCGCCGATGTCTTCGTTCCATATTTCGGGGTTGGCGGCGATGAAGTCCTGCATGAGTTGGATGCAGCGTTCGTTTTGCAGGACTTCGAGTTCGATGCCGCTGGATTTGAGCAGTGCTTCGTCACCCAGGAAGGTCTGGTTTTCGCCGATGACGACGCGGGGGATCTGATACAGGCGAATCGCACCGCTGCACATCGGGCAGGGGGAGAGGGTAGTGTAAATCACACTGTTGCGATAGACGCGGGCGGTCTGGCGGCTGGCGTTTTCCAGGGCTGACATCTCGCCGTGCAGAATGGCGCTGTTCTGCTGCTGCCTTTGGTTATGGCCGCGGCCGATGATTTTGCCTTCAAAAACCAGCACCGAACCGATGGGCACGCCCCCTTCTGCCAGACCCTGTTCGGCTTCCTCGATTGCTGCCTGCATGAATTCGTCCATGGTTAGAACACTCCCTCATTTTTCTGGCTTCGGTTTGATTGTGCACGATCGACTCAAGTTGGCGTTCGTTGATCACCTCAAAATCCTATTTTTCGCCAATCAAAATCAAGATCGGTTTTCGATTTGGGGACTTTTCTTGTATCTAGAATCAAACCATCATCAATTTGATAGAAATAGGTGAATTCTTCATTCTCAAAAGAATGATCGTATTCAAAAGGCGCTCCGTTTATCTCTACAACGTTCCTTGTTGTAGTGGGCTCAATTCCTGTTTGTGACACTGTTTTACTCCCTGACTAAATCGAAAATAAATTACCAGACCCATCATTATATCGCAGTGTCCTGTTTTGGACAGTTCTATTTCTCATGCTTCTATTTGCAGGGGGAAAGATCGTGGATTCTTGAGATGTGTTTAGGTTCATACTTCGTTCGGTTTTTTCCATTCACACGCGGAAAACTCCTGGTCGAGTGGTGTTCCCGCGATATGGTTGGTGTAGTTAGAAAGCACTTTAGTGGAAACAAATACGATAATTTCCAAGACATGCTTTTGGGTGAATCCAGCGTCCAGAAATTGAGTCACTGCTTCCGGGGGAATGACTCCTCGCTGATTCACAACGTTTTGCGTGAACTCGCGCAGGATCTGAAGCCGCTCGTCGTGATAGGTAGTGCCGTTGCGCGCTGCTTCGATGACGGCTTCCGGAATCTCTTCCAGCCTTGCGACCGCTGTATGAGCTGCCATGCAGTATTGGCATTCATGTACATCATTAACGGCGAACCAGGTGACGTGCCTTTCTGTGGGAGTCATACTTGAGCGTCGACATAGATCAATCATGCTCAGATAGGCTTCAGCAGCGACGGGGGCTTCGGCTAAGACTCCTAGTAAGTTAGGGATGAAGCCAAAGTTGTTCCGAGCTTTCTTGAGAACTTCATGCGCGTCTTCAGGGGCCGAATCTTGTGTGTGGACAGAAAATGTGGTCATGGGATCTTCCTTTGCAGCCGTAATTTGTTGTCGTTGATTGAAACTGAAAAGGAATCACAGCACCAATATGCGCTGTGATTCCCTGCAATGCGTTATGCAAATAATGGTTTGCGGTCTGCCATACGACGCGCGTCAGCCACTTGCCCGCGATGCATTGTGGGATGCAACATCAGTACCAGCAGACAACCTGCCACGGTACCTAAAAACTGCTCACGTCCTGGAGGGCAGTTCTTGCTGGGCAAATCCAGGTCGTCATCGGAAAACCCGTCTAAGACCTGCATCGTTTGTGCGCGGACTTCATCGAACGTTTGGCGAACCTGGTCCCAGGGAAGATAACTGTTCGCATCGATCACAGGCTCGCGCTCGCTGCCGAACATCTCTTTCCAGTCAATTAAGGGGTTCTCGTTTCCGAGGATGACATGATTCACGAGATTGGCTTCGGAGTAAGTTAAATGGCCTAGAATCCAGAGTGGATGGTTCCCTCCTTTGGACGTGGGCTGGGTGAGCGGGGCATCCTGCATGTCGTCAAGCAGTCCCAGTGTTAAGTTCCGGCTTGCTTCGAGGCCCATTTTGATGAAATCAAGCGTGTTCATAGTCTGCTCCTGTTTCAGTTGGTAAAAGAAAAAAGTCGGTCAGTCGCTGTAAAACATATAAATTGAACGATCATTCATTAAATAGGCAAATAAATTGAAAGGTCATTCAATAAATGGGTAAAAAAAGGATTATTAGAGCATTGCCAACGCCGTTTGGGTAATACTTTGGATTGCTTCTTTTCCTGCGTTCGCACGTGCCATTACGTTTAACCCTTGTGCCATATTAACCAGAAACAACGCCATTTCCGTAGGGGCAACGTTTTCGGACAGCTCTCCCGATTCTTGAGCTGCTTTTAGTTTTTGCTCCAATGCGGTCTGAAAATGTTTCATCACCCGCCGGGCCATTTCGGCAATTTCTTTATTTTCCGCCCCGAATTCAATGAGGGTATTGCCTACAAAACAACCTTTACATTCGGGAGATGACATATGATCGGAAATACCCTGAATCATAGCCTTCACATTTTCTAACGGAGTACCCGGGCCATCCAGGGCTGCTGCTCCTTTGGAAAAGACGGTCTCGCAGTAAAGCTCAAACGCTTTGTCGTACAATGCTTGTTTGTCACCGAAGGCTGCATACATGCTCCCCGCGTTCAGCCCCATCGCAGACAGCAGTTCGTCACAGGAGGCACCCTCGTAGCCCTTGCGCCAGAAGACTTCCAGAGCCGCTTCGAGAGCTTTTTTCTCGTCAAATTCTCTTGGTCTGCCACGTGTCATGCAGATAGGTTATCGATTTTTTGAACGCTCTGTCAAGATATGACCGGCTATTTATTGAATATGTATTCAAAATAGATATTGGCTGTCATTCTTTTCTGTCAGGGTGGAGGCTGAATGTCCTGACTGTTGACTTTGTGTTGATGAAACCTCAGCCACCAGTGCCACCCCGCCGATTAAATAAATACGACCTGGCGCTGAGCCGATCACTATGAAACTGGGTAGGACCGAATGTAATTCGGGCCGAGCGTAGCGAGCGGGAGGTTGCGCTCTGATTGGTCAAAGAAAAAGAGTCTCACCGATTTCTGTTTGAATTTTCAATTCCCAGGTGACTCAAAGATGCGCCAGCTAGATCTAAGACCTCCGGTTGTCTGGCGACAACACCGAATTTCATTCGGTGCTACCCGACGCTCATTTTGTGGTCTGAATTTCCTAATAGGGTATTCCGATTGGAAAGTTACCAAAAACCGGATCAGCCACACGGCGTTAGTCGCGGTTTAGACCAATCTCGGTAAAGGTTGCGAGACGGCTCGCTACATTTTAAAACACGCATCAATGTTATCACTATGGGTTTTGATCGTTTTTACCGGCGGGCGGGTGGCACTGTTGGCTTGTCCAACAGTGTTGAGAGTTGACGTCCCATCCAGGAACAAACTCTTGGGTAATAAGAGGGGCTCCCTTCGTCACAACTTCATGAAAGCAGTGACTTGTTCGTGTGTGAAAATATTCGATCTATGAATGGCTTCAATCAATCAAAAGAGATGGGAACACCTTTACTGTCTTTCACTGGTGGCAAGCCACCAGTGCCACCCCGCCGATGAAAACTCAACCGGAATTTTATCGGTTCAAGTGCTGTTTCAGCAGTCGCGCGTTGCGGCGGTTTGATTTGAAGAAGGCGTCGAAGACGTCTCCCAGCAGGGGGATCGCGCCGAGCACGGAATCGAGCGCTACGTTTCCGATCATGCGTGCCAGGACCCACCGGGAAGCGCCCAGCTGTTTCGCTTCATAGATCAGATAACCAGAGAGCGTGGCCGAAATCATGTCTCCTAGTCCCGGTACGATTCCGATCAGGGTATCCCAGCCAATTCGCAAATTCGTGCCGGGGACTTTGAAGGCATCGTCCAGAAAGTGGGTGAGCCGTTCGAAACGCGCCATGCGATTGGTTCGCTCCGGGTGGTACGAATTACTGGTTGCAGATTTAAATCGCAGACTTGTCAGAGGCGGACTGATATTTTTTATCTGTTGAGACACGCTGTTTCCCTTTTCGTTTTGGAGATCATCGCCTGTGTGCCTGAATGCTCAGGATTCGCTTTTATTGATAAAGCAATTCGTATGCCACATTTCCAGAAGTCTGGTTCACACCCCGAAAGGGCGGTTTTTAGTAGTGAACACAGTTGAGAAGTGATCAGTCAGAGCGCGATCTGGTCTGAAATCATCCAATCAACGCGCTCGGGTACGATTGATTGATCTGCTGTTTTGTTTCTGCTGGTGCTGGATGTTTATCTGTGGTGCGGGGAAGGCATCGGGTAGGATTTGTGGAACGCTGGTTTACTTTGGCTTTTACCGGCGGCCAGGTCGTATTTATTAATTCGAATGCCTCTTTGCAAATGGAAGGAACCGGGGCTAACGCCCTTCGGCTAATAAGTCTTTCCTGCTGGCATAGTACCCAAAACAAGATCAGCCGCATGGCGTTAGCCGCGGTTAATTCTGACTTGGGTAAGGTTGCGGCCCTGGGAATCACATTCAAAACCAATCAATAAACGCTACCTGGTGCCGACCCACTCACGGTAGGTACACGCAATGGTATTCAAGGCCTGAAAAGATCAGATTGTCGGATTCGGTTTCCACTGGCGTGTGCCACTGATCGGCTTGTCCGACAGTGCTTATTGGCTTCAGTTGAGATTGTGGATTTCGATGTGGGAGGTTTACCTGCGCGGTGGGGGATATCTGGTAGGATTTGTTTGGCGTGGGAGTGCAGATGTGTGTTGGCGTTGTGGTGAGCGTGGTTGGGAGGGGCAGTTGTGTGTTGATATGTGTCGACCCGCATAACTTTGAGAGGCTGTTTTTTGTTGAATATGGCTGAAACGAGGGGGTTTTATGGTGCTGTTTTTTTCAGGGATTCATGGAGTTCAGCTGAACCAGTAGTGTTCTCGCGCGCGACGCATAAGGGACCATCTTTCCAAACGGCAGGAGGGCGTCAAGTCGAAAATGAGCACCGTCGGTGATAAAAAGCGCACTGGAACAGCGACAACGATTTCGGATCAAAGTACAATTTATGAAATCGCTTACCAATAAATTTTAAAGCATTGGTGGTGATTCTTAGTAGAATGGAAAATTGGGGCTGTTGGAACGCGTCTCGTATTCCTTCAAACCTGTCAGCGCTCACTTATTAATAAAGAGGTAACAACCTGTGAAACGACTACTTATTTCCGCCTGGACTCTTTGCGTCTGTTTGTCTGCACCTGTTTTTGCTGATGAGCGTGGCACATTAATTTTTGAAGATGATTTCGAACGCAACGAGTCTCAGGAAACCAAAGATGAAATTGGAAAAGGCTGGGGATCGAACAGTCGGAGTCGTGCGAAAGGGAATAAGCAGGTCGATCTCAAAAACGGGGCCATGTATATTTACATTCACAAGGTGGCAGACCACGCCGTTTCTGTGACACACCCTGCTGAGTTCAAAGATGGTGCGATTGCGCTGCGATTCATGCTGGAAGATCCACAGGACAGTCTGGGGCTGAACTTTGCCGACCTGAAGTACAAGCCGGTGCATGCCGGGCATTTGTTCGTTGCGAAAATCAGTACAAAACGTGTAGAACTGACCGACCTGAAGACGGGAAACATGGAACTGAAAACGCGCGAGCTGAGAAAAGCCGGCAAGTTACCTGCCGCCTTGAAAGAAAAGTTGAAGACAAAGACCAAGCGTTTTCCGAACAAACTGGAAACGGGAAAATGGTACGACCTACTGGTCAGCGTTTCCGGTGATACGCTGACGGTTTCGATTGATGGCAAAAAAGTGGGTTCGTTTTCTTCGGAAGGAATTGCGCATCCCACCAAGCGGTTGCTGCGTCTGGCGGTGCCTCGCAATGCGGTGGTGGATGATGTGAAGATCTACTCGCGATCCAGCGAAACCAACTAGAAATTATTTCGAATTGTCCTGAAATTCTCCTGCGACTGGAAAGAGTCTGAATGATGTTGAACCGTTTTCGATTGATCGTCTCATTGTTGTGTCTGTTTCTGATTCTGAATCTTGATAGTTCCTGTTTGAGGGCTGCGGAGGCTGAGAAAAAAGAGACGTTGAATGTGCTGTTTATTGGAAACAGTTACACCGCTCGGCATAAGCTGGCTCAAGTCGTGAAGCAGATGGCAGAGGCCGGGAATCCCGGTTTGACGTTGAACCCGACGACTGTCATTTACGGGGGGCGGCGGCTGGTCGATCACTGGAACCTGGGTACGCAGAACTATGTCAAGCAGCATGCCTTAACGCGCGCTGAGCAGGAGCAGACGATTGCCACTCTGAAAGAAGCCGCAAAAGATCCGGAGAATCGCTATGCGAAAGGAGCACTGGCGCGTCATCGGAAACTGCTGAAGGATTTCGAGTCACAGCGGACGAAATGGGATGTTGTGGTATTGCAGTCGTATCGTGATGATCTGAATGGGAAGGATTCCCTGTATGCCCAGTATGCTCCGAAATTCGCTGCGCTGGCGAAAGCACAGGGGGCACGTGTCATTTTGTACGAAACGACGCCGAATACTCAAAACGCGAAGGCTTTGAAAAATCCTCCCGAATCAAAAGCGGTCATGAAAAAGGCGAAAGCAATTGCTGCACTGGCAAAACAGATTGATGCGTCGGCGGCTCCGATGTCGTTGGCGGGATTGCATTGTCAGACAGAACGCCCCGATCTGACGTTGCGTTTTGTGAACGATGCGCATTTGAATCAGACGATGGCGTATCTGACGGCCTGTTGTCTGTACGCGGCGCTGTTTGATCGCAGCCCGGAAGGACTGCCCGTGGATTCGATTACCGATATTCGGTTTTGGAAGAATAAAGAGCGTGAAAAAGACCGTGATGGAAAACCGATTACGAAAACGTTTTCCGAGAAAGATCGTACTGACCTGCAACGAATTGCCTGGAAGAGTTACCAGCAGTTCAACCAACTTCGCGATGATTCGTGATAAAATCGAATTAAAGTGCATTGTGAGGCATAGGCTATGAAGAGATCGCTTCAGTTCGTTTCGTTTCTTGTTTTGCTGTCGCTGGGATTAACCCCAGTTACCCACGCGGAAGAGAAACCGGTTTCGATTCTTGCTCAGCGGATCGGCGGTCATATTCATCCCTCCATTTGTCGTGCCAGCGATGGGACTTTGATTGTTGTGTTTAAGGGTGAGAACGTGTTGATGTGTTCTCGTTCCAGTGATTCTGGTGCGAGCTGGTCAACACTCCGGCCCATTCCGACTTCAGCGAAGCGACCGGATTTGATTCGGGCAGTGAAAAAATTCGAGGTCTATCCGGGCACTGCCGATACTTTGCCTGACGGTCGAATTCTGGTGACCTGGAATTATATCGCCGATGATAAGTCGAAAGACGGATATTATGAGCGTGCTTTACTTTTTTCGATCAGTGAGGATCAGGGACGCAGCTGGAGCGAACAGCGCTTGATTGGCCCTGTTGACGGGAAGCATCTGGGAGCAGTGCGGCATAATGTTTTGCCTTGGAGTGAGGGGCGGTGGTTGCTACCGCTACGCGTGGGAATGCCGCGACTGTTTGACCCGCAGACCGGTGCACTCACGAGTTTTCCTGTTGTGGGGCCGGATGGAAAACAGCACGAGTTTCAGCAAATTGTGCGTACGGCGAACGGTTCGCTGCTGGCGATGGGGCCAGTGCTGTTGCACTCTCAGGATCAGGGTCAGAACTGGAAATTGATCAAAGACTTCCCGGCTGTTCCGGACAAGCGAGACAACGCCGAGGGGCGGTATTTGACGACGCTTTCTGACGGCCGCGTGCTGGTAACGTGGGGCAGGGACCATCAGAATCAGGGGCTGAGTTATAATCTATCAACCGATGATGGTCAGACATGGGATGCTGAGCGCACGGTGATTTTGCTGCCGAAAACTGCTGTGGCGGCCCGATACTATTCTGCTCGCACAATACAGATTGATGAGCAGCATGTTGGCACCGTTTTCATGAACCGGAACGGAGTGCACTTTCTGAAGGTGCCCCTCAGGCGTTTGAATGCGCCTCAGGCGTCAGATGAATAAATGGTCTTTCTGTGAACTCTGTTGTTTTAAAAGAACAACATTTCGGTGTCATCAGTCAGGTCTGAGAAGAAGTCATCGAGATCTTCACCCCATGTCGGCAGGTTGCGAACGCCGGGGGCGAGGCCGTCCTGCATGACGCCTTCGTTTTCGTGTTCGTAGCCCAGGATGTGTCCGAGTTCGTGAAGGATGACGGTCAGGAGGTCGATCTGTCCAGCCGCTTCGCTGTCGGGTAACGCGATCAACGTCAGTTCGCTGGACCCGGCAAATTCACTATGGTCGGTGGGTGTGGTATCGACGAACCAGCCATAACCGGCGGCGTTGACGTCGATATAGATTGTGCCGGCAGCAGCACGGCCTAACGTGTCTCCCTCCAGATCGACAACCTGGATGTCGATCTGTTCGAGCGTTTCACTCTCACTGGCTGAGAGCGCGGGGCTGACCTGCTCGACGACAGATTCCAGCGCCGTTTCCGCCGTTGATTGTGAGATGGTCTGTGGTGTGGACGGCGGTTCTGTCTCTGCGTCTACGGTCAGTAAATCATTCCAGTCATCGGGGTAATTGTCAGGATAGTTGACCGGGGAAGAGCCTGACTTGTTTTTGCCATAGTTGCCGATAAACAGGATCAGATCCCGGATATTGACATGGTCGTTTTGATCAAGGTCTGCGAACCAGGAATAGTCGGAACTCGATGTACTGGGAACACTGTTATACACGTTGATAAAGATGATAAGGTCGCGGATATTGATGGCGTCATTGTCATCAAAGTCTAAAGGATTTGCATAGATGCTGGCTCCGTTGAAGGATCCCGGATTCGTCGTTGCAGGGATGTTGCCTTCTAAATTAACTTGCGCTGAACTGACGCCAAGACCCAGGTCATGGGGACCAATACTTTTGCCTGACAGATCGAGGGCGACCTGGTCATCAGCCAGCGGTTCAAATTTGATGCGGGCAAAGAGAAGCTGGTTCTTGGCTCCCAGTCTTGAGGCGTTCGTTTCTGCAGACAGACTTTCGACGGTTCCCGTCTGATCGTTGATCACACCGGTTTGGTTCTGCGTAAAGGCGGCTCCAAATTGGATCTCTGTGGCTGAAGTATATTCGGTGGTGTAATTGAAGTCTAAAGCGGCAGAGAAGACTCCCTGCTCAGTCGGGTTATGAGCATCGATCCAGATTTCGACCCAGTAGGTCGACCATTCACTGATCCAGTTCTGATTTTCCGGAAGAGCAGCTGCTTCTCCGTTGGGCTGGGTGCTTGTCGGAGTATTCACCACCCGCACATTGATCTCTGCCGTGGCAATTTCATCGTCGAGAATTGTGACTTCCGCCTGACTGTCGGTCAGTGTCACGTTGCGGCCGTCAGCCTGGAGATTGAACAGATTCACCAGAAATGTTTCATCCGGTTCGAGCAGATCGGAATCAACGAGGGAGACTGTAATCGATTTTTGTTGATCTCCCGGGTTGAAGGTTAGTGTGCCGCTGGTGCTGGTGTAATCATCGGAAGCGGCAGCAGTCTGGTCGGCGGTGGCGAAGTCCACACTGACGGTGGTATCGACGGGCGAGTCCAGCGAGACGGTAAGTGTCGCGGTGCCTGCGTTTTCATCGACGGACACATCATCGATCGAGATGCCGGCTTGATCATTATCTGTGATGGTAACGATCGCTTGATTATCTCCCAGAATGATGTCTGCGCCGTTTGCCTGCAGATTGGTCAGATT
Organism: Gimesia alba; assembly: GCF_007744675.1. Classification (NCBI taxonomy): domain Bacteria; kingdom Pseudomonadati; phylum Planctomycetota; class Planctomycetia; order Planctomycetales; family Planctomycetaceae; genus Gimesia; species Gimesia alba. The sequence goes on from NZ_CP036269.1 coordinate 2,555,702, forward strand.
GACCAGGAATGTTTCATCCAGTTCGATTTGGTCCGTATCGGTGATTGGAATGACAATTGTCTGAGACAGGTCACCGGGGTTGAAGGTCAGTGTGCCGCTGGTATTGGTGTAATCATTGGGGCTGCTGGCGGTCCCCTCGGCAGTGGTATAGTCAACGCTAATAGCTGTGTCGACGGGTAAATTCAGCGAGACGGTAAGTATCGCGGTGCCTGCGTTTTCATCAACGGTCACATCATTGATTGAGATTGCGGCCTGATCATCATCTGTGATGGTGACGGTTGCCTGATTATCTCCCAGAATGATGTTAGCGCCGTTTGCCTGCAGATTGGTCAGATTGACCAGGAACGTTTCATCCAGTTCGATCTGGTCTGAATTGGTGATCGGAATGACAAATGTCTGGGACTGGTCACCCGGATTGAAGGTCAGTGTGCCGCTGGTGCTGGTAAAATCATTGGGAGCGGCAGCAGTCTGGTCAGCAGTCGCATAGTCCACGCTGATGGTGGTATCAACGGGCAAATCCAACGAGACGGTGAGCATCGCAGTACCCGTGTTTTCATCGACCGTCACATCATCGATTGAGATTGTCGCCTGATCATCATCGTGAATCGTAACCTGCGCCTGATCGTCGGCAAAGGATATATTACGTCCATTGGCCTGAATTCCCGAGAGGTTGACCAGGAATGTTTCAGTGAGTTCGACCTGGTCTGAATTGGTGATCGAGATGACAATTGTCTGGGACTGGTCACCCGGATTGAAGGTCAGTGTGCCGCTGGTGCTGGTGAAATCATCGGGAGCGGTAGCAGTCTGGTCGGCAGTGGTGTAGTCCACGCTGACGCTGGTATCAACGGGCGAGTCCAGTGAGACGGTGAGTGTCGCGGTGCCTGCGTTTTCATCAACCGTCAGGTCATCGATAGTTAAGCTGGCCTGATCATCATCAGTGATGGTGACGGTCGCTTGGTCATCTCCCAGAATGACATCTGCGCCGTTTGCCTGCAGATTAGTCAGGTTGATCAGAAAGGTTTCATCCAGTTCCACAAGATCAGAATTGATGATCGAGACGGTGAAGGTTTTCGTCTGCTCTTCGGCATTGAAGGTCACAGTGCCAGATGTACTGAGATAGTCGAACGTGCTCGTTGCCGAATTGTTGGCGGCGGTAGCGAAGTCTACGCTGATACTTGTGTTTAATGGTTGATCCAATGATACTGTCAGCGTGGCGGTACCCATAGCTTCATTGACGGTCACATCATCGATCGAGATCGCAGCCTGATCATCATTTTGAATCGTAATGGTACTCATTGATTGAGTGAGTTGTGCATACCCCGTTAGATTCGATAGTTCGATACCAAAAGTTTCGTCAAATTCGACACGTGTATCACCAAAAACCTGAAAGGTGATGGTTTCCGTTTGAGTTAAAGATGTTATTTCACTGCCAAAATTAATTGTTCCTAAAATGACTTGATAATCACCTGCGGAAACGGTTGCTGTACCATCAATGCTCTGGAAATCGACAGAGGCAGGCATAATTAAGTCACCTGGATTTGTCCCCGTTCGTGTTACATCAACACTGACTGTATGTAATCCATTATCCCCTTCTGAGACAATCAAATTTCCGATTGAAACTTCAGGTAATTTTTTAGGTCCAAATACGTAGACCGATCCAGAGTTTTCGAATTCATCATCGTCTAAATTCGAGCTTACAAAGATAGATCCGTTGGAGAGGTCAAATTCACGCCCGAAGCTATCCCCTTTGACTGATTGTGCAGGGTCCAGTTTTTGCTGTTCCACCCAATTCAAGTTCTCTTTTTCGAAGACATAGACTGCACCATAAGTGTAGCTGCTATAGGGATCGAAATTGTTACTTGCAGGATCGTAAACCGCTCCGATCAAAATGAGATCTTCTTTGATAAGGACATCGATACCAAAATGTGAATTATGAGCAGCGTCCGATGCCGTTAAAGTCTGGGAATGATTCCAAAGATTGTTCTCTGGATCGAATGTATAAAGGTCAGCTTTACCACTACTGTATGACAGATCGCGGTTGGAGGAAGAACCAATTAACAGATCGTTTCCTTCCAGACTGATAGAGACACCAAATTCTCGCCGAAATCCAGGGGTTGAATCCTTGATCTTCTGCGTTTGCGACCAGATACCATTTTCGAAATTAAATACATAAACGGCTCCACTTTGGGAAATCGTTTCAGAGTCATGGCGTGCGCCGATGACGATTGTCGCGTTTTCAATGTCGACTGCATTACCAAAGTAGTCATTCTCATCTGCATCTTCTGCAACTAAGGTGGTTGACTTGGACCAGATTCCATTGGCTCGATTAAAGACATATGCGGCACCAGTGAAATTATCAGTGGATTGCACACCCACAACAATTGTATCGCCTTCGATGGCAATCACATTACCAAAATAATCATTGTCGGTTGTCTCCGGAACAGAGAGCTCCTGCTGAAAACTCCAGGTATTTCCTGATCGCGTATAGACATAGAGAGATCCACTGTTGACCCCACTTCCATCCTGGTATGGCGCCCCTACAACAGCGGTGTCACCACTGATGGCGACTTTCCAACCAAATCGGTCTGAATCGCCTACGGCAGGGTTGGGAGCCAGTAGCGTTGCCTGGTATTCCCAGGTATCGTCCTCTGGATGATTGGGGGTTCCCTGATCATTTCGTACATAGATAAACGCGGCTCCCTGATTGGGTTGGTCCGCATCCCAGTAGAGAGCACTTGAAATCATGGTGTCACCATCGACGGCAACATCAGAACCGAATAAATCATTATTCACTTCTGGATTGACTGCATGTAGTTTAGACTTGAATTCGTAGTCGACGAGGTCGTTGTCCTGAATTGTGACTACTGCATGATGGTCAGAGACTATTACATCGAATCCGTTGAAATTAAAATTACTGAGATCAACGAAAAACGTTTCATCCAATTCTATGAATTGATCATCAACAAGATCGACTGTTATGTTTCGAGATTTCGAACCGGAATAGAAAGTGACATTTCCTGATTTGCTGAGGTAGTCAACTGAATCAAAGGCTGTCTGATCTGTCGTGGCATAATTAAGACTGATGTCGGTATCGACAGCCTGACTGAGTGAGACGGAAATTGTAGCGGTTCCCGCAGCTTCGTTAACTGTGACGTCATTGATTGAGATCGTAGCCTGATCATCGTCAACAATCGTAACCTCTCCTTGATTATCAGCGAAAACGACATCTGCGGTAGAAGACTGGATGTTGCTCAAATTAACCCCAAAGGTCTCGTCTGCTTCCACGCGATCAAGATCAATGAGGCTGACGGTAATTGTTTTCGTGTGCTCACGGAAATTGAAAGTGAGCGTACCTGAAGTAGCCAAATAATCTGATCCACTGATTGCAGTACCATTGAATGTTGAGTAATCAATGGTAACAGGAGTCGTTACAATCTGAGGGAGTGAAACTGTTAATACCGCAGTCCCCGCGTCTTCATCAACTGAGACATCATCAATCGTGATTGTCGCCTGGTCATCGTCCACAATTGTGACCTGGCCTATTACGTCAACAAAAATTACATCTGAATTATTTGACTGAAGCTTGTTGAGAAATACTCGAAACGTTTCATCAATCTCTACTAGTTCATTATCGACCAGATTGATCGTGATTTTTTGGGTGAGTACATCGGGATTAAAGGTTAGTGTGCCTGCAGAGTGTTCATAGTCAACACCAGAGAATGCACTCTGTTGGCTGGTGAAGAAGTCGACAGTCACTAAGTTGTCGACTGCCTGACTGAGCGAAACAGTGAGTTCTGCGAATCCCAAATTTTCATTTACTGAAACATCATCAATCGAGATTGTCGCCTGATCATCATCGAGGATCTCAATCTCACCCTGGGGATCTGGCATACTGACCAGATTGTCTGCTACCTGAAGATTGGTCAGCAGAACCTGCATGCTTTCAGTCTGTTCCACAGTGTCCGAGTTGATGATGGAGACTGTGATCGTCTGAGAGACATCACCGGGATTGAAGGTCACAGTTCCGGTGCTGGAGAGAAAATCCAAATTTTCAACGGCGGTTCCGTTTACAGTCTGGTAATCGACTGAAACGGCTGTTTCCAGAATATGATCCAGTGAGACCGTTAGAGTTGCAGTCCCGACATCTTCGTTGACCACAATATCATCGATTGAGAGGATTGCCTGGTCATCATCTGTGATCGTAATTTCCGCCTGATCGTTTCCAAGGGCCACGTTGAAGCCATTGGCATGCAGGTTGGTGAGATTGACGAAAAATGATTCCGGTGATTCGGTGAGGCCATCGTCAATGATTGTCAGAGTGATGGTTTGCGTGGTTTCGCCCGGATTAAACGTCAGCGTTCCCGAGGTTGTCGTATAATCAGAAGCATTGAGAGCCGTTCCGTTTAGCGTTTCAAAGTCGACAGAGACCGTAGTGTCGACGGGGCGATCGAGTGATACTGTGAGGGCCACGGTACCGGCATTTTCATCAACGGATAGATCGTTAATCGAGATGCTGGCCTGGTCGTCATCGTGGATTGTGACGACTCCTTGAGTATCAGCGAGAATTACATTGGCACCATTCGCTTGAAGATTCGACAGATTGACAAAAAACGTTTCGTCCATTTCAACCAGAGCGGAATCATGAATTGAGATGGTGACTGTTTTAGAAGTCTCGCCAGGAGCAAATGCCAGGATACCTGATGTAGATTGATAGTCTGAGCTGCTCAACGCAGACCCGTCAGCTGTGCTGTAATTGATTGAAATGGGTGCCTCAACCTCGTGATCGAGTGAGACGGTGAGTGTTGCCGTTTCCATATTCTCGTTGATCGTAACGTCATTGATTGAGATTGTACTCTGGTCATCATCTTGAATTGTGACCACAGATTGACTATCTGAAAGCGTGATCTGGTACTCGCTGGACTGAGGGTTCGTCAGATTGATCAGGAAGATTTCATTCGGTTCTACGACATCAGAATCGATGATCGAAATATTGATTGACTTACTGGTTTCGCCGGGATTGAAGGTTAATGTTCCTGAAAGCGCCTGATAGTCAGATGGACTGGCAGCCGAGTCATTAGCGGTTGTGAAGTCAACTGTTAAAGCAGAGCTCAATGCCTGGTTGAGCGAAACGGTGACGGTCGCGGTTCCTGCATCTTCATTGATCACAACATCGTTGATCGAAAGGGATGGCTGATCTGAATCAAGAATGGTGACTTCTGCCTGACTATCTGGCAGTATCACATCCAGCCCCGAGTTCTGAAGATTAGACAAGTTGACAAGAAACGTTTTATCGACTTCGAGCAGATCGGAGTTGATGAGATCAACGATAATTGTTTTTGACTGCTCGCCCGGATTAAAGGTCAGTGTGCCGGATGTAGCCTGGTAATCCTCACCGGCAAGTGCGGTCTGGTCTGTGGTGGCGTAGTCAATTGTGATGGTTCCATCAACTGGATTATCCAGTGAGACAACAAGACTGGCAGTACCTGATTCTTCATCGACACTCACGTCGTCAATTGAAACTATGGCCTGATCATCATCCACAATAGTGATGTCCGCTGTGGAATTAGTGAATTGGAGGTCAGTCGGCGATACATCGGCCACGATGTTCACCCAGAACGTTTCATCCAACTCTACTTTATCATCGTCAACGATCGGAACGGTGAAGGTTTTTGATAACTCTCCGGGATTAAAAGTGACCGAGCCGTCTGCCTGTTGAAAATCGTTAAAAAGAATGGCAGTACCGGAATGAAAGTAATAGTTTACTGTAAATGGGTATTCAATTTCCTTATCGAGCGTGAGAGTCAGTGTGGCTGTTCCATCCCCTTCATAGGCTGTCGTGTCGGAAATGTTCAAGAACGCTGTATCATTATCTCGAATTGTGACAGTCGCTTTTTCACGTGGGATCAGTGCTTTGATCGATGGGTTTTTGAGGATGACTGAGAAGTATTCATGGGGTTCTATTTTTTCGTCGCCATTGATCTGAATGGAAATCGTTCTGGTTTGAGTCGCAGTTCCCGCTGCAAGATTAAAGCTTAATGTACCCGTCTGTGCCTGATAATCGCCGGATGCCGTGGTGGCAGTTCCATCGAGCGTTGTATAATCGATGGTGATGTTCTGATCGTACAGATCGGACGTTAATCCTCCCAGGGTTACGGTCAGGTTCAGAGTCTGGGTGCCATCATTTCCTTCAACAATTTCGGTATTGTCGATGATGAAGGTGGGGACCGGTCTCGTATATGCGTTGATACGAGTGACGCGTTTCCGATCATCTTCAGGTAGAGGTGTTCCGTATATCGGGATATCGTCGTCGGTGATCAGGTGATTGCCATAATAGGCAATGCTTTGATCATCTCGAGTTGATCCACTTGAGTAGTATGATGGTGAATAAACCACGGATTCGTTTTGTGTTTCCCAACCTGCTGACCCATCATAAAAAAAGGTGGGGCCGTGTGTTGATGCAACAATCAGGGTATTGTCCACTGCAATGAGTTTCTTGCCGTATCCGTAGAAGTTATCCCAAGCCGTCGGGAGATATTCAATTTCCTCTGCATTCTCCCAGCCCATTGATCCATCAAAAATATAGACAGCACCGCTATCGGCCCTCTGTTCAATGCTTCTCGGGGAACCAACAAACACCGTGTCTCCGGAAATGGCGACAGCAGAACCATATTCACCTCCGCCAGTATAAACTGTGGAATTATAGAGGCTGGTTTCAACAGCATCGTTCCAGTCGGTCTGTTTTTCGTAAACGTAGACAGTCCAGCCATTGAGCCATCCCGGGGTGCCAACGACAATCGTGTCTCCATCAATATCGACGGCAGCTCCAAATTCTCTGTCTGTTGCTCCATTGGTCGCATACAGTATCGATTCTTCCGGCGCCAGACTGGACCAGTCAGTACCATTTCTGGTGTAGACGTAGACGACTCCCGAATTTGCCTCGACGCCATCTCCCTCAGGGTTTCCGATGACAATCGTATCACCTGTGAAGGCAATCAGATCCTCATATGTGTTGTTCAGATCGATATTGACTGTCCGGGATACGGTGTCAAACAGGGAAGTGACTGTCGGGGGCGTTGTGGTCCAGTCTGAACCATTCTTTTCATAGATAAAGACTTCGTACTGCCCTGATTTTGTATAGGTTCCGACGACAATTGTGTCACCAAAGATGGCTATGCTGGATCCAAACAGGGTGAGTTCTTCAGGGTTTGGGCCAGAGAGTGTGGTTTCGTAAATCCAACTGTCATCGGAATCGAAATCAGGCGTGCCGTGATCGTTTTTTGCATAAATATAAACGCCTCCTCCGGGAGCAAGAGTCGAATCCGTTCCGGGAGCCCCTACGATCAGGTAGTCGTCATTCATGGCCAGAGTGTGACCGTAGAAATCCTCCACATTCGATGCCGTGAGAGGGCCTCCGGGGGGCAGTTCGCTATTCAGATGAAATTCCCCATAGCTCTTGTTGGTATAGTCTGGCCCGTAAAATACGTAAGCACCACCACTGTCGATACCATCCATGTCGGCGCCTGTGGCACCGACCGCAATAGTTGTTCCGTCAAGGGCAACCGCTGAACCGAAGTGTTCCCTGTCTTGGGTGTCAACCGAAATTACTCTCTGTTTCAGTGCACTGTTAGACCAGTAGCCTGCAAACTCGTAATAAAATGCGGCACCGGTAATCGCATTCTCGTTATCAGGCAGCACGGTTCCGGTCGCTCCAATCAGAAGGCCTGTGGTACTGATCGCGACAGAATACCCGAAGAGCGTGGTTGAAATAGTGTCGAGATGGGGAGTAAATTTCAATTCATAGGGGCCATAAGAATTAGCAAGAAAACCATTGCTCTCGTATAAATAGGCGCCGCCTCTGATGGCTCCCACTAAAACAGCATAACCGTTGGTTGCGACCGCTCCTCCGAATTCGTCGTAGATCTCACCGTCGGAAGCGGTCAGTCTGGTTTCATGGATTGAACTGCTGATCCAGCTCGAACCTGATTTGGCATAAACATACGCAGCGCCACTGGTGAGTCCATTCTCGTCATCTCCATAGGCGCCGACGACAATCAAATTTCCTTCAATCGCAACTGAGTTCCCAAACTGATCTCCTGAAGAGAGTGTAGCAGGTTGTAATTTTCGAACCGCGGGAGTCGTCCAGGAATTTCCCTGTTTCTCCAGAATATAAGCGGCTCCTCCTGTCGAAACTCCAGTAGCGCCCGCAACAATGGTATTGCCGTCGATGGCTACCGAGTAACCAAGGTGAGCGCTGTAACTCAATCCAGAGAGTCTGATCCGCTCGATCTGGGGCGCTTCGGTTACCCAATCGTCTCCCGATTTTGTAAAAGCATAGATTGTACCTCCATTATCGTCGTAAGCTCCTGTGATGATGGTATTACCTTCGATGGCGACCGATCTACCAAAACCATCCGTATAAAGAGTTGATGTTGGGTTTAGAACGGTTTCGTATTCCCAGGTATCGTCAGACTGGTCAGCAGTTGTGCCATGATCATTACGCGCGTAGACATAAATGGTGTGCTTCTCCTCGGCACCAACGACCATGTAATTCCCGTCTACTGCAATCGAATTTCCCGCCTCGTAGCCGGTATGATTGGCATGGATATCTTCCGGGTAATAGGGCTCCTGAAATTCAAAATTGTTCTCAAGCAGATCGTCGTTGGTAATCTCTCCTGTGGCCTCTAGTGTGTCGACGTTTCCTGCAAGAATACTTTCTCCCGTGGGATTGCTCAGCTGACCAAACAGGGTCTCTGAGTCTTCAATGATCAGGTCCCCCTGGACATTGATGGTCACCGTCTGGCTTTGTGTAATTCCCGTGGCACTAGCAGCGAAGGTTAGTGTGGTTGACAGTGCTGTATAGTCGATGCCCGCTATCGCAGTACCATCCAGGGTTGAGAAATTGACACTCGATACAAAATTCAAGTCACCGGGCGAAGCTCCTGTCCGGGTAATTTCGAAAGTCAATGCTTGTGTTCCGTCTGCTCCTTCCAGCACGCTGGTTGGTGTCAGACTGAAAATGGATTGTAATCCCTGATCAAGAATTGTAACACTGGCACGATCGTCAGCGAAGATTACATCGGCTAAGCCAGAGTTGATTCCAGACAACTGAATTGCAAATGATTCGGTACCTTCAACCAAGCTTGAATCAATCAGGGGGACCTCAATGGTTTTTGTGGTTTCTCCCGGATTGAAAGTCACTGTTCCTGATGCGGACAGATAGTCCTCGCTGCTGGTGGCACTCTCGTCTTCTGTGGTATAAGCCACTGTGACAGTTTTCTCAACTTCCTGGTCGAGAGAGACCGTCACAAATGCGGTTCCGTCTCCTTCATTGACCGTGAGGTCTTCAATGGAAACGGTGGCCTGTTCACTTTTTTGAATGGTGACTGATCCGAGGTTGTCTGCGAGGATCACTCCAATTGTTCCGGTTTGCACATTAGACAACCAGACCAGAATTGATTCATAACTTTCTACCAGTTCATCATCGAAGATGGGGATAGAAATGGTTTTCGAAGTCTGTCCGACACCGAAATAAAGAGTACCGGAAGTTGCCTGGTAGTCCAGTCCGGCCTGAGCACCGCTGTCGGCGGTGGTGTAATCAACGCTGAATGGCTGGGCGTGTGGTTTTGATAGCGTGACAGTCAAAGTTGCTGTTCCGGCTTCTTCATATACGGGAGCAGAACCGATCGTCAATTCGGGCTGATCTTCGTCTACGATAGTTACAACTGCCTGATCGTTCGTGAAATCAAGCAGATAATCTGCTGATTGAATATTGTCTAATACGATCAGGAATGTTTCGTCCGGTTCGGCTACGTCATCATTTATGAGGGGGATCGTAATTGCTTTTGTCGTTTCGTGGGAAGCAAAGACAAGGGTGCCGGATGTGTCAGTATAATCACTTGTGGAAAGAGCCGTCTGGGAATACGTATCAAAATCAACACTGAAGGCACTGTCAATCGACTGATTGAGTGAGACGTACAGTGTTGCAGTTCCCCCGGATTCGTTGACAGTGACAGCGTCAATGGACAGTCTGAGTGGAATGGAATCAACGATAGTCACTTCGGCCTGATTGTCTGCGAGTGTGACGATCAAGCCGTTCGATTGAACGTGGCTTAAATTGACCAGGAACGTTTTGTTCGCTTCCAGAGGCGTCGAATTAACGATCGGGACGGTAATGGTTTTGGTCTGCTCATTGGCACTGAAATGCAGTGTGCCTGACGTGGCTGCATAATCACCGGGACTGGTGGCAGTCTGATCCGAGGTGGAAAAATCGACAAATACGTCTCCATTGACTGGGGCACTCAACGAAACTTGAAGTGTGGCTGTGCCTGCATCTTCGTGTACTGTAATATCATCGATCGAGATGGTGGCCTGGTCATCGTCCTGGATGATGACCTGAGCCTGGTTGTCTAATATGCTTACATTGAGCGAGCCGTCCTGCAGATTGAAGAGGTTGACGAGAAACGTTTCATCAGCTTCAACCAGATCATCATCGGTGAGGGGAATATCAATCGTTTGTATGGTTTCGCCTGCTTCAAATGTCAGGACGCCGGTTGAAGACTGAAAGTCGGTTGTCGAATAGGCCGAAACGTCCTCTGTGGCATATTCGACGGTAAATGCTTCGGTCTGTGCTTTCGTCAAATTGACCGAGAGTGTGGCGGTTGCCGCGGATTCATTGACAATGAGATCACTGATTGTGAGACGCGGACGGTCCTTATCTAGAATCGTGACCAATGCCTGGTCATCGTTCATCAGAACCTGGTAAACTCCTGATTGAATATTGCTCAGAAAGACATAAAACGTTTCATCGGCTTCGACTGTATCCGAGTTGAAAATGGGTATGGTGATTGTTCTGGCTGTTTCCAGGGGATTGAACGTGATTGTGCCAGATCGGGCCAGGTAGTCATTGGGAGAGACAGCGGTGTCGTTGGCCGTGATATAATCGACCGTCACCGTCGTGGGAATGGCTGAACTGAGTGAGACATTCAGCGTCGCTGTTCCCGCATCTTCATTCACAGCCACATCTTCGATCGTCAGGAGCGGGATAACGGTCTGGTCATCGTCCTGGATGGTGACCTCGCCCTGACTGTCACCGAAGTCGACATTGGCTCCTTCAGATTGAATATGGCTCAGGTTTATATAAAACGATTCTTCTGTTTCCACCTGGCTGTTGTTCACAATCGGCACTGTGATGGCCTGTGATTGCGTGCCTGCGGTAAACGTGATCGTTCCCGATGTGCTGATGTAGTCAGCAGTGGAATAGGCAGTACGGTTGGCTGTGCTGTAATCGACACTGACCGTTGCATCGACTGGTTTGTCCAGCGTCACATAGATTGTCGCTGTTCCCTCATTTTCATGTAAGCTGACATCATCAATGCGAACCAGTGACTGATCATCTTCAATGATGGTGATGGTCGCTGTCTTGTCTAACAGTCGGGCATTTCCCAGGGGATTTGAGAGTTTGACCAGAAACGTTTCATTTTTTTCAACAAAGGTGTCACCAAAGATCTGGACCGTGAAAGTGCGCGTTTGAAAAATCGCATCCGGATCACCTTCAAAAGACAATGTTCCCGAATTTCCCAGATAGTCCCCCGTCATGACTTTGGCATCACCATCCATAGTGGCGAAGTGGACCAGCGCAGGGATGCTCAAATCGCCGGGAGTTGTGCTGGTGCGAGTGACCTCAATCGTCACGTATTTCGACCCCGTATCACCTTCCGTAAAGCTCATGTTGTCAATGGAGATGGTCGGAAGGTCCGTCGGGCGGTAGACGTAAATGGATCCAGCCGCTTGCTCCTGTTCATTATCATGTACCGCATTGATCAGGATCAAATCATGGGAGATGGCTATCTTTCGGCCAAAGTAAGCATCATCATTCAGATCTAAATCTCTCAGGATGTCTACCTGCACCCAGGTTGAGTTTTCTTTTCTGAAAAGGTAAGTGGCACCATTTTCCGTTATCAGGTGAGAAGCCGGGTCTCTTATTGAACTGACCAGAATCAAATCACCCTGAATGTCTACAGAGGTTCCAAAGTAGGAGTTAAACACATCGGGTGTGATTGTCAGCGTTTGTGTTTCCAGCCAGACATCGTCAACTCTGGTAAACACATAGGCGGCCCCGGTGTTATCTAACTGCTCGGTATCAGGGTTGAACGACTCATGAAAAACAGCGCCAACCACAAGGTTGTCTCCATCCAGAGCCACACTGTTCCCGAAGTATTCGCCATCGTGAGGCGAATCAGATTTCAGCTTTTGGACTTCGATCCAGTTTCCGTCCTGCAGATCGAATACATAGACTGCACCACTGTTATAATGCAGATTATCATCTGAATCTGCCACCGCACCTACGACGAGCGTCGTGCCATCGACATCAATTGAATCTCCGAAGTGTTTATATGTCTCAGGGTCTGACGCAGTGAGTCTGGCCATCTCTGACCAGGTATTACCAGAGCGGGAAAATACATAAACGGCACCTTGGCCATGATCAGAATAGGGATAACTGGAACCGGGAATTAATTCACCATTAGCATTGGCGACGCCAACGAAGATCATATCGCTTTCGATCTTCAGTACATGGCCAAATTCGGCGACTCTTTGAGGTTCTGAAGCTTTCAGTTTCTGCTGAAAAGTCCAGACATTATTCGAACGTGTGTAGACATAGATGGCACCACTGTTTTCAGCGCCTTCATCATCCCGGTAATCAGAGACGACTGCAGTATTACCATTGATGGCTACTGAATATCCAAAACCATCTGTTGTATAGCCAACTGGAGGCAATAATGTCGCCTGATAATCCCAGGTGTCATCGGAAAATATTGTGGGAGTTCCCTGGTTGTTTCGAGTGTATACAAAGGCAGCACCTATATTCTCTCCCGCTTCATCCCAGCCACGGCTACTGACAATCATCGAGTTATCATCAATATCGAATGATCTTCCATATTCATCAAAGGAACCAGCAGTTCCTGGCGAAAAGAGCTTTGACTGCAGTTCAAACTGATGAACGAAATCATAATCCGGTTCAATTGTGACGACTCCGAGATCGTCAGTAATGAAAACATCGGAACGGTATGAACGAACACCAGTTAAATGAACCTCAAAAGACTCTTCAAATTCAAAGCGTTCATCGTTAAAAATGTTTATGGAGATGGTTTTTGACTGTTCTCCTGCCGCGAAATAAATGTCTCCTGAGGAACTCAAGAAATCGCCACTGGTTGCCGTGTCTGGGGCAGTTGCATAATCAATTAATAAATAAGAATCTACGGGTTTATCGATCGATACCGTCAATACTGCAGTCCCCGCAGCTTCGTTGACGGTCACATCATTAATCGAAATCCGTGCCTGGTCGTCGTTCGCAATCCGTTCATCCGCGGTCGAGGTTCGGATTGTGGTACCTGAACTGTTATGCGAAATGATGCCCTTAAATTTCTCTTCTTCTTCGACCAGAATATCCCCGTTAATGATCACTTCCACGGTCTGAGTCTGTTTCAGGGATGTTGAATCTGCTCCAAAAGTGAGTGTGGTCGAGACTGGGACATAGTCCCCCTCTGCGGACAGTGCCGTGTCGTCTTCGGTATGGAAATCCACCGTTGCGATTGAGTTGAGACTCCCGGCATAACTCCCATTTCTCGTGATCGTGAATGTAGCGATTGTGTCCCCGGAATCTCCTTCATCAATCCTGAAGTCTGAACTGATGCTAAACTCCGACGTCAGCATCGTCCGGTCTTCCAGCGCCTCAATCGTGTTCAGCTGGCGATTTTCAGAATTGAAAGATCGAGACAGGGAAACGTTTTGTGATTGACGTCGTTGTAGTTTGCGATTGTGTTTACGCGGGGAACGACAACGGTTTGCGATCGACCTAAGCCAGTTCGTCAGGAGCATGTTGCAATAGACCTTTAGCCAGACTGTGTATGATCAGTTTTGTTTTGTGGATGCGTTAACTATGGGTAGAGAACGTACAGAGGATGGATTGATTGAAATCCGCAGAAGCTTGTCAGAGTTAGAGTTAGGGTATGGTATCTATACAAACATTCTATTGAACTTAAACGTATCAAGGTTCTGGATATAATTCCAGTGAATTTCTTAAGAAATAATAAGAATTGGTATTCTGCAAAAAAGGGATAAATACACGCTTGTGGTCATGGCAACGGCTTGATCTTTCCACCAAAGAGGGGGCAAGGAATAGCCCCACTCGATTTTCGGGAACCTGGTCCGGATTTCGTTAGTTGACTACTGCACTGGCGTACGCTACTTTGGGGCCTTGCAAAGCACTCAGTAGAAGACCTCGACATGGGATGATCCAATGCTATTTTTTCATAAACACGCGCGTGTTTTCTTTGGGCGAGACCCGATTCAGAGTTTTGTCATACTATCGAGAGATCGCTGTCTGCGAATGCTTCTGCTTCTGTTTCTCGTTTCATTCGGGGGCACTGATCGAGCAACACAGGCAAGTCAAAAACAGCCCGCTCCGGCACAACGGAAGCTTGTCTACCTGGATTTTCAGAAGTTCGATAGCCAGTACAACACCCGGGCACCCAGCCTGCTGACGAGAGAGTTGTTTCGACAGGCGTTTCTAGTGGCAGCCCGCGATGAATTGGGTTACCGGACGCGCGATGTCTCTCTGGGAGATCAAATCCCTGGGAAGGATACCAAAGGGGATCTGGTTTTTAATGTGCATCTTGTGATGGATCGCAGGCGCAAAATTGAAGTGCGGATCTTCAAACAGGAAGGCGACACCGAGACGCTGATTGAGAAACGCAAGCTGAAGATGACGAATCTGACTCCGGTCTCGGAAGTTGTTGCCTTCACAGAAGAATTATCACGTACCTGGTTTAAGGACCTCCTGCAAAAAGCGGGCTATGCACCACAGGAACTACAAGCACCTTCGACAGAACTGTCTCGATTGCATGCGCTTTTCATTAAGCCGAACGAGTTGAATTACCGCGATCAGTTCAGCCGGTTGAATGAGCTACATCAGTCGATTGCCGAAGAGGGAGAGAACCCGGAACGACTGGCGCTGCTGGCCCAGAGCTACGCACTGTATGGAACATTAACGGAGCAGTACTGGTGTCTGATTCCGCTGGCAACAAAGGCGCGTGCCTTGCTCTATGCAGAACGTCTTCACCAGAAATGCCCGCAAACCGTATTTGCACTTTCCTATCGGGCATTGGTGCGCACTCTCGTCGGTCTGGAGCAGAACGCGCTGGATGACATTCAGAAACTATCAGACCCGGAAGTAGAACAGACTCCCAGGCCAATCTGGCTGCCCATAATCGAAGCATATTGCCTGCATGATGCGGATCGACTTTCAGGAAACAAATTCGCATCGCAGAATGAACTGCTGTGGCGATATCTGAATCTGCTGCAAGCGACCTATTACGGAACAACAACCGAACAGAATGCGGTCGTCGATGCCTTTATGAAGCTAGTTCCCGATTCGGCTCGTGCCTTTTACACCAGGCCGAAAACAATTGGTTATCGCCAGAGTGAAAAGATGATCGAGACGGAAAATATTCGTTTTATCAATTCCGCATTTTCATATTTCGAGGAGCAGAACGCGCTTCGCATGTTACCGGAACGAACCGGGAGCCAATTAAAAAATCTGATCGAGAGCCGTAATAAAATCGTGTCAGACCTGTTGACCCAGGCGGTGAAGCCGGACCAGGAAACAGAGCCTTCGCTGGCTCTGTTCGCCAACAGCATGAAAGAACTGACGTTTCTGCAAGCGACGGATCTCATGATCCGCCTGCGTCAAATGCAAGGGGTGAAAGCCGATGTCCCTCTGCAGATATTTTTAACTTCGGTGCCGAACCATCCGTTCAAAAAGTACCTGGAAAGCTTTGCCTGGGAAAACGGTGTCGCAACCGAGGCGTTCCAGGAATTACGCTTTGTACCAGACGAATATGTCGTGCCCGCCGCGTATCCGATTTTCCTCCGCGACCGGAAACTGAATCTGATCGACAAGCCGCTTGAGTCGATCTGGAGGGAATATGTCAAAAATGCCAGCCATGTGATTTCGGAACTGGCTTACTCCATTGATTACGCGTTGCCAGAAGTACAAAAAGGGGCGTGGGTTCCTTATTTGCGCCCGGTCAGTCCTCATTCGCCTTATACAGCCATGCGGGAGATCGGTTTCAAGTTTGAACAGAATCAGGACCGGATTCCGCATCTGCTGAAAAAATATGAAGACTCTTATTTGTTACTTCATGCGATCGCAAGCCAGTACCTGGTTCGTTTTGATTATCCCCACGCAGAATGGGTTTTTAAGAGAATGTATCGTAGTGATCCCTCATATGAAACCATCTATCCTTTAATTCAACTGGCCCAATTGCAGAATAAAAGCAAGCAGGAATTGAGGCTGCGCCAGGAAGCCCTGGGAATACCGAATACGTTGATGCGGCGGTGTCGACAGGAACATGATCTGGCGGAATATTATCTTCGTCAGGGAGACTATGAGGCTGCTTTGCCTCATGCGGAGCGGGCAACAAAAAGTAATTCTGGTTGGGCAATGCGGATGCAGGCGCTCTGCCATGAGTTGCTGGGGGATCTGGATACTGCATTAGAAATCCGTCAACGGGAGTCAAAACGTTATCAGCAGTGGTACATTTTTCATGCCTGGTGCCGTTCGCGTGGGCTGGAACCTCCCGAGCAGAATCGAACAGCGCTCAAGCCGGCGCTGGAATATTATGCGAAGGTTCCACTACCGAGCAATCGCCATTTGATCTCGGATCAATTGGTTTATGAGCAGTTGTCAGCAGTGGCTGTTGTCCTGTATCTGGAAAATCAATTGAAGACTGCGCTGGAAGTCATGCAGTACGCCAGCGAAGAATATGATTATGTGGGAGAAACGTTTCCCGCGGTCCTGGCGGCGCTGATTGCGGATGAACTGGGGTTGAATCAGGAGCGAGATAAAAGTCTGAGCAGGGCGATTGAAATTGAGTATAAGTCCCGCGGCAAAGAATATTATCTGCCTCAACTCAATCAGATCTTGTTGATCAAGCAGATTCTCACCGAGGATAACACACCGGAACTGTCTCCCACGTTGATTGACTGGTATCTGCAGGAACTTCCTGATCAAAGGGTGCGGAGTAACTATCTCTACCTGATCGGCAAAGCTTTATTGCAGAAAAAACAGACTGAACTGGGAAGCCGTTATTTGAAGCTGGCCGCTGCCTCTCCGTTGCAGACTCTGAGTACGTCCCGCATGGCCGCCTATACGCTGCTTAAATTAAAGATCGAAAAAGACCCGTATCATGAAAACATGTTCGATGCGGACACCGATCAGATGTTACGACTGGTCGATGGTGCCTACGCTTACCAGTATTATAAAAAACGTGAACTGGAACTGGTGAATTTGAATCGTGCTGTGCAGCTCTTTCCGGAGGCAAGCCTGCCTTATTTGCGACGAGCCGAGTATTACGCTGCTCAGAAAAAACGCGATCAGGCTGATCAGGATTTTGCGAAAGCGATGGAATTGACGCCGCAAGTACCAGAACTGTGGATGAGTCGCGGCAAGTTCTATCAATCGACGGGCCAAGATCAGGCGGCGGTCGAAGATTATCGACAGGTGTTAGAACGAGATCCAGAATCGTTTTTAGCGCATCAGAAATTAGCCTTGCTGTTGGCCGCCAGCCCCGATGATCAGGTTCGAGACGGAAAGCAGGCTCTGCAGCATGCACAACAGGCGGCTAAGTTACTTCCTCAGCAGAAATCCACTAATCTGGCTCTGATTGCAATTGCTTATGCGGAACTCAAACAGTTTGATAAGGCGAAGCAATACAATCGGGATGCCATCAAAAGCCAAAAGCATTTTCGAATCAAACGTCTATTAGAAAAACGGGAAAAACTCTTTGTGACGAGAAAGCCCTATCGTTTGAAGAAACGCTCTTAAGAAGCCTGCGCAGGTCTTGAGACATCAGATCTTCTATAGCCAGTTGAAATTTTCGCAACCTGATCCGCTCCTTCGGATTCTTCCTGTTTCATAGTCAGCTGTCATTTTTGAGGAACTGACAGGACTTGAGATACGTCATGAAAACGGATGAAAGTAGTTGACAGCCTGTGACTCGGGATTTTAAGATACACTGTGCTCTTGTTTATACGACAGAACCATTGTTTAGATCGTAATCACCTTTCCAATCACTGTTGAGGGGCACACTGTTTCTCTTCATGCAATAGAACCGTAGTTCCGCTTGCAGCGTAAGCATTTCAATAAAAAATAGCCTGAAACGAAGGATGACGATGAATTCTTCCATGACTGATCACAACGACGTCTCTGATGAAGTTCTCGAAAAGACCCGCTTTATTCAGGATGTGCGTGATCAGGTCGCGACTGTGGTGGTTGGCCAGGATGAGGTCGTCGAACGCTTACTGATTTCCCTGTTCACAGGCGGCCACATTCTATTGCAGGGGGTGCCCGGGCTGGCCAAGACGCTGCTGGTTTCGGTGTTGTCGAAATCGATTGAGCTCGATTTTTCCCGGATTCAGTTTACGATCGATCTGCTGCCATCGGATATTCTGGGATCACAAATCCTGGATCAGAAGTCGAATGAATTCGTCACCCGCACCGGGCCGATCTTTACCAACCTGTTACTGGCGGATGAAATCAACCGCGCTGCACCGAAAGTGCAGGGGGCACTCCTTGAAGCAATGCAGGAGCGAAAAGTGACGATTGGGAACGAGACGCTGTCCCTGCCCGCACCGTTCTTGGTGATCGCGACCCAGAATCCGGTAGAACAGGCCGGTACCTTCGAACTGCCGGAAGCACAGCTCGACCGGTTCATGCTCTGTCATCGCTTGAATTATCCGGAGCCTTCCGAAGAACGTGAGGTCTTGAAACGCAACATGGCACTCGGCATTCGTAAAGAAGACCGGGGGGCGGTTGTGAATACGGAATTTGATGTGATGCAACACAAACCGGTTGGCTCGTCGGAAGATCTGGTGAGTTGTATGCAGGCAGTGAATGACATTCATGTCAGCGATACGTTTCTGGAGCATGTGATTGAGGTCATTAACCGGACAAGAAATCATCCGAATATTGAACTGGGTTGCAGTCCTCGTGGCGGGATTGCCTTGATCAAAGCCTCACGGGCGCGGGCGTTGATCAATGGTCGGAATTATGTCATACCCGAAGATCTATTTGTGCTGGCGGAAGACGTCATTCTGCATCGCATCCGGTTGAATTACGAAGCATTGGCCGACGGTCTGACCGGCCAGGCGGTCCTGCAGGATATGCTGCGTGATCTGGGCGCTACGCCCTCCTCGATCTCCCGGGAGGCTTAGCCGGTGTTTTTTTAGTCGTTTACCAATTTCTCTCCGAGTTGAAACAGGTTATTCATGGAAGGCTTGCTGGAACAGATTGATCCGCTGAATGCGCGGCAGTTTTATATTGCGGTGAAGCGTCTGGCCGACAGCTTGAGCTATGGAACCGACCGGTCTCCTTTTCTCGGCTCGGGGCTCGAATTCTTTCAGTCGCGGCCTTACCAGGAAGGAGATCCGATCAAAAGCATCGACTGGCGGGTGACCGCCCGCACCGGGAAGCTTTATATCAAAGAGTACGAAACTCCCAAGCGGCTCCCCTGTTATCTGCTGATCGATACGTCCGCCTCGATGATGATCAGTTCCACTGCGAAAAGTAAATACGCGCTGGCTCTGCATATTGCGGGAGGACTTGCATTCGCGTGCCTGGAGCGAGTCAGTCCGGTCGGCGTCTTGGGAGTCGGCGAAACCGATTTTCGCATTCACCCCAGCCTGTCGAAAGATCAGGTCATGCAGTGGCTGGTGCGTTTAAGACGCTTTCGCTACGACGAACAGACGACGTTGGGACAGAGAGTTGCTGAATTCAGTCCGAGCCTGAAAAACCGGGCGCTGATCATTGTTCTCTCTGATCTACATGACCCGCGCGCCGTGCCGGCTCTCAAACAACTTTCGCAAGTTCATGACACAGTGGTCATTCAGTTTCGCGATCCCGCAGAAGTCCATTTGAAAGGCGCGGGGCTGATGCGGGCTCAGGAAGCAGAAACAGGCGCTGATTTTGTCACCCACGGGCGACAGAACTGGCTCGATCAGGAACAGATCGATTTTCAGTTGAAACGGAGCGGCATTGACCATCTGCTGATCGAGACGGATGAGCCGTTTGTGCCTCAGTTGCGTCAGTTCTTTTCGGCACGCGATATTCTCTCACGAGGGAGCCGTTAATGCCCGGGAAACAGAAACGAAATCGCCTGTTGGATCTGATGCGTATTTTCGCTGGGCTCGCGTTCTGCCTTGTCTACGCGCAAGCTGGATTCGCGGGGAGTCAATCGACGGCCTCGGTCGGAATGTCCGCACGCATCGAAGAAGTCATTCTGCCGGGTTCAGAGCTGCAGGTGAAAAAGATCGTAGACGGCGATCCGATTATTTTACGAATCATCAGCACGCATCCCCACGGGCCGGACATGTTCCGGTATGAACTGGAATATTATGGTTTGCAGCCGGGTGAATATAATCTCGCCGATTTTCTGGAACGCAAAGATGGGACACCTCTCGGTGAAGTCTCCGCTGTTCCCGTGCAGGTGGAATCGATTCTGGCTGCGGACCGGGTCGAGCCGAACAGTCCTGATGCGGTTTCCATTCCCCGGATTGGCGGATATCGATTCTGGATGACGCTGATTTTCATCATGTGGGGAGTGGGAGTGTTCTTGATTGTGTTCGCCAGACGGAAGACTGCTGCAGAGGGAGAGGAACACCAGCAGCCTCCCCCCACCTTATCGGAGCGACTCCAGCCGATGGTGGAGAAGGCGATTTCGGGAGAATTGAGCAATTCGCAAATGGCGGAACTGGAGATGATGCTGGTCGCCTTCTGGCGTAAGCGGTTGCAGCTGGAACAGACAGACGTTGCCGAGGTCACACAAATATTGAAACAACACAAAGAAGCCGGCCCGTTGCTTCAGCAGTTGGAAATTCTGCTGCATCAGCCGGATGCAAATCAGGAAGTGAATGTCGCTCAGATGCTGGAGCCCTATCAACATCTACCGGCGGAAGCTTTAGATGAGGAATTGGCGGCACTGGCATCCTGAATGGGAAGCCGATGGAATTAACAGTTGCTATTGAAAAGGAGACCGGGGGATTGCCCCGTTATGATTAAAATGGAACATGGTTTTCTTATGTCAGGTCATCAGACGCGATGAGTTTCACTCACCCCTGGATACTTCTGTTTTTAATCTTTCCGATCTTGCTGCTGACCTGGGTCTGGCGGCGGGAAGGGGGGCGTGTCGTGATGCCGTTTGACCATGGTACTCAATCGCGCGGACGAGGCTGGGGTACGGCTGTTAATTTTGCACAGTCAATACCGGCACTGTTGCTGGCGGTAGTGGTGCTGATTCTGGCAGGACCTCAGCAGTTGAGTGCACCGAAATCCAGACGCGTGCTCACGAATATCGAACTTTGTGTCGATGTCTCCGGCAGTATGACGTCTTCATTTGGAGAAGGCACACGCTACGATGCATCGATGGCCGCGATCAATAAATTTCTTGATTATCGTGAAGGTGATGCCTTCGGACTGACATTTTTCGGCAACGAAGTACTGCATTGGGTGCCTCTGACCACCGATGTTTCCGCCATCAAATGCGCGCCTCCATTTATGGACCCAACCAGTCCCGGGCATCCATACTGGCTGGGAGGCACGTCGATCGGGAAAGCCTTGCGCGCGTGTCGGGAGGTTCTGATCTCACGTGAAGAAGGAGACCGGATGATTGTACTCGTTTCTGATGGCTACAGTTTCGATTTGAGTAACGGACAGGATCTGGAAATTGCCGCGAAGTTGAAAGAAGACGGGATCGTGGTTTATGCGATTCATATCGCCTCCAGCGAGGTTCCCGGCTCTGTTGTCAATATCACCGGTTTGACAGGGGGCGAAGTCTTTGAGCCGGAAAATCCAACGGCACTCGAAACTGTATTCCAACATATCGACAAAATGCAGGAAACGCGGATGGAACGGACGGCGGCAGAATCGATGGATGATTTTTATCCCTATAGTCTGGCTGGTTTGATTCTGCTGGGCAGCAGCACACTTTCTTTATTCGGATTGAGGTACACCCCTTGGTAGCGGAACTGGCGGCACTTGTTGTGTTGGTGATTGCCATTGGAGCAGAACAGCTCCATTCCCGGCGCGTCAGGCGGATTGCGCCGCTGGTGTTCGGTCCTGATGCGCAGCCCGCTCACTGGGCCCGGTTTGCTCCCGCGCTTCGCGTGCTGACGCTGACAGCGCTCTCTTGGGGACTGGTGACCTTAATGCTGTTGCCCCCGAAAATTCATGTGGCGGAAACGATCGAGGATGATGAAATGAAGCATCTGCTGATTGTGCTTGATGTCTCTCCCAGTATGCGGCTCGAAGATGCCGGCACGGAGAAAGATCAATCTCGCATGAAGCGGGCGGCGGTGATCATGAATTCATTTTTCCAGCGAGCCAATATGAATCGCTATCGTACCAGTGTGGTCGCCGTCTATAACGCAGCCAAACGGGTTGTCGAAGAAACAAAAGATCTGGAAGTGATTCGGAACATTTTTAATGACCTGCCAATGCATCATGCGTTTGTATCCGGCGAGACCGACCTGTTTTCCGGCTTGAAAGAAGCCCGCGAATTATCAAAACCATGGAATCCCCGCAGTACCACGCTCTTATTGATCAGCGATGGAGATACGGTTCCCGGCGTGGGCATGCCGAAAATGCCCGTCTCGATCGCGAATACCGTTGTGATTGGTGTCGGCGATTCACTCAAGGGATCGTTCATTAACGGCCATCATTCACGGCAGGATGTCTCGACATTGCGGCAGATGGCAATCCGCTTAAACGGAACCTATCACAACGGAAATGAAAAACATCTCAGTACCGATCTGATTGACCAACTGGCAGTCGGCGGTGAAGAGAATCCGTTCGAAAAACTGACCCGTCGCGAATATGCTCTGGCGATCTGCGGCTTGTCTGCTTTGATTTATGCACTCTTGCCCTGGTTGCTCCATCATTGGGGAACCGGCTGGAAACCTGGTGTCTTAACGAGTCGAAACAACAGGGAGAAGTCCCGTCGAATGTCGGACCGCTCCCAAAATTCAAAACAATTACACCCGTCGGCCTCATGACCGTCGGGAAAACGGAAACAGGAAACGTAATTTAACTGTCGCGCAATTGGATCTGATTGCAGGAAGGAAAGTCCAATGAGAATCATGCTGCTACTCTGCTGGGGATTGGTTCCTTGTTTTTTAGGAGCTTATCATTATGGACCAGGTCAGGCACAGCTAAAGCTTGATGACGTGGATCAGAGGATCAAGGCTGCACAAGCAGCAGGCAAGCAGGGAGACTGGGACCAGGCGGTTCAGCTCTATAACGATGCGCTGCCTCTGGTTCCCGCCGATCGAGTGAAAGAAGCACAGAAATTACGGCTGGAACGGAATAAGGCCATGATGTTGAACGGGCAGCTTCCCGATGCCTACCTCGACCTGCAGGCCCTGTTAGACGAACTTCAAGCAGAACCCCAGCCCGATGCAGAACTGCTCAAAGAGACGCGTTCCGCAATGGCCAATGCGGAATATTATGTGACCTGGACCTTACGGCTCGAGGGAGTCGGCAAAGAAGGTTGGGAACCGATTATCGAATCAGCGCGTCAAAATTATCGTATGCTGGCAGAGAACGCGGCTGAGTCAGGAAAGTCAGACGAATTAAAAGAGCAGCAGGAAAATCTGGAAGCCGTCATTCGACTGGCCAATCTGGATCTGACTGACTTGCAGGGAATGCCGATTCCCAGGCAATGTAAATGCAAGGGCTGTTGCAACGGTGTCTGTAACGGCAATAAAAAGAGCAAGAAAAAAGGAGGCGGGAAGAAAAAGCCCAAAGATCATCGGGGCGCAAGCTCTGGTCCGCCGCCTGACAAGCGAGGTTCATAAGAGCCACAGTCGATTTTGGTTGATTTTACTCCCGAAGAGAATGCTTCTATTTATTTGATTCTGTACTAAAAAGGTGACTAGCGATGCAGCGACTTCATTTCGCTCTTTCGATCACATCCGCTCTATTCCTGGTTGTCGGGAATTCCAATCTCTGTTCCGCCCAGGGGCGAGCCGTCACTTCCTCAGGGCAGGTGATCAGTGTGCCGTCACCAGCGTATGCGGCACCCTCTAGTGCGGTGCCGGCCCAGGCAGCAGTCAGGGGCACGTCAACTTCCAGTGCGTCATCCAGCTCGGCACAAGCTTCGTCTGCTGATGCGCAGGAAACAGCGCATCAGCAGAAGCGACTGGCGGCGATTAAAAAGTTAAAGTTTGATCGACGCTCATCGGCCATCATCAAAGTCTGGGCCACTCCCACGGAGAAGAAAGCCGAAACGAATTCAGAGAAGTCCACGAGCTCGGATCAACCTCTCGTTGCAGAGCGCCCTCTGACTCCGGAACAGCAGAAAGCAGCTGATAAAAAGGCACTGCAGCAGAAGCTGGATGCCGAGTTGAAAGCGTTTGAAGAACAACTGAAAACTCTACAGCAGGACGTCACACTCGGAAAGTGGAGTCAAGTCAAAGTGTTCTTCAAGTCACTCCCGAAAGAAGAGTCGAAGGCACTCTATCTGCAACTGCTGACGTCACTACAGAATCCGGTACGGCCCTCCGGTTCGCGTTATCCACAGTTGGCGGAAAAGAATGTCATCACCGTTGACGATTTTTTTGAACTGGCGGCACTATTACAGGTAGTGGCGTCTGAGAACGTTGACACGGATAAGCAGGATGCGTCAAAAAAGCCGGAAGGCTCTGACAGCTCCGCGCCGTTGAAACAGAAAGATCCTTTATTCACTCAGTTGGCTGGCGTGTTTCGCATCTCGATGCAAAGCGGGTTTTCCATTCAGGAGTATCTGAACCGCTTTCGGGAAATGCATCAAACGACGCCTGAAAAAAAGTCGAAAGCAGCTTCCGAGAAAACTTTGCTGACGAAGCGTCAGATCGCCCGACTCCTGGCCGATTCCGGGCAGGCCCAGTATCTGGCGGAGTTTCTGCCTGGTCTCGATGAGGCTATCAAACAGGATGATCGTGAAGCACTCAATTTATTGTCGCGGTATTATCTTGCACTTCCCCAGCATGAGAAGCGGAACGAACATCTGGAAAACGCATGGACGGCTCTGCAGGCAGTCCTTGCAGTTGGTGAGATCAGTCCGTCTGAAAAGGAAGAAGCGTTGAAGCGTGCGGTGGAATTGACGCCACGGATTAAAGAGGAATTAGGACAAGCCTGGCTGAATGAAAGTTTCAGTAAGCGTCCCGAACGCGGCAAAGAAATTCTTTCGACCATTGGTTCCGCCGTCGCCACCGGACTGCAGACGCAGACCAGTAACACTCAGTTTCGGTTGAAGGGTCTGGAGCTTCAGAAAACCGCCGTTGATGCCCTGCTGGCTGCAGCTCCCGAACAGGCTAGTGAGTGGCAGCCGACTTTACAGATGATGGCAGTCAACTGGTTACGGGAAGCGCAAACCTCTCAGACCTATGATTACTCCACCAGTCGGGGACGGATGATGCAACGGGATTATTACGGAAACTACTATTATTCCAGTAGTATATCGATGCAACCTCAAATGTCGCGGTCGAATCGAATCCGGGCGATTGAGACGGGGAAAATTCTCGAACTGATTCCAAACGAGAAATGGATGGCACTCATTGAGCCATCACTGCATCTGCAATTCATGACCACTATCTCCCAACTGTACCTGAAAGTCGAAGAAGAAGACGAAGCGTTCCCCTATATTGAAAAGCTGGCGCCCCTTGATCCGCGTGCGGCGAAGTCTCAGGTCGAGCAGTTTTTACGCGTCTGGACGAAAAACCATAATCCTAATTCCGAACGACAGCGGACCAGCATCTATATGTTTTCGTGGGGGTTTAATCAGCGTGCGCAGGGAATTCCGCTGACACGTTCGAAACAGGTGCGTAATCTGGAAGAACTCGCAAAGTGGTTGCAACGCATCAATGAACTGCCCATCGAACCGATTGATGAGAAACTCATCACGCAGGCGTTCACACAGGTGCATAGTTCCGCAGAAGTGTATCAGCTGGACGCGATTGAAAAAATCTACGGAACCGTGGATGGACTGAGTCCCGATACGCTGGCGTCTCTGATTCAAACGATGAGAACAAACCTGGGGAAAGTCTGGCGTTTACCCGCGACCCAGAAGGCGGCGAAAACGAATCGCAAACAGAAAGACATTGAACGTGAAGTCTTGCAAGGGTATGCCACCGCTCAACAGGTTCTGGGGAAAGCGATTCAGAAATATCCGAAGTCCTGGTCCGTTCAGCTTGCCAAAGCGGCTCTGGATCATGATGCAAATGAATTTCAGCAGGAGTTGAACCGTACCACAGAATTTTCCGAGCGACGACAGATTTCACTGGACGGATTTCAGAAGGCAGCGAAGCTTTATGCCGCCGAGGTGACGACACTCGAGGAGGAAAAACAGGAATCGACGGTTTATGAAACCTGGTTCTACGCCAGCCTGGGCGCACCTGACTTGGGCAAGATTTCGAATACCTCCGTATCAGATCCGACGCAGTTTCCTTTAATCCGCGAGGCGATTGAAGGACTGCCTGGAGAAATTGCGAAACGGCACATGGATCAGTTTGCAAATTCTCTGTTTGTGCGGCTTAGTGCGCTGAACCCCGGTGTCAAATTCCGTTATCTCAAAGCCGGTTTTGAGATTGTGGGAGACCATGAACAGGCGCGGGAAGCCAAGAAGGTCTACGATTATTACAAGGACCTCGTGACCGAAATCAAGCTGGAAGCCGAGATTGATGGTTCCGATGTAGTAGGGCACGGCGAACCGTTTGGTCTATTTGTCAATCTGCGTCATACCAAAGAGATTGAGCGCGAGTCGGGTGGATTTGCCAAGTATCTGCAAAACCAGAATCAAGGAGGCTATTATTACTATAATTATGGTCGTCCTTTGGAAAACTACCGCGATAAATTTGAGGAAGCAGCCAAACTGGCATTGGAAGAACATTTCGAAATTCGCTCGATTACGTTTCAGAGCGAAGACGTGCATTCCCGGGCAACGGAAAAGTATGGCTGGCGCGTGACGCCTTATGCCTACCTCTTATTGAAGCCGAAAGGACCAGAAGTCGATAAGATTCCGAGCCTGACCCTCGATATGGATTTCATGGATACGTCGGGCTATGCCGTGATTCCGGTCAGTTCACCGCCGCTACCCATTGATGCCGCGCCGGAGCAGGGGGATCTGCGACCTTTTAAGAAACTGCAAATCACACAGACCCTTGATGAACGCGAAGCCAAAGAGGGAAAACTCAAACTGGAAGTCCGTGCGACCGGGGTCGGGTTGATTCCCGATCTGGATCAGATTGTGGATTTAAAACCAAAAGAATTTGAGATCACTTCGATTGAAAATGAAGGGGTTTCCGTTTCACAGTTTGATAAAACAGGCCCAGAAAACGCGGTCAATTCAGAACGCATCTGGATGGTTTCGATGGAAGCCCGGCCGGACCTGACGAAGCACCCGGAATCATTCTCGTTTGGGTTACCGAAACTGAAGGAACACGAAGTCACCTACCAGCGTTTCGACGATGCGGATCTGGTGTCTGTTGAACCGGAAATCATGTTGCAACAGGAATACGGCACTCCGGAACGATCCTGGATTCTGCCGATCACGGGCGTGGTCGCCGTTCTGTTGTTGATTCTGATTATTTTCAAATTGAGTACTCGAAAACCGCAAACCGTGACGGCGGCCCGTTACCAGGTTCCGGAACACATTACGCCGTTTACCGTCCTGGGGCTTCTGAAAGACATTGAACGCAATAATGGTTTAAGTCCTGCAGGGAAACAGGAACTGGGAGTCTCGATTTCCCGGCTGGAACATTATTACTTCGAAGCTCCGAAAGGTGAAGAACCCGATTTGAACGAGGTCGTCCATCGCTGGGTCAACCAGGCAGACTGATACCTCGTTTAGCGGTTGTTAGAACTGATGAGTGCTTCTTTTGCCGCTCGTGACATCGCTTTGATTTCCAACTCGCGTTTCAAAGCCGCGCTGCGGCTGGCTTGTGTTTCGTGATACTCAATGCTGACGGGAAGACGACTGCGGGTATAGCGGGCACCCGTTCCCGTGTTGTGCTGCTGACATCTGCGGGTCAAGTCTGTCGTGATGCCCGTGTATAAGGAACGATCAGCACACCGGAGGATATAGACAAACCAGACCGTGGGAGTCTCCGCCGAGCGGTCATTTTTTAGTTCGGCTTCTGCCAATCCCATAGCGTTCAAATCGATTGGCAAATGAAGCATCCTTTGAAATGCTTCATTGGGCGTGCAGTAACTATCCGATTTCTTTTCGACAATGGCGGATGTTAGGTAATCATTCAGTTCATAGCTGACTTCCAGCAGAGGAATTTGTTGTTCAATTAAAAGATCTTGTGCGTATTCAACCAGCAGATTCATCGAACTGGTGACAGAATGATTCAAGGCTTTGGCAAACTGAATGGATTCTCTTTCGGATGCAATGAATTTTTCGAATGTCTGTTGATGAGTATCAGCGGCTGTGAAGTCCCGGATACAGTTCAAGGCACATTCTGTGAACTGTCTTTGGTTAGTGATTCCTTTGCCGGTCATCAGGCAGGAATAAAGGGACTTTGTGTTGCTCAGCAAGATATATTGGCGGCGATCGGCAGTAAACAGGCGACAGGACCAGTCTGCAAAAGGATTCTGGTTTAAGGGTCGGAGAGTCAGTGTTCCCGTTTTAATTTTCTGGTTGAGTTTATGGGAAAGGCGAAAGATCATTTTGTCACTACCGATTTCATCTGATACTTTAGGCTGCAATTATGGTATCTTGCGATGAATTCCATTGAGAATCAATCCAAACATGAATTTCGATGTGAAAGCAGCTTTACTTTTTTACGTTTGATGCAAGGGCAACCCAATGGGGTTCTTTTCAAAATATTTTAATCGCTTTCAGCCCCAGGAGTATTCTGACCCTGAACTAGGCGTCATGATTTCAGATCGAGATGGGAATTGGAATGGAAAATTTACGCTTCAACCTTCTGGAAAAGCAGTTCCGTTTTCAATTCCCGGAGCTCCTGGCATCCCGCCCGGGGATCAGCTTGATTTCATGAGACAAGTGAGAGATCGTTTTGCTGAAGTAGAAATGCAACTTGGAAAAACGATGTTTCAGGGAATTGATCCTCGGAATGAAGGAGCCTCACCAGAAGAGGTGTTTTCACACATGAAGCTGACAGAGATCTTCTTTTCGAATTTGGGTGTGTCACCCTTTAAATGGGAAATCTGGTATGAAAATGACCTGGATCAAGCGGGGCATGCATTTTGTGTTGAGATGCGGGATTGGAAATACGATGGGTTCAGTATGAATGGTTAGCAGTTGAAACAGGCTCAATGAATCATTACTGGTTCGTTGGAAATGAGCCACCTGTTTTCAGGATTTTTTCAGTTGCTCTTTCGAGTTTTCGATTCCGTTCTTTGTACTCCAGTTCCGCTTCATCTTTGATGAGCAGTCCTGAAAGCGGGGTGTTCGAGATCAGTTGTTTTGACTTGCCGACAACAAATTTCCCGGCGTCGTAGGTATAGCCGCCCACGGTTCTGAAAACGCGGGACGTTGTTTTGGGAACACCGGTTTTACTGATCAGGCCAACGGTCGCTTTGGCTGTACCGGCTGTCGCATTTTTAAACGTGGTTCCGATCGGGAGATGATTCTTGTACGAAACTTTCGCTCCGCCATCATGGGGAAACGAAACGAGAATACGACTTTTTCCGTAACGATATTCAATCATGTCTTTTGAGTACAGCACTTCGGGAGCGCCGGGGAGCAATTGCACATCAGCATAGACTCGGCATTTCGTTTTCGGATGATTTGCCACCACGATCGAAGGGCCGCCTGGAATGTAAGGACCTTGAAACTTGCGGTCTCCCGTGTAGTAGTATCGGTGAACCAGGACAGTGGGAGGAATTTCAATTTTTGAATTGTCTCCATCAGATTCCACAAGCACCGCCGGGATGCCGTCGGAACTGACGCCGGGCAGGATGACATCGATTTCCTGGGTCGCCGGCACAGGCGCTTTCTTCTCTGCATGAGCCGTCGCATTGATTTGAAACAAGGCGATCCAGATGATTCCGGCATGAATCAAATTCGTTTTTCGAATACAGGTGAATTTCGTTTTTGGGAACATCCAATTTTCCTCAAACTTTTGTAGAACGTTTCGCATGTTGAATGATTTCTCGCAGTTTACTTCTCGTAGTAGAGTTCCATTTCAACTAGATTAATTCGGTCGTAAAATTCCTGAAGATTTCTTTCAAACTGAGTTGGTTTGGCCCAGTTGCTGGTAAACTGTCGGGGAGCGGGTTCTCCACTTTTTACCCAGAACAAGGGGAATTTATGTGCCGCCAGTAACGATTTTCGTTGCAGATTTTTCTCATCTCGTGCATAACAGCGAATTGCCACGTGAACGCGACTGCCTTTGAGGTATTGCTGAAAATTGGGTTGATTTCCGAGCGCTTGTTGAATCGCCGTAAGTGCCTCACCACGGCTGGGATTAAAATGTGCATTGACTGCCAAGTTCCATTCTCCGGTCTCCTGAAAGCGAAAATCGGTTTCAGTCAGCACGGCAGGGATCACCAAGGGGAGCTGGTCTGAGCGATGGAAATATCTCGTTTTCGTTTTGGTACGGATCTGATTTGTTTCAGTATCAAACTCTTCGACTGCAACCACGACCTGTTCCGTCAATTCCACTCGGCTGCGGGCAGAGGTGGTACGAGTGTCATAATCATAATTGTAGGGAATTCCACACGTTCGGGTTGGAACGCGCCTGGGAAACAATTCACTGAATGCGGTGCCTGTCACAATCACTGCCATGCACACAAAGCTGAGCCTCAACAGCGAGTTCTTATCAATTTTTTTAATGACCATTATAGACTCTTATGTTCAATTAGTCTGATGGATTATGAGTGAGAAAAGCCGATTCACTTGGCGTGTTTTAATTCCTGAAAAGTGATTTAATTCGAGAGACAGACCGTTTGTAGATACTGGTTTGTTTGGGTTGTGAAGGTGCCGCTTTTTGTTGAACTGGATAATTATTTGCTGGTACCTTTGGTGTGGCCGCAGTCGGAGCTGAACGCGTCACTGATTGAGAAACCACTCTTCTGGGTGAAGAAATCCGGGCTTCCTGCTGAGGGCTCACGATTGTCGGCTCCCGTTTAGGGGATAAATCTGTGGCCGTCCAGGAAGCTGGCTGAATCTGGTTATCCCGGACCGGCATTGCTGAAGTCTCAGCGGGCGCTGCCGAGGGAATTGGCGGCAGTGAATTCAAGCCGGGACCTGATGGTAATACCGGAACTGCCCGGTCAGTGTCTCTAAAACCATCACGGTTGGAACGGGGGATAAATCGTTCGGAAGGATTTTGTTGTTCAGGATGAAAGTTTTCCTGAAGGTGACTTCGTTTAAGATTCAAGCCAGGCCCCATGTATCCGTTGGGATGGACATCGGGAATGGTTTCCTGTGTACGGTACAGGTCGGAGCGTCGTTCCGGTTCTTTGATCTGCAGGAATTGATCGACCTGCGAACCAGCGTAGTCGTAAACGCGATTTTTCAGGAAGCGATCGCGGCCTTTGGAGATGAACTCGCGGTTAGACAGTTCCAGCGGTCCGACATCAGCGACCGCGGGAGCCCAGCGGAGTCCCATCAAGTCAAACAGGGTCGGATAGATGACCGCCTGACTCATGATCTGGCTTTGTTGCAGAGAACTTTCTGCACTTGGCGTCGGTCGGAACAGGACGCCGACTCCCGGTACGTCCGACAGAAGTGGAACTCCATTAGCAGTTCGCGATGCTTTCAAGGCGATCACAAAGCGGCTGATTTCCCGGAGTTCGTAGTTCCCCAGTTGGACGTCGGTATCGATGAAGTGTTCCTTAATTCTTCCCAGATGCTTTTCGTCAGCCCGAACAGGTTCCCGCACATTGGTACGATAGAGATAGTTCAGATCGAAGACGACCGCCTGACCGTCCGGCTGAATGACGGGGCGAACAGTGAAGCCGGTTCCTGTTTCGAATTTGAACACGGCTGGGTCCGGAATTAAATTTTCAAATGCAGAGCCGAAACGTTGCCCCTGAGATCCCGGTTGTCCTAAGACCTGTTTGTCTAACGAATCGGGTTTGATCGTATATCCCCCCTGCACGTTCTCGCCACCGTTCATGGAGGTAATTGCCAGGAAGGTCGGGTCATTCACCAAGGCGCCATATTCTTTAAACGCAGCCTCGGCAATATTCATGCCTTCGACGATGGCCAACTGCCGTTTGGGGAGATCGAATTCGATCGTCGCCTTGGGGGCGACTTTACCCAGCGAGCGGTTGTTGGTCAGGATGCTGGATGTTTCCATCGAGCCGAACGAAACATTCCAGTAGCGGCTGGCATCACGGGCTTCCTTGAAGGCGGGATAATAAAACTGCGTATTGAAATCGTCTTCCAGTGCGGTGGCGATGCGCTTCAGATAGTTATCGATGTTGGCGGTATGTGCCCGGGTTCCTTCGACCAGTTCGATGAATTTATCCTCTGTCTGGTCGATTTGCATGTCGAGGAACTTTTTGTGATCCAGCGAAAGACGGGAGTTTTTCGCATTCTGTTCAGCAAATTTCAGTTTCAGTCCCGCTTCAAACAGTTCATTGAATGATTTGTCGACCGTCTGGAAAAGTTCGATTGCTTCTTCGTAGATCGGATTTCCACTTTTCAGATATTGAAAGACCTGTGAATTGACCGTTCTCCAATTGGAATAGGCCGTTTGAATACCCGCGGAATCGGTTCCTGCTTTACCCAGTTTTTGGTTTACGTCTTGAAGTTCTTCAACAAAATGTCGGGCTGTATCTGCCGTATGCTCGCTGACATCTTTGATTAGGTAATAGGCACGGGCAATGCGATGAATGTCTCGCATCGAATCCATTTCTTTACTTTCGATTTCATTAAGGTAATGTTGTGCCTGATCCAATTTCTTTTGCATCGCTTCCGTCTGGTTATACCAATACAGTTTTTTTATCGCCTGTCTTGCGTCATTGACATATGCTTTTGTGATTTTATCGAGATCATCAAAATTCGGTTGACCAGTGATCATTAAAGCGACTTTGTTAGAGTTATTTGAACTAAAATTTTCAAATCTAAAATTGAATACTTTATTTCCGTATTTGAATTTTCCCTTTTGCTTGAGAATTACCTTCTTGTACAGTTCATATCCTTCTTTGTTCTTCAGGGTATTAAGATTCTGTCGTACGGAACTCAAGCTCTCTTGAATCATTGAATTTGTAATCTGAATATTTTTTGATGATTTAATTAAAGGTGAAATGTTTGAACTCAGATTGTTTAGGGATTGGGAATTTTGAATTATTTCAGGGAAAAAATTCACTAAGACAACCCAAAGCCGTTGATCAAAAGGAGTATATATATTCTGACCTTCTTCCGGGTCGATAGGAAACAGAGTTTTAATAAGCTGAGCTTTTTCTGCTTCTGATAACGAATTGATGTCGATTGTCTTGTTAACCGCAAATGCCCTTAAGACTTCGTTCACAACCTGTTCGAAGACCCTCTGAAATGAATCAAATTTCTGTGTGACTGCAGCGTATTCATTGCTGATTTGAGAAACGCGTGCCTGTAATCGGGCTGTGGTTTGGATGACTTTGATCTGGCTGTCTTGCACCGATTTTTGTACTTCCGCGAGTGCCTGTTCTTCGAGATCTTCTTTTGCTTTGGCTGCTTTCAGTTCTTCCAGATAGTTGCCGACGCGTTGTTCGATCATGGCGCGTTCCATGACGTGCAGGTTGAGTTCTCGTTCGGTGGTCAGTTTGGCTTTGAAGATTTGTGCCAGCCGGACGAATTCGCGTTGGATCGGCGTCATGGTATCGGTGCCGATGACTTCGTGATCGAAGAAACCCCGGAAGGACTGGAAGTTGGCATACGGTGCCAGCAGGTTCATTTTATGCGGATGTTTGTTCGCTTTCGTAATGCCGCCCTGGTAGAGGAACTGGCATTCTGCATTAGGCAGGTCTGTTTCAATCGAGGCATAAAATCGTGCCAGAATCTGCTGCCGAATGTCGTTTTTGGCTAGTGCCAGCACGAACAGGGCAGACGAGAGACTGGTGGTGTCCATCGAATGAATGGAGAGCAGTTTGTTGCCGGACTGCAGGAATTCGGAATCCATTTCCTGAAGTGCTTCAATGAAATCGCGTCCGAAGAACGCGTACAGATATTTTTCGTCGCGCTGTTCCTGTGTCATCGCGAATCCATCCTGACAGGTGGAGATGGCGACTTCGGAAGCGACGGCGACGATTGCTTTGCGTAACATCTGGGCAGACTGCACGGTCAGAAACCGGCTCTGATCGATTGATTTCTGAATCCGGTCGGCGACGTTTTCCATACGTTTGGCATCTTCGCCGTTGACCTGGATGGTGTGCATCGCAATGCGAACCTGTCCGACGGGGGAATCGATCTGGTTGATCATCGTCCGGATGATATTCACCCCTTTGATCGGACCTCGCAGATGAATCAATCCTTCACCGATGACTTTAATCGTGACTTGTCGAACGGCGTCGTAAGATTCAGGATCACCGTTTCCGATGGTATAAAGATCTGTTTTTTCCGCCCGCAATTCGCTGCGGAACAATGCTGCGCTGAGTTGGTCTTCTTTCAGATCCAGTTTTTTGAGCTCGTCGTCTTCAGTATTCATCTCAGAAGACAGTGTCGAGATATCGCCCCGCAAGTCGTTCATGACCCGCTGAGCATCAGTGATGGCAGACTCGAGTTGGTTTTTGGTCGCGTCATCAATATCGGGGTTGGCACGTTCACGCACCAGGCCGCTGAGAATCTGTTGCTGGTTACGGTATTCGTTTTCTTTTTGCCGCAGTTCTTTTGAGGCGCGAATCGCTTTTTCTTCCTGCAGACGGCGATTGAGGACGGCTGCTTCGTAGGATTCTCTGGCCTGATCGGCTTGCAGCTGGGCCTCCTGGTAGCCTTTATGATTCAGCGACTGAACTTCCGAATTGAGAATCTGTGCAACCCGATGGGCATCGCGATAGTAATACAGCCGCGCGACCCGGGTCACGACTTTGTCTGAAGGATTGAATCCATCTGCAGGGAGATCCCGTTTTTCATATTCATGATATTCCACAAATTCCGTAGTCGGGACCGCGGGAACGGCGGTGCGACTGGCAGAGGCGGAGTCACTACCGGGTTTGTTTAAAACACGGACAAAATTGGTGCCGGGCTGTTTATCGTTCCCCTCCAGCTTGTTGCCGAAAATGTCTTTGAGTTCACTTCCTGTAATCACGAGTTGATAAATATCGGCTGGTATGTTTTCAAATGAGAGTATTACTGCATTGTCATACGACTGGTAGACTCCCTTAGTGATATTCAACGTTTCACCACTCAGAAAGTTGCCGGTACCTTTGCTGGGGATGAGATGGAATATTTTTTTGAGATCAACAGAAGAAAATGGGTCTTTATCATCCCCTTCTAATGGATTCTTGGAAGAAAATTTGATTTTCAGCTTTACCACACCGGGGGCCGTTCCGAAGTTGGGAGGCTGGACGTCGACCACTTCCAAGCCGCCTTTCTGAATGTTGAGCGTGAATGTCTCGCTTTGACTGCTGGAGAGTTGGTCGCCTTGCGCAAATTTAATGTAGAGTTTGTATTGACCGTCGGGTAAGGGGGCGAGAAACTTCGCTGTTTTCATGTTTTCGAAGTCACCAAATCCTATGGGACTGTTCGATCCTTTGGAAAACAGGACATACTGAATATTCTGTGAGCCACCAGAGGTACTCTGAAAGATGGGGGAATTCGTATTCAGGAAGAAAGGCTCTGTAGTAGATATGGCTACCGGTGATTTTTCATCAGAGCCTATCTTGAAAGCAGAAAGCTGTATCGTTCCTGAGTTTTCTGTCAGTGTACTGTTTTGAAGTTGAATTTTGACGGCGTTAGAAAACGAAAATTGATCGCCTTCCTGTCTAAGAATATACAGCGATTCATCAACAATTGCTCCGTCTTTATTGATCTTCAGTGTTGCCTGCCAGGCACCGTTCTGTCCTGGCTGGTAGTCTACTTTCAATTGTTGTGGAGTCGCTGGCAGAAGTTTGCCGCCGCTCTGGTTGAAGAGCATGAATTTTAACGCACGATCCGGGCTGGCATTGGTTCCGGATAAGACGAGATACCCGTTAAATACGTTGAGAGTGTTCTGAAAGTTTGTTTTGGGTTCTGCGTATTTCTGATTCTTGTAGGAAGTGAGTGCTGGTTTCAACGGGTTGATCGCAGCCGGTCTGGGGATCATGACGGTAATCGTTTTTGATTGACCCTTACCTGGTTCGCTGACCCAACTGTCTTTAAACCGGAACTGGTAGATACCATGTTCAAGTCCAGAGAGAGTGTAAGTTTCTGCAGTCGATGAGACTTCGTCTTTGACCGCTTTTATATTTGACTCGAATTGATTGGCAGTCGCTGGAATCGAATCGATCTTCTGAGATTCGAAGACGGCTGTTCGGTCTTTCGATTTCGTAATATTGAGTATCAGATTCGAACTGCGAAGCAGATAACAGGGAGTTCCATTTACGTTGGAATTTGGTTCGGAATAATCAATGGCGAGCATAGAAGGATCGCCGTCACCACTATCTGTAACAATGCCGATTTCAGGGTATTGAGGCTGGTTCTGAATGATGTTTTTGATTTTGAATTCGAACGTTTCGTAGGGAGCTGGTTTATCTTGTTCAAACAGTTTCAATACGTACTCACCCGTCTGCTTGATTTCATGCGTAACCGGGTTACCAAAATCGGCGGCTGGTTTGTTTACTGAAAGCAAAGATTCTTCGGTAGTGCCTGTTTTGCGAAATAGTTCCAGCTTGCAATCGATCTGTGTGCCACTAATGAGAACCGACAGATTTGCGGTGGGACCAGGCAGAAAATATTCGCCTCCATCCGTAATCGAAGTGACCGTGCTGGAGGTTTTGGGAGATTTCACTTCAACGGATTTGATGATGGGATAATTTTTGATCTGGAAAGTGAATGTATCAGATGCAGTCGAACTAGTCGGAAGACTTACCACAATAGTCAAATCACCGTTGACAAAAGTCTGTGGGGGAATGGAATACGTTGCGGTTACTGGGTTCGCAGAGGACGTAGCGAACACTAAAGAACCCTGAATCCCCGTTGCTGCCGGCTGGGTGATATCAGTCGCCCCAATATCACTTCCTTTTGTGAATAGAAATGAAATACTCTTCAGTTCTTCCGGCGTTAGATAAAATATGGGAGCGGTTCCACCAGTACCATCTTTATTGATTGTTCCAACTGTTTTATTATCGACGAGTAAGGAAACGCTTGTCTCATTTGGGGAAACAGTAGGCTGACTATTAATTGCGGCCACTTGTTGCAACACTCTAGTTTGCGGAGCGACCGAGGTAGGGATCGGGCTGGCCTGGCTCGCTGGTGCAGCGGGGACCCTGATTAGATTTGGTGCTTGCTCAAGTTGTCTGGTATGAGAGGAGCCTACCTGCTGGATGGTGGGGGCGGTTGCCGGATGTTGTTGGGTCGTTTGTATCCAGTACATGCCGGCTCCAATGCCGATGGCGGAGCAGAGACAAACGGCCATACAATTC
Source organism: Gimesia alba (assembly GCF_007744675.1). Taxonomy (NCBI): domain Bacteria; kingdom Pseudomonadati; phylum Planctomycetota; class Planctomycetia; order Planctomycetales; family Planctomycetaceae; genus Gimesia; species Gimesia alba. The sequence goes on from NZ_CP036269.1 coordinate 2,593,308, forward strand.
AACAATAAACCGAGAAACTTCTTCATGACGAGGCATCCATGCTTGTTCAAAATGAGAAGGCTTAAGATCTGGATTGAAATTCACTAGTGCTGAAGTGAAATCTCTATACACGTCTGTTTATCGACTTGGGTGAAATTTACACCTATCGATAATTCCAATAATTGAAACCGTAACGATTATCCGGGTCCTAGGGGTTCCTGTTAGTTAGAATGGGTAGGATGGGTGGTGGCAACATTCCGTTTCAAACGCAAAGAACTCATGAAAAAAGCCATGAACTCCATCTGAATGAAGGAACTCATGGCCTGACTGATTTTCAATTGGCACTTAATTGTTATAAGGCGGGGTGCCAAACACGGCATTGCCGCGGCGGCGAATATCGCGGATCTGTCCACTCCGATTGACCAGGATGGGGGCATAGCCCTTTATGGACTTGCTTTCGGCATATTTTGCCGATTCGGACTGGTCCTGTTTATACTCTGAGGGGACGATCGTCTGTTTGGGAATCGTGAGGGGGTACCATTGTCCGTTATCTAATTGCACCAGTAGTTGCAGCGTGATTTCGGCCCGAACTGTCGATCGGGTTTCGAAGTCGAGTTGATATCGTCCATCTTTGGTGATGGCTAACCGCATTTGATCCAGGACCGCCCCCTCTGTTTCAAAGGAGCTTCCATCGCGATGATAGCGCGGCAGAGGGAACGAAGCAGGGAAGGGGAAGGCAAATTCCTTGACCGCGATCTTTTTGCTTTCCGAGGTCTCCAGGTCAATCGAATCAGTATCAGTATCGGAATCGGAGTCAGAATCGGAGCTGGAAGTAGAAGTGTCAGGAGAACGAGATTCAGAAGTGGGGTCAGTATTCATCGCTGTAGTGGGACTTGCAGTGAAGGTATCCGGTGATTGGGTGGTCAGTGAGTCGTTTATTGAAACGGTATGATTTGCATTTGGCGTGCTTCCTGAAAATAAACATTCAAAAACATCGGCATCCGGTCTGGCCAGGTGAACGCCTCGGTTTCGGATCGAAAACGAATGGACTTCGCCGTCCCATTTTCGCTTACCATCAGTCACAACAAGCTCGTCGCCGAGAAGCAGCCTGTATGATTTATCCCAGCCTGAGATGGGCGCCGCATATTTTTCGGTCAGCGGCAATTTTTTACCATCCAGCCAGAAGTGAAGTGTCTGGTCATAAAAGCTGATCACGACATTGTGGATTTCGTTTGCCTTGATTCCTTTTTTGAAATGAACTCCTTGAGATCCTCCATTCGTTTTGCTCAGCCCGTTTTGGTCTAGAGCATTCCCAGCGTCTGTCCTGATCCGAAAAACCAGTTCGTCTTTGTACTGCCCCAGTGTGAAATTCCGCAGATTGGGGTCCTGGGAAAAAGAAACGATTCGCATCAATTCACTCGTTGCCTGCTGGGGATCCATTGTTTTAAAAGTGATATCAAGAGTGAATTCTCCCGACTTTTTACAGGCATCCAGAATCTTGTCGCTATATTCTTTTTCGATGAGTACGCGATGGGTTAAAAAGGGTAGTGTTTCGAGCTGTTTAATGTTTTTGAGGTATGATTCCCTGACGGCTTCGGGAGAGGGCCAGCTAAAGACCGCTTCATTACCCCAGCCTGTGCGTAGGTATTTCATGCATTTTTTCAGTGACTGGATCTCGCGATTCAGGTCGGCAAATTTTCCATTGATCTGATTTTGGAGGGCCTGATCTGCCTGCTGCTGCTTAGTCAGTTCTTTAGTAATCTTTTCGACAAGTGTGCTTAATGAGTCAATTTGTTTTTCATATGCAGAGAGAGCCTGCGCCTGATGTGCCTGTGCGATCTCTCCTTTTATTGAGTCATTCAACTTTTCAAGCTGTTCTGCTAACTCTTCCTTTAATTCGTCTTTGGTGACGTATTTGCGTTTCTTTTTCTTTTTTGAATACCGACTGTTGACGAATTCGAATTCGGAATCGTCTTCCAGGCGGGGATCATCTTGGCTGTTTCGTGATCTGTTTTTGAAGTTTTCCTCGATCAATTCTGTATTACGAGCCATGATGACGGTGGATCGTGCAGTTGTTTTGACCGCGGATGAATAATCACTCTCTTTGTCGTGCCGCTTCACTTTGACAGTGATCAACGAAGTGCCGGGGGGGAGAATTGGTCCAAACAAGAAATAGGAATCGAGTTTGGATTCTTTTCTGATGATCACAGGCTTCGTGGGTTCACCATTGACAAACAGGCTGATCTGATCTCCGGCTATAACGTTCTTCAGCTTGAGCGACAGCTCTCCCTGTTCTGCCAGCCGCGTATCAATGGAACTGATGATTGGTGGCTCTGGCGAGGCCGCCGATACTTTGAGCCAGAAATCAATTATTTTTTTAGAATCATTTGTCGTAATATCAATGGAATACATTCCTGCGGGTAGTCTGGAGATTACTTCTGAAGACCGTCCACCTAGTTTGTTACGTTTCTTCTGTGGAGAAAAGGGAGTGAGCTTGAAAGTGAGGATTGCTTTTTCTTTTTTGATTTTAAACTCAGAATGACACTTTTGAAAAGTCAGTTCCACATTTGAATTCTTAACAGGATCTTTTAAGGGGACATAAGAAATTCTGAGCGGCTGATTTGTCGCTTCGATCTGGGAACTGGAGGAGTCGAGCGTCACCCACTTTCCACCTGTGAGTAATTCGAACTTCAAGTGATCTTTGAGCGGGTTTGTTTCTGCCTCTTTTGAATCCTGCTCTGAATTAACCAAATCATTTCCGAAGTCAGCAGAGTTTCGAATCAGATGCTTGAAGCTGCGTTTTAGTTTTGACGTCTTGGTTTTGGCGATCTGGGTTTGAAAGTTCTGTGTATAGCCTGTGTTGCTGCTCATCCACAGAATTAGCAACATAAGGCACGACGTCAAAGTGATTTGAGATCGGATTGGTTTCATTACGACAGCTTCTCCCGAGTTGACCTAAAGATTGAGTATTCAGTTCCAGGTTTTGTATACCGATGGTTTTTATGTTCAGTTGTGGGTTCACTCTAAACTTTTACTGAGACAAAAGTCAACTGTTTTCATATTGAAGATGGGATAAATAGGATGTTTGTTCCAAAGTGCATTTCGCCTGAAGGATGATGAACGAGATCAGATTCCTGCAGATAACGTCTTTGGGTTTGCTGAGCACTATGGGGCGCCAGTTTACCAGAGTTGCGGGAGAGCCGTCGGTTGGTAAATCATGCTGTATCGAGCAGGTTTATTCTTTTGTGACATTTGTCTTCTTTTTGTCTGTCGAGAGTTTCCGGATGGCATTCTCTGCAATCTCGCGCAGCCACATATCGTCTGACGCGCGCAGCTTGTCGAGATCCGGAATCGCTATTTGGGCCGATGCTCCCATTTCTCCCAAGGCGCGGGCGGCCTCACGTGGGACGCCGAAACGATTCGGGTTCTTTTCGATTAACGCCTTCCGTAGTGCGGGGATGGCTGCCTTGGCAGAGGGACCGATGCCACCCAGTGCTTTTAAGACTGTCTCCCGAAATGTTCCCCATTCCGACTTATCTTCTATTTCGAGGGCCTGAATGAGCACGGCTATGGCGGCATCGTTGCCAATTACACTTAAGGCTTCCACCGCCTCTGACTGAGCTTGAGTATTATTTGTTGGACCTTCGCGCACCTTCCGAACGAGAAAGTCGAATCCTGCTTTGGCCTCCGGTTGGTTCGGGACGATTTTTACCAGTGCAGCAGCTGCCCAGACTTTGACGATCTCAACCTCGTGTATCCCCTCCCAGAGCCCAGAGGTCCTACTCTCTTGCTCCCTGTTTTCGTTGTCCATAAGCACGTCACTCGCCAGAAACCGCTTCAATGTTGGAACTGCGGCTGCTGCTTTGGGACCAATGTCAGCCAGGGCCCGGATGATGTCGAGACGAACGGGCATAGAGGGCATCTCAAAACCTTTTTAATAGTGTAAATAAACACCCAAGAATTACAAAGCTTTCGTAGAGGTAATCGTGATATTCCCAGCGCGTGACAATGCGACGATAGTTGTGGAGCCAGGCAATACTGCGTTCCACAATCCAACGTCGTTTGAAGCGTGGAAGCTTTCGACCATCTTGCGTCGGCGGTTTGACTCTCGATTTTCGATGCGGGCAGATCAGATCGATATTCTTTTCCATCAGCCGTTTGCGCAACGAGTCCGAATCGGCGGCTTTGTCATAAACAAGTCGCTCGGGTTGTCGATTTTGCAATGTGATTTTTTCAAGCAGCGGTTCGATCAGCTTGACTTCGCTACGACGGGCCGATTCTGTGTCGATCGCCACAGGTGTCCCGTGACGATCGACAAAAATCATGACCTTTGTGCCTTTGCCACGACGAGTCGGGCCAACTCTTCTACCCCTTTTTTTGCCGAGGCAAAAGTGCCATCAGCAAAGGTTTCCGAGAAATCAATCTGGCCAGCATCATCCATTCGTTCCAAGATGATTTGCCAGGCAGATAAGAGCCGCCCTTCGATCGTCCATTGCTGGAAACGTCGATGGCACGTCGCTTTTGAGGGATACTCTCTTGGTAAATCTTTCCATCGTGCTCCTGTCACCAAAATCCAGAGAATGCCTTCCAGGCAATCTCGTGGATGGGCTTTTGGACGTCCTCCCTTTTTGGAAGGGGGAGTCCAGGGAAACAGTTTTGCGACTAAAGACCATTGTTTATCGGTCAAAACGACCGGGCGTTCCGTCCTGGACGCTGTTTTTGTGGAAACCCGTTTTCGTTTGGGCCACCAGACCAGCGTCATATACATAAGAAATTCTCCTTTCAGGAGAACACTTCATGCAAAAGACGCGCCAAACCGTTCACTTTTTTTGACGTTATGAGACAACCTCTAGTGTAGCCAACATCGTAATATGCATCCCACCGTCGTTTTTTTGTGAGTAAATGATCATTCAGATCGCGCACAGCAGATTGTGCCCTACCATGGAACTTGCCCAGGGTCTGTGCTGATGCAGCCACAATGTCACCATTGGCGTTCTTTAATCCTTCAACAAGCAACGGGATGGCCAGCGTCCCTTTCGGGTCGGCATCATGAAGTGTTGTCAGGGCGGCTTCGCGAACGAAGTCTTCTTCTTTGGAACGACGAAACACGCTTTCAAGGAGAGGCACTGCTTTTTGAGGGGTGACGCCTACTTTCCCAACGGCACGAACGGCATCCCAGCGAACCCATTCGTCATCGTCAGTCAGGAGGTTTTTTAGTGCGTTGAAGGAATGATTCGCGGGGGGACCAATTTCTCCGAGCGTTTTCGCGGCATATTGGCGGACTGTCTTGTCGCGGTGACTCAGTGCTTTAATCAGTGAGGGAACCGCTGGTGGTCCAATCTCTACAAGTACCTCAGACGCAACATCTTGAACGCGCGGGCCGAAGAAGTTGAATTCTACATCGACTGGTTTACCTGGATCATTGAGTGCAGCAATCAGCGGCTTGATGGCGATTCTCGCCTTCGGACCGAGTGCTTTCAGTGAACGTGCCGCAGCGTATCGCACCTTGGGGTTGTCCGATTGCAGCAAATTCACCAACTCTGTAACTTCGTCCGCTCTGAGTTGAGTGGCAAGCAGGAGACAACAGAGGAAGACGAGCAAGCATTGTATCTGAAGCAAGTCTGTTACCATTCGCAAGGTTTCCAGAAAAAAGTCGCTCACCGGCGCCGCTGAGTAAAAAATTCCTGAAGGATAACAGGCCGACAGGGGGCTGCTAAGCGCTTCTTGTATCGTACCTGATTCGGGACCAAATATATAATTTTTCTTGCATTAATCTGAGTCTATGTACAGAATAGATGTAGTGTCTCAGCGCAAGACTTTATGGATCATGATTTTGACTGTTGCAGTTTGACTGGAGCAGTATTAAGGGGCGTGTGTCTGTTTCATCCAGCAATCGAACAACTTCGCGCTGGTGAATTAATTTTCTGATCAGAGTTGCCAAGCTCAACTTCTCTGTGCTGCACTGCGTTCTTAGATCTCATATTTTAGTATTCCCTGCTCAGATCAAATTCCTTGAAGAGAGAGCAAGATATGACAGCAGAAATTGCTGAGGATCAGGTTGGAGAATTCGTCGGTCGTGTCCGCTCAATTCGAGAGAGTCTGCATCAGGTTGTGGTCGGACAGGATGAAACGATCGATTTATTGTTAACTTGTGCGTTAACCGGATCGCATGCTTTGCTGGTGGGGGTCCCCGGACTGGCCAAAACTTTGATGGTCAAAGCGTTGGCATCCACTTTTGACTGGAAGTTTTCCCGCATTCAATTCACTCCCGACCTCATGCCTTCAGATATTACGGGGTATGAACTGCTGGGGAAGCGGAATAATGACGATTCACCCACAATGACGTTTCGGCCCGGGCCGGTGTTTGCCAATCTGGTGCTGGCCGACGAAATTAATCGCGCAGCGCCCAAAACACAATCGGCCATGCTGGAAGCAATGGCGGAAAAACAGGTCACGGTTGGGGGGCAGACATACAGTCTGGAAGATCCCTTTATCACGATCGCCACACAGAACCCCATCGAACAGGAAGGTACTTATCCTTTACCTGAAGCGCAGTTGGATCGGTTTATGATGGAGATTCGTATCGAATATCCGCAGCCGGATCAGGAAGAAGAAATTGTCATGAAAACGGCCGGAGGCGTTCCCGCTCTTCCGGACGCCGCCCTTGATCGAGAAATGTTTCTCCAGTTGCGAGATCTGGTGTTAGCTGTTCCCGTGCCCCGGAATGTCGCGAAATTCAGCGTCTTACTTTGCGGTTCCAGCCGTCCGCAAGATCCGCGTGCCAGCCAGTTTGTAAAAGATTATATCTCGTGGGGAGCAGGACCCCGGGGTTCTCAGAATCTGGTCATCGCCGCCAAAGCACACGCCTTACTCAAGGGAAGAACCGCTCCCACTGAGTCTGACATCATGGCGGTTGCTCTACCGGTATTAAGACACCGGATTTGTATCAATCACCGCGCAGTGGGAGATGGTGTATCGACCCAGGATGTGATCGAACACTTATTGAAAACAGCGCAAGAGTAAAAAACTCCCGAGCCATTTCGTTATATGTTTACTAATCAGATGAGTACAGATTCAAAAAGCCCGTTTCTTGAGCTAAAAGCATTAGCTGCTTTGGAGCATATGCGATTCTCAACGCGGCAGCGCATTGAGGGGGCCTATAGTGGACGGCACCAGTCTCGCCAAAAGGGAGGAGCAGGAGAGTTCACTGACTACAGGGAATACTCGGATGGAGAAGACCTGCGGCGGCTCGACTGGAAAGTGATGGCGCGCACCGGCAAGGCATATGTGCGGCTTTTTCAGGACGAAAAAAATCTGTTATGTACCCTGGCCATCGATGCCAGTGCCTCAATGAAATTCGGAGCACAAAGCAGTTCAGACCTGCGGGGCTCCAAAATGGAATATGCCCAGTATCTGTCTTCCGCTTTGTCGCATGTGATTTGCCGTGGACAGGATCAGGTAGGACTGGCAATTCTGACCGATCGACTGCAGGAGTATCTGTTGCCTGGAAGTACACCAGGGCATGTTGCTCATATTCAGCAGCTGATTTCAGAGATTCAGCCCGTGCCGGAAACCCGTATGTCCGGGGCAATGCAGCAGCTATTTGAACAGAGTAAGTCGCGCGGCGTTCTGATGTTGATGAGCGATTTTCTCGTTGAAGATCTAGATGAGTTGTTTGCAGCCGTGCGTTTGTTTCGTCACCGCCAGTCAGAAGTCATCATCCTGCATCTGATTCATCCTGATGAAGAACGGCTGCCTGCAGGCACGGCGTATCGTTTTGAAGGTCTGGAGAATGAAGGGAGTGTCGATTGTTCGCCGGCTGAAATACAGTCGCTCTACCAGCAGCGTTTCCAGGCGCACACCGACTCCGTACGAACCTTGTCGCTTACGAATGGATGTGACTATCTGCGTATATCGACGGCGATTCCCTATCTGCAGACGCTCGGGGAATTTCTGGTTGAACGAGAGGGGTAACTCAACGGGATAGAAGGAATCATGAGCCTGTTTCAGGAAGCCTGTTTTTTTCAGTGAATGAATTAAAAAATGTTTTTACATCCGTGGATCTTGTTACTGGGAGCGCTGGCCATTGGTTTGCCGTTGCTGATTCACAAACTGACTCAGCCGAAGCCAACCCGTGTACCCAGTTCCACAATTCGCTTCATTCAGAGTGCGGTGCAACAGCGTCGTAAACATCACCGGTTGCGCGATTTTATTGTTTTAACGTTGAGAACGCTTGCCGTCGCTTTGCTGACCTTTGCACTGGCACGCCCTCTGATCGGTCTGCAGCGGCAAGAGGAACCCGTCGATCAGACCAGGGTCGTTCGAGTTGTTGTCATGGATTTGAGTCAGAGCATGGCAACACGAATCCGTAACGTCGAGCTTTTTGAGCGTGGGCGACCACTGGCGTCGAAAAAGCTGGGATACCAGGCCGATCTGAAGGCAGATCTGATTCTGGCAGGTGCGCGATCGAGGGCCGTGTTCGGCACTCCTTCCACAAACCTTCCCGCACTACAGCAGGAACTGGCTGCAGCGGCTCCCCGACCGGAAAAGTTAAACGTCCAGCTGGCTTTGAATATGGCTTCTGATCTGTTGCTTCAGGAAAGCGGTGAAAATACTGATATTCGGCGTGAGCTGGTCTTTGTGAGCGACTTTCAGCGTTCGAATTGGGCCAATGCAAACTTTTCCGTTCTGCCTGAGGATACTGAAATTCAACTGCTGTCTGTGGCTGGTGAAGAAACGCCGCCCAATCTGGCAATTCTCAATGTTTCCACGCAGGGCCGGGCAGAGGTGGGGCAGGAATTGCAGCTTGTGGTCGACGTCGGGAATTATTCTTCCACACCGCGACAGGTTCAGGTCGACATTGCTCTGGGTGATGCCGTCTATCAAATCAAAGGACTCTGTTCGCCCCGTTCCAGAACAAGATTGTCCGACAAAATCATTCCCCGCGAAGCGGGCTGGTTAACCGGTGAGGCAAAGCTGGTGGGAATCAATGATGCCCTTCCGGTCGACGACCGTCGCCCCTGTGCGATTGAAATTCGACAACCTCCGGCCTATGTGCTGATCACCAGGCAGCCCGCCAACCAGCGACCCTCTTCGAGTTACTATCTTGAACGTGGTCTGCTGCCCGTGGAACCGCGAGATACTCAAAACAGTTCTAGGCTGGTCCGACTGGATCCGGACAATTTTGATACCCAGGTGCTTGCAGAGGCAGATGTGATTGTGCTGGACCATCCAGGTCGACTGTCGCTCGAGGCAATCAGACATCTGGCTGCATTACTTCGCCGCGGGCGGGGAATTCTTTATGTAGCTGCGGAGCCGATCGATGCCACCAACTTACGACTGCTGTCTGAGGCAATTGGTGAGGGGGGGCAATTGCCGGTCGATTTTTTCCCCCCTGCGTTAACGGAACGACGCCAGGACCTGTTGCTGACAGAGCCGCAGCATGATCGTGCACCATTTTCCATTTTTGGCGACAACCTCAATGCAGCAATCGAACCGTTACGTTTTTCAGGCGGGCTCTCTTCGCGTCGCAAAGAAAATGCATTGGAAGACGATATTCTCGCTTCCTTAAGCGATCGATCAGCGCTGCTGGTTGTCAGCTCGCATGATTCCGGAGTTCTGGCTGTCTTCAATGCGGATCTGGGGAGTTCCAACCTGCACCAGTCTCCGATTTATGTGCCCCTGCTGGCCGAGCTGGTGCAAAACTACATCCTGCACCGCGGGCAGGGGAATGAGGAACGGATCTGCGGGGAAGCCTTTGATGTCGATCTACCCGCCGAAACAGGTAGTCTGCAGGGATTGAAAATCAGCGGCCCTCGTCTTCAAACGGAAAGTCTCGGGAGCCTTTCTCAGGAAGCGTATGGTCTGGTCTGGAGTGCTGAGGGGATTGACAAGCCCGGCGTCTATCGAGTCCAGCGTCAACAGGGCACAGAGTATGCATTGGTGGTGGCCCTGTCACCGGACGAAAGCGATTTAAGGAGCCTGACTTCCGAGGTTTTACAAAAACGTCTGGCTGGGGAACGCCGGATCCAATTCAATACGATTGATCATACTGAAGCAACTGAGACCGATCTGATCTGGACCTGGCTGGCGATCGCCTGCATGTTCTGTCTGATTGGCGAGATTGTTGCGCTCAAACTGTTTCGTACCTAAGACTGATTACCAGATTGATTGAAGCGATCAAAGAAAGTTCAGCTGAATGTTTCAAGGGCTCACCATTGAACCTTTAATCTCGCCTGCGTTGTGGATGACTCTGGCGATCCTCTCAGCTGCCCTGCTGTTCTGGTATGGCAGGGAGCGGGTCGGTACGTTGTCGAAACGACGCTGGATCTGGATCCTCAGCTTAACGGGGCTCGGGATGGGGGCCGTTCTGCTGATTTTACTCAATCCGATCTGGGTTGAACCGATTGCGCCGCCCGCCGGGAAACCCCTGTTAACAATCCTGATAGACAACTCCGCCAGTATGGACATTGCGGACGTGGAAGAGGGCAAAACACGTTTTCAGTCGGCAATCAGAATCGCGGAAGCATTGACGAAAGATCTTCAGTCTCGTTTTGATGTGCGAATTAGAAAATTCTCCGGTAACACCTCTCCCACAGACTTGAGTGAATTGCCGATGATCACACCCGATGGATCCTTCACCGATTTGACGGGGGCGATCACGTCCGGTATTACCGATGATCGTCCGCAGGGCCAGGCTTTGTTTCTGCTCAGCGACGGCATTCACAACGGGCCGGGGGGGATCGAATCTCTGCTGGACGTATTACGGACCACAAAAGCGATGGCGGTTCCCGTATATACGAAAACCCTGGGCGGCAATCTGCAGTTGAAGGACCTGGAACTCCTGCTGAACCGCCCGCAGGAACTATCGTTTGCGGGGCAGAATGTACCCGTCGAAGTGGCAGTGAAACAACGCGGACTCGTAACTGATAAAGCGACGGTCAGCCTGCTGTCTGAGGGCAAAGAAATCGAGAGCCATGAAGTGCGGCTGGCAGCCGATGCGACGACGAACGTACTTTTCAATGTCAAACAAAAAGTGCCAGGGCTGTATCGATATGAAGTCCGTCTGAAACCGTTATCTCAGGAAGCCACTTCGGCTAATAACTCGGCGACATTGCTGCTACAGGTTGTGAAGGAGCCGATCCGTGTCTTACTGCTGGAAGGGAAACCGTACTGGGATGGAAAATTCCTCATGCGAACTCTGGCTGCCGATCCTTCGTTGGAACTGGATGCGGTCGTTAAAATGTCAGAAACCAGATATCTGAAACGGTCACTTCGTCTGCAACCAACAGCCAGTTCAGGCAATCCCGATTCACCGGCTGCGGACATTCAGCGGACCGAATCTTCCACGGTACTCTCCGATCCGCATGCACTGCTGAATGATGTGAAGCAGATTTCACAATACCAGGTGATCGTGCTGGGGCGAGACTCCGAATGTTTCTTGTCGGAAGCGCTGGTCGAGCGATTGAAAAACTGGGTTTCACGCGATGGCGGATCTTTAGTCTGCTATCGTGGGTCACCGGTGGCCAGCGTCAGCCAGGAGTTGGCACAAATGTTGCCGGTGCGCTGGTCGCCGACCCGGGAATCCCGTTTTCGCATGAGTCTGACCGATCGTGGTGCAAACCTGAATTGGCTGGTGCCTTCCGCAGAAAGTGATCAGAGCATGCTCAATCAACTACCTTCGCTGACCACGCACGCAAAGCCAGAGCGCCTGAAGCCGCTGGCGGTTGTGCTGGCCCGTTCACAAAGTTCCGCAGAAAGTGATCCTGTTGTCATGTACCAGTCTTACGGCACAGGACGTGTTGTGACAATTGAAGGCTCCGGAATGTGGCGCTGGGCGTTTCTGGCACCGCAGTTCCAGAAACATGACGAAATTTACGGTTCTCTCTGGCAAAGTCTGTTGCGCTGGCTCGTCTCCAGTGTGGGGCTGGTGCCCGGCCAGGATATGGTCTTAAGATCGGAAAAAGTCAGATACGCCACCGATGAGCCCGTCTCCGCTTTGTTACTGATGCGCGAAGACGCCAGCGGGGATGCGGTCCCGTCCGTTGAGCTGACTGATTCTACTGGAAAAACGCTCGACACTGTCACACCGGTTCCCCTGGGAGATGAGCCGGGAGTTTATCAGGTTTTGTTTGGTCAGTTGCCAGAAGGCCGCTATCGTTCTTTTATCAAAAATACAACAGGAAAAACGGATCAAAGATCGTCCGAGATCGCCTTTGATGTCCGTCAGCAGTTCCTGGAAAAAATCGAGGTGGCAGCCCGCTCTGATATTATGGCGAGAATCGCCAGTGAAAGTGGGGGTACCGTGATCGAGGATCCCAATCCAGAGCAGTTCGCCCGGGAATTTCAGGAACACCTTTCCGATTCACTTCCCCAGCGGACCGTTCGCTTTTCCGCCTGGGATCGCTGGTGGGTATTAATATGTGTGGTGCTGATCTGGGGCACGGCCTGGGGAATGAGACGGGCAGGGGGATTAGTATGAAATGTTTACATGCTGCCGAAACGTCGGAATGGAGCAGACAGATGCGATCAATTTGTAGACTGGCTCTGAATGCCATACAATACCTGATACGAAGCGCCGTCGATTGTTATCCAATCATCAAAAAACTACTGCGGATCACCGTCAGGATAAGACCTGGTATTTCCGGACTGGATCTGCGGTTCATCATCTTTTCAGACACGAGGAAATCGTGATGGCCCATCGATTGTTAACCGAAGTTCTCTTAAAGCTTCGACGCCGCAAACTTTGGATCGAAGGGGGATCCGCCTTCGGTTGGGGGCTGGCTCTGGGGCTGGTGTGCCTGATTCTGGGCATCTGGATGGATCTGCTGTTTGAATTCACTCCCGCCCTGCGGATTGCAACTCTCATTCTGGCACTGGCGGCCTGCGCAGTACTGATTTTTGTAATGTTGTTTAAAGCTACGCTCCAGAATCACGCGCGGATGATTGCCGCGCGGCTCGACAATGTTGCTGGCACTCAGGGGCAAATCTGTTCCGGTCTCGAACTTTCGCTGATGAACGGTTCCTATTCCGGTTCTGCTAACCCGGAGTTGACGAGCGCGCTGGCAGAAATTGCTGTCAGCCGAGCCGCGGACTTGGCGGCGCAAGCAGATTGCTCCCGGGCCATTCCGGTCGATCCCATGAAACGCTCGTTTCTGGTATTTGCCGGCCTGCTGGTGATTCCGATTTTCTTTGCGCTCCTGTTACCGCAGCTGGCTGCAACAGAGTGGAACCGGTTTGTGAATCCGTCCGGTGATCATCCTCCATATTCACACATCCGATTTCAAGTCGATCCGGAAGGGGCACAGCTCGTTTTTGGAGCAGGGATTGATATTCACGTCACACTACAGGGAACCCCGGCCGACGATCTTGAGCTTGTGCTTGAACCCTATAACACACAGGTTACCTACCAGGAGCAGTCAAAGATCGAACCTTTGGACGTGCTCCCGATGTTCGCTGAAAGTGGTAATCGCTGGAGAGCAACGATTTCCGACATTCGGGATCCGCTGACTTATTATGTGCGTACGCGGGATGCGCGCAGCCGTCGATTTCACATCGAAGTGATCACCGTTCCGAAAATCGTTGATGTTCGTGTTCAGGTGATCGCGCCCCGGTATACCGGTCTTCCGGATTATGAAGGGCCGATACCCCGAGATGGTCTGTCCGGTCTGCCTGGTACGCAGGTGAAAGTCACCCTGTCCAGCAACCGCCCGCTTTCCGGCGGAAAGCTGAACTATCTGTCGAAAGGGGAGCAGCAGGAGTTTGTTCTGAATCCGACTGAGACAGGCAGCGAAGAAGTCAGGGGGACGTTTACGATTCAAAAGCCAGGCCAGATCGTGCTGTCTGTGGTTGATATTGCTGGTCAGGAATCAAAAGATACGGTGACTGCGCCGGTCACACTGCTGCTCGACGAGCGTCCGTTTGTCCGTCTCCTGCAGCCCCAGTCGCTTTCATTGTCCACTCCGACGGCCAGAATCCCTGTTGTGATATCAGCCGAAGATGATTTTGGGCTCTCGCGACTGCAATTGTTTCGCAATCTGAACAACTCGCGTTTCCTGCCCCTGGACATTCCGTTTTCAGAACCGTCTCCCGTGCATGCGCATGAAGTCGTGATGTTGCCACTGGCTGAATACGGTCTCGAAGCGGGAGATGAAATCCGGGTGTTTGCCCGGGTGGAAGATAACGACCCGAACACGGGAGTTCAGGATCCGGCAAATCCAGAACGCATCATTGGCAAGGGATCGGAAAGCTCGGTCGCGGTGATTCGGATTATCTCGCAGGAAGAATTTGAAAGCATGCAACGCAGTCGCAATGGTCTGCAGATGCTGATGTCAAAATATCAGCAGGCCCGCCGCCGCATGGAATCTCTGGCGGAGAAAATGGAAACGCTGCAGAAGAAAATCGAACAACTGCCGGCAGATTCCCCTCTGAAAAAAGAAGCCCTCAAGGAACTGCAGGAACTGACGAAGTCGATCGCCCAGGAAGCGGAAACGCTGAAAAAACTCGCCGACTCACAACTTCCTTATCAACTGGATCAGGAACTGTCGCCTGGACTGAAAAAACAGGCTGAGGCATTAAAGGACATGTCAGAACAGCTGCAGAGGCTGACCAAAAATAAAGAGGCCACAAATAAACAGACGGCGGAACAACTGAGTGCGATGTTGGACTCTCTGAAATCGCAGCGTGAGCAACTTGACTCGGAAATGATGGCACCACTGGAAACTCTCTCAAAAATCATGCCGTTGATGCTGGATCAGTCCCGGTTCGTTCAGCTTTACAAACAACAGCGGGATCTAGCCAGTCGCCTGGAATCTCTGAAAGAGAAATCTGATACCGATGATCCCGTTTTAAAAGCACGCATGCGCGATCTTGAAGCCGAGCAGAACATGATTCAGGAAGAACTTGTTCAACTACTTAATGATATCGAAGAACATGTTGAGCAACTGCCACTGGAACCGCGGTTTGAGGAATTACGTAAATCGGCTCTGGAGTTTGTTAGCGCAGTCAGAGTCAGTGGAGCCGCAGAGGCGATGACGGAGGCTGCTCAGGGACTGGCAAAATTCTCCGGTACACAAGGGCACTCCGGGGCACTGAAAGCAGCCGACATACTTCAGAAGTTTCTGTCACAATGTGAGGGAGTCGGCCAGGCTGGGCAGAATGCGTGCCGAGGTGGTTTACCAGGATTCAATCCTTCGCTCGGCGATTGTATCGGGCAAACGATCAGTCAGTTGCTGAAAGAAGCTGGTTTTCGCCCCGGTACTGGAAAAGGAAATGGAATGGGATCCGGAGCCGGTGGGGGCTTCAGTGCCAGACGCAGCACGATGCAGAATATCGGCCTCTACGGCGAAACTCCCTTTATGGATCAGTCTGCAGCGCATCAGGGCTCATCCAGTGATCAGGCACGCGAGGCCCCCGGTCGTTCTGGTGGGCAGGCGTTTGCGCGGCAGGAGGAGCGTTCGTCTTTTAATACCAGCGGTGCCTTTCAAGCTTCTGGGACAGGGGAAGCCGCAGTCCCACTGAAATACCGACGAAAAGTGGGACGCTATTTCCAGCGGATCGCTGATGAAGTCGGAGAACAATAAATTGATATTACCTGGTGCTCAGTCCGTACCCAGATGGTTTTTACTGAGAAAAGGAGAATCAGATGATGGTAACCCCCAAAAAATTAGATAGAAAATCGAAACAAAAATGGTTTCAATTGACTGTGCTGCTGGGGGCACTTGTTGTTTGGGGGATGCATGGTGCTGCTCAGCAAGTGACCCCTCGAAAAGCGAAATCGCAGGCGGCCGCTTCGACTTCTGGTACGCCAGAATCCAGTCAGACAGAGTCGGACAAAAGCAAAACACAGCAACGAGTTCCAGATCCCAAGCAGGTCGGTCGGGAGTCGGAAAGCATTGTCCAGGTCGCCAACCTGGTTTATGCCGGTGTCAAAAGCAGCCAGTGTTTTTCAGATCACTTTCTGGTTGAAGTCGAAAAACATTCAGCGATCTCTACCAGTCGTCGATTCCACGCGGTCAAACTCAGTTCCGATGAACTGTTCAATTTTCCGATGGTGATTATGACGGGAGAGGGGGAGTTCCGGCTGACCGATGCGGAGCGGAAAAACCTGAGAACCTACGTTGAACGAGGGGGGCTGCTGCTGGCTTCCGCAGGCTGTTCATCGGGAGAGTGGGATCGCTCATTCCGCAAAGAGATGGCCACTGTCTTTCCCAAAAATTCACTGAGCCAGATCGCAATGAATCATCCCGTTTTTAACACGGTATTTGAAATCAAAAAATTAGTGGCCAAACACGGGAAGCCGCGTCCGCTCAATGGAGTTTCGTATGAGGGACGACTGGGAGTGATTTATTCCCAGGACGGCTTAAATGATACCGCACATACTCAAGGTTGCTGCTGTTGTGGCGGTAATGAAATCAAGAACTGCGTCCAGATCAATGCGAATATTCTCGCTTACTCATTGATCTATTAGTACATCGTGGAAAAGTTTCCAACATTCGACTTTGATGAACACAGGCAAAAGCTCCTGAAATGAATGATTCACCTACGCCACGCAACCGGATCCTGCTGTCGACGATTGTCGGGATTTGTGCGATTTCCATCGTGAGCGTTGCTGTCGTCAAAGGGCTGAAGCAGGATCAAAACCTCCCGCAGACCGCTCAGGAGGACGTTGCCGTTGCTCGCCCGATCACATTGATCGCCAGTTGCGATACGGCAGGCTGGATTGTGCCCTGTGGCTGTACGTCGAATCAATCGGGAGGGCTGCTCCGACGCGGAACTTATGTTGCTGCTGAGCAGCAGAACTCAAAAGTGGTTCTTGTCGATGTGGGAGGCGCAGCTGGCGGAGAATCTTCCTATAACCGGACCAAATTCGAAGCAATTCTGCAGGGAGAAATTCAGATGGGAATCGCCGCTCATAATTTGGGCGGCTCGGAAATCAAACTGGGAGCCGATTACCTGCAGGAACTGCAGAAGAAAATAGAGATCCCTTTCGTCTCAGCCAACATTCGCGATGCCGATGGAAAGTTCATTGCGGAGACAAAACGTCTGGTGGACGCGAGCGGAACGCGTCTGCTGATCGTGGGCGTTATTTCGCCGCAGTATGCTGTTTCTGGCTTGCAGATCAGTTCCCCCCGCGATGCTGTATTGGCAATCGTCGATCAAAATAGAGATTTGTATGACTGGCTGATCGTGCTGGCGTATATGCCAGAAGAAGAGTTACGACGTTTTGCTGCTGAGCTGCCGGAGGCGGATGTGATTCTGGGCGGAGCCACGCACCAGAGCATCGCTCCCGGTTCCATCGGGCCGACGACTGTGGCGGCGGCAGCCAATCAGGGGAAATTTCTGGTGCAGCTGCAGCCGCCCCCCGGAAACCGCCAGGCTGGCTGGGAGGGGCGCGTGGTGGAAATGACGGAAGACTTTTCCGACAACGAGCAGCAAAAACAGAATCTGCAGGCATTTTATGCGGAACTCGAAAAACGGGATTTTACCGCGAGTGAAACCGGATTTTCTCCACCTCTGCCGGTGAATCCTCCTGCCGGTTACTTGATCGCGGGAACCGAATCCTGCCTGAAATGCCATCCGGCAGATTGCGACCAGTGGGAACGTTCGGCGCACGCACATGCCTGGAAAACATTAACCCGATCGGGGGCGCACGTCGACTCTGACTGTCAGCGATGCCACACGACGGGCTTTGGTTTACCCGGTGGTTTTGTTTCAAGGGGCCAAAGCCCTGAGCGGATCGATGTGGGCTGTGAAAGTTGTCACGGCCCTTCAGCCGCCCACGTTCAGAATTCTGCAAACAGGACACCATTTTTAGCCAGAGATCAATGTGTTTACTGCCACGACCAGGAAAACAGTCCGGAGTTCAATTACGAAGAATACTGGAAACAGATCATCCACGGTCAGCAGCCCGCCGTCGCAGCATCGTTTCAGCAACGCCTGGAAACAGGTACGGAGGCTAAACCGTGATGAGCAGAACAAGACGAATCCCGACAGGGAGTATCCATTTAACTGGCATCGTGCCGCATGCTCTGGTGCGAGCTGTCCGCAGTGTGGGTTTACCAGGTTTACTGTCTCTCTGCGTCATGCTGAGTCCCGCGGTGGCTCAACCAGACACTGAAGTATTGGAAGCCAGAAAACCGGCTGTTGCGCAGGCAGAGCAGTTGCCCTGGCTGGAGTCGCTGCCGCAGGCTTATCAACAGGCTCAACAGCATGGTAAACCGATCTTCTTACGACTGGAAGGAAAATCCTGTCCCTACTGCAAAGTGCTCGACGAGGAAATTCAGAAAACGGTTGCCCAGAATGAACTGAAACGCTGGATGCTGGTGCGGCTGGATGTCGACCAGTCTCCCGCTGCTGCACAGCAGATGGCCGTCGGTCCGATTCCAGCTCTGCGTCTGCTGACGCCGACCGGCCTGGTGATCGAGTCGAAGGATGGGGCTATGGCTGCAGGGGATCTCGTCGAATGGCTGCAGGAGCATTATGAGGCTGCCGCAGTCATTCCGGAGAAAGCCTTGCTGGCTACCGGCGCTCCCGATGCATTAGACGTGATTCGTCTGGTCAAACTGTTCAAAAAACGGGATGCCACACTACGTGAGGCCGCCATTCAGCGCCTGCTGCCCTATCCCGATGCCGCAGCGCCGCTGGTGGTGAATGCATTTTCCGAAGGCCCGCTCGCTTCACAACTGTCTGCACTGGAACTGCTGCGCGAATGGAAGGCCCCCGTTGAAGGACTCGATCCCTGGAATCCAAATTCTCTCAGTCTGGAACGACTGCAGAAACTGACCGGCTGGCTCGAACAGATTGATGACACACAGGAAACCCTGGTACGAAAAAAACTGACCCCGGTCGAGCTGAATTCCTGCTCCAAGATGATAGACACGATGTTGACAACGACTCCGGAAGAGGCACGCGCTGTCCGAGAACGCCTGGCCCGCTATGGTCGACTGCTGCTACCGGAAGTGACTGCTCGGTTGAAATCTGTCGAAACAGATCAGGCACGGGAACGCTTAACTGCGTTGCGTTACAGGCTGGTCGCGCCAGACAGGTTGGTGCTGGAATGGCCCGGCGGCATTGATCGACTGGCGGCGACCGATGTGACGGTCCGGCACAAGGCCATTGATGAGCTCTCAAAACGTGCGACATCACAGGAAGAAGAACTGCTGCTGGAGCTCTTCAGTGACCCGGCACCACTTGTCCGGGAAATCAGTCTGCGAACGTTGACCACAGTGGGAGGGACTTCGGCCAGGAAGTCCCTGATCCAACTCTTGAATGACCCCGAGCCCAATGTCCGCGCTGCAGTCCTGAAACAGCTCGCTGAGAAGCCGTCTGCCAGTATTGTCCCCTCAATTGCCACGTATGTGGAACAGGAAAAAGATCCGGATCTGGTTGTGCATGCGGTGCGATTCTTTCGCGAGGCGAAAGGCAATGCGTCAGCGGAAGCACTGGTCAAACTGTTTTCGCATTCCAGCTGGAGAGTGCGGGCGGAAGCCGCCGAAGCCATCACCAAGGTCGTGGGACGTTACTCGCCTCAAAAAACCTTACATGCCGATATTTTTATGGCCCTGATCAAGCTGCTGGACGATGAAGACAGCTTCGTAGTCAGTCGTGCGGTCGATGCGCTGGCAGAGGCCGATCTGGTCGTGGCTGTGGAACCGTTGGCGAAAGTGGCGGCGCGGCATCCGGAGCTGGCGACATCTGTGATCAAAGCGCTTTCCCATGGGGAAAAACAGAGAGTCAAATCAATTCCTTATCTGCGTGAGTTCTGCAGACACAAAGAAGCTGAAGTTCGCGCTGCAGCCATCACCGGTTTGTGTGAACTCACACCCAAAGAAGTGAAGGAGGAGCTGCGTGAATTGCTGGCTGATCCGGAGAGTTCCGTACGGACGGCTGCGGCAAATGCCTTGTTTGAAATTCTCCGGTTCGAAAAAAATCCCGCCTCGGTGGTGAGCGTGGGATCCCCTTTTTCAGACGCGATTACCAGGAAATTGAACTCAGCACTGGCTAACAAAACAGGAGCCACCGGGAGCGACACTCAGAAAGAGGATGAAGAAAATGCACCCAAGACCCAGACCGAAGACGTTCCCAATCAACAGCATACTCGAGATTACGAAAACAGGCTGCAGTCGATCCGGGAAGGAAAATTCAGAGCCGCGTGGATGTTTGAACTGGTGCCCTTGCTGGAATCAATGCTGACGCAGGAATCGGTGGATGAGCAGTTGGCTGGCGCTCGCGCCCTGATCGGGCTGGGAAAGGATCAGCATACCATTCCTCGAATACAGGCCATTTTAAAATCGCATCCTGAGCACATCAGCAGCATTGCCAGTGTTCTGCCCTGGTTGCTGTGGGACGATCGAGTTCAACTCTTTGAGGAAATGATTCAGGTTGCCCCCGCTCCGTCAGATTTATACGAAACGGTCCGGCGGATGGCGGGACCTCGTGATTACCGGGCAGTGAATGCATTCTGGAAACTGCTGACCCGCCAGGATATGGACGCCGCGCTGGCCTTTATGATTATCAGGAACTTCAGGCAGATTTACTTTGGGAAATCCTATTATGATTTCGATGATTATTCGACCAGCACAAAAAAACGGGTTGCGGCCGACATGGTTCCCCATATTCAATCGAGTGTGTTCTGGCAGAGAACCGTTGCTTTAGCTGTGTTGCTGTCCGTTTCCCGTGAAGAAGCCGAGAAAATTTCAGAGTCCCTGCTTTCGGAAAAGTCCACATCGGAGCCACTCCGCGAAGTAGCCTTTCATGTTTATCTTGTTGCGCAAACCAAGACGCAGGCCAGGAATTCTGCGATCAAAGGGCTTTCTGAAAAGAGTCCCGCGCTGCGTAAGATTGCGCTCGCATATCTCAGCATGGGAACCCAGGCAGTTTCGTCGGTGATGAACAATAAACTGGCGTTGGAATTCAATAACCCTGAAGACAGTCTTTCTCAAAAGTGGGGACTGCCGATTATCCCCGAAGCACCTGATGGACTCGACCCTCAATTGTTGAAGCCGTTACTGAATTCGGATGATCTACAAACCGCAGCCTATGCCGGCTATCTTTTGACGCTGCTCGATGATCCGGACGGTTTACCAGTCCTGCTGGATTACTGGAGCTATTCCAGGGAAAAGGACCTGCGCTGGACGCGGCTTGTTTTCAGGGCGATTGCCTACAAAAATGAGATATCCCAGGTGCCGCTGTTAACCTCAATCTACGAGCAGCAGATAAAGCCCCTGGGGTATTACAAGAGTATGACGAAAGAATTTTACTGGACGATTCGTATTATGACAGGACCGGATATACTCGCGTTGAGGAAACGGATTCGTGATGAAATCGGAATGCATCGACTACGTTAAAGCTGATTAGACATCATTAGAAACGAAAACGATATTTAAAAATGTCTCAACTGATGGCAGGAGAAGGACTTTGATGAACTCTATGATGATACGCACATTGCTGGTTGTGTTACTGTGTACCACTGGAAAACCCGCATTCTCGCAATTTGGGGGAAGCGGAATTCTGGAAGGTGAAGCAGGAACTGTTTCTGGAAACGGCACGGTTGTGATTAAGAAAACGCCTGCTGTGATGCGCATGCAAATCGATCTGCTTTCCAAGGCCAGTTCCCTGAAAGAGGCATTGGCCGGCCTCAAGGAGAGAATTGAAGCAACGCGCGCCCAACTTGCCGCCTTTGGAGCCGATAAAGCATCAATCAAACTTGGCGAACCAAAACTTTCAGCGGGTAAATCTGACAGGCAGCAACAGATGGAGGCGTTACTGTTAGAAAGGATGAAAAGTCTGAACCGGGGCAAAACACAGAAAAAGAATGCCCCCACCTCACCTGTCACGGTGTCCGTGCAATTGTCCGTAGAATGGAAACTGAAAGCGAAAACGGTCGAAGAACTATTATTAACGACACATCCCCTGCAAAAAAAAATTAAGGATGCAGACCTGGGAGGCCTGAAAGCAGCCAGTAAGCTCTCCCCGGAAGAACAGGAAATTATGGAAGAGATGGGGGAAAGGGCGATGTATGGCGGCGACGGGGAAGCCAAACCGGGAGAACCGGTGTTCTCATTCGCCAGTCCGATCTCCCAGGAGGAAGAAGACAAAGCACTGGCGGAAGCATTCCAAAAAGCCAGGTCGCAAGCATCGCGTCTGTCGAAAGCCGCGGGTTATGAACTGGGAAAATTGAACTCGATTTCCAGTGATGCTGGATCTTCCGGCGAAGAAAACGAATACGGCTACCGATCTGCTTACTACTCCGTCGCGCGGAGTTTGTACTCTGCTGAGAATTCAGAAGACAGTCAGGCCGAGGCGGTGAGTGTCCTGCCTAAGCAGGTGAAGTATCATGTAACAGTGACTGCTGGTTTTGAATTGAAAGAAAAATAAGCGTTCGTTACAGAACAGAGCCGGAAATCACAGAGAGACGTTTGACGAGTTCCGCT
Source organism: Gimesia alba (assembly GCF_007744675.1). Taxonomy (NCBI): domain Bacteria; kingdom Pseudomonadati; phylum Planctomycetota; class Planctomycetia; order Planctomycetales; family Planctomycetaceae; genus Gimesia; species Gimesia alba. Next base: position 2,615,720 of record NZ_CP036269.1, read on the forward strand.
ACCGTGCATCGCTTGCATCGCATTAGGTCACTGTTTCAGGATTTGGCAGGGATCTCTGCGATCTGTTTCGTTGCGATTCCGACGGGGCGGTCCAGCGGAATCCCGATGCACGTCAGTAAGGTACTTAGCAAGTCGCCCTGGTTTCCTTTCACATCGGGCAGGAAGCGACCTGTGTTGATCGCACCGCCGCCGCTTCCGGCGAGGATGAAGGGCAGGTTGGCCCGGGTGTGCCGGTCGCCATCTTCGAGTCCGGAGCCCCACATCATGATGCAGTTCTCCAGCAGCGTGCCGTCCCCTTCTTTCAGGCTGTGCATCTTGTTGACCATGTAGGCAAACTGGTCGATGTTGAATTTCGTGATCGCGGCGACTTTGTCGACCTTCTTCTTCTCGCCGTTGTGGTGCGTCTGGGAATGATGCTGGTCGTTGAATCCAAGTTCAGGATAAGAGACGCCGTTCGGGGTCGAGCCAATGTAGGTGCTGACGCGGGTCGTATCAGTCTGGAAGGCCAGCACGTTGAGGTCGCACATCACCTGCATGTACTCGCTGCGTTTGTCCCCCTCGGGAATCTTGATCTCGATGGGGGGTGAGTCGGTCTTATGACTGCGGCTCGGGCGGATGCCTGCTTTCTCAAGGGCCGCTTCTTTCTGACGCATTTCAATGGCGGCAATCCGTCGTTCCACCGAACGCACACTGTCCAGGTATTGATCCAGCTTCTTCTGGTCGGTTTGGGACAGGGTGCGACGCAAATCGCGGGCACCGCCGATCACCAGATCCAGCATGCTCCGGTCTAAACTGCTCATCCCGTTCGCCGACAGTCCGTCCCCTTTTTCCTTCTTGTTGAACAGACGATTCAGCACGTTGCGGGGATTGGTCTCCGCGGGAACCGCCTGGGTCGGCGAGCGGAAGCTGCAGTGCGAATAGTAGGCCTCGTTCAGCCCCGCCTGGTTTTCCTTCCACGTTTGCGGCATCGTGGCCAGTTCCAGTGAAGGCAGAGCGGTAAACGCGCCCAGCGAATTCGCGGCAATCTGATCGGCGGAGATGGAGATACTGATCTCGTCCCGCTTGTCCGGATCGGGCAAGGCCGCGGTGAGCCACGTCGAGAGTTCGAGCGCGTGCGGCGCGCCTCGGAAGGGACCGTTGGAAACGCCGGCGATCCCCTTCATCAGCAGACACTGATCAATCACAGGCCGCAGCGATTCAAGGGCAGGGGGCGGCGAGGTCAGAAACGTCTTGGGATCTTTGGGCCAGAACTGATCCATAATCACGCCATGCGGCATATACATGAACCCCATTCGGACCGGCGGCTTGAATTCTTTTTTCTCGCTGGCTTCGGCCCAGCCCATGACATCCAGCAGAGGTAAGGCCAGTGCGGTTCCCAGGCCTTTCAGACAGGTGCGACGATCGATTTTTTTATAATTGCTCATGGGAAGGCCTTCAGGTGGGGGGCTGGAATGCAGAGGAAAATCGGGTGTGTGGTTCGTCTGTCACTCAATGCGACGATGCGTGAACGGATAACTGGTGACGACCTCGGTGATGAGTGTCTGCATGCGATAGTCGTCTTTGGCGATCTTCTGCATCAATTCATCGATCACAATTTCGTCATACCCTTCCAGGCGTCGGCATAATGCATAGGCTAACAGTCGCTCGACCAGATTGCGAGAAAACTTTGTGTTCTGCTCGGCGATAATGGCTTTTAATTCTTTAGGATTGGAAAAATGGCGGCCCCCCGGAAGCTCCCCCGAGGCATCGATGGCCTGACCGTTTTCATCCTGGTCGCGCCAGCGTCCGATGGCGTCGAAGTTCTCCAGGCCGAATCCGATCGGGTCAAGTAAGCGATGGCAATTGGCACAGACCGCTTCGGAGCGGTGCAGTTCGGTGCGCTCGCGGAGTGTCAGGTTGGCGACCTGTTTTTGATCCTGTTTCTCCAGTGACGGCACATTGGGCGGAGCAGGGGGGACATGATCCCCGAGCACCTGTTCCAGCACCCAGACGCCTCGATTGACGGGGCTGGTCCGGTTGGGAAAGGAGGTCGCGGCCAGCACGCCGGGCATTCCCAGGATTCCGCCCCGATTGCCATTGGTCAGCTTGACCTTCCGCATCTCGGAGCCAGTGACGGTTTTTTCCAGGCCATAGATCGACGCCAGGTTCTCATTGAGGAAGGTAAAATCGCTGTCGATAAAATTCGCAATGCTGCGGTTCTCACGCACGATGCTTTCGAAAAAGAGGCGGGCTTCATCGTACATCGCCGTGCGCAGGGCGGCGTTCATCTGCGGAAATTTTTCAGGGTCAAACGTTCGCTCGTGCAGATTTCCCAGCTTCAGCCACTGCGCACCAAAGCCGTCAAACAGGGCCCGCGATCGCGGGGCCATCAGCATCCGCCTGACCTGATCTTTCAGCACCGGCAGCTCGTGCAGCTTTCCCTGATCCGCCAGCGCCATCAGCTCCTCATCGGGCATGGTGGCCCACAACAGATACGAGAGACGCGAGGCAAGCTGAAAATCATCAAGGGGCACAATTCCCTTCTCGGTTTCAATCTCCTTGGCCGGCGTGATAAACAGAAACTGGGGAGAAACCAGAATCGCCTTAAGCATCAGCCGACAGGAGGCGTAGTAGCTGAGTTTGTTCTGTCGTCCCAGGTCAAAGACCTTCAGCAGGACATCAATTTCCGCAGCAGAGGGGGGCCGGCGGTAGGCCTTTCGCGCCAGTGACGATGCCATTTTGCGGGCGGTCGCTTGATCGTCCGTCCCGGACGGGAGTGGTTCTCCAAAGAGTTGCTTTTGAATTTTGGTGGGCGGTTCCCCTTCCGGCGCCAGAATCTGATTCAGCACGTTTTCGGAGATGGCCAGATACTGTTCGAGTTGCAGCGGGGAGAGCGAATTGAGATATCCTTCGCCGCTGACTTCGTCCGGTAGACTGCCGACGATGTTGGGATCGACGTCCAACAGATCGTGCAGCGTGTTGCCATATTCCGTTTTGGTGAGCCGCCGAATGACAAACGCCCCTGGATCTTTCGGGCTGAGATATTTCACCTTCTGCAGCCATTCCGCAAACATCCGGCGTTCTTCATCGGTCGGCTGATCCAACCCCTCCGGCGGCATATCGTGCGTTTTCACGCGAGCCGCCGACTTCTTCCACTTCTCACTAAAGGCAGCATGACCGGGACTCCGTAGCGCAGGGTCAAAACTGAGCCCGGCTTCGGTGGGCCGTCGGTTCTGGTGACACTCGATGCAATACTTTTTGATGAAGGGAGTGACCTGCTTACTGAAAAACTGCTTCGCATCCGCTTTCCGCGCCGCCAGCGTTTTGTCCTCCTTGGACTCAGCCCGACTAAACTGCGGACAGACCCACAAGACGCCCCACACCAAAACGGCAATCACGCCGCGAACAAAACGTGCCTCTAAAACTGACATTCAATCACTCCTCAAACAGCAACCTTTATATAAACGCATTATAGTTTCTGCATATGTCAGTGTAAACAAGGGTAGGGAGCGGAATGTGTGCCGGGGAAGGGGCGGGGCGCTGATATATTTTACAAGCCGCCGAAAAGAGTCGCTAAAACCATCCTTGGGGAGTTGGTTGGCTGCGTCATCAAGTCAGGTGTATGATGACTCGGTAAATTCGGGTACATCAGTCCTGACGCTTTAAATGTCTGCTGTTTAAAATTTTCCTGGGAACGAGTTTAATCATGAAAAGGCTTATGGGGATAACTTATAAGGATTGGGTTGTCAAATTTGGTCTAGATCCGAAAAAACACTATCATTCAGAAGATAGTAAAAGAGGGTTCTCATTTTTTATTGAAACAAATGAGTTTTTGTTTATTGATGAAGTGTTAGCTTCTATAAATATTTATAATTTCCCTGCGGCATCCAATATTCCAGGATTCGTATTTCCTGTCGAGACCGGATTTGAGAAGCTTCTGGCCATACTTGCAGCAGAGGGCATCGATTGGGAATTATATCAAGAGTACTCTTATGAGCACTGGGTCGTAATTAAATTGCTGCAGCAGGGTCTTCTCTATGAGTTCCAATTCGATTTTGACGATCATACATTAAAATTGCAAAGAGTGAGACTTGAAAGAGATCGAGATAGGATATGAAACATGTAATAAAGGAAGTCGGACTATATAAATAAAGAGTCCCGACCTTTGCTACAGAGCATTCCTGTTCCCTTTATTTTCACTTAGTATGAATTAGACGGTTTAAGGTGTCAGGGCTTTGAAAATATTGAGCTGACATCTTTATTCTCGCACCAATTATCAAGTGAGGGACATCATACAGATGCGTTATATCAGTGGAAGCATCATTGGTTTTGCTATCAAAATTGAATCGATTCAAAAAATAAACAAGAAAGAAGCTGAAGGTTATATTCAGTTATTTTTAGAACAAGTGAAACAAGAGGACGATGTCGATCCTAACATTCCTGACAACGAACTATCTGAAGATTTTTTAGAGTACTACAAGATGCAGGAGTCCAATATAAGGAAAATATTTGGTCTTTCACATGACCCAATAGAGGCTTACGGTTTATTAGAATTTCCCTTTCAGTTTATATGTGATCTATTTGGAACAGAGTTGGAAAAAGATAGCAACTTACTTGAAATGCCCCCAATTTGTGATCTGGAATTCGAAAACAGTAAATTAAATGGATACTATAAGACACCCTTTGGATTCCCCCCTAAAGATGAAAATATCGGGTACTTAACTCTGGAGGAAATCAAAGAAGAAAGACAACAACTGGAAGGCAGTCTTCAGAAAACATTTGAAGAAGTTTGGAATTTTAGAGGGCTGAATCCTCAACAAATTGAGGAAGATAAAGAATTATGGAAAAATCTAATTTTTCCAGCGAGAAAGACATATCTGGATTGGCTGGATTACTGTATTCAGGAAGGAACTGATTTAATCATTATCCATTATTTAAATTAGTTTTGTGAACAGTTTAAGGTGTCAGGTCCATTCAATTTATGGACCTGACATCTTTTTTCTTTCTTGCGATGACACATTCAACCGGGGCTAAGGCCCTGCGGCTGATGGTGCAGGCACTCTGGTTTCTGATTTCGTGATCTGAGAAAATTTCGTTGCCCGGACGTTTTCGATCAACTTGATCAGGGGCCGTTTCTTCACCCTGGTGCGGGGTGTTTATCTCTTATGATGCTGTGGTGATCTGGTAGGATTTGTTTGCTGGTGAAGCGTTTGTTTTCACTGGAATCTACCGGCGGCCAGGTTGTGTTTCTTTAATGATTGAATGTGATTACCAGGACCGCAACCTAACCCAGGTTGGTATTAACCGCGGCTAACGCCCTGCGGCTAATGGTCGTTTATTGCGGTCATAGTCCTCAAAACAGGAGCAACAGCACACTGTCGACCACCGTGAATTTTTACATTGATAACTCTATAGACCACAAAATCACGCTCAGAACTAATAAATAAACACTACCTAGCGCCGACCCGCTCACTTTTTGTTTGTCGTGCTGGTTCCCGTTGTTCTTTTATTTTGAATGGGATGTCGCGCGGCGGGCGAGCACATAGACTCGCCCCTACATCGGGAGAGAGTATTATGATTGTGAAATGGATTTTGGGGAAAGGCGTGGGGCGGTCAAGGGGATTGGAGAAACGTTCTGTGGCGAAGCGTGGCGGGATGTGTTGTCAGGGTGGCGGGCGGTGTTGGTTGTGTGGCGTTATGCGTCGGCGTGTGTCGACCCGCATAACTTTTTTGGGGTTGGTTGGGGAAAATCGTGCTCAAACCAGCGGTTTATTGGATGGTGCAGTTTGTTTCGTTCCGGGTCTGCACCTGAACCAGTAGTGTTCTCGCGCGCGACGCATAACTAGAGATCATGGCAAACGGCGGGGCGGCGTCAAGATGTTTTTATACAGCAAAGGCAGGGGAGTTTCAGTGGTGAAGAGGCTGAACCATGGAATGGATCAGGTCAATAATTGCTGGACCGGGCCGGTGCTGTCGGCAAATCGCTTGAGCTTGAGCCCCATGACTTGTGCGTGCGTGAGCCAGAGGTTTGCCAGGGCGGTGCCATCGGAGCAATGCAGATGCTGTCCCGTCTTTAATTGTCCTCCGCCAGAACCCGCGACGACGATGGGCAGGTCGGTATATTGATGCGTGGCACCATCACCCAGACCGGAACCATACGTGAAAATGGTATTATCAAGCAATGTCGTTCCATTCGCTTCACGGATTCCATCCATCTTCTGCACGAGATACACAAACTGTTCCATATGGAATCGATCCACCTGCAACAGTTCTTTCATAAACTTATTTTGATTATGAGACATCTGATGATGGCTCATCGGTTTGTCGAACAGCGATTCATATCGCATGGGTGTATCCCAGCGTTCGGGCCCAATCATCAACGTGGCCACATTGGTCAAACCAACCTGCAGTGCTGCCACCATCAGGTCTCCCATCAGGCGAATATATTGGCCACGGGGGAGTTGTGAGTTATCTGGTTCTTTCACTGAAGCTTTGCCAATTTCATTTTTAATCTGATCGAGTTTATCCATCTGTTCTTCGATCGTCCTGATGCCATCGAAGTACTCCGCAAATTTCTCACGGTCGGCACGGCCGAGTCGTCTGTTTAATGAACGCGCATCTTCGAGAACCAGTCCCGTGATATCGCGATAGGCCTGATTCTCCTGTGTGCCGAACATCCGGCGATAGACTTTTCGCGGATCACGAATCGAGGGCGCCACATGACCCGTCCCATACCAGGAGATATTATCAAAGTAGATCGACTCTTTGTTGTCATGATGGCTGTTGCAACTCAGTTCCAAAGTGCGGAAAGGAGTCTTCTCCCCGACATGGTCAGCGATGATATGATCGAGAGTCCGGGACAGGGGGTACACCGACGACTTGACGGCGTGGGCAGTGGCACTGCTTAAAAAACAGGAGGCACACTGCGCATGAACGTCACTTCCATGCTTGTAGAAACGGTCCATGCCGGTGATCAGTGTGACTTTCTGCTTGACTGCTTCGAGTGGCTGCTGAGTGGGAGTCAGTTCTTGCAGAGGTCGCATCCCGACTTGAAGACCGGTTTCCCGGGTAATCTCTTCCTGACTACTCGTGAATTTGGGGATCGCTGCATCCTGTTCGCCCGGAAAGAAACCACGACGCACCACACCAATGGGCACATAGAAGACCGCCAGGCGCCGCGCCGGTTTCGGAGGGACTTCAGAGTGCGCGAGACTTTCCATCCAGGGCAATGCCAGGGTCGCACCTGCTGCGCCGCGGAGAAATGTGCGTCGATTGATTTCAAACATCATTCTACCATTCTAAGCTGACATGTTAATGATTGTTTTTGAGAGCGCGTCTGATTATTCAATGACGGGCTCGTTCCTCTGCCTGACTGTACTCTGTAAGAACGGGGGGCTCAAGACGATTTCTTTGATGAGCGACTGGAACCGGTAATCAGCGGCTGCTGTATCAGCCACAATCTTGTCCAATGCCAATGAATCGGCAACTCCCATTTCGCGTCCCAGGGCAAACGAAAGTAAATGCGCCGCAAAGGCACGAGTAAACCGGTCCTTTTCAGCCAGCAACGCATCTTTGAACTCGATAATATTTGAGAATTCATGTTTGCTTAACAGCTTGCCACTGGCGTCGACCGTTCGTCCATTGGAATATGTTTCACGCCACAGGCCTGCTGCATCATAATTTTCTAATGCAAACCCTAATGGATCAATCCGCTGGTGACAGCCCGCGCAGTTGGGGTGCTTTCGATGGGCGGCGAAGCGCTCACGCAACGTCAAATTCTCTTCGCCCTCCTTCGGCTTATCCTCCAGCAAGGGGACATCAGCGGGCGGTGGTTTGGGAGGATCATTCAGAATGACGCCCGCAATCCAGGCACCGCGTGTAATCGGCTGGGTGCGAGTGGCACTCGATGTCATCGTCATGACGGCAGCGTTGGTGATCACGCCACCCTGCCGCCGGTCTTCCACAGGAACGCGCCGAAAATTCACCGTCACGGGCGAGCCTGGATTTCCCCGTTTCCCATCGCGATACCAGGCATTCAGCAGATCACTTCGATAACTGAAATCGGAATCAATCAGCTTCAGCACGGACTGATCTTCAATCAGCAGTGTCTCAAACAAGAGTAATGGCTCCAGCATCATATGCATGCTGGCACGGTACTTTGCAAAGTAGAATTGCGGATACCGCTGACGATCGGGAGTGGAAGAGATGATCCGTTCCAGTTGCAGCCATTGGACTGGAAAGCTGTCACAAAATCGTTTCAGACGTTCGTCATGCAACATGCGGGAAACCTGCGCCGTTAAAACGTCAGGCTCATGCAGTTTCCCGGCCGCAGCCAGATCGAGTAGTGTCTGGTCAGGAATACTGCCCCAGAGGAAAAACGAAAGACGCGAAGCCAGACTGAAATCATCAATTCGTGTTTGATTCGGAGTCTCCCGGTCAGCCGACTGATCATACAGATAGAAAAACTGAGGCGAAGCCAGTACCGCTGCTGCCGCTTCCTGCATGCTTTCCGTAAACGACTTCTGATTCTGTATCTGCCGCATGACATAAGAAGTGTAACGGTTGACAAGTTCGTCGCTGGCGGGACGCCGAAAGGCGCGTGTCAGAAATTTTCTTAAGCGAACTTCCACGATCGCCTGCGTTTCTTCCGTCGACCGGTCTTTCGAAAATTCAAAAAACTCCTTCCAGATACCACAGGTCTTCGAGTTGAAGTCGGCACTGGAGACAATGGAACGGCTCAGTCTCAGAAATGATTCCAGCAATAACGGGGAAAGCGAAAGGTGATCGGCTCTGTTATCGAAGCCGTTTTCCGCACGCAGGTCCTGTGGAAATGCGGCCACTCCGCCAAGTCGTCTTTCGATCAACTGGGACTTGCCCAGCGGACGACTGCCGACCCGCACCTGCGGGGGCATTTTTCCCGTTCGTGGTTGAAAGTAATTGTCATGCTCCCGCATCATCCGTTCCGGAAGCGAAAAGACTTCCACTTTCAGTTGGAACAGATCCTGAACGGCATTGTTGTATTGAAACCGATTCATTCTTCGAATCGGCGTTTCTGGCAAGTTGCCCTGTAATGCAATCGATTTCTTCAAGTACGCTTTCAGACTGGCGACCAGTTGCTTGTTTGTCTTTTCAGAAAGCGGCTTTTCGCTCTCGGGTGGCATGTACCCAGAGTCGACCGCTTCAATGATATTCTCCAGCAGTTCGGGATTACTTACCAACTGGTCGGCATGTTCCAGCTGGAGCAGATTGACTTCGCCGTCCACCTTTTCTTTCTTGCCGTGACATTTCACACAGTTCTGCTGAAAGAGGGGCTGGATGACGGTCGAGAACGCATCCGCCTTTGGATCAGGCGTACGCTCAGCTCCCTGACTAAACAGGGGAGAGAGCCAGATCGCCGCGAATACGCTGATGTATAAAAATCGTGAGATCAAAGTCGTTTCTTCTCTGGGATTGATTATTGTGGTTGAGTCTGAGACTGTTCGATGTATAAGCCGTCATTTATTCTAACTCAACCACCCCTCCTATGTCTATTACGGGATGTTTTTCCCTTGATTTCGCTGGTGTGCTTAGTATGAAACAGCAGGTGGATTTCACAGTAACAACAGCGTTTTTCAGTGTCATCTCTGCCAAATCCGACTGCAGTCCTTGCGTCTGTCCGCTTCGATCTGATAGATAAATAATACTGTTTCGATCCAATTAACGACTTCGACTTATTTCCGATATCACTCTTGGGGCAGGGCGCAGGGCATTCCAATGACAGATCAGCGACCAAACATCATACTCATCATTACCGATCAGCAGCGGTTCGATACGATTCAGGCAGCCGGCTATGATTTCATGGAAACGCCACACATTGATCGTTTGCATCGCGAGGGCATTGTTTTCAACAACTGTTTCATCACCGCCGCTTCCTGTGCTCCTGCCAGAGCATCACTCTTTACGGGCCATTATCCCCATACGACGGGGATTCTGAAAAATGCCGATACCTGGAAGCATGGCTGGATCGAAAACCTGCATGACGGAGGTTACCAGACGGTCAACATTGGCAAGATGCACAGCTGGCCTTACACCACTCCCCTGGGTTTCGAGCAACGCTACGTGGTGGAGAACAAAGATCGCTACCTGGAAGGGCGCTACTTTTACGATGAGTGGGATAAAGCATTACGGGCACGCGGCCTGGTGAAACAGCAACGGGAACTCTACCGCCAGTTACCCGATTACAAAGAAAGCCTGGGCGCCTTTGACTGGCTGCTGGATGAGGATATGCATCCCGACATGTTCGTGGGGAACATGGCGGTCGACTGGATCCGCAACTATCCCGTCAGCGAGCCGCTCTTTCTGGAAATTGGTTTTCCCGGCCCGCATCCGCCGTATGATCCGATTCCCCGGTATGCCGAGTCGTATCTGAAAAAAGAGCTCAACATCGCACCCGTGCTCGAAAGCGATCTTGCGCACCAGCCGGAGCCGTTAAAGGCGATGCGCATTCATAACAACGAGGTGGATCACGACTCCGTCGTGCATCTGCTCGAACCTACAGCGGAACAGCGGCACCGGCAGCGCGCTTATTATCTGGCCAACGTCACGATGATTGACGAAAAGGTGGGTGAGATTATGACGGCGCTGGAAGAGAAAGGGCTGCTCGACAACTCCATTGTCATCTTCACATCTGATCACGGCGATTGCCTGACGGACCACGGACACAGCCAGAAATGGACCATGTACGACGTCATTACGCGCGTGCCGATGATCATCTGGGCGCCCCATCGCTTTGGAGCACCGCGGGCCGTTGATGGCCTGGTTCAGCAGATGGATCTGGGACCGACATTGATGGACATCGCAGACATTCCCATTCCCGAACCTATGGCAGCACGCAGCCTGTTGCCGCTGCTCCAATCGGGGCCTGAAGCGGCGTCATGTTTACGTGACGTCGTGTTCGCCGAACAGGCCAAAGATGGCATTCTGACAACCAGCAAGTTTATGACCATGGTGCGAACACAAGATTGGAAACTGGTGCATTTCCTCGACGAACCGTGGGGCCAACTGTTTGATCTCAAAGCCGATCCTCTGGAAGTGGAAAACCTCTGGGATGCACCCGCACATTCTGAAAAGAAGAAAGAACTGCTCGCCCTCCTCCGAGAATGGCGCATCCGCGACAGCTATGAAAACGCGGATCTCTGGGAAGATTATCGGTAATTGTTTTAATTAGCGAAAATGCTTTTGCTGTTGCCCATTTTTTCCATTCAGAGGAAATGCCGTGTAAAATTGTTTGTGGGGAATAACAGAGACAAAAAAAGTTCCAGGAAACTATTGGCGGCGATGTATATTGGGGATTTACGCTTCCTGACAGCTTTGCTCTATGCGGAATAAAATCAATGAAAACTTTCAGTAAGGTGGAGTGGTCCGTATGTGTGATTACTGTTTTGATCTTAATTTATACCTTCATGCCTAACGTTGATCATTTGTCGAAACAACTGACAATCACAAAAATAAGATTAGAGGGTGTTTGCAGGCAAATCATTGAATTTGAAGAAGCAAATTCCAAATATCCCGACCCTGAGACGTGGTGCGTTCAAGTGACCCTGCTGTCATTAGGGGGCGTTGACATTTTAAAATATGATAATCGTGGTTTTCTGGAAAACTATTATGATGCATGGGATCAACCTTTTGTCTATCAGCGAAAGGAAGACGGCACTGTTATGCTCTACTCGACTGGTTTAAATCAGATCGATGAAAATGGAGCAGGGGACGACATTGCCTTTTTGATTCATAATGGAAAGCCTGAACTGATAAGGCAGAAACAGCAGTAAACGACTATCTTGGATTATGCCTTTCTTTTTGTCACTCAAATCATTTTTCTGGCAATTCGTTGCCCTGCACGCAAGAGACTGAATCAGGTTTATGACATACATCATCATTATTGTATTGGTCGTGATAGGGGTTATCGTTTTAGCCACTCTGGAAGCACTCTTTGTTGGGCTTCTTGAAGTGGTCACGAAATTCCTCGCCGCGACCCTGGAATTTGTTTACTTGGCCCTGACGCAAGGGATCTCTACGGCTTCACAGCAGTTCAAAAAACGGATGCAGGAACGTACAAAACATCCCGCGATACCAAACTCGTCAGCAGGCACTCCGGAAACGGACGAAGCAACGCCCACCCACTCGACACAATTCGAAATCCTGAAGTGGATTGTTTTATTCTTGCTGGCCGGATGCGTGATGATCCCTGGGTATCTCCATTATCGGAGTGAAAAACAACACAGAACAGATCAGGAACAACGTGTTAAAGAGACGCGTTCCCAGGTGAAACAGCTGGCTGATACGTTTACGCAGCAAATCAAAGACAAAAATGCTGCGGATCCCATACCCGGTTCGCTGCGCGACCTCGACGCGTGGCAACGACCCATTAAGCTGCGGGTAGACAAGGAGTTGTTAAGCTCAGAGATCGCCGTACGTTCGTGGGGGCCAGACCGTGTGCCCGGTTCCTCCGATGATATTGTTGAAGAACGTACGATTCGTGTTTCCGCAAAAGAAGCCGGCAGCGATCTCGCCAAACGTGGTGTAAAAGCAGTCCGCAACCGGATCGTCGAAATGCTGCCCGGAGGCAAGAAAGAACAACAGCCTGAAGAGCCGGACAATGGGGGAGAGGAGAATAAAAAGGAGAATAAAAGGGGCGGGACTCTTAAGTGATCAAAGTCTGCCCCTTTAATACTTTTCGCGCTGGTTCCAATTGTTCTTTTTATTGTGAATGGAATGTCACAAGGCGGGCGGACACATGGGTCCCGCCCCTACGTTGGAGTGGGCGACGTCAATACATACATAGAGAGTGTAAAGAGGTCAGGGCCAATCAGTCCTGCCTCCTTTTCTGGCTATCGCGGCCTGACAATGAAAATTTTTCGGTCTGTTCCCGACAAATTCAATTTGAACTGAGATGAGGCAATTCCGTTTGAACTCTTGTGGGCACCAAAGATGGTCGCTTGAATTGTCTTACCATTTTTTTCGACTTTCTCAAGTATGCCGGCGTGACCGAACCATGTGCCGTCGCGTTTTTTCATCCAGTACTGTATGAGGTCACCGGGCCTGGCCTCGTCTGGCTTGATCGCCGTCCCGCGTTGAATCGCAGTAACATGAATAGTAAAAAGGATCAGGACTCTTAATCATTCAAAGAGTCCAGGCCTCTTTAATAGCTTCTACAATGAAATAAAATAAGTTGGAGAACAATGGATGAAATTTATTAATTGGAATGATATTCAAAAAAGTTTTGAGCCTTTTAAGGGTGTCTTTGAGCTACAAGATTTAATTAAATTGTGTAGTGATATAAGTATCGCTGCTTGGGAAGCCTGCTATTTGTTACCACAATGCTTTACGGAAGAAAATTTTGAGGAAAATATTGTATTAATAGAAAAAGAATGGGGCAAACACTTTGTCGATGCTCTAGTAGTAGAAGTTCGTGAAGGTATGCTGAGTGAAGTTGATAGTTTGCTAGATAGTGAAGCGTTTTCTCATGTAGTTCAAAATGGTGAATTTGACTCACATTTTCTTAAGGGAATCAAAGTATTAAAATCTCATTTCGCAGATAATAAATGGGATTTATATCTAGACGCAAATAAAGATAGGACAGATAAAAGTGTTCGGGATTACTAAAAGACTACTGATACTTTAAATGCCAGTGAAATCAATTAAGCTTCCTGACAACCTTTTTCTGACCACGAGCAAATCCAAGGTCAAAACCCCACGAATTGAAATTTGGCTTCCTGCCTTCCACATCTCGGGCACTTGACAGTCTGATCTCCTCGAATTGCCAAAGGGGTCATGATGGTCGCGTTCTCACCAAACTCATCGAGGGCTTGAGTTTGAATGGCTTCGTCTAGCCGTTCGTCGAAGTCCTCCTCAGGCTCATCTGCTCTTTTCTTGATTTCGACACGATGCAACACTTCGTCATCGCTCAATACAACAGGAACGAAGTAGCTTGACGACCAGGCATCGGAACCAAAAGGGGCCAAGTTGGATTCGTAGCCGCATGGGCATTTCAAACGGAATTGTTGCATTAGAATGGTCCCACTAAACCCTGAAGCGATTAAAAGAGGGGCTGGACTCTTTGATACATACTGACCCTTTTTAAGTTTTTTACTTCGTTTCCTGATAATCTTTCCCATTGATACTGCGGATCACAGATCGCATCCATGTATCCAGCTCCTGCTGCATCCGTTTCAGTCGCTGGGTCTGTTGAGGATTTTGGGAAAGATCGGTTTTTTCCATTGGGTCATCGCTTAGATTATAGAGTTCGAATTTGGTGCCGTTGATCCGATGCAGTTTCCAGGGCCAGTCGGTCCACGCGGCATGCCCGGTCGTGGTCTCTTCGGGAAACTGGGGGAATTCGTTGACGTCTTTGCGAACTCTTTTTGGATCATGCGGTAAGGGGGCGCCGGCCTGCTGCTTTTCCATGATCGCTTTCTGAATCTGGTCGCTCCGGGTTCCTTGCCCGCCCTGTAATTTGTGCCAGAAACCCATCGGCTTGCTGCGTTCGGTCACCGACCCCGAAATGATGCCGCTCACATCCATGCCATCGAGCGGGTGCGGCGCGTACAACTCCACGCCGGCCATCGCAAGGAGGGTCGGATAGATATCAAAGGTCGCCACAGGGACCGCGGTGCGACCTTTGAGCTGGCGTGCGGGCCATTCGATGATGCCCGGCACGCGCAGGCCTCCTTCGTAGATGCTCCCTTTTTTCTCACGACCGCCGGACGATTCCTTGACCAGCCCGCCGTTATCGCTGCAGTACCAGAGGATCGTATTCTCCGCCATGCCCATTTCTCTGATCGCGTGTCGCAGACGCCCGACCTGCTGATCGAGCAGTGTGATCTCGCGGTAGTACGCCGCGTTTGGTTTGCCTTTGTAAAGACTCGGGCCTTCCGGCACTTCCGCGTGCGGGGCATGTGGAGAAGGGAACCAGACAACCGTAAAGATCGGGCGATTGCCGTCCTTGTGTTTCTTGAGGAATTCGAGCGTGTCATCCATCAGGATGACCGAGCCTTTTCCCTGACGATGCTCAATCTTTCCCATGCGGCTCAGGTAGGGATCGTTGTCGAAAAAGTTGAGGCCGATCACCCATTCATCAAATCCCATGCCGCTGGGATTGCAGGGCGAGTCGGGTTGGCCCGAACCCAGGTGCACTTTGCCGAAAATGCCGGTGATATAGCCGGCCGCTTTCAACGTTTCTGCGATGGTCTGCTCATGCGGGCGCATGTAGCGGCCATGGTTGGTGACTTTGGCTCGATTCGGATTACGCCCGGTCATCACGCTGGCACGGGTCGGCGAACAGACCGGCGCACCGGCATAGAATCGGTCAAAGACGAACCCGTCCTTCGCCATGGCATCGAGTGACGGCGTCTGCACAAACGGGTGACCATTATAACCGGTGTCACCCCAGCCCTGGTCATCCGCCATCACCAGAATAATGTTGGGTTTATCGGACCTGTACGGCTTGGCCGCAAAAGAGACTTCTGTCGCGGTCAGGTAAATAACGGCTCCCATCGCTGCTAACAAAACACGTCGATTCAGCATCATTGTCTCTTTTCTACTTTGTGGCTGAAGTTGTGAATAAAAGCTCCTTAGAAATCAGGATTGCCAGTTTCGATCATATCAGTGCCAGACCCTGATTCACATTATCAGGTCAGCAGAGTAGGACATTTTTCCTGTATCCAGATCAGCGGGGATACAGGCTTTTGTTTCCAGACATCCGAACTGGCTGGACTAAGAAGAAAACGGTTATCAGAGGCTGGCCTCTTTTTCTGTCCAGAAAATACAGGAGCAAACCAGTTCTTTGATACAAGTTGTGGTGAGTTGCTTGATTTTAGTATCAATTGATACTATCCTTTATTTCAATGAAATAAAGGGATGGTAGTGTATCTGTTTCAGGGAGCATGCAGGAGATTACGGTGCCGGCAACAGTCAAAGACGTAGCAAAAGTAGCTGAGGTATCCGTCGGAACGGTCAGCCGTGTTTTGAGCGGTGAGCCCAATGTCTCTGCAGAGACAGCCCGACGCGTCAGAGCCGCTGTCAAACAACTGGGGTATTCTCCCTTACGTAAAAGGAGGTCTGCCTCCGATGATCGGCGGCTGTTGCGGAAGCAGATTGCAATCCTGCTCATGGGGATGGACAGATCGTTGGCAAATCTGCCTTCGGTTGCGAGTGGAATTCACGGAGTTGAATCGGCCCTTTCTCATGCCGGCGCGAATGTTCTCTTCGCTGATTTGCCTCAAATGGACAGGCTTCCTGAAATATTGACTTCGCCCAAGACACATGGTTTGCTGATAAAAGCAGCGTTGCAGGGAAAGCTGATTGAAACTGCAGATGCAAAGTTAATCAATCGGATGCGTCAGCTCCCCACGGTCTGGTTTCTTGGTCGTCCAGACGGGTCCGACTGGGGGGATGCGGTGGAGTCAAATGATGCGGAAGTCGGGCGACTGGCGGCGGAATATCTGCTGGCCCGGGGACACCAAAGCATCGCCATTCTCGATCCCAAGCCAGGTCACGTTACCCTGGGACAACGCAGCGCCAGTTTCATCTGGCACGCCACTCAAAATGGCGCCAGGGTAGAACGGGTTCTTGGAGAGAAATCTAACTGGTCCATTCCTCTTCAGACCGTCAATAACGTCGAACTGGTCGACCAGCTAATCCGGAAACTATTGAAACTGCGTAGTAAACCGACTGCTGTTTTCTGTCCTGCGGACAGTATCACGGCGATGGCATATCATTGCTGTGCGCGTCGCCAGATTCAAATTGGTAAGGATCTCAGTTTGATTTCCTGTAACAACGAGTTACCTCTGTTACGAGGTCTCTACCCTGAAGTGACTACGATTGATATCTGTGCCGAGCAGATCGGACGCCAGGCGGTCGATCAACTGATCTGGAGATTACAACATCCAGAAGCACCACTGGTAACAGTTTCGGTGCAGCCGAGACTGGTTGAAGGGATGTCTGTGGTGAACCTGAAAAGGAGAAAGCAATGAACGTGCGACTGACCCTCCTGGTCCTGCTGCTGTCAGTCAACTCCTTACTACAAGCCGAAGACGATCTACCGATCGTTCCTGAGGGCTTTGAGGTCGATGTTGTTGCCCGGGAGCCGTTAGTGAGCAATCCCTGCGTGATGGCATTTGACCGCTGGGGACGAATCTGTGTAGCTCAGGGCCCCCAGTGGCGCGGCCCAACCCCCGACACCCCCGGAGATCGTGTTGATATTCTCATTGATGCGGACGGGGATGGGATCAGCGACCAACGTAAGACGTTTGCCGAGGGGTTTAATTCCATCCAGGGGCTGGCCTGGCACGGTGATGATCTCTGGGTCGCCAATGCCCCGGACCTGACTGTTGTTCGTGATACTAACAATGACGATGAAGCCGACGTTTATATTCGCGTCTATACCGGTCTGGGGAATCTGGAACACTCACTGCATGGCTTGAACTTTGGACCTGATCGTAAATTGTATATGTCGAAAGGGAACTCGAAAGGTTACAACCGGTTGGATCAGCTTGCTCCCAAAGTATTCCGGGAACTCTGGGGGCTGCCTTCTCCTGAAGGGGCTCCTGATTACACACCAGTCAAAACTTTTACAAAACAGACCTACCGACGCAAATACCACACACCGCAGGATGACTGGGGACAGCAGGGGGGAATTCTGCGCTCCGATCCCTATCGCGATGGAGTGCCGTCCGGCCAGGGGCTGGAAATCGTATCCCGCGGATTCCGGAATCCCTGGGACATTACTTTTGATGATGGCTTCCACTGGCTGGGAACCGACAATGACCAGACACAGGGAGACAAGATCTTTGCGCCATTCTACGGAGCTCACCTGGGGTGGGGGCATCCCTGGAGTTTTCACTGGACAGGAGAAGGGCATCTACCCACGGTCCCCGCCAGTGCTCCACTCTTTGAAGGATCAGGGGCCGGTGTAATTCATTATCATGCGAACCAGTTTCCCGAAAAGTATCAGGGAGTGTTTTTCGTCAATGACTGGATGCGGCGGGAAGTGTATGCGTTCCGCCCGCGGTGGGACGGAGCACTGATGAAATGCACGGGCGAGTTTCCTCCGGTCTTTGCGCATGCAGAGGGGGGCCGGTCTTTACCAGCGAGTTCCGGCCGCATGTTTGAGCCCACTGATATTGAAGTCGGCCCTGATGGAACTTTATATATCCTGAGCTGGGGACATGCTTACGGAGCCACGATCAAAGAGGGTAAACAGGTGGATGCAGGGCGTGTCTATCGAATTCGCTATGCGGACAATCCCCTCATCGACTGGCAACACGACCAGCGCCGCAAACCACAGGGGCAATGGACGCTCGAACAACTGTTTCAGGATTTGGCCAGTGACGTTCCCGCCTGGCGCGTGAATGCGCAAAGTGAACTACTCAGACGAGGAGAGCCGGCTCAGAAATACTTATTCTCCCGGTTGAACCAGGGCGAGCTGAGCACTGCCAGTCAGACCTGGGCTCTGTGGACCATCGGGTTAAGTTCACCTGCCGTCAGTATCGATCAATACCTGGCAGGAATTCTTGCTGGTTCGGAAGTGACCCGCAATGCCAGGATTCAGGCACTGCGTATACTGGCTCACCGGATTCGCTGGTTTGAACAATGTACGACTTTGTCTGATACGGTCCGCCCCTTGTTGGCCAGCATCGATGCCCGACTACGACATGCAGCAGTACAAGCGATCTGGCAGGCAGAACAAAAACAGTGGATCCCTGATTTACTGGAGGTCGCCGCTGATGAATCAGATCGGATTGTTTTTTTCTCAACCTGGAATGCACTCCGCGAGCTATCATCCCTCCAGGAGCGAAAAGGATGGCTGCAGGATCCTCGCGCGGGAGTTCGACTGGCAGCGTTGCTGGGGTTGTTTCACGACGGCGCCATCAGCGGCAATGCAGTACTTGCTTTTCAAGATGATGATGATCCTCGTATTGTAAAACTGGTTAACGACTGGCTGGAGAAGACGGGGCAGGCGACTCCGCTGGTGCAATTCAATCCACCTCCAGGTGAGTATTCCCGAGCGGTCAACGTGACAGCTCAAACAACCATTTCAGGGGCTTTTCTCACTTACACACTTGATGGATCGCTGCCAACTCGCACATCTCAACGTGTGAAGGGGCCGATACCTATAGACCACACGAGACAGTTACGAGTTGCCGTCAATCAAGGAAACAATGGAAGTAGCCAGGCTGTGACTGCCGAGTATGAGATTCGACATGTTCCCCCTTATCGGCACCGTGAATTCGTCTCGGATGTTCAGACTCCCAGCGCTCGTTATTACGAACTGGACTGGACCGGGCTTGATGTCGGCAAGCGGCATTATACGGATCGGAAATACCACATTACTCAGGTCCCGGATGGACTGGCCGGATTACCGTTTCTGAGAACTGCCAACGGAGATGATCGCTCAACGGGAGCAGAATGGCTATCGCTGGTCACAACCGAAGACTGCGATCTCATTGTGGGAACCGATCTGCGAAACCCGGATGACCTGCGCTGGATGAAGATCGGTCAACCTGGAGGGTTTGAAGATACTGGACTGAAACTGATGACCACGGATCCCGTTTTTCGGCTGTATCGCAAACATTATCCCGCCGGTCGGGTTGTGCTGGGCGGAAACACGAATCAACCGAAGACCGATTCTGGCCGGGGAAACTATATCGTGATTTTCCAGCGACAGATCTTATCTCCAGTGGAAAACGCACAGACAGCGACGACCGATCAGGTGCTCTCCCACATGCGAACCGCCAGTCCGGAGCGGGGGCGGGAACTGTTCCTGCATCCTCAGGGCGCTGGGTGTTTTAAATGTCACCGTATGGAGGGCATTGGCGGTGTGCTCGCACCCGATCTGTCCGATATCGGTAACCGCGCCAGGGAACCTCGCGTGCTGATCGAATCGATCCTCGAACCGAGCAAGGTCATTACCGAAGGCTTCGCCCTGCAACAGATTATCACCGTTGAGGGCAAGGTGATCTCGGGAGCCGTCATCGAGGAAACTCAACAGGCAGTGAAACTGGTTGGTACGGATGGTGTCGTCCGAACGATCGCAGTTGCTGAAATCGAAGAACGTATCGGAACCAAAGTTTCCCCGATGCCGAATGGCTTCGGAAAGATGATGAATGCTCAGCAGATTGCTGACCTCGTCGCCTGGCTGTTGACCCAGAAAAAGGTTGGTGATCGTGATGGATTTTCGTTTCAGGAATACAACGACCGGATCGAGATTTTTCTCAAATCACAGCGGATTGCGACCTATCTCAAACAGCATCCCCGATTGACGCGTCGGGCACTCGTCAACCTTATGACACCGGGGGGAATTCAGGTCACGCGCAATTTTCCACCGCGCAGCCCCGAAGACATCGACCTGGGGTATCAGGTGGAAGACGGAATCATTCATCCGGTCATGCATCCGGGACTGTGGATTGGTTTCGGTGATGTTAATGGGAATGATTACTGGCGACTGCAGGCCCAGGTCAAATACAATGGATATGTTGTACCACCTGTAGGGAGTCGAAATGCTGGGAGCTTTGCGGTGAGCAACTTGTTTATGAGCCAGAGCAAGCAGGATATCGTATGTAACGAAATCACACGTTACCGCTTTGAACGAACTCCAGACGGACTGATCCTGAGAATTGATGCTGAGTATCGATCTGATGATCACGATTTCTATTTTGGTGACCAGGAAGAATCCGGGTTGGCAGTTCGTGTCGCTTCTCCCTTACGGGTTCAGGGTGGCAGTGGCACCATACTCAATGATCGCGGAGAGCAAAATGGGGCACAGGTCTGGGGAAAGGAGGCCCGGTGGTTTGATTATGTGGGGACAGTGAAGGGACGCGAAGTCGGAGTGATGGTGCTGGCTGCTTCTCAGAATCCCCGGCCATCATGGCTGCATGCCCGTGATTATGGCGTGGTCGTCTTCAATCCCTTTCCAAAACAGCCCCGGGAACGCCGCGAACCGTACGTTAAAACCCAGGTAAAACGGGGAGAAACATTTCGACTCTCCTATGCCATCCTGATTCATGATCGACCAGCAGATCAGCCACTGGATCATGCGAAAGCAGAACAGCAGCTATTGCAATCCCTCAAGTGATAGTGGGGAAGTATTCACGCATCGCCACGATCTAAACTTTAAATAGTGAATAGAAACTTCTAAACATCAGACAAGCAGACTCAGTGGCTAAAAAAGGGGTCAGGACTATTTGATTGTTATTCAGGGGCCTGTCCCCTTTTACGTACTGCCACGAGCAGTGTATTCGCAACTGTTGCTGAGCGTTATTTACGCAGATGAAGTTCTTCCAGCATCTCTAACAGATTGTCCGTCAGGATGACTGAAGCCTCTTTTTGGACGACATTCGTGCCCAGCCAGGTTTCGTAACCGCCGAGCCGATGTTGTTCGGGAGGTGGTAAGTAGCCGTGTCGACCGTTGGCTAATCCGATGACCATCGTGCGTGCGAACGGGCTCCGATCCTTCAGTTCCAGTCCGATTTCGACCAGAGTTTCAAAGGGGATGCCCACAATGGCATAGTCACCAATGCGAATGGCCTGGATGGTGACTGTGAGGGAGTCTTCTTCACGTTCGTGAGCCTGCACCACTTTGCGGGCGTAGTTGACGGCTTTTTTGGGCAGCCTGGCGATTTTGTTCTTGTCTTTTAATGCGAGCACTTTTTGTGCTGCGGACACATCTTCTGCAGAGGGACGTCGGTATTTCAAGTCGACCTGTCTCTCCCGCATGTCGATGGTGATATCGCGCTGGTGGGTCTCAATTTTTTTGTATGCAAAATAAGCGGCATCGGCGGCTTTGCTCGCCACAATACGGACTTGCTCGAACGGCTCCCGGGGGGGACGGTTCACGAGAAAGGGGATATTGTTGATATCGCCTGAGGCGCCATTAGACATCATGGCTACGAAATTCTGACCGGCGCGCAGACGACTTGGCATCAGGCGAGCGAACTCGCCAAAGTAATCTGCGGAAGCATGCTTTTTAGGGATCCCTCCCACATAGTGCAACGCATAGTTGGCCAATAAGGCCAGCGGTTTTCGCTTCTGATTCTGAATGGACAGCACCATCAATTCCGGATCGGTGGGGCCAGCGGGCCGGTCCAGCACGGCCGGGCTGGTTCCCGGATTCATTTTCACGATGTCCATTTTCCCAAAGGGATTCGCGGGCATCTTTCCGGGCTTCAGAAACCAGCGTCGATTGAATACTTCTTCAGGAAGATCATGAGAGGCCATGCCCAGGGAAGCGGTTTGCTGTTGATCGAACGCCTGAATGATTGCTTGGGCCAGTCCTTTGATCAGAACTTCCCGATAAGCGACATCCCCCGGAGAACCTTCCGTCCGGTTGGAAGGAGGAGCCGAGTGCGTATGCGTTGATGAAATCAGGATTCGATCAACGGGAATCCCAGTTTTCCTGGAAGCGATCAGTTTGGCTTCGTTCAACATTTCGGGGGGAGCGCCGAGTGCATCGAGTACGGCAATCGCAACAACGGTCTTGCCATCATTCAAGACGATCGCCCTGGCATGCAGCGGGTCGTGGATGGCACTTTTGTCCATCGCCTTTCCACTTCGCAGGCTGACAGGGAACAACTGTGGTGAAACATCAACTGCACAAGCCCCCGCGCGAAGTTGACCCGACTCGGCCTGTGCCTCGCTGGCAGGTCCCGTGGCACACCAGACGAGCAGGGTGAAGAATATGGTCCGCCAATACATAGTATCCTCTTTCCATCAAATGGTCATGGTTTTCCTGTGCACCGATTGTGACAAACAGACTGCTCCTTCCAGAATCGCATTCGATTGATGAATCCTGGATCATCCGCTGATTAATATATTAGCAAACAAGCGCACCAGAATCACGAATCAAAATTCAGGGACTACCACCAAATCTGGATGCAGAACGAATTACGAATTTGTTCACACTTCGTCATACTGTCTCAATTGACGTATCGGGAACAGTTTATGTTATAATCGAGGTCTAACCAAAATCATAAACCGGCTCTGACCCAAAATACTTCACACTAAACGACTCGACAGGAAACCCACCATCATGACATCCGCCTCAGATACGACTCGCCGCGATTTTTTGAAAACATCCGTTGCCGCCGCGTCCGCTTTTGCTGCACCGGCATTTGTCCGCGGACAAAATTTGAACTCGCAATTGCAGTTTGCGGGCATCGGCACCGACGGCAAAGGGTATTCCGATATCAAGCTCATCGCCAGCCACGACAAAGTGAAATGTGTCGCCTTTTGCGATGTCGATTTGTCGCGGACCGAAAAAGTCAAGCCTTTGGCCCCTGAGGCTCCTGTCTACCAGGACTACAAAAAAATGCTGGATGAACTGGGTGATAAAATCGATGCCGTCTCGGTTTCGACCCCCGACCATACACACGCCATCATCAGCATCGACGCGATGCAACGCGGGAAACACGTTTACTGCCAGAAACCGCTGACGCGCACGGTTTGGGAAGCCCGCCAGATGCGACAGCAGGCAAAAAAAGCAGGCGTCATCACGCGGATGGGAAACCAGATCCATTCGCACTCGGCTTATCGCACCGGAGTGAAAGCGATTCAAGATGGCGTTATCGGGAAGGTGAAGGCCATCCATTCCTGGGTCGGCACCACCGGGCATGGACGCAGCGGTTTACTCGACCGGCCTGTGAAAAATGAAGCGGTGCCAAAATCGCTCGATTGGAACCTCTGGATCAGCGTGGCTCCCATGCGTCCTTACGGCGGAAACCGCGTGTACCATCCCTTTACATGGAGAGACTGGCAGGACTTCGGCTCCGGGGCGATCGGCGATTTCGGTTGCCATTTGCTCGACCCGGTGTACACGGCCCTCAAAATCACCGGCGACCCCCTGAGCGTGCGCTCGGAACACACGGGCATGAACGACGAAGTCTGGCCCGCCCAGGAAACCATCAAATACGTTGTTCCCGGGACGCAGTATACGGCCAGTCGCAGTCTGCCGATAACCTGGTACGATGGCGGACGGCGGCCGAGTAACGGAATCGCCAAACTGTTACCCGGGCAATCTCTGCCGAACAGCGGCTCAGTTTTCGTCGGTCAAAAAGGGAACATGATTCTGCCCCATGTCGGCCAGCCGTTCGTCAACATCGAAGGTGTGAAAATCGAACCGGTAGAAAGTCTCGACCATTATCACGGCTGGGTCGATGGTTGCCTGTCCGGAAAACAGCCCAGCGACGGGTTTGAATACGGCGGCCATCTGACCGAAGCTGTGCAGTTAGGGAATGTGGCCGCGTACTTTCCGGGCGAAACCCTCGAATTCGATGGCAAAGCCGTCAAGATCACGAACAACTCGGCTGCGAATAAATATCTGACGCGAGACTACCGCAGCGGCTTCGAAATCGCCTCGACTTAGACTGTGGTATTCTTCGTAGTAGATAAAAAGGGGTCAGGACTCTTTATCGATAAAAGAGTCCTGACCCCTTTAATCTGACCCCTTTAATGCCCCCCCCCCTATCTATCTTTTGTCACCTCTGCGTACAATGCGTTCAGTCGTGGGAATTATCGAAAATATGCTGAGTTCTATTTTACTCCGTGTAGCAGAAGAGCTATACGACGAAAACAATTGAAAACACGAAGCATAATGGTAATTATTTATCTAATCATTTTTTTGTTAGTTGCAGTAGTGGTAGTTGCGATAGGTGCAACAGTCTTAGTAATAATACTTCAATGGCGAGCAAACAAAGTGATTCAACAACAGGGTGGACGGAAACTCATCCATGAAATTAATTCTGAGCTTCAAGGTAAAGAATACTCGCTGGTGAGTCTCTCTAATAAAGTAGGCAAGCCGGAAGTCTGGATCTTCCCACAGGACGTGGGTGAGCAGTGGGAATCGAAGATTCATCTCAGAAACGCCTCACCTAATAGAGCTTCATCACTGAAGCACACCATTACGCTGTTTCGAGAAACGTGGAGTAATGAGTATGGATTGATACTAGAACCAGATGATGAACTATTTGTTGCAATAGCAGACATGTCGCAAGCACTTGATCTTGTTGAAAAAAAAATCGGATATCCTGCAGTGCGAAAGATTGACTTTGCCTGTATTAATATTGACTGGGAAGAGATAGATTAAATGAGGAACAGGACAGAAAAGTGGGCAGTGGCTCTGTTAAAATCTGCCAAGTGGCAATAAGTGTTTGATTCCACGCCTGGTTATTTTTCCTTATCGTATTCAGGATCGTAAGTAGAGATAAACGTGTCAGGACTCTTAAGTGATAATAGAGTCCTGGCACCTTTAATTAACACTGACCCCTTTAATTAACAGGATTTTGATATGCGCCGATTGATCATGTTACTTGCAATTCTGTTTATGTCGAACACGGTGTTGGCTGCCGATTCGGAGTTGGCAAAGCAGATCACGGTTCCCGCTGGTTGGAGGGGGGAGCAGATTTCACTGCCCCCTTCCTTTGCTAGAGAAATGCAGTTCAAAGGGATCGAAGAAGCCCGGTTTTCGCCGGGCATGTTTCAGGAAAAGTCGAACTCGTTTTTCTCCTACTTCTTCGTATTTCAAATCGATCCCGGCAGTGAACTCACTCCCAAAAACATCGAACGCGAATTACTCACGTATTATCAGGGGCTGTCGCGTACCATTTTCAACAGCCGAAAAAAGAACATCGATACCAGTGGGTTTACCTGCAAACTGACCAAAGCCACCCCCGTCGATCCGCAGAAGATTTACCCTCCCGGACTCGCAGAATATGCGGCAACGGTCGAATGGACTGAACCGTTTGTTACGCAGAAACCGCAAACGCTGAATCTGATCATTCAGGTTTGGACAGACAAAACCAGCAAGCACAGCTATCTGTTCGTCTGCGTTTCGCCACAAGATTTCAAAGCCAATATCTGGCAGTCGATGCGAAACATTCGCAGCACTTTTTACCGCAATCTAAAGAAGTGATGCTGCTCAATGAATCGTGCTTACCTCCCGTGCTATTGATTCACGCCTGGTGCGGGATGTTTCTCTCGTGTTGCGGTTGTGTTCTGGTAGGATTGGTTTGCGGGTGAAGCGTTTGTTTGAACTGAATTCTACCGGCGGCTAGCGCCGTCCCGCTCACTTTTTTATTGGTTCCAATTGGACAGATAAAGGTGTTCGGAACCTTAAGTGCCTCTCTTTACTGGAAAGAGGAAAACCGAAGAAGCTGGCCATCGCAGCCTGCACGAGAACGTTTCTCACGATCCTGAATTCCATGATGAAACACAACCAGACATGGAATCAAATTCTTCGCTCTGCTTGACAATATCCAAGACTATCGCTGACACCTTTGTATTCCTGCGGCATCAAGTTTTGAGGCCTGCACTCGCCATGGTGGATAATTCGCCACCAGTGGCGGCATTTTCGACACAGATGGGCGTGGGGCGTTGGCTCTTACCTATGAATTTCAAAATAAGAGGCCCTGTCAAAACTGCTCTGAGATCGTTGAGGCATTGGAAAAGTTCTTGCATTACGGCTCGTTAACATCGTTTTGAGAGCACCTCTCAGAAGAAAACCGTTAATGAATGACTAATGGTACGCGATTTGCCTCAGTGCTTCTATGAGAGACTACGGACGTCTTCGGCCCTGATGTCAGTGGACAGAGCAGCCGAGGAGTTCTGTTTGAACCCTTGCTTAATGGAAGATAATTATGAGCACTCAGCTAGAGCAGCACACCGTCGAGCATCATGGCGGTACGACGGGTACGGTCGTCGGAGAGGCATTCTACGTGATTGGAGGCAACAGCACCCCGTTTGAACATTTTGGGACGGTGCATGTGGTACCGCTGGATCCGAATGGAGAACGACGTACCCTCACCTCAATGCCCACACCCCGGGCCAATCCTGTTGCCGCTGCAGTCGGCACACGGATCTATACCGTTGCTGGTTCGATCGCATCGCAGCCTCCTGATGAGCATCGCGATGGGCCCTCGACCGTTGTGGAAGTGCTTGATACGAACGAGGGAAGCTGGCAGACCTGTGCTCCGCTGCCAGCGCAACGCGTCAAGCCGGGTTTGGCTGCTGTCGGCAATATTCTCTATGCACTTGGCGGACGCGAAGATGAACTCGATGCAGATACAATCTTCGCCTACGACACAGTGAAAGACTGCTGGTCCGAAGTCGGCAGGCTGCCCTATGGCGCACGTCACGGTGCTGCCTGTTCGCTTGATGGGGTCATCTACTACTGTGGCGGCTGGACGGCTGGTCCGAACAAGGGAACATTTCAAAAGTCACTCATTGCATTTGAACCACAAAGCGGCAAGGTTCTGGAACTGGCCGACATGCCTGCTTCACGGACCGCACATGCGTTTGTCGCCTGTGGTGGAGCGCTCTATTCACTCGGTGGCGTCGATACCGAAAAGAAACCGACTTCAACGGTCTATCGCTATGAGATCGGCTCGGATACCTGGACGGAATGCGAGCCACTGAAATCAAATCGCGCTGTGTTTGCGTGCGGAGTCGCTGGTGACGAGATTATTCTCGCTGGGGGCTGGAAACAAATGCGCAAAGAGGCAAACACGGGTGAGGAGCGTTATTGCCCCAAGTCGTAAATCACAACCGGTCCGCCTCCAGTGGTGAGGATACACCGATAATCTCTCATGCCCTCCAGAAAAGCGTCTAGTGGATTTCACATCTTCGTGCAGGATGTGAAATTCCAGTGACGCATCCGAATGCAAGAAACAGATACGCTTTAGTTTATTACCAAAAGAAAGTCAGACGAATGAATAACGTGCATCATCGCGATCGAGGAAGACGACGTGGCTTCACGTTGATTGAACTACTCGTTGTTATCGCAATCATTGCCATCTTGATCGCTTTGCTTCTGCCGGCAGTACAACAAGCTCGCGAGGCGGCTCGCAGGACGCAATGCAAAAACAACTTGAAGCAAATTGGACTCGCGCTTCACAATTACCACGACACCTTCAGCATGTTTCCCTGCTATGAGATTCTGGAGATAAACCATGGGAGCGGCCACGAGTACAAAACCGGGTGGGTGACACAGATTTTGCCCTATCTGGACCAGGGCAATCTTCAAGGACTCTACGATTATGATTACACCTGGATGGCTCAGGAAAATGCCCATGTCGTCACACGCAAGCTGCCGGCATTCGAATGCCCCTCGACACCTGGCGGAACCGGATTGATTGATACGGATCACTTTGCCACGGAGTATACAGCGATCAATCCGACAGTCAAAGGTTGGTCATCGGACTACGCCGGGAATTGTGGGCACCGCGCAAGTTTATTACTTCCCGCAGAAGCCAGCGACAAAAATCTGCGCAAGGGCTTTTTCGTTCGAGCGTATCCGGTTCAACCGCAGAAATTCCGAGACATTCTCGATGGCACAACCAATACCGTGGCAGTCTGGGAGTCGAACGGCCGCGACAAAGTGTATCTTTTCAACAAAATATGGAACGACACCAGTGGGACGCCCTTGAAGGTTTCTCCAGACAACTGCTCCTGGGCATCCGGCAATGCATTCTGGCTACAATCCTGGAGCCGCGATGGAACGACAAACGGGGGATCTTACGTCGTGAATGCGACCAACAAAAACTCGCAACCGTATTCATTTCACACTGGCGGAATCCAGGTGTTGATGGCCGACGGGTCGGTCCATTTTATTTCGGATTCTATTCATAATCTGACTTTTATTCACCTGCTTACTTCACAAGCCGGTGAGGTTGTTGACACGGGATTCTAATCAGATGTCTTATAAGGACACAAACATACGTCGAAGTTATGCTTTTGGGATAAGCCTGATTTGTCTGTTCGCCGTCGGTTGTGGCGGCTCCGTTAGTTCGGTGACCGTTTATCCGGCATCGGGATTGCTGACCGTGAATGGTGAACCGGCGACGGGTGCGATTATCGGTCTGCATCCGGTTAACGGAGATTTCGATGAGCGTGGCACACGGCCTGCCGGCAAAGTGGACGCGGACGGAAGGTTCACATTCTCCTGTTACGATATCGACGATGGTGCCCCCTCTGGTGAGTACATTGTTGCCATCTACTGGCCACAATATCCTGGGCGGGATGATCCGGGAGCTGATCGAATGGGGGGAAAGTACGCGGACCCTAAGTCATCGGAATTGCGAATTACAATTAGCGAAGGTGAAAACACCCTCAAGCCGATTGTTCTGGAGAACGTGAAGGTACTAAAGGGGTCGTGATGCTCAGAAGTTACCGATACCCGGTGTGTCAGGCAATATCCGGCATGTGTCGTAACGATTCAGGAATTGAGGTGGTCACACCAAAGATAATGAAACTGACTCTGGGATGAAGCAGTCGACGTTGATAAAAGCTCTGTTCGCAAGTGTGCTGACGATGGTCGGTCTGGTCGTTGGGGTGCGGTTTGCCCCCGCTACCGGGGACATCAGCCAACAGAAGCCGGGAGCGAAAGGCACTGGCAAAGCGGAACAGAGCGAACCGCCGGGCATGGGCAAGACTCCCTTGCTCGTGACAAGTAAGGGCAATGAATTATCGGTCACGCACCAGATGGGAACGGTCCTCGTGCCGCGACAACCGGAACGAATCTGTTCCCTGGCGTTCACCGACGAGTTACTTGCCATCGGTGTCAAACCTGCGGCGGCGTCCTGCATGAATGGCAGCTTTTCTGACTACCTTGCGCAGCGTCTGGAAGGCGTCGTAGGAATCAATCAGTTGATGGGAGTGGCGCAGCCCAACTTCGAGACGCTGGCAACGGTTCAACCGGACTTGATTATTTCCTCTTCAGGCGATCCACAGACATACAATCAACTCTCCCGGATTGCTCCTGTCGTAGTTATGGCGGGCGATGGAGATAACAACCGTCAACGGGTGCTTGATCTGGGAGCACTTTTAGGCCGTCGTGAAATCGCCGTGCAAACCGTCGCCGCTTATGACGCCCGCATTCAACAGGCAAAGCAAGTATTGCAGGCGAAGATCGGCAACCGCAAAGTTGCCTTTTTTCGCATCTTCGGCAAGCAGTTTTACATCCATGGTCATACGCGTGGCGGCGTGATGTTATATGACGAACTTGAACTCGCCGCACCAGGCCTGATCGAGAACTCTCCCCGCGGATTTATGTTATCTCCGGAATCATTGCTGCAACTCGATGCGGAATTCATCTTCGTCGCTGCAGAGGCCAATCAGGGTGCTCAACGCTCCTGGAGTACTCTGCTGTCTCATCCGGCATGGCAGCGAGTCCCTGCGGTTCAGACCGGGCAGGTGTATTCGCTGACTGACCAGCATCAGTGGCTGCGTCCGGGTTTTCTGGCGAAGTCCCAAATGCTCGACGAAATTCTGCACGCGATTGCCCCGGAGACGATGGAGACTGACACACCACCGGCGAGCGAGTTTGCAGATCGGGGCAGGCAGTAATGTCGGCAGATCGCAGCTGCAGAGGGAAAAACTCGCGTTCGACTCAGTACTGGATTTTACTCGGTATCGTCGCAGCGCTGACTCTGCTCACAGGCATGTACTCATTGAGTGTGGGGCCGACTGTGGTTCATCGACACGAGTATTGGCAAGCATTCACCCAGTTCAACAACGCCAGTGATGCGCACTTCGTCTTACGTGAACTCCGTTTACCGCGTGCTGTTCTTGCGGGACTCGTCGGTGCGTGCCTGGCAACATCTGGCGCGCTGATGCAAGGCGTCACGCGGAATCCATTGGCGGGACCATCGATCATGGGACTCAGTGCCGGTGGAACACTCTGTTTGTTAATTGGCTTGTTAGTCAATCCCCGTCTGGGTTATAGCGCTGCCATCGGATTATCATTGGGCGGTGCTGTCTGCGGTTACCTGACCGTCTGCTCGGTCACGTTGCTTTCGCGACGTGGGATGACGCCTGCCGGTTTTGCACTGGCGGGCGCCGTTGTCTCCGCCATGTTTGGGGCGATTACGCATGGTCTGACGATCTATTTCTCACTCCATGATGAAATGCTCTACTGGACCGTGGGAGGTGTCTCACATGTCTCCTGGGCGCAAGTATTTGTCCTGTTACCTGTCTGTCTGATTGGGTTGGTGGTGGCGCTGGCCTTGTCACCAGCGGTTACTGTTCTCAATTTGGGAGAGGAAATTGCTGCGGGACTGGGGCAACGAACTACATTGACGCGATTGGGGGCGACATTCGCGGTGCTGCTGCTGACCGGCGGAGCGATTGCAGTGGCCGGACCGGTCGGTTTCGTTGGTCTGATGGTCCCGCATTTTGCCCGGATGTTCGCCGGTGTGGACTATCGTCGCATCATTCCTCTTTCCGTCGCTCTGGGTGCCTGTCTCACCATGATCGCGGACATTGCATCGCGTTCGCTGGTGGAGGGCCGGGAAGTGCCACTCGGACTGTTTACGACCTTAATCGGTGCTCCGTTCTTCGTTTACCTGGCCAGAAGACGTTCGTCCGCTCGCAACCTCGACGAGGGAGAGTAACGAATGACTTGTAAACAAATCTTTCTGCTGCTTCTCGGGGTATTGCTTGCAATCGCGCTGGCCAGTCTGAGCCTGGGGAACCAATCCTTCTCGCCTTTGCGATTGGGACAAATCTTGTTTGGCGAGGGAGATGAGATCCAGCGCATGATCTTGCTGTCCTTTCGGCTACCGCGTATCCTGATGGCCGTGATGGTCGGCGCCGCCCTGGCCGTTTCAGGCGTACTCATGCAGTGCGTTTTGCGAAATGATCTTGCCGAACCCGGCATCATGGGAGTTTCCAGTGGCGGAAATCTGGGCGTCAGTCTGGCAATCATTTTCGGAGGATCTGAGTTGATCTCTCCCTGGACATTGCCTGTAATGAGCATTGTTTGCGCGATGACAACGGTTCTTCTCGTTTGTATTCTGGCTTATGATCGGTATGCTCTTTCGCCGATTCGATTACTGCTGACAGGAGTCGCCGTGAGTACAGCCATTGGGGCCTTCACATTGGTATTGTCGTTGAATGTTGACCGTCAGGCGTATGCGCGAGCGGTTGCCTGGATGGCGGGCAGTCTGAACAAAGCGGATTGGAACTATGTTGCCGCCTTGGGCGGCTGGTTGGGGATCACATTGCCGGTCGTGTGGAGCTTGCACCACATCATGAATCTGTTACGTTTGCGAGAAGAAACCGGTCTGGGCCTGGGCCTGGCCGTTGGACGCTGGCGGATCTTTCTATTATTGTTCGGTGTAACGATTGGTGCGGCGGCGATGTCTGTCGTGGGCAGCATCGCGTTCGTGGGATTGGTCGCACCACATATTGGGCGACGGTTGGTCGGGCCGAACCACCTGCCGTTGCTTCCCGCTGCGGCATTGGTCGGAGCGGCCTTATTGTTGCTGGCTGATACTCTGGGACGCACTCTGTTTCTTCCCGTCGAGATGCCGGCGGGAGTCATTGTCAGCGCACTGGGCGGAGCCTATTTTTTGTACCTGTTGATGACGACGCGCGGTTGATCTATCTGGAGGAGTGTAAACAATGATTCAACTGAAATCTAAAAGCCTCTCGCTTCGCTATGATGGTGATGAGGTTGTTCGTCAACTCTCGTTGGAATTACCAGCGAACCAGATTACGACACTGATCGGTCCGAATGGTTCAGGGAAATCGACATTGCTGAAAGGGTTGGCACGATTGATGAAGCCGACCCACGGTGCCGCGTACCTGGATGGACAGGAGATCCATAAGATGAACACGCGAGAAGTCGCTCGACGCGTTTCCATCCTGACGCAACAAGTTGATGCACCTGATGGCCTGGTGGTTCGCGAATTGCTCGCATATGGGCGATTCCCACACGCCAATTGGCTGGGATATTCCAGTCAAAAGGATCTACAGGCGATCGACCGGGCATTGGACATTGCCGGAATCGCTCATCTGGCGGACCGCCCGCTCGGAGAACTCTCTGGAGGGCAGCGGCAACTGGCGTGGATTTCCATGACCTTGGCGCAGGATGCGGAAATTATGCTGCTGGATGAGCCGACAACCTTTCTGGATCTGGCACACCAACTGGAAGTACTTAACGTCCTGCAGCGTCTTCAGCAGGAACATCAGCGAACGATTGTGTTAGTCCTGCATGACATTAATCAGGCGGCGCGGTTTTCTCATTACATGGTGGCCCTGCGTGAAGGAGAGATCGCCTGGCAGGGATCACCCGCTGAAGTCATGACGACGGAAATGCTGTCTCAAGTTTTTGGAGTGGAAGCAGAGGTGTCGAATGATGCAACAACCCACGCCCCCTATTGCGTTCCCATCAGGCCTGTCTCGCGTCAAAGCAAAAGTGATGATGGGGACAGGGAATCCTCTCATGGGAACCGTTCTGGAGCGGGTGGGAACTGAGTCAGCTGAGAATGGATGAACTCGATATTGAAACGGAAATCGAATCTCGTTTTCCACGATCCGGACTGGAAATGTAAGCAATGATACTGCGGTTCTACCTCTATTCCTTTTTCAAGAATCTGCGGTTTTCCGATCCGTTTCTGATTCTCTTTTTTCTGGATCAGGATCTGTCGTATACCGGTTTGGGACTGTTGCTCAGTCTGCAGCATCTGGTGACAGTACTGCTGGAGTTTCCCTCCGGTCTGCTTGCCGATCATTGGGGGCGCCGGCGGGTGACGGCCCTCTGTTTCGCCATGTATGCCATTTCATTCGTCGGTTTCGGGATGACGGGGCAGGGAGGTGCGAACATACCGGCTTTCTTCTGGCTGGCGGGATGCCTGATGTTTTTCGCGCTGGGCGAGGCCCTGCGCACTGG
This sequence comes from Gimesia alba, assembly GCF_007744675.1. Lineage (NCBI taxonomy): Bacteria > Pseudomonadati > Planctomycetota > Planctomycetia > Planctomycetales > Planctomycetaceae > Gimesia > Gimesia alba. The sequence goes on from NZ_CP036269.1 coordinate 2,649,396, forward strand.
TTCGCACAAAGCGATCATGCTCGACTATCTCGATTCGACGGGCCAGTCGGAACGGGCGACTCAACTCATTGGTCGTACCCGCTCGGTTTCCAAGTTGACCTCAGCGACGGCAGCGATTTGCGGCGGAATTCTGCTGACATGGTCGCGCGACTATGCACCTTTGTTTTATCTTTCCGCGGGAGCCGCCTGTTGTGGATTTGTCTTGCTGCTGACTTATCCGCGCAGTCTGGAAGGTGATGTGTGGCGGGAACGCCAGCACCAGCAAACCGCCTCGCTACCAGTAGAGAGCCGGCCCTTCCGCGTGATGTGGCAGCATTCCGGTTTTCGGGCGCTGTTTATTCAGTCGGTCCTGTTTGAGAGTCAGTTGAAAATCATCCTCAAGTACTTCACCCAACCCTTTCTCAAAGTCGGACTGGGGCTGCTGGGGATTTCGATCATCGCTGCTCCAGGCGCTTCCGGTATCGCAGCAATGGGGGCGTTCTGGGTGGGACTCAGTGAATTTCTGCGGGACAGCGTGGGCAGTCTGGGCGCGCGGCTCAGCCCCCATTTTGAACAGCAGACCGGCGATCGCTGTGTGGCCCTGAATCGGGTGTACCAGGCAGGGTTGCTGGCAGGTCTGGTGCTGGCAGCATGTACGTTGAATCTGAAATGGGGGCTGCTGCCGGGAATTCTGATCCTGACTGTGCTGACACTCCTGCAGAATCTGAGGCGGCCCATCTTTGTCAGCGAACTCAATACTCAGATGCTGAAGGCACAGCGGGCCTCTCTGCTCTCACTGGAAAGTGTATCCCGAGCGGTGACGGTGGCTGTCTTGTTACCACTGTTTGGCTGGGCCGCCGATCAGTTTGGACTGATTGCAGTCTGGAGCATCGCGGCCGGCATTCTTTCGGTGGGACTCTGCTGGAAGCTGAAACCGCGGCCAGGTAGTGTTTCTTAAATCGAACGGTGGCTAGCTAAGACGTTAACCGGGGCTAACGCCCTGCGGCTAGTGGCTTCTTCTGCGGTCATTGTCCTAGACAATAAAGGCAATGTCGCACTATCGGCTACGGTTTGATCTTACATAGCTAACGCTGTAGACCTCAAAATCAGGCTCTGAACGATTAAAGAAACGCTACCTGGCGCCCTACGGCTTATTCAATGGGGAAATACCGGCGGCTAGCGCCGTCCCGCTTACTTTTTTATTGGTTCCAATTGATCTGTTGTTAAGACGGAATGCAGTTCCAATCGTGCCCCTTAAGGCATGCCTCGCTCTATCAGCTGGTTGACGGGGGCATTTTCATCCAGGAGGCGGTCGCATTGAGTGTCGGAGAGTACGGGTAACTTCTCGTCCAGGAGTCCCAGTTGTACCAGTGCCGTGGCCTGGTCCCAGTAGATGTGCTCAGAGCTGATCTTGCCATCCTCAAAAGTGACGATGCCGACATGAGGCACTGCCAGTTTGCGACCTGTTGGCTCAATACCGGGTGCGAACCAGTCCATACGCAGGGTGTGAGTGAAACGCAGAATGAATTCATCAATGATCCGGTTTTGTCCTACACTGCGGGTGAGCAGTTGGAGGTCGATGTCAGGAGGTGCCTGGGGAATGAAGATTTCTGCATAAAATTTTCGCAAAGCCTCTTTCCCGGTTGCACCAGTGTTGACTGGAACATGAATTAACACCGGGTGATCCGTCATGGTTGCGATGGCTGCATCGGCATCCCGATGTTCAAACTCAGCCGCTGTATGGGCTTCCCAGACGTCGATCAGTTGTTTCTCTGCGTCAGTGTATTCAGTCATTCGTCGAAACTACTTTCCGTAAGAACACATGTTGGAGGATAGAAAAGGGGTCAGGACTCTTTGATTTAAAAAGAGTCCTGACCCCTTTAATAACTTTCCCTTTAATAACTTTAATAAGATACGACTTGATCAGGGATCGTTGATTCACTTCTGGTGCGGGGGAATTAACGCCCATACTTGTAAATTCCATTAAAAAACACCGCCATTCTCAGGGCTGCCACAGTGCTTTCCCGCGGTATAGCGTGCCGATGGGATAGCGTTCACTGGGCACTGTCGCGGTCGCCATGATCTTTTTGATCTGTTGCACGACCTCGGGATGTTTTCCCGCGACATCCGTGGATTCTCCCAGATCCTGATTCAAATCATAGAGGGCGATCTCTCCCTCCTGGCCGTGGCGAATTCCTTTCCAGTGCTTCCAGCGCACCGCCTGATCATAGCGAGCCCGGCAGTGACCGTAGTCCCAGTAGAGATAGTCATGTTTCACCGGTAGAGGCTCGCACTTGAATGCCTGGAGCACAGACAGGCCATCCAGGCCCGTGGGAACCGGGGCCCTCGCCAGTTCTGCAAACGTGGGCAGCATGTCCTGGAAGGCGATGACTGTGTCGCTCACTTTGCCTGCAGGAATGACGCCGTGCCAGCGTGCAATGAAGGGCACGCGAATGCCTCCTTCCGTGAGATCCCGTTTAAAACCCCGCAACGGCCCGTTCGTTCGGAACTGCCTGGGAACGCCTTTGTGGCCTCCGTTGTCGCTGGTAAAAATAATCAGCGTTCGCTCGCGTAACTGGAGCTCATCGATGAGGCGTGTGATCTGTCCCACATCCCGATCCAGTCGATGAATCATCGCGGCATATTTTTTTGATTTGGCATCCCAGTCCCGGTCCGAATAAGGTTCGGTCGATGGCACTGCCAAGCCGTGCGGGTCTTCCGCTTTCGCGGAGAAGTGGGGCAGCGTATAAGCCGCATAGAGGAAGAAGGGCTGAGCGGCCGACTTGCGAATGAATTTCAACGCGCGGTCCGTCAGCAGATCGTGACTGTATTGCTGACGGGATTTGCGGTTCCCCGTCAGTTCCAGGCGGCCTTCGTTGTCGTCCAGATATTCGGTGAAGTAATAATGGGCGTGGTCCTGGTTCAGGTAGCCGAACCACATATCGAATCCCTGGTTCGTGGCCCGTCCGACAGTGCCTGCATCTCCCAGCGACCATTTTCCCACGCCGCCACACAGGTAACCTGACTTCTGCAGAACCTCGGCGATGGTGACATCCGTTTCCTGCAGGTAGGTCGGGTAATGGGGGATATTGTCCCGCGCGGGAGTATGCCCGTTGTGCAGCCCGGTCATTAGCACAGCCCGTGACGCCGTGCAGACCGAAGCGCCTGCATAGGCTTGAGTGAAGCGCATCCCCTGCGTGGCCAACTGATCGATGTGAGGCGTCTGGATCAGCTTCTGTCCGTAACAACCCAAATCGCCATAACCCAGATCATCGGCCATGATGAAAATGATATTCGGACGCTCTTTCATAGCAGCCTGTACCGGAACTGGCACGCAGACCATCAGCCAGAACATGACTGAGGCAAATAGAAATCGCTGTCCGCGGCTAGTTTCAGTTTTTAAGTTTCTGAGCGCTCGTATCCACATCCGCTTCCCATCCCTTTAAATTCTGGTTCAGTTTGTTGACAATTTCCGGGTGCGCCGCCGCCAGGTTCTGCTGTTCGCCGACATCGACTTCCAGGTTAAACAACTCGTTGCGATTGTTGGTCACACAGAGCTTCCATTGTCCACTGCGGATCGCGCGGCGGTTTCCCATCCGCCAGAACAGGTTACGGTTATCTAATGAGCGTTCCGACTTCCAGAGTGGCGAGAGGTCGATGCCGTCGGTCTGGTAGTCCGCCGCTGGTATCCCTGCCACGTTCGAAAAGGTGGGGAGCAGGTCAATGGAATGAGCGGTCTGATTTGTTACTCCGGTTCGAATCGTTCCCGGCCATGACATCAGGCAGGGCACGCGATGCCCGCCTTCGTACAGCGTCCCCTTCTGACCGCGCAGGGGACCGTTACTGGAGATGTGGTGAAACTGTTTTCCATAGTTGAGATAGCCACCATTATCCGAAGTGAAGATGACGAGCGTATTCTTCTCCAGTCGCAGACGTTGGATCGTAGACAGTATCTGTCCCACGCTCTGATCCAGGGATTCGATCATCGCCCGCGTATGCGGACTGACATTTGCCGGATCGGGAATGATGCCCCATTTGTCTGCATGGTAAGGCTGTCCCGCTTTCCGATAAGGCGGATCTTTTGGCCCCTGCCAGGGAAAGTGAATCGCCAGATGCGGTACATAGAGAAAGAAGGGCCGCATGCGATTGGCTTCGATGAACTCTACGCTGTATCTGCTCAACAGGTCGGAGGTGTAACCTTCTTCCATCTGGATCGCGTTGTTGTGCCACCAGTCCTCATTGCCTGAGCGATCGATGTGAGTGTGATGGTCCCCGTCCCCCGAGGCCAGACCTCGAAACAGATCAAATCCCTGACTGGTGGGCAGCCAGGGAGGCTGGTAGCCCAGGTGCCACTTCCCGAAACAGGCGGTCGCATACCCTCGCTGTTTCAGCAGCTCGGCCATGGTCACCGCCTGGTGGGGGAGCCCGATCTCGCGATCTGCTTTCCCTGATAAAGCTCCCTCAAACTCAGATCCAAAACGCTGCTGGTACTGCCCCGTGAGCATCGCGGTCCGGGTTGGCGTACACATGGCACCGGCGGAATGGAAATCGGTAAACTTTAATCCGCTCGCAGCCAGTCGATCGATGTGGGGAGTGCGGACGTGACGGTTTCCGTAGCAACCCAGATCACCGTAACCAAGATCATCGGCTAGAATCAAAACAATATTTGGCGGATGTTTCTCAGCCGCCTGCAAAACCAGGCATATCAACACGCAAAAAACGGAGGTCAGAAGATATATAAAAGCGCAACGCATGACGTCTGATGATTTCAACGAAACAAAGGATTGATTGAGTAAATATGATTAACTCTACTTTACACTATAATCTCATACGACTAGACCTGCTAGACTGTGTCCAGTTTTATTGTAGCGTCTCCAGGGCCATTTGGCTCGAGTATATTAGATTGAGACACGCTATAGTTAAATGTGACGCGCTATAGCAGAAAATAGACCTGCTGGGTCAGGTTGTGTTTCTTTCATGATTGAATGTGATTCTCATGACCGCAACCTAAGCCAGACCGGAATTCATCACGGCCAGGTAGCGTTTCTTAATTCGAATTGGTCTTTGCAAATGGGGAGAAACCGGGGCTAACGCCCTGCGGCTAATGGGACTTTTCTGCGGTCAGAGTCCAGTAAACAGGGGCAACAACACACCGTCGGCTAAGGTGAATTCTTACATAGCTTACTCTGTAGACCTCAAAATCAGGATCAGAACTATTAAATAAACGTTACCTGGCGCCCTGCGGCTAATAGTGTAGGCGCTCTGGTTGCTGATCAACTTGATCAGGGGTCGTTGATTCAGGCCTGGTGCGGGATGTTTATCTCTCGTGGTGCCTTGGCGATGTGGTAGGATTGGTTTGCCGGTGGTTCGTTTGTTTTTTTACCGGCGGCTAGCGCCGGCCCGCTTGCTTTTTTGTTGGTCGTGCTGGTTCCAGTTGTTCTTTTTTGTGAATGGGATGTCGCGAGGCGGGCGAGCACATCGACTCGCCCCTACATCGGGAGAGAGTATCATGGTTGTGAAACAGATTTTTGCGAATGGCGTGAGCCGGTCAAGGGGATTTGAGAAACGTTCTGTGGAGAAGTGTGGTGGGACGTGTTGTGTGAGCGGCGGGCGGTGTTGGTTATGTGGTGATGTGCGGCGGCGTGTGTCGACCCGCATAACTTTTTCGGGGTTGGTTTGGGAAAATCGTGCTCAAACCAGCGGTTTATTGCATGGTGCCGTTTGTTTCGTTCCGGGTCTGCACCTGAACCAGTAGTGTGCATGCGCGCGACGCATAACTAGAGATCATGAAGAACGGCACAATGGCGTCAAGACAATTTTATACAGCAGACGGGGATGGATCTTCAGAGATGAAGAGGTGGCAGCATGGTGCGAGCAAAACGCAGGGAAGTGGGCTCTGTTTCTGAATGCGAATCGTTCTTTTTAAAGAGAGGAACCGGCTCTAACGCGGTATGGCTGATTGTGATTGTTGTCGGCAGATTGGTTGCCGTTTTCTCTGATCGGCACTGTCGGACAAGCCGAGCAGTGGCACACGCTGACGGAATGTGCCGTTGGAAATTGGGTTTTCCTGTTGTCCTCAGAATCACGCTTAGAACGATTAAAGAAATGCTATCTGGCTATTTGAAATCGAAAAAAAAGAGGAGTTATTCCGTGTGGAACAACTCCTCTGTGAGTAGTGGATGGTTTCCTGAATGTAAGTTGTTCACATCAGAAAACGCCGGGCGTTTTGGAGTGCGCATTCTGCGGGAAGTCGAAGGTCAACACGAGTGGTTCGTTTCCTGTGTTTTCGATTTCCACGCCGCCGTTATTAAGTGCGGCCTGAGTGATGAATCCAATCTCGGGATAGAGCTCGCCCAGCTTCATATCCTGGTGATATCGCACTTTGAGCTTTCCGACACGGCCGCTTCCACCATTCGTGTGGAACAGCGCGGGACTCTCCGGGCGGAAATTCGTCTTGGCGCCAGGCTCAATAATGAGACGAAGAATGGAGCATTTCTGATCGCCGAGGAAATCGCCGTAAACAATCCACTTGGCGTCTACTCCGTCGCCTGCGAATTCTTCGGCGGTGATTGCCGGGCGTGAATTCTTCAGAACGAATTCCGGATCCTGATTCGCTTCGAAGTCGAATTTTTCAACCAGGTACTCCCAGTCTTCGTGCCGATCCTTCGGATAGTCTTCTTCCCGGCAGGCATAAAACGCGTCCGCTGCTCCGATACGCCCATCAAGCGTAAGGTCCTCAGCCAGGAAGTGCTCATCCATCGTGACATGCAGCTCGTGTGTGCAAAGGTCCGTCGGCGAGTGAAGCACACCGTTTGGCATCACGAAGCCGTTATCAATATGCATCATCGTGTGCGGAGACAAATGACGAACTCCGTTATAATCGCCTTTGCCGAAACTCTTCATACAATCAAGAAACTGATCCTTGGTGATGAACGGGTACAGTCCCATTGCTGTGGTGTGATAATGTGACGGACAGACTCCCGGGTTGTCGTAAGAATTGATGTCATAGACTTCCCACTTCGCCCAATGAAGATGGTGCGGAATTGGATTCAGATTATCAAACTTCTTGGACACAATCGGCCAGGTCGGGTCGCCGTACAGCGATTTTGAGAAGGCCGTGATCTTCTCACCCATGACAGCTTCTGGATTGGCGAGGATCAAATCCTGCAGCGAGATGACTTGTCCGTTCGGAGTGAGTACGTGTGATTCACCTTCGCGGAAAGGGGCCTTATTCGTGCGTGTGTCGATGACCCCCGTCACGATGGGAACAGTGCAACACATCCAGATTTCATCGAGGCCCGTACCGTTCATGTAGTCCGGGTAGTACGACTGCGCATCAAGGCGAAGGCGTTTCCCTGGCGTACAAAATGTCCGGCCAGCGTAACGGTGCAGTAATTGCAATACCCCGTCGGAACTGTTAAGGCAGTCATCGAGAATCGAATCCGATCCTCCGCTGGTTCCGTCGATAACATCTTGTTGGGGGTACTCGTGCAGTTTATCCGAGAGAATTGACGTCGAGGCAGTCATGTGTAATACACCTTATTAAGTCTTGAGTAGCGGGATTATCCCAAAGAATGTTCTGGAGTGATGCTACTACGCAAACGAGTTTCAGCAGCAATTCTGCTTATCATAATAAGAAAAAGACGTGGGATCTAATCCCGCGTCCATAAAACCAGCAAACTCTTTTATAACAAATGCTTACAATATGAAAACTGGAGGTGAAGGGGTTCCCGACTGGAAGTGGAAAACACCTGAAAACAAGTGATTTACGGAAGAGCTGTTTCTCGGACGTTTAAAAAACCTCGAAAATCAAGGAGATTGCCGTAAATCAAATAAAAACAGCCACTCACGAAAATCGCAAGTGGCTGTTTTCAAGTGGAGGCGGCGGGTGTCGCTCCTGAGGGGATATTTATGCTGAAAATAATCTCAATAAGTCCTATTGAATTCAACACTTGGGTTGAGACGACTGGCGTGACGATTGATGTTTGGATTTGCTGAATCGGACACAGTCGGACAACGTATCGGACATTATTTCGGACAGGAAAAGTTTGGTACCGTGGATTGACGAAGAATCCAGTTCTTGTTGAGCTGTCTCTTCATGATAATTTATAATGGGATTAGGTTGCAGGTTTGGTATGGTGTAAATCAATTCAATCTCATTAAGGGGCGGCGTGTTTTCAGATCCCAAACCAGAATCTGCTGATTTCCACTTGCAGAGTAGAGCCGTTGTCCATCTCTGCCGAAGACTGCATTGTGAATCATGTCTTTCAGATCGTTCGCAAATTTAAGCGGTTTCTGAGTCGGCTGATTATAGGAATATAATAACAAGGATACGGATTTTGTCCTGCGTGGCACATTAATTTCAGTAAGACAGCAGGCATATTGATCACCAGCAGGGCTGACGGCTACCAAGATTCCCTGAACAGGGCTAAGCCTCAATAGCTTATTAAGATCATACTGAAATCGATCTCCAAACAGACGCGTGCCATCTAGTGAGAGGATCAGCTTGCGAGCTCCGGCGTATTGAAACATTCTTTGGTTATATTCGAATGGTTCGATGAAGTGTTTTTCATTGAGCTGAGTCTGGGGAAGCTCCCAACGATTCAGTTTGGGGTTGATGTCTCGCCCTCCTTTCGTTTGGTCGGCAGGGGAAGATGTATATAAGTAGTTTCCGCCCGGCGAGAGAACCATGGCGGTAATATGTGTGAGATGTCCCAATGGCATTTCCCACGCGCGTGTTTTTCCTGTAACGGTGTCCCAAGCGATGATATCATTTTCAGGACCGTTGGAGAACAGAGTTTTTCCATCAGAAGTAAACTGGACGCATCGTGCTCCATGCCAGTCGATCGGGTGCTCTTGCAGAAATTCTCCCGTTTCTAAATTGTATAACAGGACAACGCCCGAGGTATGATCCATCGTGCCGCAGGCCAGCGCGATCAGATTACCTTCCCGGGCGATGTCGAAGTGGTTCATATAATTCCCTTCCGGTACAGGGAAGTGCAGTGGGAGTGGTTTTCCTGTCTGTGCATTCCAGATGCGAACGCCGTCGATGTAATCCCCGATTGCGAGTAGCTCACCCGTAGCATCAAGTTGCATGTGCCTGATCGCCCGGAAGCGGTGTTTCAGCAGAGGTTGTGACTGATACTTGTAGGTCAGCAGTTCATTCAAAGGCCGCGTCTGCAGTTCCCCCTCGGTACCGCTCAAGGCCACCAGTTGATTGTCGGGTGCAACAGCGACCGAAAGCAGACGTTCTGAAGTTTCCATGAAGGTGCTCTGACGTTTTCCCGTAGAGAGATTCCAGGTTACCAGAGTCTTATCCAGTCCGGTCGTCAGCAGGGACTGACTGTCTGCCGTGAATGCGATGTCCGAGACCCGCATGATGTGGGACTGAAATGTATGCAGGACCTTCCGGGAGGCAACGTCCACGATTTTCACTTTGGGGATTTCCCAGTCGGTATACTGAATTTTCACTTTATCAACACCGAATATGGCAAGTGTTTTTCCATCGGGAGACCAGCACACACCATGGTGGTTCGCCAGAACCGAAATCGGTTCCTGGACCAACTGACCTGTCTGGGAATCCCAGACTCTGACGCAATGGCCGATGACTTTATAGCTGTCAAAAGTTGCTGAGGTGGCAGCCAGCTGTTTTCCATCCGGCGACCAGGAGAGCGAAAATACCAGATCACTTTCATTCTCGAACGCTCTTGTCAGTTCGAAACTTTTGGTATCCCAGAGTTTGATCCCGAAGCCTGTTTGCGTGTCTGCTCCTGTTGAGACCGCGATGGTGGTTCCTTCAGGAGAAAACAGAGACTGGAAGATACCCGCTTCCAGTTCAATGGTTTTGACGATGGAAAAGTCGTCCGCTTTGCGCAGGATCAGTTTACCGTCCAGGGCAGATGTTGCTACCAGTTGTTGGTTTCTGGAGTAGGTGATTGATGTGACAGGCCGGGTATGGTCTTTGAATTCGTGCAGACTTTGTTGCGTTTTTACATCCCAGACCGTGACAACCCCGTTTTCATTCCCCGTCAGAAACTGTTTTCCTTCGTTGACAAAGCAGATGTGTGAGACAACACCTTTCGCGGCGGCATAAGCTTTGTTGTCAGGTGCAGGGGAGGTCATCTGGCTGAAGAATTCCGAACTGGTGATTCCAAAGTTAGTCAGCAGGTTTCCAGAGAAATCTGTTCCCAGTTCATCCACCATCTTTCGGGACTCATCCCGATTGCCGTTGATCCATTTCAGATAGGCAATCAGGGACTGACCTGCATTCCTGACCTCGGGAGAAGTTTCCGGGTGGGCGTGGTATCCCGCAATGACTTTAGTCAGATTCTCCGCGATCGCAGGACGGGTCAGGAGCTCTTTACGATCCGAAACCGGTTTGAGGCTGCTGAGCATTTTGATGTACTTGCCGGGAACGATGGTATCGAACCGTTTTGTCTGCAGACATTCTTCACCAAAAGAAAGCAGTCGTTTTTCGCGTTCAGCAAAAATGGGAAGCTGGTAGACCTGAATCAGCGTGTCGTACGCAGCCGCATGATCAAATTGTGTGCTGATAACCTGATCGAACCAGAAACGAAATTCAGCTGGTGTCACAGCCTGGCTGTTAAATTTCTCGACGATCAATTGATTGACTAGCATCACTTGATAGGGGGCCTCGGGCAAATCCGGTTCCAGTTGCCAGGCTTGCTGAAAACAGTCGCGGGCGATTTCAGCCTGCTCTGGCTGGAAAAACGACAGGTATTCAAGATGTTGTCGAGTCTTCTCTGGTTCGGTCCAGTAATTGGCATGCATCGCGTTGATATCAATGGCCAGACGATAATATAAATGGCCTTTCAACATCTGGGTCAGCCAGGGGTCTGCATTTTCGGACTGTTCCAGTGTGACTACAATCAACCTGAACAGGCGGGATAGACGCAGATCAAAGTTGTTGAGGATGTGCTTCAACAGGAAACGGCGTTCATCGCGGTTCAGTTTTCTGTTGGTTAGTACAGAGACCAGATGCTGGGCCGCTTTCCAGTAATGGTCTGCTTCTGTTGTTTTTTTGTTAGCCCAGATGGACAGCAAATGATCGGGAACGGTCCACTGGGCGATAGGATCCCTGGCAAGATCACGGACGAGCAGTGAACCTTCCAGCTGAATGTCTGGTGGATAGCGGGTTTCCTGAAAATGGTAAAGCACTGTTTTCAATGCTTCGTCGAGCATCTGTTTCTGTTGATTCGGGGGCCTGGTGGCCGCCCGCGCGCGGAGATAAAAAATGCGGACAACGGGATCGTCGCAGCCGGTCGACTCGATGAATTTTCCCTGTTCCTCCAGACGGGCTGCAGCTCCTTTTTTGAAGTCTCCCTGGCTGGCGAGAGCACAGCATTCTGTCAGGAAGGCGACAGCCTGTTCGTCCCAGCGGGGGGCTCGATGTCCATATTTCTGATAAGAGCCGAGAAAACGATTGAGATACCACTGTTGCCAGCGCAGATCGATCTCCTGCTGCAGCTCTGTCTGCGGTCGTTCGATCAGAGGCGTAGGCGAATGCTTTTCGATCCGTGAGCGGATTTGCAACTGGTGATCGGGGGCAGGTTCCAGCTGCGGTTCTGCTGAGGGATCCGCTGAGTCCTGATCAGCCTTTTGTTTGGGGGCTGCGATCATGGAGATATGCATCGGCAGTGCCGGGGTCATGTTGGCATAGAATTTCTCCACCTCTTCGAGCGCTGACTGCTCCTGCATGACCTTTTTCAGCTGACTGTCGGGCTCGGTTTGTGTGAAAATCGTAATGCCTTCCACATTACCCTCTGACTTGGTGTCGTAGGTCACAATGTTCTGATTCTGATCCACAACAAAACGCAAATGGTAATTTTTGAAGACTCCGCTCCAGCGATAATGAATCTTGCGGAGCCGGATTCCAGAGTCGTCAACGGTGACACTGGGGAAACCCTGCTGCAAGGCCTGAAACTTTTCAAAAGGAAGTTCCTGATTCGCGGACAGCCTGTTCATCGCTTCATCCAGAGCAACAACGCTCCTGCTTTGTGACGATTGGGCATACCATTCGACCAGTACAATCACCATTAACAGTCCGATGAATGACCAGCGATAGACGCGGCGGGATTTCAGTCTGAACTTTTTCTCTTCAGAGTCAGTCATGAATCATCTCAAAACGAGTACGTTGTTTTCTGGCAAATAAGGGGAACTCAGGTCGGTTGACGATGGTTGTCGCTCCCTGTTACAGGCACCTGCTGTCTATTTCATGTAACCGGAATGCAGATCTGGTACGCAATTCCGGAAAAATGTTGATTTCTCTCGAATTTCAGCAGTACGCAGTTTGAAGCAGCCGGTGCTGTAGCCGATTGCTCATGATTCGGGGGCTGGATCGCAGGCAGCCTGATGATCGAGGCGATTCAGTACATCCATTACCGACTGCTGCTCTCGTTTTCTCAGCTCCAGCGAATCCAATGCGGAATAAGATCTGTGGACTGCCTCTTCCAGGCCTCCCTGCGCTGTCAGATAGTTGCCCAGGGATTCCCATTCCTGCTTATATTCGATGTCAAAATTCTGAGGATCGCTATAACGACGAACCCGGGCTACCAGTGTTTTTTCGAGACATTCTGCCAGTTGTCTGCGGCTGTGTTTAAAATAATTTTCGACGGTCATCGTTGTCAGGCCCAGATGCTCTGCGATTTCCCGGGCTGTCAATTGCTCACAAATCTTGCCGTAGAGTACCCTGAAGTAATCGCCGCGATTCGTGGAATAATATTCTGCCATGACTGTTTCGACACAATCCTGCAGCAGTTCTTCCACCCAGGTGGCATAGAAGAGGTCCAGCTGCTCGGGCGACGCGGCCTGACTGTCCAGAATCCAGTCAGGTCGCGCAGGATCTCTGGCCAGTTTTGTGAGAATGCTCTGTCGTCCTGTCTCGACTTTAGCGCGATTGGAAAGGACGTTCCGGATCACCGCACAGAGCAGAGTACGCAGCCTGGCGGAGGGATTCGAGAGCCAGCGCGACAGCAGCTGATTTTGAATTAAGGCGACAAAGGTCAAGGAAGCGACTTCTTCTGCCTCTGTAAGATTGATTTTTCCCCAACGCATGGAAAAGCGACAGACGGGCCGCCAATAGTCCGTCATGAATGTCCGCCAATCGTCTTCATTCCCGCTGGTGGCAATTCGCTGAATTAAAGTATGGCGTGTCTCCGGAAATGGCATCGAAACGGAACTTTCCTGCTGCAGCCATGCTGCTCTGTGGGGGGAGCGAATTGTCGGAAATAAAGGATCTTAGTGCTCAGAATTTACTGAATCCGCACTGGGGAGTCTCCAGTGTCACGTGATTATGCTGGGTTCCATTATTGAACATCCAATATGAGTTCTCAAGAAAATTCTTTTAAAAGCTGAACCGAAAGCGGATCTTTATTACATGAAGAGAGTGACCCGACCAGACTGTTCTGGTCTGTCGATGCCATTCAATCCGAAGTGACGCAAGACGGTCATTTGATTCCTTTTAAAAACAGGTAGACGATCATGTTTTTTCCGATTCCCATGCAGCTGGAGACTCCGATTCGCCCCGGAACGGTTCCTGCAGCCAATCTGGTGCTGATTGGTCTGAACATGCTGTTCTATTTTCTGGTTCCGCTGGAGTCGCTGATGACTGGCCCCGGGACACGGTTGATCACGATTCTGACGTACGGTTTTGCGCATGGTGGTCTGTTTCATCTTCTGATTAATATGTGGTATCTGTGGGTAGTTGGTAATCCAGTGAATCGTCGGATTGGTAATTTCTACTATGCGATTACTTACCTGGGAACCATTGTTGTTATCGGAGTTCTGGCACGCTGTTTTGGGAACAGCGTGCTGTTTGGTTCTTCCGGAGCGGTTTTCGCTGTGCTGGCAACAGCAACGTTGCTGTTGCCAGCCAAACGGGTTGAAGTTCATTTTCTGGTTTTGTTTCCCCTGACGATTTTGCTTGGCCTGTTACGGCTGCCCCAATATGGACTGCAATGGTTCATCCGCTGGGATCGGGCTTCCATACATGTGCTGCTGTTTTCCATGTTGTTTCTGATGCTCGAACTAATGGGATTTCTGATCTGGCTACTCCGGGGGCAGATACATCTCACCAGCTTTGGACATCTGATCGGGTTTGTGTGTGGCATCACGGCTGTATTACTGCTGCCAGAGAGAATCACGATTCCTCAGCAGACGGTCATGAGTTGAGGATGCGGTCGTTCGTTTCAGCCATGCTTACAGTTATATCTGTTTGCTCTGTAATTACATCAAAGTCATTCTAAAGACTTCTGACGGAAAATCTCAGAATTCAATCGCAAGAAAGGTACTAAAATGGGTATATTTAAAAGAATCAGCGATATTCTCTCTGCTAACCTGGGGGAGATGCTAGAAGAGTACGAAAATCCGGAACTGATGCTGTCGCAGGCGATTTCCGAAATGGAAAGTTCTATCAGGACTGCCATGCTGGAAACGGCAAAATCGCTGGCAAGTGAAAAGAAACTGGCGAAAGAGATGGCCCATAATGAAAATGAATCCCGGCACTGGCAGGAACGTGCGGCGCAGGCTGTCGCATCGGGAGATGACGAACTTGCGCGAAAAGCTCTCTCTCGAAAAAAAGAACATGAAAAACTTTCTATCGCGCTCCACGATCAACTGAAAGTCTGTCAGGATGCCAATCAGACATTGCGACATCAACTGGAGGGAATGAAAGCCAAGCTTGCGGAAGCAAAACGCAGCCTGGCAACTTTATCGGCCCGGAATAAAGCAGCGCTGGTACGAAAAAAAATCTATGCCCGTTCCGGAGAAATGAATCTTGATCTGGACGATACTGCTTTCAATAAATTTGAGCAGATGAGAGAGAAAGTCGAGCAGGCAGAAGCGGAAGCCGATGCTCTGGCCGAATTGCAGGGAATCGATCCCGTCTGCTGCGGCAGGGATGAGAGGGCTGTCTGCGATAGCGAAATCGATCAGGAACTTGAGAAACTCAAGCAGGCACATCATTCTGGTCAGTGATCGACTGAAAGGCCGCCCGATGATAGTCTGTGTACAGACGTGTGAACTTAAACCCGAATAATGATGATCTGTCTGTTATGATCGATGGCTCAGTGAAAAGTGAAACGCATCAGTCTCTAACAGCATTCGAGGGAGAGAACTTCTCTCGCGATGAGATCTATACGCTGATTGCCGATCTGGCCGATCAGGTTTACACTCTGCACCAGTCACAGCGATTACATCTCCGGATCGCTCCCGATGAAATCTTTCTGGATCAGGATGGAAAGCCAGAATTATCTGTAGCTGACGAGAGCCGAATTTTCAGACATACTGATTTTGATCAGCAACTGTTTCCTCCAGAGCTGCAAAGCGTCGATTTACTGGAAGTTTCCGTTAACCGGAAAAATGCAGCAGCAGCTCTCCGAAAGGCTGGCTTGCAACTTGATCCCGAGCGGATCGACGTCTACCAGTTGGGGGCACTCTTATGTTATTTACTGACCGGCGAGAAGGTCGATGCCTATCTGCGGAGTCCCAGGTCCAGAGCGAAAGTTCCGACGGAATTTCGAGCACTTATTGATCGCACACTGGGATTCGAACCCGCAGCGGTGATCAGAGATATCGAGAGTTTTCGAGCTGCCTTGAGGCCCCTGCAGGCAGACCTGTCCGAATCGGATGCAATCGACTCCGTTGAACTTTTCACATCACAAAGCGGTAGTGAGCTCCCGTTTCAGAGGCTGGGGCACTACCAAATTCGGAAACGCATCGGGCAGGGAGGAATGGGAGATGTCTATCTGGGGTATGAAAGTGCGCTCGATCGCCAGGTTGCCATCAAAGTCCTGCCTTTCGAATTTGCTCGGCAGGATGAATTTGTAAAACGCTTTTATGCTGAGGCCACCGCGGCAGCCCGGCTGGTCCATCCCAATATCATTCCCATCTATTTTATTGGAGAAGATCAGGGATACCATTATTTTGTGATGCAGTATGTCGAGGGAGAAACTCTGGCCGATCTCCTCAAACGGAAATCGACGATTGAGATCACACAGACTCTGACCATTATCGAGCAGGTCCTGTGCGGCTTAGCGGCAGCGCATGCGGAAGGTATGATTCATCGCGATATCAAACCGGGAAATATTCTACTCGATCGCATCAACCACAAAGTTCTACTGGCTGATTTCGGCCTGGTGAAATCGCTGCTCACAAAAACGGAAATGACGGCGAGCGGAGTCATCATGGGGACGGTCGACTACATCTCGCCGGAACAGGGGCGCGGGTTACCTGTCGACCCCCGTTCCGATTTATACTCCCTGGGAGTTCTCACCTATCAGATGCTCACTGGCCGACTGCCATTTCAGGCGGACAGCCCGACCTCCATGATTTTTCAGCATGCCTATGAAACGCCTGAGCCGATCCACAAGCTGGCTCCAGACGTACCCGAACCACTGGTGAGGATTATTAACAGGCTGATGGCGAAATTACCGGTGGAACGTTATGAGTCGGCTGAACTGGTGATGGCGGATCTTCGTGAATTCCGCTTGAGATTTGATGCCGCAACTGAACCGCGACTCCAGGCTGACTCTTCTACCCTCGGTAATTCAAACGTCTCCAGATCTGATTCGATTAGGGAACCGTCCTGGACCACTATAATTGAATCGCCCCGCTTTGAAGCACTACTGTTGCCGGATGCATGTGAGGAAAAACAGCCCTCCGGTTTCTGGAAGCGTCAGTTGCGAAAAGTGCAGGATCTGTTCCGGAAATACTCTCCCGAACTGCTGCAGCAGTTAAAGAGTACACAGCAGCAGTTTGAGGGGGCCATTCAGGAGTACCAGTGGCGACAAAGCAGTTTAGAGACGCTCTACCGGGAAGCAGAATCGTCATTACAGGAACTGAACCGACTGGCCGACCGCTGGCAGAGCGCGGCTGAGGAGGCTCAGTCGCGGGCAGAAACAGCAGCTAAAACGGATCTGAAACAGCAGGCGTTTCAGGAACAAAGCCACTGCAGACAACAGGCGGAGGAGGTTCGCCGTCAGTCCGTGCAACAACAGGAACAACTGGAGTCTATGGCCCTGCAGCGGGCACAGATCAATGCGCGATTACAGCAACTAATTTGTCAGCGTGATCTGCTGAATGCCCGGATTCACGCAGCCCATGCCAGGGGAGCAGTGCTGGGAACAGCGCCGCAGGATGCGACGGCCAAACGGAATTTACTGCCTTATCTGTTTGCCGGGACTCTGGTTGCGAGCGCGTGTCTGTTTCTGTTCTGGAAGGTTGGTGCTCTGCTGATCCACGGTTGGGATGGGGATGAAAGTCGATTTGAGGTCGCCGACGAAAAATCGACTCTGTCCGGTGAACTACCGGCTCATTTTAACAGACAGCTTTCGGAAGACGGTTATCAGCAGCAGGGGATTGCTTTTCCGAGTATGGTCAAAGATCTGATCTTCTGCCCGTCGATGATTGGGGGGGGCTACAACAGTCTGGCGACTTCCCATGCAGATGGCACTGTGAATAAGATGAATGTGACTGAACGCTCCTATAACGGGCCGCATTTCCTGACAGAACATCTGGAATCGACCAGCCGCCTGGCTTATTCTCTCGAGGGGGACCTGCTGGCGATGAGTTTAGGTGACGGCTCAATCAGCGTGTGGTCGACCTACGGAAATGGACGCGAGTTTCGCAGGCTGAAAGGTCATACCGATGTCGTACAGTCATTATTATTTACACCGGACGGGAAGCAACTGCTGTCCGGCGGGCAGGATCAGACGGTTCGATTGTGGGACATTAAAACAGGGCACGAAATCAAACGGTTTCCTGCACGCAATGCCGTCCGGTCACTTGCCTGGAACCGCGAGAGAGATGGCTTTTATTTGTCTGACGGGGACGGCTTTGATCCTGTCACTCTGAGACAGATAAAATTGAGTGGCGAAAAGGAAACCGGATTTTCCTACACAGGCAAAAAAACGCCGACCTTTTTGTTTGTTCCCGATTCCGGCGATATCGGATTTTCCGCTCCATTACAGAAAGATCAGTCTCTCAATTCGTGGAATCGTCTGACTGGTGAGAAAGGGATTTTCTTTGGGACCGATGTGGTCCACGCTGCTGTTTCCGCGAATGGTCTGCAGGTTTTAACTGCCGATTCCAAAGGGCTTATTTCACTCTGGAATTCGGAAACTGGCGCGGTGCGTCAGCAAATGAAAGTCGTTGACGATCCACAGATTCAAAAGGTCTGCCAGTTGGCTGTTTCGAGAGATGGAACTCTGGCGGCGTGTGCCCTTTCCAACTGGTCTGAGAAAGAATTTGAAGTCCGGGTCTGGAAGCTGCCACAGTTTCCCCGCGACGGATATCTGATCAACTGTGATTCTCCGGTCAATACCGTGATGTTTTCTCCGGACGGATATGAAATCGTAGCGGGAGATCGGAACCGCATCCGATCCTGGAAACTGGAGAAACTGAATCGGGAATCCACGTTCCCGGTCAACTCACCTGTTTCCGCACTATGTTCGATGTCGGATGGCTCCGGGATCATCTACGCTACGGGGAGTAGCAACAGCAGGGTAAATTATATTGGCGTCAGACCTTGGAAGAACTTTGGTCGCATTGGTCTGCAGACGGGGGAGTATGATGACGTTCACTTTGAAGGGCATCAGGCTCGGATCACGAGCGTCGATTGTGCCAGCAGTGCACGCATGCTGGTTTCAGGCAGCTTGGATGGTTCTGTTCGTTTGTGGAACCTGGCAGATCGGGAACAGGTTGGCGTGCTGGAATTGCAGCGTCCCGTCTATTCAGTCTGCTTCAAGCCACAATCGGAGCATGAGGTATATGTCTGCAGTAATTCGCGGATGATCGAACTCTGGGATTTGCGCGAGCAGAAGAAACTGAAAGAATTCAGCGGGATGTCATTTCAGGTCCTATGTATGGATCTTTCCGAAGACGGAACGCGACTGGTGGCAGGGGGAGGAGATCGCACTGTGCGTGTCTGGGATACCGAAAGTGGTGAATTACTGGCGACTTTGGAAGGGCATTCCGGCCCGGTGCATTCCGTAGCCATGCCATCAATCACGCGATTTAATCTACCTGGGAGCTACGTCGTATCTGGAAGTGAAGACGCGACCGTACGCTATTGGGACATTGGACAGAAGCAGGAAATCTCCTGTTTTACCGGTCATTCTGCTGCAGTCAGTAGCGTTGCAATTTCACCCCGCAATGAATTTGTGGTGTCGGGTAGCATAGATGGTACTATACGTCGCTGGAAATTAAGAAAATCGTTCTAAAATTACGGAACTCAGTTTCATGACTCTCCGGAATGTCATTCGGTATGAGATTGAAAATTAGCATGAATCTGCCAGGGGAAAAAGAGAATTTCTTGAAGACAGGAGTGTTCCAGCTGGAGGGGCTAAGGAGAGAACTCTGCTGTTTGTCACGACATGTCAGACAAGTTTCATTTTGGTTCGAATTCTCGACACTCATGTGCCGAAAAATGCAGGTGATCTTTTCTCTCGGGCGGACTGATTTCAAGAGTCAAGACTGGTTCGACTTAGCTCAAAGACTAAGACACCTCGAGCCAAAAACAGACAATTTGGGGATTGAACCTGTGATTCGTTAACAGATCGGAAATTGCTCATGTCATATTACATGACAGAAAACAGCCACTCACGAAAATCGCAAGTGGCTGTTTTCAAGTGGAGGCGGCGGGAATTGAACCCGCGTCCTGTGAACCCTCAGCTAAAGCCTCTACGTGCATATTTTATCGTTTGTGTCTCGTTTCTTCGGGCACGACAAACAAAGCCTTTCGGAAACCAGTCCACCACGGATCTCGTATCAGACGGAGCGGACATTGATCTGATACCAGCCTGATTTTGTGACCAGCCTTCGGACTCCTCAGACAGGGATTCCTAAGCCGGGGTTGCTATATTAAGCAGCCATTGAAAATTGCTTGTTTGCAATTATGTTTTGATCAGCTTTTTACGTGGCCAACTGATCAACCACGGCACGCCACCTTAACATACGGTGAACCAGTCGAATCCGATCGCCCCCGTGTCTTAGTAGTACATCTATCATACGCAAAATCGTCACAAAAAGATCAATACAATTTGCAAAATCTTTCTGCTCCGGTCTCATTATTATCAGCAGGTCAGCAGGAGTCAATTTACTTTGTTTCCGGAAATTCCTGATAGATAACAATTTAGTGCCAAAATTCCCGTTTTGAACCGGTTCTCAGTCGTGTGTTCTTAAATCCACTGAAATTGGTGTTTTCTGGCAAGATTTCAACTGTGGCAGCGAACCCTCTTTTATTCACTTGAATTTCGCTGGATTCTGCTCAAGGGCCAATTATGGATGATTTTGACGTCATTGGATTTACTGCGATTATTTGTCTGTTCGGGCTGCCTTTCGTGTGTGGCGTGACGGCCATCATCTCACGTGCCTGGGTGAAAATTTCCTGTCATCAAAAAGAGATCGATTTGAAACACCATATGCTGGCTTCCGGGATGTCCGCCGATGAGATTGAGCGGGTCCTGAATGCCGGGAAGGGAGGAGAGAAAGAGTCTCCTTCTGAGGTCTGGCCTGAACAGTCATAAAACTTTGTGTATTTCTAAGTCTGTGTACTCCTTTCTGTATGATTCTGCCTGAAATCGGTCTACATAATTCCCTGTCTTTGGTCTAAAATAGCCTGGTTCTCACTATTGTCACCAATGACGGATTTAGTGGTGGCTTCAATTGGAATTATCTCTGTACGGGAATTCGATACACAATGGCTTGTCTCAATCGTCTCATACCAAATCGGCGTTTACTTACGACTATCTGGGGAATCTGCTTCATTTTGTTTTCTCTGGCTGGTCAAAGCCAGGCGGAAAACAAACCTGCAGGGCCTGTGTTTGTGGACATTCCAGAGCAGGGACAGGTTCAGTTTGAAACGATCGCAGGGGAAGATAAAGTTCCCGCGCGGTTTCATCTGGAACCGCATACGTTTCCCTTCAGCTGCCAGTTTAAGCGAATGAGCGGGCCGGTTCGCGTATATGATATTACGTTTCCTTCGCCTGTCAAAACCGAGGTCGCAGAGAATAATACGGTGCACGGGCATTACTATCAGCCGGAAGGCCCCGGTCCTTTTCCGGCGTGTGTCTGCCTGCATATTCTGGGGGGCGGTTTTGAGCTTTCCGAGATGTCGGCGAATTCACTGGCACGACAGGGAATTGCGGCGTTGACCATTAAAATGCCTTATTATGCCCAGCGGCGGGGAATGGGTGAGCATCGCCAGCGGCGGATGATTTCGTTTGTACCCGAACATACCGCTGAAGGAATGACTCAGGCCGTGCTGGATGTGAGGCGGGCAGCAGCCTGGCTGGCCAGTCGGGAGGAAGTGGATGCAGAGCGGATGGGAGTGACGGGGATCAGTCTGGGGGGAATCATGTCCGCGCTGTCGTCTGCAGCTGAGCCTCGGTTCAAGAAGGTGGCGATCTATCTGGGTGGAGGCAATCTGGCTCTGGGAATCTGGGAAAATCCTCACCCGCATGCCAAGTTATTTCGCAAACACTGGCTGGAGAATGGAGGAACTTACGAATCGTTTCTGAAGATTATGAAGCCCGTCGACCCTCACACATATGGTCATTTACTGCAGAACCGTGATGTGTTGATGGTGGTCGCGAAGCACGATGAAATTCTGCCTCCCAAAAGTGCACTGGCACTGTGGGAGTCGATTGGCAAGAAGCCGGAACTAGTCTGGCTGGATTCGGGACATATCACAGCTGCGATGTATATTTTTGGCGAAACCAGGCGGCTGACGACATTTTTCTCTGATTGGAAAACAGCGGAATAATCGCCAGGGCGAGTTTCTTACCTGGAACGCGTCATTACCAATGTGAGGAACCGGAGTTTTGGTTGCTGTTCCTCGTTGATCGGCACTGTCGGACAAGCCGAACAGTGTCACACGCTGGTGGGATACGAAATTGGAAATCGCGCTTTGATGTGTGCTTTCCTCGGAAGGACCGGGGCTATCACTGCTGCAAGCATTCTTAGCTGCCGATTTAATTCCGGAGTACTTTCCGCAACATATGAATCGCGATGCAGAGCAAACCCAGATTGCCGGCCCAGAGTGACCAGCTTGGTTCAATTTTCCCCAGTTTCGATAGATTGATCGTCAGTAACACGATCGGATAATAGAACAGCAGGATCGGGACAAAGACCAGGAAGAAGCTGGTGAGGAATTGTCTGCGTGCCTGGGCGATGGAGAACGGGCAGCCGACCAGGACGAAGAAGAAGCAGCTACAGCTGAGGGCGAAGCGGCTGGCAAGGGCCGTTTTGAGTTTATTCTTCCGTTTTTGTTCGACATGATTCTGAGGCAGGTCAGTACTGACTTCAGGAGATTGAAATCGATTAAAATCGCCAAGGGCTAACAGCATGGCGACTTCGATATCGCGTTGAAATTCGAATTCGACTCTTTTTTCTTTCAGATCTCCCAGTTCGGATTTAATGGAGCGTACGCTCATGTGCCTGGGTTTGGCCATGGCGGTCTGGCTGGGCAGAGGAAACGGGAACACATCTTTCTCGACGTAAAAGCGGGGTTTCCCCGGGAAGTCGATGTGTCCTTTGGCAATGTGCAGGATCACCTGCTGGTTCGCGAGATCGAATTCCAGCGTTGCTTCTTCTGCTTGCAGATGGACAGGTTTTTTGCCGGGAGGAGAATAACGAAATGTGGGGACGAGTAGCGTTTTGTCGCGGACTCCCATGACGGTGATCGAGATACCGCTGTTGGGGTCATGGATCTGGTTTTGGGAACGCAGTTTTTCCAGGAAGATCGTTTCGAGTTCGCAGGCAATGGTGTGTTCAATATTCTTTTCTGCCCAGGGAATCACTTGATCGCTGAGCAGCAGCGAACCGAGGCTGAGAAAGCCTCCCAGAATAAAGGAAGGCCAGAGCAGGGAGAGTACATTGATGCCGGCTGCTTTGGCAGCGGTGATTTCCTGATCGCCGGATATGCGGCCGTAAACTACGCAGACCGTTAAGAGTAGTGTCGCAGGAATTGTAAAGGGCAACATACTGGGAACGATGAACGGCAGAATCTTCAAGACCAGAAGTGCGCCCAGTCCTTGATTGGAGGCTTGCTGGAATGCGCCAACAAACACAAGCAGGACGGTAAGCACTGTGATCATTAAAGTGAAAACGCGCAGCAATTCAAAAAGAATATAGCGCTGAAGTAATCGCATGACTGGTGGTATTAATCTTGAACTAAAGAGAAATGGGTGCGGGTTTTACGAAGGCTGTAGTTGATACGAATTGACCGGAGTTGTATACGGCAAAAAGTGGATTCGAGTCAATATCAGACTCAGTGGGTGTGTTTTTATGTATACATTGATTTGTAGCCCCAATCCGCAGGTTTGAGACTGATTTGGCAGTAACAGACGGAACTCAGGGATTGGTAGGTAAAATATGATATCGGCAGAACTGTCATAATCCGAACATTCATTTCTCTGCAGTGATTTACTGTTCCTGAAAATTGGATATTCCTGGTTTTTTTCAGCAGAGAAAATAGTTCAACCTATTAATTAAAGAAGTTGTAGTTCATCAGAATCAGCCGTCACGAACTGAAAGACGTCTGAGTGAGCGTGAATAAATAAGAATTTTCAGCAAAAAATTCATAGCTATAAAACGAGATGGAATCTGGAAAAATGATAAACGCTTTAGAAAACACACCGGTTCGATCATCCTTTTGTGATGATGAAGACTTCCTTGAGTTGATTGAGATGTTCGTTGATGGAATTGAAGAGAAAAAAGTAATTCTACGTGCAGCATCTGCAGATCAGGTGGAGGAACTGAAAGTTTTAGCGCATCAGATGAAGGGGGCCAGCGCCGGTTATGGGTTTGAAGAGCTTTCGCAGCTGGCAGCTGATCTGGAAATTGCATGCAAAGCGGAAGATCAGGCGGAAATTGAACGTAAGAAAGAAATTATTCTGAATCATATGGACCGGATTGTACTCTAAATCATCTGGTGTTTTTTCTCTGCTACAAAGCCAGTAGCCTGTTCAGCTAATTTCCCAGCCTGTTTACCAGTTTTGAGATCGCTACGATTCTTGTGATGAGAGCGATCGCGGTTTGTCGTCCCGGCTGGCCCATTCCCTGTCGATCAAACAGAATTGATGTTTTTCGATGGCTTTTGAATGCGGGTTGCACTTCTGCAATTTCCTTACAAATCGAACTCCACTCGGCTTTCAGGTTGTCTGGCAGCATAGAGGGAGCCTGATTCTCTAGCTCCAGAATTTTCTCCGAGAGATCCAGCAACAGGTGTCTGGCATCGTAATCCGCTGCCTGGAATTGACTGATAAGATTTGTCAGGGCTTGCTGGAATTCTTCGGTTGTCATCTTCGGTCGTCTTTTGTGAATCGAATTCTGAGATCGGGTTCTGATTGTGCTTTTAGCACGCTTTACACTTTCAAACGGCGTAGATCAGGGCATTACTGGTTGATTTTTCAGGGTTCTTATTGACCTGAGCCGACAATTATTAGTAAATATGAGCTATTGCTGTCGCATTTTGTCATTCTCTTTGAGCGATCAGGCTGGATTCATTTGATCAGTCTGAGGAGCGTTCTCATCTTGAATCGACGTCAATCATAACAAAAGTTGATTTCACGGGGAGTCTTTCATGTCCAGGTTGAGCCAGGTTGTAGTCGGTTTGCTTCTGATTTCTGTGGGCTACGTTTTGGGAGCGTCACAGACTTTTCAGACTCCCACATTACAGGCTCAACAAAATAGCGGAACTCCGACCGAGGAGACCGAGGATAAGATTAAGCGCGGTGTGAAACAACTGGTTGAGGCGCAGTTAGCATTGGAGCAGGAGAATTTCATGCGAACGGCGACGAAAGGTCTGAATACGTTTGCTGTTTCCTGTGGTGGTGTGAATGCGATGGATGACCTGGAAGCCGGAAATGGTGTTGATCCGGAAACTTTTGCTGGTTTGTATGCCGGTCTGGCAAAACCTGATGTGGCTGCTCAACTGGGGCGCGATGATCAGGGAAGAATCACCTACAAGAACAAAATCGTTCGGATGTATCCCGTCTCCCGTTTGAAAAAATTATTCGCCACACGCTTGAAATATACGGGCGAAAGTCAGGATGACGCCAGCAGTTTTTAATGCAGGTCATCGCTTAATTCTTTGTTGATTTTGAGGCTTCTGTCAGGCGCTGTACTGGTTGAGTGGGGAGCTTGAAATCAGTCTGAGCGGCGATATGCATTTGTGTTTCTGTTTGGACAATCATCTTAAATGTCAGGCAGTCCGCTTTTGTTTCTTTCTGCAGTATCGTGCGCGGAATCCGAATCAGAAAATCAGTTACCTGTTTTCCATTCTCCTCGTAAGTACGCTCGTTTGTCATTTCAAATTTTCCTGATTGTGATGTCAGGAGTGCGTTCAGGCTGGCAGTTTGAAACAGTCGCGGCCGTCTGGAACTGCGAGAGAGATAAGCGCCGCTGCTTTCGACACTGATTGTCTCGACCGTGGAACCTGCCGGGTGTTTGCAGGTGAGGCGAACGTCCAGAAACTCTACCGATGGAATATTATTCGTACCAGGAAGATGCTCTGTTGCTGTCAGTGACAGTCTATTGCCGTTTTGCGATATTTTGAGCAAAGTCAACTGCATCTTTGAGAATCCGTTTACATTGATGGTGATGTTCCCATTTTGTATCTCGTCTGTTTTGAGGTGCAGGAATCCAGAGGCCGTCGAGGCAATGTTCATGCTGGCTTGAGGGTTGTTGGACAGATCCCAGGTCTGGAATGCGGGGCCTGCCAGCAGAAATTTTCCACAATGAAAGGGAGATTGATCACCGACGGTCTTTACCCGAGTGCCCGGATGCAGAGTTTGCTGGGCGAGACTGAGAGACCACAGGCGGAACAATTCCGGAAAGGGATGTGCTGTGAGCTGCTCTATTTTGCGGGTGCCTGTTAACGGATGATGTGTAAAGCGGTAGGGGAAACGCTGTGTGCATTCGATCTGATTACACCAGTCCAGAAACAGACTGACGGCACCTCGGCAGCCATGATTCCGCCAGAGCTGGGCACGGTAGTAGTCGGGAACCACCAGCGGGTAGGCTTCGGGTTTCCGATAAAACTCACTGATGCGGTAGTCCCGGTTGGTATAACCTGGTTCCATAATGTGTGCGATTCCTTCATTCAACCAGTCCTCTTCATCCATTAAAGGACCAGCAGGGGACTTGGATTGAAACGCACGAAGACTGGAGACCGCAGCATGGGTTACTTCATGACTGAGGAGATCAAGTAACTCCTGACCTGGTTTAAGTGCTGAATTGAGATACAGCATATCACAATGGTTGCTGAACGGTTCTGAAACTGTTTCCCGAAAGTCACTGGGACGCACAAAGCCATTGATAGAGGTTTTACCGCCCTGTAATTTACTGAGCCACGGTGAAAGCAATATCGTAAATCGTCCATCCTGATCGACGTCTCGAATCGGGCCGCATTGACTGGTGATCTTGTCCAGCACCTGATGTTCCAGTGTTTCAAGAATCCCATCAACGAGGCCTGGTGCCAGTTCGTTTTCTTTCTGTTGTTGATCCAGATAAATGGCAACGCGGTCGCTTTGTTGAATTAATCGCGATTTGATTTTGGAATACTGGTTTCGATCCGAGAGGCTGCCGTCAGTGACGAATAAATAGAAGGAGCGTTCGCGGGCCGCTGATTCTGGTTTCGAATTTGATTCGCGAATTGCGGTCTGGTGTGATGGGAGGCGAACTGCCTGTGATGGAACGCCCCTCTGGTTTTCAGACAATGTTTGCGGGAGGCGGGGCGTATTTTGAAAGTAACAGTCCAGGGGAGTTTTCTTGCCGGAATCGAATTCCGCCGAAAGTTGCACGGTTTGTGTTCGATGAGAGGCTTGTTCCAGGTTATTGATGATTAACAGATATTCGTCGCCCTCGGTCAAAGAAAGTGGGAAACGAGGTTGCTTGCCGGTGGGAATAATCTTGACCGGTTGATCCCAGTCAATAGGCTGGGTTTGCGATGACACTGGTTTACGGGCAGTGAGCACCTTTGGAACGCTGGGATTTATTTTCGAGGGTGCGGTTCGTACGCTTTGAATTCCCAGCGCGATGCATAGCGTTGAGATTGCGAAGAAGAAGACTGTGAACTGGTTGAAGAACCGTCGAGGTAACATGCGCAATGACAAATCAAAGAAGTAAGATCGAACATGGGGGCAAGATCGATCCGTGTGGACCAGAATCCTGGCTACCGCAGGCTGTGATAATTGCGAAACAGTGGTGAGTCTCTGTCAAAGATCGTCAAATCGGCGGGAGGTTAATGAGTAGAATCAACACAAACTCTCTAAGTTATGCGTCCACAAATTGATAAAATCCACTTATACAAATGGACAATTGAATATGAGGGGACCGTTTTAATGTGAAGGGATCTCGAAATCGTCGGTTTCGCTAAGCGGGTGTTGATCCTCAATTTCCCCATAATCGGACTATAAATTACGCGGATCCTTCAGTCCGTGCCGCCAAGCCCTTTTCAAGTCGGACCAAATTTGGAGAATTAAGAGAAAATCGGGGGAATTTCCTTCAATGGTGTCCGAGACTGAATATACAATGCACAATTGAGGAGAATGCGCAATTTGGCAATCGTCCATCTTGGCTTAAGTTAGAGCATTCTTGCCTAAAGTTACTCGGGAGAGAGAAATCATGTCAGTATCCAGATTTGGAATATCAATGTTTGTTTGGGCCACAGCAGCTATGTTATGGTGTGCCCCGGAAAGCTTCGCTGCGAGTCAAGTTCCGGAAATATCAAACATTGGCCAGATCCTCAGTTACCAAAACAATGAAGGCGAGCATTTTTACGCTCTACAAATCAAAGCACATCGGTTGCCAGCCGCTGCTCATTCCGGAAAGCAGATTGCGATCCTGTTTGACACTTCAGCCAGTCAGGTTGGCGAGCACCGAACACAGGCTTTGGATGTCTTAAAGTCTTTACTGAGTGAACTCCCGAATGACTCTACGGTTGCCCTGTATGCGGTCGATGTGCAATGCACACCATTTGTGAATGAATTCGTCGCACCACAAAGCCGAAAGGCAACGATTGCTGTTGAATCATTAACCTCGCGGGCTCCTTTGGGGGCTACAGACCTTGCCCGAGCATTGAAAACAGCGATGCAGGGGCTTCAGAAAGAACAGCCACGTTCAATTGTTTATATTGGCGATGGGATGAGTTCTGCCAAGTTACTGTCTCTCCCGGAAATGGCAGCACTGACTCGTCAACTGGCAACGCAACATGTTCCCGTTCACAGCTACGCCGTTGGTCCCCAGAAAGATTTACAACTGCTGGGAACATTAGGCGTCTATACAGGCGGCATTGTTTTGACTGACCGAGCAGAGGGAGAACAAGACCGGCCGGCCATCGTTGGGAAAGAACTGGCCAAAGCGATTCAGGCCCCCGTTTTCTTCCCTGATTCGATTCAGGTCTCAGATAAAAAATTAGAATTAGACACATCACGGGCTTTGCCAGTTCGGACAGATCGTGAAACGATTTACCTTGCCAGAGGTGATCTCAGTGGCAGACTCAGTGTGGAATTGAAAAACAGAGATTTAAACGGTGTCTGGAAGTTTAATGTCCCCGTAGCACAGGCCGTCAACAGCTTCCTGGCTGTTCCCTGGGCGAATTATAAGCAGGGACAGGAACTGGGCGTCGCATTTGCCGGACAGCGGATGATGAATCTGGCTCGTACCGCCCACGAAGAGCAGATGGCTCAATTGGAATTCGCAGGCACACGGGCGATTCGCAGTGGTAATTTTGAGCAGGCTGCCAAGTTTGGTAATCTGCTGCAGCAACTTGATCCCGGAAATTCGCGTGGTGATTCGTTACTGAAATTATCTAACAAATTCAAACAGGATCAGCTGGCACAAGCCGATACCAAGCAGCCAGCCGCTGATGCAAAAGCAGGGCCGGAAGCGAAGAGTGATCCTCAGCCTCCGATTGATGATTCCATCAGCAAGGTGGAGCAGTTACGCCAGATCAAGGGAGCCCAGATGAAAATCGAGGTTTCCAATGCTATCGAAGAGGCACGTCAGACATCTGTTGAAAATCCCGATGGAGCACTTGGTTTATTAAAGCGAACTTTGGGTTTTGTCAAATCTACTTCGGATATCGATATCGATCTGCGTCAGCAACTGGAACGTCGCCTGAATAATATGATGACCGATGTTCGCAGTCAGATGGAAGTCGCTGAAACACGCCGGATTCGCCAGCAACAGCAGTTGGCACAGTTGGAACAGCAAAAGCGTCTGGTTGATCAGGTTCTTTTGGAAGACGAAAAACTGGAGCAGTTGATCGACCGTGTGCGTTCTCTGATTCAGGATGGTAAGCACGGAAACAGTGATGCTTATGAAGAAGCAGAAGCCGTTTCTCGTGTCGCCGTGGATATGGAACCTGGAAACGGACCCGCGACAGCGGCTCTGTTTACCTCAGAGGCAGCCGGACAGCTGGATAAAGTATTCCGGATGCGATCATTGCGTGCTGACCGCTTCCTGGAAACGCTCTACCAGGTTGAATTGTCACATGTTCCATTTCCTGATGAACCCCCGATTCGTTGGCCAGCCGCTCCTGTCTGGACCGCTTTGACAGAACGCCGCAAGAAATGGGCCGCTGTTGATTTGCATCAAAACAGTCCTGCCGAGCAGCGTATCTTTGAAGAGTTACAGAAAGAAACAGAAGCAAACTTCCCGGATATCCCGCTTTCCGAAGTAATGACTTACTTTGCAGAACTGCATAATATTACGATCCTGATTAATTCAAACGATCTGGGAGAAGAAGGTTTGACACCGGATGAACCAGTCAATGTTTCCTTGAGTGGTATCAAACTGAAGAGTGCGATGAATATCATCTTGAAACCGATCGGTCTGACCTATGTCATTGAAGACGAAGTGATGAAAATCACAACGATTCTCAAAGCCGACGAAATTTACAGCACTCGTGTTTACCCCGTAGCTGACCTTGTGATTTCCGTATCTGCTCAGCAGTCTTCAGTTGGAAGCAGCCAGGGTGGCTTTGGTGGTCAGCAAGGTGGTATTGGTGGCCAGCAGGGTGGTGGCTTCGGTGGTGGCGGCTTTGGCGGTGGTGGCCAGGGTGGCTTTGGTGGTGGTGGCGGCGGTCAAGGTTTGTTTAATGTCGCCCCGGAAATGTTGATGATGAATGGAGTAATGCCAAAACAGGGGCAGCAGAAACCGATGATCAAAAAGGCCCAAAACGCTCCCTCTAAGAAAGCAGTCAAGCCGATTAACGATCCGGAAATGAAATCCATTTTGGACGACATTCTGGGAGAGGCTGATTCCAAACAGTCGAAAGCGCAGTTTCAAGTCGAAGACAATCCGTTTCGATTTGATAATCGCACGATTGAACAACTCAAAAAAAAACCGGAAACCGTAAAGTAGGCGAGAAATCGA
Organism: Gimesia alba; assembly: GCF_007744675.1. NCBI lineage: Bacteria > Pseudomonadati > Planctomycetota > Planctomycetia > Planctomycetales > Planctomycetaceae > Gimesia > Gimesia alba. The sequence goes on from NZ_CP036269.1 coordinate 2,679,774, forward strand.
CGCTACCTGAGGTACCCGGACAATCTAAATTAACAGCACGGAGCCGTTCCCAAGGGAAAGGCTCCGTTTCTGTTAAAGGGAAGCCTGAAAAGAAAAACGAATTCAAGGCGCCACTGACCAATAATATCAAAGACCCCGTGGCGTTCTGGAATGATTACTTTTCCAAGCGAAAACCTGATCCAGCGCTCGTCAATGATTTGATTTTCAATTTACATCAGGCGGGGAAGCATGAGCATGTGATCGCCGCCATCAATGCGGCTTTGATTCACAATCAATCGCAACCTTGGATGTATGATGTGCTGGCTTTGTCGATGGAAATCGTCGGACGGCCGAAGCAGGAAATTCAGCGTGTGTTACTTTCACGCATTGACTTTTCCGCTACGGATGTTCCGAGCATGGTTTATTCGGCGGCTTACCTCTCTCGATTTAATGCCGATGAACAGGCACTAAAATTGTATCAGCAGGCGTCAAAGCTGCAGCCTGCCAGGCCGGAGCCTTATATCATGGGGTTACGACTGGCTGAGAAGCTGCAGGATGCGGAAGCAATTCTGTGGGCAGCGACTGGCATATTGACTCACGTGTGGGTGAAAGATCATCAGGCTTTGCATGAAAAAGCCTTGAATGCGCTGGCTGATCTAGAGCAGTCGTTCAACAAAGCGGGGCGAAAGGCTGAAGCAGCACGAGTCGATGCAGCCCGGAAACAGGCTTTAGAACGCGATCTCAAACTGGAGCTGACTTGGAACGGGGATGGTGACCTGGACTTGATTGTGGAAGAGCCCCAGGGAACTGTCTGTTCTTTTGAGGCACCTCTGACCGCAGGAGGCGGCGTATTGCTGAAGGACGGATATGGCCCCAAACAGGAAAATTGCAAAGAAGAATACGTGTGTGCGTATGGTTTTCCTGGTACTTATGTCGTACGCGTGCGATATGTATCGGGAAACATTGTTGGTCAGCGTGCTCGCTTAAAAGTAACACGCTATCGAGGGTCAAAACATCCGATGGTGCAATCGAGGATTGTTCCACTGGCAAAAGACGATCAGCTGATTCGCATCGATCTTTCGAAAGGGCGACGTAGTGAAAAGTCCGAGGTCGTAAAGCCTGCACAAAATACTCAGAAAACGAGTCAGCTTCGAAATCGAATGCAACTGCGTCAACCACTTTCAAACGGATCACGGTCTGCACTCAAAGGTTTTCGCGTCTCACGACAGGCAGGCATTTCGACTGGACGACAGACGCCGTTTGTGACCGGGGTGCAGAATGTGGGTGGCGTTGCCAATCAACCTGTGATTAGCGTTATTCCAGAAGGGATCAGCCTCTCAGGCTCGGCTGTCGTCTCGCCTGACCGCAGATATGTGCGGTTGTCTTTGTCACCTCAATTTACGAATGTAACGGAGATCTTTACATTCAGCTTTTTGCAGCCTTAATTGTTTCCGGCAATTTAGCGAACCAGTCCCGGAGTCACATCGAGATCAAGTGAGGCAACCCGCCCCTGATCCAGATGATGCCAGGCGATCGCGGCCATCGCGGCGTTATCGGTGCATAAGTCGGGAGGGGCGATACTGAAATAAACGCCGGCTTTGTCTGTCATTTCCGCTAAGCGTTCTCGTAACAGGGCATTCGCAGCGACCCCTCCACCAACACAGAGCGTGGAGTAGCCAAACTTCTCGAGTGCCTGCCGGCATTTCCCAACCAGTACATCCACGACGGTTTCCTGAAAGCTGGCAGCGAGGTCAGCGATGCGTTGCTCCGTGAGTGGCGGTGGTTGCTGTTTTGCGCCCGGATTGCCGAGAGCGGCATACAGTACCGCGGTTTTCAGGCCGCTAAAACTGAAACGCAGTTCGGGGTCTTTCAGGAACGTGCGAGGGAAGGGAAAGGCTTTTGGGTTTCCCTGGGCCGCCGTTTTCTGGATGGAAGGACCACCGGGATAGGGGAGCCCTAATATTTTGGCGACTTTATCGAAGGCTTCGCCGGCAGCGTCATCAATGGTGGCGCCGATCAATTTGAACTCAAATGATTCAGAGCAATGGTACAGATTCGTATGGCCGCCACTCACAACGAGCCCGATCGCCGGAAACAGCGGGCGGGTTTCCTGCATCTGGCAGGCAAACAGATGGCCTTCAATATGGTTGACGGCAATCAAGGGAAGGTCGAGCGTCATGGCCAGGGTTTTGGCTGCGGTTAACCCAATTAGTAGTGAGCCAACCAGCCCCGGTTCTGTCGCCACAGCGATTGCGGTTAACTGATTTAACGTGATGCCGGCCTGTTTTAGCGCGTCATCAATGACTGGCAGAATCCGTTCCAGGTGTGCGCGGGAAGCGATCTCCGGAACAACACCTCCAAACTTTTCGTGCAAGTCGGTTTGAGATGAGACGATATTGGACAGGATCCGCATATCACGTGTGATGACGGCTGCCGCCGTTTCATCGCACGAAGATTCGATTGCCAGCAGGTATTCTTCAGGTCGGTTCATGAGGGGGTGTTGACTGTGAAAATGAAAAGCGACGTTCGGATAAAACGGTGGTCCGAAAGTCGCTTTGCAATAAAAGTGAGCTGATTTCAGTTCAACAGAATTGATTGATCAGGTTGTTTTAATGACAAGTTTTTCTTTGGCGGGTTGAGGAAGACCGGCTGCTTTTTTAGCTGGCTTAGCGTCTTTCGCTTCCGGTTTTTTTTCCGGTTTCTTGGCTTCCTCTTTATCAGCCGGCTTTATTTTGCCGCTTAATGAGTCCTTGATATACTTTAATGCCAGTTCCAGTTGCTTGTCTTTGAACTCCTCATCCAGTTTAGCACTATGGTCCAGAATATCGCGATTGCGGCGGTAAACTCCCAATGCTTCCAGTTCATCATCTGTCAGGCGTAACCGGTAGTTTTCATCGGGGGTCACGCCCCAGACATCCGTATCTTTGGCTCCCGGGAAACGGTGAATATTTTTTCCACTGGGTCGATGATAGCTGGCTGTTGTCAGTTTTAAGGCACTATCGCCTTCTTCCAGCTCGATCACGTTCTGGACACTGCCTTTTCCCCAGGTTCGTTCGCCTACGATCACAGCCCGTTTATGGTCTTGCAGGCAGGCAGAGACGATTTCACTGGCAGATGCGGAATAGCGGTTCACAATGATTGCCATGGGAAAGCCGGAATAAGTGCCTTCTTTGGTGGCTTCCCATTTTCGATTGCGACTGTTGCGGCCTTTGGTGCTGACGATTTTTCCTGATTCGATAAACATATCTGAAATTTCGGTGGCCTGAGAAAGTAAGCCGCCCGGATTGAATCGCAGGTCCAGCACCAGGCCTTTCATGCCCTGTTTTTTTAGATCCTCGATTGCTTCCCGCAATTCTTCGGAGCTGTGTCGACTGAAGTGCGTCAGGCGAATATAACCAATCTTGTCTTTTTTATTTAGCATGAAGTCCCAGGAATCATCCGATTTGTACGTGTCTCCCAGAACGGTGGCTACGTGAATAATTTCGCGTTTGATGGTGAGTGGTTTTGCTTTTTTCGTCCCTTTGTGAATCACAGACATATTGACTTTTTCTCCGGCCCGACCTTTGAGAATTTTGATCGCCTGTGGGAGTGTAAAGCCCTTGGTTGATTTGCCTTCAATCGCATCGATGATATCACCGGCCCGAATACCTGCTTTATAGGCGGGAGTTCCCGGCAGTGGCGTCATAACGGTTAGTCTGCCGTTATTTTCGTCGATGTGAACCTGAATTCCGATCCCCCCAAATTCCTGTTCCACAACCTGGTTAAAACGGGAAAGATCTTTGGGGCTGATATAGTTGGAGTACTGGTCTAACTCTTGTACCATCCCTCGGATGGCTGCTTCGAGTAAGACACGTCGATCAATGTCTTTCACATAATTTCGCTCAATCTGTTCGTAGGTATCCGCGAACAGCTTCATCATCTGATAATAGTCATCTCCCTTTTCTTTTTCATCCGCGTAGATCGATTGAGAGAGGGGAGCGGAAATCATCAGGAAAAGTAAGAACAACGAACTGATCAAGCGGAATTTTTGCATGGATGATTCCTTATGAGATATACAGAACACAACTCAAACCAGCTAGAAATAAAATTTCAAATTGTTGAAAATGTGTTTTGTCTGGTGTCGAAACTCGGGAGAGTTTCATTTTCGATACTATTAGTGTAGGCGATCGGCAAACCAGTGGCAAGATTTGCTCTGTAACCAAAATGCCTAAAACGAGTTAATCTCAGAAATTCCTCTGAAATTGAATTCTGACGATCAGCCGGATACAGTTCATTCTGGGACCGTTTTTATTGGACAATTCTCCTTAACAGAGCAACAGTCAATGCAGCATGAAGTTCAAATCCTGATTGGTACAGCAGGTTCCGGGAAAACGGAACATTTACTGGACCGGTACCGGGGGGCATTGCAGTCAGGGCAGGCTCGGCATTGCCCCGGAACCACGCTCTGGCTTTCACCGACAATCCGCTCGCGACGGCAGATACTGGACCAATTACTCTGTAAAGAGATGCCGGTCTGTTTTGCCCCGAATGTTTTTACGTTTGAAGCGTTTGCCGAGACGATTCTCAAGTCTCTGGATGAACCGATCCAGACCCTCCCCGAGATCTCCAAACGGTATTTGTTGCGGACTATCGTGGATGATTTCATCGCAGCGGGGAAGATTCAGTATTTCAGTTCTATTGCAGGGACGACCGGCTTTCTGGATCTGGTATCCAGTTTCATTTCCGAGTTGAAGCGGGAAGAGATCTGGCCGGAAGAGTTTTCAGAAGCCTGCGGACGACTCAATTCGGATTCGCGGCAGAAGGATCAGGAGCTGGCGCTGATTTATGATCAGTATCAGATTGCGCTGCATGAGATGCGGCGCTATGACTCAGAGGGGCGTTTCTGGTCGGCAAGAACGGCTTTACAGGAGGGCCTGTGGGGGCCCTTTGGACAATTTGATCTGGTTGTTCTGGATGGGTTTGCCGACTTTACACATACACAGTATGAAATTCTGGAACTGCTGGCACGCCGGACAGGCCAACTTTTGATCTCACTCCCTCTGGAAGGTGAGTTGCGACGGAATGATTTGTTTGCGAAATCGGTGGTCGCCAAACGAATTCTGGAATCTCGTTTGCCGGGCACGATCAAAACCGTTTGTTGCACAGCCGATGGTTCTCAAACATCGCGGCGGCAGATCAGCCAGTCCTTGTTTGATAATCCACGTGCGATTCAACCTCTGCCGACCGCCGAGCAAATCAAAGTGCTGGCGGTGGCAGGACAGCGAAACGAAGTCGATGTGCTGGCATCGGAAGTGAAGCAGCTGTTACTGCAAGGGGTTCTGCCAGAAGAGATTACCATCGCGTTCCGTTCCACGCTGGAGTATGGCGACCTGATTGAAGAAACATTGACGGCAGCCGGGATTCCTTATTTTCTCGGTCTGGAGCAGGAATTTTCCCGGTTTCCGGTGGTGCGAGCGATCTTTGCCTTTTTGCAGATCGAAATTGAGAACTGGTCTTTCGACAGCATGATGTCGATTCTGGACTCGAATTATTTTTCACCCGACTGGCCGGAATATCAGGAGGGAGCCGCCGTCCGATGTTTGTCGCGGGTCTTAAGACAGCTCAAGATTGATTCCGGGAAGACGGATCTTCTGAATGCACTGGAAAAAGAAAGTCTGAGAGCTCGCGAATTGTGTACCCGCTATCCGGAGCAGGCTAAGTGGGAATCACTTCGGAGCGAGACGGAAGCCGCGAACCAACTTGCCAGGCGGCTTGCCGATGCGACTCAGCGGTTGAGGGGCAAAGAGCAGTTCGTAACCTGGATTGAAATCTTGATTTCACTGGCGAATGAATTTGGATTGCAGAAGGCATGGCAGGGAGCCGACACCGAACAGGATCAGCTTGATCAGCGGGATCAATTCGTCTGGGAACGGTTTCAGAAACTATTGTTTCATACGGTTTCGCAGATTGAACAGATCGAACAGTTTCATCAACGGGAAGCGGCACCGCTCGATTTAATCGGATTTCGAGGGCTGCTGCTGGACCTGCTCGAACAGCAAACTATCTCACTGAAGCCAGAAGAGACGGGCCGGGTTCGGGTTCTGGATGCCGCTCAATTGAGAAATTTAAGTATTCCCTATTTACTGATCGGTGGTTTAAGCGAAGCCAGTTTTCCCCGGAGCCATCGAGAAGACTGTCTTTACAGTGAAAAAGACCGAGGGGAACTGAATCAGAACGGGCTTTCACTCAAACAACATGCGAATCAGCAGCAGGAAGAAATGCTGCTGTTTTATGAAGTGATGACCCGGTTTTCCAAACAGTTGATTCTGAGCTATCCGGCCATCAGTTCAACAGGGCAGCCTCTATTTCCCAGCCCTTATCTGACCGCCTTGATTGATTTGTTCGAACCGGCGGCTTTATCGGTTCAACAGGTAGGCGAGTTGAATCCGCTGCCACGCCCGGAGCAGACATTATCGAACCGTGATTTACGGGTGCTGTCGACAAATTTGTTAAAGCAGGGGCAGACCGGGATCTTTCTCAACATGTTGAATGACCCTGCGTTGAAACAGACCGCACTCAATATTCTGGCGGCGTCCGAAATGGCAATAGCCCGTTTTGAGTGCGAGGGCTTTACGGAGTATGAAGGCATCCTGGTATCACCTCAAAACAGGCAGGCCATCCATGAACGGTTTCCGCGGGAATATGAATTCAGCACCACACAACTGGAACTGTTTTTAGCCTGTCCCTATCAGTTTTTCACGCAGAGTGTATTGGGAATTGATGTCCCCGAACCACCGGAACTGCGGACGAATCATCTACAGCGCGGTATTCACGTTCACAGTATTCTGACCAAGTTGTATGAACTCCTGATTCAGCAGGGAGCGACAGACCAGTTTTACGCCGCGGATCAGGTGCAAGCTTTATTTCTGGATCTGCTTGACCAGCGGGTTTCGGATGAGCTGGCGGAGACCAAGTTGCAGCAGGTGTTGCTAACGATTGAAAAACAAATTCTGGAAGACTGGGGGGCGTTGTTCGCAGAACAGTCGGAAACATATGGCAGGCTGTTTGATGAACTCTGGGATGATCCTCCGTCGATTGTGGGGCGAGAAGTGCCATTCGGCAGGGTGCCGACAGAACCGGATCCCACACAGACCCACTATGGGCATCTGACTTTGGGGAGTGGAGAACACGAAACCCGCGTTCAAGGCCAGATTGACCGGATTGATGTGGGACGCATGGAAGGAAAAAAATATTTCAACATCATTGATTATAAAACAGGGCGCGCGCTGCCTTCTGCTTCTGAGATTCGTGCGGGGAAAAAAATTCAGCTTGCCTTGTATTTGATCGCTGCCCGGCGACTGGAAATGATTGACATCGATGCAGAGCCGTTTCATCTGGGATACTGGAAAGTTCAGGAGACTGGGTTTGTAATGCCGCTACGATCCCGGAAGAAAATGGTAGAACCGATATCGGGCGAGGACCTGGAATTACTGGAAACCACAATGGAAGGGCTGGTGCCTCATTTAGCACACTTGATTCGCGATGGGATTTTTCCAGTGCAGGTGGATGAGAAAATTGCGCATCTCGATCCGGCATTTCATTCCGTGTGCCGTTTCTCGCAGGTCGAGAGCTACCGAGATTCTCTGGGCAAGCAGATCGATTTATTGCACGGTTCAGAAACTGAAGAGGATCGTTCCGAAGAAGGTTCACCAGAAAAGTAACGTAAATTTATGTCAAACCAACCCACCTATACTGACCAGCAGGCTGCCGCTATTAGCACGCGTGATGTTTCAATTGCGCTGTCTGCGGGAGCCGGTTGTGGAAAAACGTTTGTTCTGACACAACGGTTTCTGAAGCTGATCGAACCGGGCACGCCCACTGATCGGCTCAGTCATATTGTGGCGATTACGTTTACGGAGCGTGCTGCCCGTGAAATGCGGGATCGAATCCGTGAGACCTGTCTCTCGCAACTGCGAAACTGTCCTGAGGACGAAGTGGAACACTGGCAGGCCGTGATTCGTGGTCTGGATTCGGCGCGGATCAGTACGATCCACTCGTTTTGCACTTCGATTTTGCGGACTCACGCCGTGAGCGCCCGGCTGGACCCCCATTTTGGCTTATTAGAACAGGGGACGAGTGACACGTTTCTCAGAAAAGTCGTTCGCGAGGCGGTTCATGACCTTTTAAAGCAGGAAAACGCCGACGGCATGCAGATGGTGTACCGTTATGGTCTGGAAAAAACGTACGAACTTCTGATCACGCTGGTTCCGCAACAGTTTCGAATTGAATTTGAACAGTTCGCCGACATGACGGTCGAACAACTGGCAGGGCGGATGTGCGAATACTGGGAGTCGACCTTTATTCCGTTACAGCTGGCGGAAATTGCGAATGCGGAGAGCACACAGTTTCTGGTGAACCTGATGTCCGCTCATGAGCCGACGCATCCAAAAATGCGAGAACGGTTTCAGGTGCTGCTGGCGCGGCTTCCCGAACTGATTAACGGGTCAGCAAAGCTGCGCGGGGAGTTATTAGAGACCCTGATCAGTCACGCCAAAGTGCAGGGAGCGGGGACCAAAAAAGACTGGGATGACGTGACTGTTTATGAACAGATCAAAGACGGATTTACCACGATACGCGGATCACTGGGAAAAATTTATGAAAGTCTCGCGCCGGATCCGGCTCAGTTTCAAATGGCGGCCGAATACAGTCTGGTTGTTTTAAGAGTCACCGAATTCGTAGCAAAACGTTATCAACAGAGCAAAGCAGAAAAGGGGCTGCTCGATTTTGATGACTTACTGCTACAGACACGGGATCTGTTTCGTCGCGATCCAAACGCTCGCCAGCGGGCGGCTGCCGGGATTGAGTTTTTAATGGTGGATGAGTTTCAGGATACCGACCCGGTGCAGAGCGAAATTGTGCGTTCGCTGTGCGGCAAGGAACTGTTGACTGGCAAGCTCTTTTTAGTGGGTGATGCGAAGCAGTCAATCTATCGTTTCCGCCGCGCTGACCCGGAAGTCTTTCATCAATTGCGGATGGAGATTCCGGAAGCCGGTCGATTGCCACTGAGCACGAATTTTCGCAGTCAGCCGGCGATCCTGAATTTTACGAACTGTCTGTTTTCTTCGGCGATGGAACACTATTACGAACCTTTAATGCCCTTTGATCCGGCACAGCATTCGCCGACTCCGGGGATCGAATTTCTGTTTGCCTCTCCAGATGATCCGGATTTGAAAGGGGCGGATGCGGTGCGGGAGACCGAAGCAGATTGGATTGCGGCTCGGATTCGTCAATTGCTGGAAGATGAAACGCCGCGGATCTGGTCGAAAAATGCGCAGACCGGTGAACGAGAATTGCGGCGGGTCGAGCCGGGGGATATCTGTATTCTGTTTCGCTCTTTATCGAACGTCAGTTTTTATGAAAAAGCGTTACAGCAACGGGACTTGGATTACTATCTGGTTGGCGGGCGTGCCTTTTATGCTCAGCAGGAAATCTATGACTTGAGTAATCTGTGTCAGTATCTGGATAATCCTGATGACGAGTTGAGTCTGCTGGGTGTCTTGCGATCGCCTTTTTTCAGTCTGTCGGACGATACCATTTATTCCATCGTTCGAAATGCGGAGACACTTTCCAGCGCGATGGTCGTGCCGCCATCCGAAGATCTGCAGCCGCGGCAGAAACGCCAGGTTCTGTATGCACAGAGTGTATTGTCCGAGTTGCGTTCAAAGAAAGACCGGCTGTCACTGGTCGAATTGTTGAATCTGGCATTGGAGCGAACCGGTTATGATGCGGCGCTGTTGAATGAGTTTCTGGGCGATCGCAAGATTGCGAACCTGCGCAAGCTGCTTGAGATGGCCCGCAATTTTGAGTCGTCAGGTTTGTTTACTCTGAAGGACTTTGTGCAGCGGATCAGAGATTCGATTCTGGAAGAGAGTAAAGAGGAACTGGCAGCGACGCTACCGGAAACGAGTGATGTGATTCGCCTGATGACGATTCACCAGTCGAAAGGGCTCGAATTTCCGGTTGTGATTGTGGCGGATCTGGATCGGAAATCTCAAGGTGCCTCGAAAGATCCCTTTTTGCATCCCGATTGGGGGGCTTTACTGCCTTTACCTGCAGTGCGGGGGACCGTGCCGGAAAATTATGCCTTCAAAATGCACCGTGTGCTGGAACAGCGGGCCGACGAAGAGGAAACCGTGCGGCTGCTCTACGTCGCGGTCACACGTGCTGCCGACTATCTGATTCTTTCGGCAGGCTTGCCTTACAACCAGACATTTCAGTCGCCGTGGATGAAACTATTGGCACGTCATTTCGAATTGTCCACCGGGACGCCTGCCATTGATCCTTACCTGGGGCAACTTTCACTGGGCGCGATTCCCGCCGATCAGATTCCCGAGATCCGCGTGCATCATCAGAAGCCAACGCCTGTCACAAAGGCTGCGAAGAAACAGAAAGCATTGAAGCCGAGCCAGTTTTTTGAAGCGCTGGAGCAAGGGACGCCGGAAGAATATCCAATGTCATTCGGAACAATTCCGCCTCAACGCGAAGAACGGACGCATGTCAGTGTCTCTTCGCTGGAAGTCATCGACGCAGAATTGCAACAGTTCCCAATTCATTTTCAGGAGCCGTTTACAGGAGGAGCGTCTTTGACGGCCGAAGAAGCGACTCTACTAGGGACATTGACGCATGAAGTCATCGAACGTCTGGATCCAAATCGGCCTGAAGCGGCATCCCGGACTGTGGAATCAGTCCTGTTTGAGGAACCTCAACAGATTCAGGAAAAACTACGGCCTTTGATCACTCAGCATATATCTGCCTGGTATGAATCCAAATTGTGTCAGATGCTGCAATCAGCGCGGGTGCATTATCGAGAGCTCGATTTTCTGTTGCGCTGGCCTGATCCGAATGCGGGAGCTGGCAGTGATTCGATTACGGTTACGGGGACGATTGACGCGGTTTTGCAGACAGCAGAAGGGCGTTGGGTACTATTGGATTACAAAACTGGTCCCCGCCTGGCGCAAATGACAGAAGAACAGCTGATTGAAGAGTATGAATTTCAGTTGGGAGTCTATACACTGGCGGTAGAGCAACTCATTGGAGGCCGACCCGATTCGATTGGTCTGGTTATGGTGCATGATACCGTCCGTTTTGTGGAATTCGATTTGAATCCGACGCGACTTGATGAGATTGCCGGGAGGTTGTCCCAGGCCGTTTCCCAATTGAATCAACCTATGCCAGCGACAGAAAGTCGTTAACCAGTTCCATGTCCAGTGAGTCACATTCCGAGCTAGATTGCTTTCGTCAGCTGCACAACGCTCCTGAAATTTTTGAACTGATCCAACAGCATTCCGGGTCCGAATTCCAGCTACAGAAACAGTTGCGAGAAACCTATTCTCAGGATCTGGTGCGGGCGGCGTTAACGTTATCCGAACTGCGGATACGAGGTCGGGCCAAGTTTTCTAAAGCAGACCAGATGTGGTTTGATCGTAAAAGCCTGGAACAGGCGACTCCCGAACTGGTTTCACAGCATAAAGCGGCGCGCTTTTCCGGAACGGTTTACGATTTTTGTTGTGGCATGGGAGGCGATCTGATCGCCCTGGCAAAACACGCGCGTGTGACGGGCGTGGATCAGGAACCAGTGTTGTGCCAGTTTGCACAATGGAATAGTGAAGTCTACGGCGTGGCGGATTCGGTGAGCGTGTTGAATTCGCGCCTGGAAGAGATTCGAGATCGCGAAGGGCGCTTGCACATCGACCCAGATCGGCGGCCTCATTCCGGAGGAAAAGTGATCCGGATTGAAGACTATCTGCCGGGGTTGGATACCTTGCTGGAGTTAATCGAACAATTTCAAGGCGGTGCGATCAAACTCAGTCCCGCCAGTAATTTTGCCGGAAAGTTTCCCGGCACCGAGGCGGAACTGATCAGTCTGAACGGCGAATGCAAAGAAGCGACGATCTGGTTTGGTGATCTGGCAGGGGACCAGGAATATCGGGCGACAGCTATTTCCAAAACAGGCGAAGTTGACAGTATTGCCGGTCATCCAATGGATGCCTTTGTGGATATCACGGCGCCGGGGGCTTATGTTTATGATCCCGATCCGGCGGTGGTCCGTTCCGGTTTACTCGATGTGGCGGCAGATCAGTATGGAGTGAGTCGTCTGGACCCTGAAGAAGAATATCTGACCTCCGCCGAAGCAGTCGAGTCTCCTTTTTTCAGACGGTTTCGAATTTTGGACGAGTTGCCAAACAATGACCGGGATCTGAAAAAGTATTTCAGGTCCGCTGATTTTGGGCAGCTGGAAATCAAATGTCGGCGGATTCCGGTATCGATTGAAACGCTGCGTCGCAAGCTGTCTTTGAAAGGAGAGGCAGCGGGGGTTTTGATCATTGCCCGGTTGCAGGGTAAATCACGGGCACTGATTTGCGAACGCGAATCGTTCAATAGACCGCATTGATGGCAGGAAACATGGCGCAAAAAAAACGAGAGCCTTTTATCGGCTCTCGTTTCTTTCTTGATTTCATTTAAGCCAGCGGTGGACTTACTGTGCCTGCCGGAACTGGAAGCGGTCCATGGGAATCAGTTGCTGTGGAGCCGATGGTGCATTGTTAAACACAAAGGAGAATGCATAGCAAATCACCATTCCGGAAGACATTTCGCCAACATACAATCCGCCTTCCGCAAACTGAGCACGTCCCTGGGCGGGTAGATTGACATCACCAGGGATGATGACGTAATGCGGTTTCGCAGTGGGATCGACCTGGAAGTCGGCAGCCAGATTTCGAAAATAGGCGTGCGTAAATTTACCCGTTCGCGAGTTCAAAACAGCTCCCTGCAGACGTCCGGTCAGGAAGTCGAGCACAAACACTCCTTCTGCGTTTCCGTTTTTGGTCGGAACGGTTGTAATGGCGAAGCGATCTCCGTCGCGGTCGGTTGCCACTGCGAAGGCTGGTTCGTGTGGCCAGAAGTAGGATACACACATGCCGCAAATGATGCCGACTGTCAGCCACAGAAATCGGCGTTCCCCAATTCGATTTTTCACCACAAATGCCTCCCGGTGTAGTTTGTTTTGAGGTGGAGTGCGTGATTGATCACTCAACCGTAGAACTGAACTCTGAAAATATTGAAACTGGAATAGCTCTCCTGTGAGAGTTGCACTTAACTATTGTACCTAAGAATGAAAATCCTCGCCAGAGTTGTTTGAGGGCAAAACTAGGAAAGTACCCGCCGCTGAAAAGGTCTGATCATCGATCCCAATAATTCCCGTTGGTTGTAATTCCGATCGTGCAAAAGTATGCTGCTTTGTAAGGAACCGTCTTCAGGACTGGTCAGATTCAACATCTCGCTGCTCAACTCTAACTCGTCTCGTGGTACGGGTATAGAATGAATCAACAAGAGGAAGGAAGTCAACAATGGAAACAATGAACGGTCAACTCAATCGTAAATTGCGGATGGCACTGGTAGGTGGGGGACAGGGGTCGTTTATCGGTCGGGTACATTCCATTGCCGCCTGCCTGGATAATCGGGCCGAGCTGGTGGCAGGGGCTCTGTCGTCCAATCCCGAAAAAGCAAAAGCATCAGCGCCCGCTTATGATATCAAACCGGACCGGGCCTATGGTTCTATTGAAGAACTGGTCGAGAAAGAGCTTGCACTTCCTGAAGATCAGCGGATTGATTTTGTCAGCATTGCGACTCCTAACTTTACCCATTTTCCGATTGCCAAAACGGCTGTGGAGGCGGGTTTCAATGTGATCTGTGATAAGCCAATGACCTTTGATCTGGCACAGGCGGAAGAACTGAAAACACTCGTTGAGAAATCAGGCGTGGTGTTTGCGGTCAGCCATAATTATACCGGTTATCCCCTGGTACGGATGGCGCGGGAAATGATTCTGTCGGGGGAACTGGGCGAGATTCAAGCCGTTCGCTCCAATTATATTCAGGGATGGTTACGTTCTCGTCTGGAAGAGGAAGAACAAAAGCAGGCTGCCTGGCGCACCGATCCTGCGAAATCGGGCGCCGCCGGTGCCTTCGGTGATATCGCTACACACGCTTATAACCTGGGCCGATATATGACGGGATTGTTGCCAGAAGAAATTTCATGCAACTTGAAAATTTTCGCCCCCGGTCGCCAGTTGGATGATTACGGTCATGCCGTGATTCGTTTTCAAAACGGAGCATTAGGTACTGTCACCGCCAGCCAGATTTCACACGGCCGTGAAAATGACCTGTTCATCGAGGTCGACGGCACCAAAGGTGCTCTAGCCTGGCGACAGGAAGAACCGAACCAGATGGTGATCCGCCGCAACGGGCAACCACATTCGCTTTACACGCGCGATCCGAATGCGCCGTTCATGAATGAGATGGGGGCAGCTGCCTGCCGATTACCTGCCGGCCATCCGGAAGCGTTCTTTGAAGCGTTTGCCAACATTTACCGTGGGGCTTTTGATGCGATGATCAATCGGATTACCGGACAGCCCTTTGAACCCAAAAACACAATCTACCCGAACGTGTACGATGGGGTGGAAGGGATGTTCTTCATCCAGCAGTCGGTTGCCAGCAGTCATGAAAATGGTGCCTGGCTGCCGTTTCAGTGTGATAGCGCTCGCAGCTAGGATTTGATGAGCTGTTTGATCAAGTCTGATACGTCTGCAATCCGGAAGGATGGATTGTGGTGTTATTTTTACGTACTGAAATAAAGAGAATCGGGAAGTTGGTGTTTCATGAAGAACCTTCCGCTGCATTATCAAATTTTAATTGCTTTGATCGCAGGGACACTTCTCGGTTTTGCTTTTAATCCAGGTGAAATCTCGCTGGAAGATCTGTCGTTGACGATCAAACCGTCAGACGCTGGTTATCAGGTTTCACAGGAAAACGGGGCACAGGACCAGAAAGAGTATCAATTCAAAGACCGCGCGGAATTAGTCAAGCGGTATCCCGAATTGAAAAGCCTGTTTGTCAAAGGAGAGCTTGAGAAACCAGTGACACTGGAAGTCACCGGTCGCTCCATACACATTGTCGATTCATTCAAGAAAGTCGAATTGACTTACACCCGGACTGTGAATGAACAGAGCACAGTGACTTCGTATTCTGCGCCGAGCGGTGAAGCGTTGGTGAAAACTTATCCGCAGTGGAAGGTCGACTATGAGTTGTTCGGGCTCGGTATTTCTCAGACAGTGATGGCGATTTCCAAGTGGGTCGGGGACTTGTTTCTACGACTACTGAAAATGGTGACGATTCCTCTGATTGTGACCTCGTTGATTACCGGCATAGCCAGCCTGGGAAATGCGGCTCGGTTTGGCGCCATGTTTTCACGGACACTGCTGTATTATCTTTCGACCAGCCTGCTGGCGATTTTTACCGGGATTTTTGTTGTGAATCTGATCCGGCCCGGGATTGGGGCCGTGTTGCCGGGTGGTAATGGGTCTCTCTCTTCCGGGCAGGAATCCATCAGTTCCATTTTTCTGGAGATGATTGATCGCCTGGTTCCTACGAACATTATTCACTCGTTAGGTGAAGGGGAATTTCTTTCGATCATTTCATTCAGCATGCTGACCGGAATCTTTATTCTGCTGGTGGGGGGGAAGCATGGCAAAGTCATGACGGACTTTTTCCAGGCCGGTTTTGAAGTCATGATGCGGATGACAATGTTTATCATCAGTCTGGCACCGATTGGCGTGCTGGCGTTTATGGTGTATGCCGTCTCGTCTCAGGGGATTGAAATTTTCAAAATACTGAGCTGGTACATGGCGGCTGTCTTTCTCGCGTTATTGATTCATGCGGTGGTGATTTTACCCTGTCTGCTGAAATTTGTCGCACAACGCTCTCCACTGGAATTTGCCCGTGCCATGAGTCCGGCGTTAATGACGGCTTTTTCAACGGCGTCTTCCAACGGGACGCTGCCTTTGACGATGAGTTGTGTGGAAGAAAATGCGGAGATTTCCAACGAAGTCAGTTCGTTTGTGCTTCCGTTGGGAGCGACGATCAATATGGATGGGACGGCGTTATATGAAGCAGTTGCCGTGCTGTTTATTGCACAAGCCTATACGGGAGAAGTGATGCCGCTTTCCCAGCAGCTTGTGGTGGCGATTACCGCTTTGCTGGCGAGTATTGGTGCTGCCGGCATTCCACATGCGGGTCTGGTGATGATGGCGATTGTCTTGCAGGCAGTGGGGCTACCGCTCGAGGCACAAGGAGTGATCATCGCTGTGGACCGGGTACTGGATATGTGCCGAACGTCTGTGAACGTCTGGAGTGACTCCTGTGGCTGTGCCGTCATTGAACGCTATCGCTAAGCGATTCCGGGCTGTCTGTCTGGTGCCAAGTTCACTGCAAGCTGCTAAAAACCGGAGTTGAGTGAGATTTCCTGAGGGAGAACCGATTCAATCGTCACAACCGGACTCGGGAGTATTTTACCGGCACCTGCCTGTCGATAGGAGAATATAGAGCATTCCGCTCAGTTTCTCGCATATTTTGTATCGGCGCTTCTTGGATCAGGTGACATGGAACAAACAATCACCCCACCTCTGGAATGGGTTCAAACCATTTGTGACCAGTTTACGGAGATCACCGGCTGGCCCTTACGGTTCACTCCCGCCAAGCCGGGAGAGCGAAAATCGCTGGAAGCCGAGCTGTGCCAGAGCGAGAAATACTGCTGGTATGAATCGATCGAAGATGGTAATCGCTGCCTGGGTTATCTTTATCTGTCGCTTCCCGAAGAGACCGCCAATGATCACCTGTTTGTGACGGCGATCAAATTTGCGGAACTGGTGGGCGGTCTGATTTCGCGCATTGAAACCATGAGTTCCTCATTAGAGACGAAGAATAAGGAAGTTTCCACGCTGGTGGATGTCGGCCTGTCTGTGACAAAACAGGAGGCATTACAGGATTCGTTGCAGAAACTTCTGGAAGCGGCTTTGCAACTTACCGGTTTTCGAGCTGCGGGTTTCTTTTTGTTGAATTCCGAATCGAATCAGTTATCACTGCGGGTTCAGTATTGCCTGACTGCATTTGAGATTCCCTTTCATCGCCGAAAATTATCAGAATCTCCCCCTGATCTGGAAGCATTCGCCAAGGATGGGTTGATTATCAATCGCCAGGACACACCAGAACTGGCGCGCTGGTTGCCGGAAGGTTGCCTGACGGGGATCTGTGTTTCGGTGCAGTCTGATTCAGGGCCGTTTGGAACTCTGTGGGCATTCGACCGGCGTGCCCGCCATCTAAATGAGCGAGATGTCCATGTTTTGAAATCCATCGGAGCACAGGTCAGTACGATTCTGGAACGAGCGGTCTTAATTAAAGAGAGCCAGAATCAGCTGCGTCTGAAAAAAGAACTGAAGGTGATCTCGGAATCGTTTCCTGCGGAATTCGCTGAGGAATCGACGCAGGATCGTGAATTTCAGATTGCCGTCCAGTCGATCAGCCATCATGAAGTGGGGGGCGATTTATGCGAATTTATTTCACTGGGTCCGCATGTGACCTGTTTTGCGCTGGGTGATGCATCGGGGGATAGTATTCCTGCTGCCGTCGTGATGGCTTCGGTTCGCGGCGCTTTACGTACGTTGACGGAAGGTCCGATCGAACAGGCGAAAGACACTCGGTTTGTGATTGGGCGGATCAATACTGCCCTGTATCATACGTCCTTGCCTCATCAGTTTATGAGCATGATGTATGGGGTGATCGATACGCAGAACCGGACGTTTACCTATACCAATGCCGGACATCCCGCGCCATTCTGGGTGCATAAGGGGAAGATCACGAGTTTAACTTCGCATGGGATGCTGTTAGGCGTTACCGAATCAAACGAGTATGATTATTCCGTGATTCCCATCTGTACGAATGACATTGTGGTTGGGTTCAGTGATGGCATCAGCGAAGCCATGAGCAGCGAACGCAAAATGTTTCGTTCGGACGGAATTATGAACGTCCTGAAAAATCACACAGAGGATACGGCGGAAGAAGTGATGCAGGGTATCTGGACCAAACTGCAAAAACACCTGGAGGGTGGAAACGACGGGGATGACCGGACGTTGATGGTCCTGAAATTTGCGCGGTGTACCGAGTAAAATTCAACGGACCCTGATTGTCTTCGTTAGCCGACCACTCGAAATCGACGTTGAACATCATCGTTACTCGACGCCTGCTTGCTGTGCCATTCCGGTGGTGCTTCCGCTGTGATTTCGATACTGGAGTCCGTATCGGGCGTCTGCGACAATTTCAGTTCCGGTTTGGTGGTGGCGACCAATTCCGTTCGACTCGGTTTGAGTGCCGGTTGTTGAATCCAGCGGTTGAGACGTAAGACCTGTGAACGGGGCGCTGTGACAGGAAAATGAGAGCAGCGGTAGCTTTTCTGATCCTGATTTTTCCAGATGCTGGCAAACTCCGGTCCGAGCAATGACAGATTCAGCGATGGCTCTCCATCGAGAATGGATTGCTGAATCATATGGGCGATGAGTGCGGTGATCACTTCCGGGGACGCATTTTTCTGGCGGCCTAATGCGAGGTAATCGGTACCGTGGGCGTGCTGGAGTCCGTAAGCACAAGCAACCAGAGTGTGGTTGATAAACAGGGCATCAATGCGCGCGAGCCCCGCGCGAACAGCAGGCCCGTGCAGATCGCGGAGAAAGGCTAGTTTTCTGCTGTTGGAAAACGAACCGCCGGCGATGGTGGTCTGGTTTCCAAATGAAAATTCCATCTGTTCAAATTCGGTCCAGAGATCCCAGCGGGGATTCCAGCCGGGAGCGAGTGGATCTTCCAGTTGCGAGCGATAAAAGGCAACGCGTCCTGTTTTTGAAATGGATTGCTCTGCAGAAAAGATCTGTTGTTGTGTGTCTGTTGAACGACTGGAGAGATAGGAAGTCCAGTCTGTCTCCTGGGTGTTTACAAGAGGCAACTGTTGCCAGACGGCCTGGCTTCCCTGAAAACCGACCGACTTGAATGCGTTCGCGGTTCGTTTGCGATCGAGACCATCCTGATCAATATATCGCAGGTCAATCAGATCCCAGTCACGCTTGGAATTGCGAAGGTGCCGCATGGCGGTGACCATGGTGGCGGCCGGATTCTGACCGATCTGGCTGAAGAATGCGCCCCAGCCATCAAGTGGATAGGTCAGGACGCGCATCGTTCCCATTTTTGTAGGAACCGGTTTCACAACCAGAGGCACAATGCCGATGACTTTATTTCCCAGTGTCACCATCAGCGTGCGCAGTTTGAGCCCTTCGCCGAAATGTTCCCAGTACTGTTCCAGAAACTCAGGGGAATGCGCAAACGTGACCCCTTTGGTTTTGCCGAGCAGGGAGCGCCAAGCCAGCCGAAAATTATCGATTCGATCGATGTCGTTGATTTCCGCAACTGTGATCATGGTTGGCTCCGGTACTGGCTGAGAAGAAGCGAATGTTACATCATTCTTAAAGTCACTTTAAATAGAATCGCAACAATCATGCCACTTTCCCGGTAGAGACAGACGGCTTCTGTGATTTCCTCTCGGAACCCGTCGTTGGCACAGAATGCACTGATAACGCGTTGGGAATATTCCGGTTATCCTTGGCGCGTCGACTTTAACCATAACCAGAGAGTCGGTAATGGATGCTGACGACACGCTGGCGCGCTAGATTGACGTTGCTTTTTCTCAACGTGATTCGAGCTTGTGTTGAGAAAAAACAACGTGCTCTCTGAGCAGAGAATCAGCTTCCCAGTTTTTTGAGTGCTGCTTCAGCTGCTTTTTTGACGCGTGGATCTTTATCTTTCAAGCCTTGTTCCAGAGCCTGTTTGATTTCAGGAGTGTTGATGCCGAAGTCACCGAGGCTGATTGCAGCTTCCAGGCGGGCATCTGGATTTTGATGATCCGTGATGACTTTCGCCATACTGGGGGCAGCTTTCTGTGCTCTTTGTGGTGTCGGGTCAATCTTAGCCAGTGCCCAGAGGGTGACCGTATTTTCCATTCCATTATGTGCAGAGAGTTCTTTTTCGAGGGAAGGAATTGCCGATTTTGATGCGGCACCAAATCGGGCCAGAGCATAAGTGGCAATCATCCGCAGCTCGCGATCTCCGGAAGAAAGGTAGGGGGTGATCAGCGGTACGGCAGAGGCAGCAGCCTTTGGCCCAATCTCTGCCAGTGCAGAGATCAGTTCCATAGTCACGCGTGGGTTTTCTTCTTTCTTGAGGGCTTCGGTGAGAGCCGCGACGGCTGGTTCACCCAGGGGGCCTGTCAGAGAAATGGCGTTTGCTGCTTCGCGACGGACCAGTGGGTTTTCGTCGGAGAGGACTTTAATCAAACCAGGCAGGGCCGCTTTGACGGTTTCGGGATCTGTGGGATTATCACGGACGAGTGCCCAGGCGCAAACCAGACGGAAGCGTTCGTCTTCATCGGAAGCGGATGCATATTGTTTAATCAGTGGTAATGCTTTTTTGCTACCGATTTTGGAAAGCGCATAGACGGCTGCATTTCTGGTTTTACCGGTTGACGTTTTGAGAATGTCGAGCAACTGCGGTTCCACCTGAATCGCGGCGGGACCCATTTCTCCCAAGCTGGTAATTGCTGTCTGGCTGACATCCGGATCAGGTGAATTGATGAGCTTGACCAATTCCGGAATCGATGATTTCGCAGAGGCACCGATTTCACCCAGAACATGGACAGCAAGCAATTTCAAAGGCGAGTCTTTGGCCAGCATTTCATTTAAAGCAGGGACGGATGCTTCGCCGATCGAAGACAGGGCAGACGCGCTGGTCAGGGTTAACGCAACAGGACCTGCCTGCATTGCCGATGCGAGTTGCGGGACAGCACTGGCCGCATCAGGTCCGATGTCTCCCAGAGAAGCGGCAGCATCGAGTTTCACACTCAACTCTGAGTCAGAGAGGAGTTTGGTTAGTTCGGGAACAGCAGACTTTGCTGCGGCACCAAACTCTCCCAACGCGATTGCCGCATTGGCACGCACTTCCGGTGACGCATTTGACAGTAATGCGGTCAATGCGGGAACGACCTCTTTGGGACTGGCGTTGATGGTTCCCAGAGCGTGAGCCGCCCGCCAGACGAGATTGGGATCATCTACCTTTTTCACGATTTTGAGCAGAGTGGGAATTGCTGATTCGCCTTGCGATCCCATCTGAGCGATCACATCACAGATTTTTTCGCATTCCGTGTGATGATCTGCGGCGTGTTCTTTTTTCAATGTTTCCAATAACGGTTTGACGGCTGGTTCGCCAATTTCTGCAAGCCCGGTAGCGGCATCAGAACGGACTTCATTCATAGAGACATCCAGACCGTCCAGTAAAACTTTGATCGCCTGCTTTAAGTTTTCCTTGTTGTCCGGATCAATAGAGGCAACTGCGCGGGCGGCAGCGACATTCAAATAGGTGTTATTGCTTTCCATCAGGGGGACGATTTGTTTGATCGCCGGTTTCGAAGCGGGACCGATCTGTCTTAATGCCTGCAATGTATTGTATTTGAGAATGATTGAGTAGCTTCGCAGAATTTTTGTTAATTCTGGTACCGCTGCCGCTGAATCGGGGCCAATTTTTCCCAAAGCGATGATGGCTTCACTGCGTGATGCGACAGACCCCGTTTTGACCACCTGGATCAATGCCGGAACTGCAGATTTCGCATTGGACCCGAGTTCCCCAAGTTGATGCGCGGCGAGTGCCTGCTGATCTTCGTTCTCACCCTTCAGTTGAAGAATCAGGGAATCAATGTCAGGAGATTGTGCAAAGAGATTTTCAGTCGCAAAGAGACAAAGCGACAAAAAAAGACCTGCTGTGATTAACTGACGCATGGGCATGTTTCCTGCTGATCATCGTTGAGAATGCCAAATTTTCTGAAAGGTAAAGAATTCATGATCCCTTCAGATTTAAAGACTGGCGAAATAGAGACGAGAACATTAAACTATGTTATTATAGATATCATGAATGGTATCAAAAAATCAAGTAATTCCACTCGGATTCATCAGGAAATCACATAAGCCTTTCCCAAGCGAAGTGCGAAACTCAGTGGCGGGGCTTAGCATTCAATTTACGTTTAGAGGTAAAGAGATGAAAACAGTAATGCGCAAAGCGACCTTGCCAGGATTGTGTTTGATAGTACTGTTTTCCGCGGTGCATCTGCTGCCGGCGGGTCCCTGGTATTCGGGAAGTAATATTCACTACTGGCCGGGGCGTTACAGCCCTGCGATTTTCACTCCCTGGTATGGCGGTGGGTATTACACTGGCAACTGGGGTGGGTGGGGCGATACCCGTTCCGCTCTGATTCGTGCACAGGGACAGGCCATGGTGGATCGTTCCAGGTCAATGGTCAATTATGAAGAGGCTCGCGCCAAGTATCTCGATAACCAGAAGAAGCTGGCGGAGACTTATGTCGAACGACAAAAGGCACAGCGGGCTTACAATCAGGAACGTGCTGCGATGGAAAAAGAGCAAGCAGCACAGCGAGAAGCAGAACGTGAAAAGCGGGTTGCTGAAAATAAGAAACGTAGAGAGAGCGGGAGTAGTGTCTACTTTGAAGCCGGCTTTACTCAAAGTGATGTCAAGTTAAGTGCCAGCCAGCTTAACCCGGCAACCGGGAAAATTTCCTGGCCCGAGTCTTTGATGGGATCGGAATATGAAGCCTCGCGTGAAAAAATGCAGAAACTGTTTTCTCTGCGCGATTCGACAGGCGCCACTTCTGATATTTCACAGCAGATTTATGCGGAAGCGCAGAAGATGAAAAATCAACTGCGTGGCCAGATTCGGGATATGCTCCCCAATGACTATCTGGCAGCACGTCGTTTCATCGAAGGTCTGGCCAACATGGGCAAGACTGCATAACGCAAGCTGATAAAGAAACACTTTCGCATGGCTCTTATGTTGACTCTCCAGCAAACGCTCACGGTTCCACTTGAAGTGAGTTCGGTGAATCATGCCTCTGTGAGTGGACAATCAGTCGATCAAGTTCGTAGTCTGCCTGTCTTGCAGGGTAGTCGCAGGCTGACGGTTGGCGATTTTTTTGACGTGCAACAAACTTCGAGCGACGAAGATTTAGTAGTCTGGTCGGGCGATTGTTCTCGTGTGAAATATATCGGTGCCGGTTTGAACGAGGGACGGATTCGCGTGGAGGGCAACGCGGGAATGCATTTGGGCGCTGAAATGACGGGTGGCGAAATTCTGGTGGAAGGCAATGCTGCCGATTCGATTGCGACTGAAATGAAGGGGGGCACACTCTGCATCAAAGGCAACGCCGGCGATCTGGTGGGCGCTGCCTATCCCGGAAGTAAGCGGGGCATGAACGGCGGGACGATTCTGGTTCACGGGAATATCGGCAATGAAGCGGGCCACCGCATGCGTCGCGGCACGATTGTGATTGGAGGCACCACGGGAGAAGCGACTGGCTTTGACATGATTGCCGGTTCGATTTTCTCATTCGGTAAAATGGGCAGACGATTGGGAGCCGGCATGCGGCGTGGTACGATTGGTCTGTTTGGAGAACCGGGTGAACCGGAACTGTTGCCGACGTTTAAATATTCGTGTGTGTATCGTCCCACGTGGCTTTCTTTTTTTCTGAGAGAGTTGAGATTGGCTGGGTTCCCGGTTCCCGATGATTGTTTTGAGAGCGAGTACCGACGATACTGTGGAGATTTTCTGGCTCTTGGCAAGGGGGAGATTCTGGTTCGCCAGTGATGAGTGCCGTTTCTTTTGACACCCGCGTTCCTTTTGCTCATGTCTACACAACGTAATATTGCCGACCGGCTTCATCAGTCAGCTCAGGCCTGGCCTTTCCAAAAAGCGGTTGTCTTCCCGGCAGGAAAAGACAAACAGGGGCGTTATGCTTACAGCAGTATGACGTTTCAACAGCTTGATCAGGAGAGTGATCGGCTGGCCCGCGGCTTGATTCAGCTCGGTGTGCAACCTGGAACGCGGATGGCATTGATGGTGCGCCCCAGCCTGGAATTCATTGCACTCACATTTGCGTTATTCAAAGCAGGCGCTGTGATTATTCTGATCGATCCCGGCATGGGCGGTAAGAATATCATTCGCTGTTTATCCGAAGTCGAACCTGAGGGGTTCGTGGCGATCCCACTGGCGCAGCTGATTCGCAAACTGAAACGACGCTCGTTTCCTGAAGCCCGTTTGAATGTGACTGTGGGCAAACCGGTTTTGACATCGGGCATTGACTATCAATGGTTACTCGGCGGAGACTGGGAACCGCTCGAAATGGTTCAGCGGACGGCGACCGACCCGGCGGCGATTATCTTTACCAGTGGGAGTACCGGACCGCCCAAAGGGGTGGCGTACGAACATGGGATGTTCTGGTCTCAGGTCGATCTGTTACGCGATTATTATCAGATTCAACCGGGCGAAGTTGATCTGCCGGGCTTCCCCTTGTTTGCATTATTCAATTCGGCAATGGGGGTCACAACAGTGGTTCCCGATATGAATCCGACGAAGCCAGCGCAGGTGAATCCAGAGAAAATCATTCGGCAGATTAATGATCAAGGGGTGACGCAGGCCTTTGGTTCGCCGGCAATGTGGAATCGGATCGGCCGTTACTGTGAGCAGCATCAGATACAACTGCCTTCGTTAAAACGAGTCCTGTCGGCGGGGGCGCCTGTTCCCGTGCATGTGATCGAACGCATGCGGAAGACGTTTGTGAATTCGGAAACCGATATCAATACACCTTATGGCGCTACTGAATCGCTGCCCGTCGCTTCGATTTGCGGGCGTGAAGTATTGGAGGAGACTTCAGCTCAGACCGCCTCCGGTGCCGGGACCTGTGTGGGAACTCCTTTTCCAGGCGTGCAGGTGAAAATTATTGAAATTCACAATGAACCAATCGCCTCTATCGAGCAGGCAAGGGAACTCGCACCAGGTGAGATTGGAGAAATCATCGTGCAGGGGCCGATGGCGACGCGCGAATATTTTCAACGACCTGAGGCAACACAACTGGCGAAGATCCCGGATGGTGCGCGATTTTGGCATCGGATGGGAGATGTCGGCTATCGTGATGCAGCGGGCAAGCTCTGGTTCTGTGGACGCAAAGCACATATGGTCCATGGTGCAAACGGGCCGATGTTTACGGTTTGCTGTGAAGCGATTTTTAATCAGCATCCGCACATTTATCGCAGTGCCCTGGTGGGAGTCGGCGCAGCAGGGGCACAGAAGCCGGTGATCATAGTGGAACCGGAGCAGGGGGACTTCCCGGAAAGCCAGTCCGCCCGCGATCAACTGACACAGGAACTACTGGCGTTAGGGCAGGCTAATCCCTTGACCGAGTCGATTGAAACCATTTTATTTCATCATTCGTTGCCTGTAGATATTCGGCATAATGTAAAAATCTTCCGTGAAAAACTGGCACCCTGGGCAGAGAAACAGATTCGATGAACGTACTCGTTACCGGGGGAGGCGGCTTCCTTGGTCTGTATATTGTAGAACAACTGGTTGAAGCGGGCGAGACGGTTCGCGTCTTCTGCCGTGGTGAGTATCCGCGTCTGAAAGAATTGAACGTGGAAACGTTCCAGGGAGATATTCGTGATGCGGACGCTATTATGCGAGCCTGTGAGGGGATCGATACGGTTTATCATACCGCAGCGGTCTCTGGTATCTGGGGGCCGTGGGATTATTTCTACAGCATCAATACGCAGGGGACATTAAATGTTCTCGAAGCCTGCCAGAAACAGGGCGTGACTCGCTTGGTTTACACGAGTTCGCCGAGCGTGGTATATGATGGGTCCGCGCATGAGAACGGGACGGAAAAGTTGCCGTACAGCGAGCAGTTTCTCTGTCACTATCCGCATACCAAGATGCTTGCAGAAAAAGCGGTCTTGGCCGCCAATGGAGAAAAAGGACTGGCGACGGTGGCACTCCGGCCACATTTAATCTGGGGGCCGCGTGATAATCATTTGATTCCCCGGTTAATTCAACGCGCCAAATCCGGTCGCTTGCGACAGGTGGGAGACGGGACCAATCTGATTTCGATGAGTTATGTTGAGAACGCCGCCGCCGCGCATTTGCAGGCAGCCGCCCGGTTGTTCGCTGATTCTCCTGTAGGAGGGCAGGCTTATTTTATCAATGAGCCGGAACCGGTTTTAATGTGGGAATGGATCAATCAGTTGCTGAGTCTGGCGGGATTGCCGCCGGTGCAAAAACAGATTTCCGTGAAAGCAGCCAAGCGGATTGGTGGCGTTCTGGAGTTTGTCTACCGCATGCTGCATCTGCCTGGTGAACCACCGATGACGCGTTTTCTGGCATCACAATTGAGCAGTTCGCATTATTACGACATCAGTCGCGCCCGGCATGATTTTGGTTATCAGCCCCTTGTCGATTTTGCAGAAGCGATGCGGCGTATGGAGCCGGAATTGAAGCGTCTCGCTGCACAATAGTTCTGGAAGATTTCCCTCACAAATGCTTTTAAGAAATTGGACACAAAGGTGGGAATCTCTCTTGGTGAAAATGCTGATAGAGATTAAACTTGCGTCGAATTGCACTGATCAGTGGCCTTTCTGAATCCCAGCGCGCTCAGGATGTCGAAGGTCTCATTAATTTCAATAACGTGAATGGAGTGGCAAAATGGAGTCGTTTGATCTGTCAGAGCATGGAATCAATGTGGACTGGGTGATGCGGAATCCCGATCCCTCGATGCTGTATGAAGAAGCAATTCGTTTTGAGCCTGGTGCTTCCATTTCGGATACAGGAGCTTTGATTGCTTACTCTGGCGAAAAGACAGGCCGCTCTCCCAAAGATAAACGCGTCGTCAAACATAAAAGTTCGGAAGAAGATATCTGGTGGGGTGATGTGAATTACCCCCTTGATCAGCATGCCTTTTACTGCAATCGGGAACGGGCCACCGATTATCTGAATATCTGCCCGCACCTGTATGTGATCGATGCCTTCGCCGGCTGGGACCCGGAATATCAGATTAAGGTGCGTGTGATCTGCTCGCGTCCCTATCACGCGTTATTTATGCATAACATGTTGATTCGTCCGACGGAAGAACAACTGAAAGATTTCGGCAAACCGGACTATGTGATTTATAACGCCGGCACTTTCCCCGCCAACCGTTTCACGACCGGCATGACGTCCAAAACCAGCGTGGACTTGAGCATTGAAGACGGCGAGATTGTCATTCTCGGAACCGAATACGCGGGAGAAATGAAGAAGGGTATTTTCACAGTGATGAATTACCTGATGCCCAAACGCGGGATTCTATCGATGCACTGTTCGGCGACAGCCGATAAGCAGACGGGGCGTTCTTCGGTTTTGTTTGGTCTGTCAGGAACAGGGAAAACAACGCTCTCAGCCGATCCCAAGCGGTATCTGATTGGCGACGATGAACATTGCTGGACCGATAATGGCGTATTTAATATTGAAGGGGGCTGTTACGCGAAAGCCATTTATCTTTCTCGAGAAAACGAGCCGGAAATCTTTCAGGCGCTGCGTTACGGTTCGGTATTGGAAAACGTGGTGTATGATGAAGCGCGTCATCACGTCGATTTCAACGATACCAGCTTCACACAGAATACACGTGGTGCGTATCCGATTGAGTATATGCCCAGTGCCAAAATTCCCTGTGTTTCCGACCATCCCACTGATGTGATTTTCCTGACTTGTGATGCGTTTGGTGTTTTGCCTCCTGTCAGCAAGCTGACACCCGAGCAGGCCATGTATCACTTTATCAGCGGTTACACGGCGAAGGTCGCGGGCACGGAAGTCGGCGTGAATGAGCCCGAGGCGACATTTTCCCCTTGTTTCGGTGGGCCGTTCCTGGTCTGGCATCCGGGGAAATATGCGGATCTGCTGGCAGAGAAAATCACGAAGTACAACGCGAATGTCTGGCTGGTCAATACCGGTTGGAATGGCGGTGCGTACGGCGTGGGGAATCGAATCAGCCTGCAGCATACACGGGCGATTATCGACGCCATTCATTCGGGAACGCTGAATCACGCCCCCACCGAAATCGACCCGATTTTCGGAACGGCGACTGTGACGAAGTGTCCCGACGTGGATGACAAGATGCTCGTGCCTCATAATTCCTGGGCCGATCAAAGTGCTTACAAAGCGACCGCAATTAAACTGGCCACCGCTTTTAATGAGAACTTCATGAAATACGCGTCCGGTGTTTCAGAAGAAGTACTCGCTGCAGCGCCGCGGGTGTAGTTTATTTGTCTTCAGCTCTGCAGAGCTGGTCAACGCGTTTGAGCAGGGTGGGGATGCGGAACTCGCCGTGCATGGCGGTGATTTTGCGTTTTGCCTCTGTGAGCGGAATGCCGAGGGACGTGACGTAGAGTGGATTCTGGCTTGTTCCCCGATAGATGCAGGTCTCATCGGGGGTATTCGCGAAACGGGATTTGGCGACACCGATGACGGGAATTTGCTCATTCAGTTGATGATAGAGGTGCGCTCCTAGGCCGGGGCTCTGGTCCTGTCCCAGCGTCACAAAGCCGTCGATGACGATGACATCCAGGGGACGGTCAATGTCGTGAATCAGATCCAGGAGGCAGGGGAGTTCGCGTTTGAAAAAACTACCGGGCTCGTAGGGAGCGACCTGGGGAATCTGTTTTACCAGTGTTGTTTCGAGGCAATCCGATTCCCATTCCTGAAACAGAATGCCTGCTACTTTCGCGGAATCATCATCACGGTAATGTACGTCTAGAACCAGATTCAAAATAAACTACTTTCTTTAACAGTTTAATAAGTGTGCCTCGATTGGAATTACAAAATCGTACCTGCCATTCAGGAAAAATTTCCGTTAGGATCATTATAAAATCAGTCTATAAAAATCCTATCGTCGTCAGGGAGTTCGTATGTGGAATGCATCTTCCGAGCCAGTTTCAGGCCAGCCTGTGGTCAGATTCACCGTCAAGAATGATACTGAACTGGTCACGTATGCGGACGTTCTCAATCTCTGGCAGCAGGACACGGAATTTAGTGCCTGGTTCGTCTCTGTGTTAGCTGACGCTCCTTTTTCTGCATTTCGCTGGGAGACGCCACCTGTCTCGACGAAAACAATTGACAGACCCTTTGAGTTCGTGTTGATTGACAGCCCGGGGCTGGCAGAATATCCGGACGACAAGACATTCGCGGCGCATTTTCTGGATGATACAGGGACTGGGGTCGTTGTCTTTCCGAATCTGAGAAAGGATGCAATTCTGGTGGTTCCGTCCCCCCAAGACGCGGCGGCGGACTACGGACATCTGGCGGCATTTGTACGCGAGGCCCCCAAGCTTCAGAAAAGGGAGTTGTGGAAAGCCGTTAGTACGGCCATGCAGCAGCGGCTCAGTTCGAAGCCAGTCTGGCTGAGCACCGCAGGAGCCGGTGTCTCCTGGCTGCATGTACGGCTCGATGATCGTCCGAAGTATTATCATTATCAACCGTATCGAGCGATGGAGTAATCGGTCTGATCAGTCAATTAAAACGTGTTCACAAGTGATGTCAGTGCCTGTCGAATATCGTCGAGACTACCGACGGCGACGAAGACGCGAAAGGAATATTTGTCTGCGGGGATGCCCTGTTTGTTGCGCACACGAAAGACGCAGTTCCACTTGACGACTTTCGCAGCCGGAAAACGGAAGCGGCCGTAGCCAGCGTGTTCAAAGCCGGGAGATGGTTGTTCGGGAGAATAGACGCCCATTGCGTAGTTGCCGTCTTTGGTGCTCAGGATCACTGGCAGATTTTGTTCGCCCGGTCCGTCGTCGATGGATTTCAATTTGCCGGTTTTCGGATTCAAACTCCAAAACGTTTCAAACTCGGCAGGCATATAACCGGTGAGTGCTTCGAACTGGGCGTAGGTGTGTTGCTCGTCTGGGGGAACAGTAAACGTGGTTTTATACTCGATGATGTTATCGTGATTTTGATAACCGATACGTACGTGTTTGGAAATCAAATGATCCGAGAGGACTTTTTCATTCAGTGCGGGCCTGCCAGATGAGTTCTGACCGGGGGCTAACCAGAACGCCATGCGGGTTGTTGTTTGCAATTCATTTCCAGCTGCGTGAAGTGAAAGCAGTTTGCTGGACGAAGTGGGTCCTGCGCCGTCAGAGCGAGAGCCGGCTTCGGTCGGGTTAAAGCGTTCAGCCCAGAATTCGCCGGGCAGGCTGCAGTCGAAACTGGCGGCGGACTGCAGTTGCCGACCGTGGTCGAAACTGTCGATGAATTCTTTTCCGTTCCAGGTGAGAGAGTGAATGGCGCCCGCCAGCCGATTTGTGGTGGTGATGACGATTTCAGAATCGCCCGCTTTGCCGCGGATCGTTGCATCACCGTCAGGGGGAGTGCTCGCAAATAAGGAGAACGCGAATCCGGCAGGACTGAAGCAAACGAGTAAGGCTATTACAATCTGTTTTGGCATAAGCGGTTTTTCTTAAATGCGGTGGCTTTAAAACTGTTTAGGGAGCTGGTCGTCAAACGCATCGTATGTTTCATCTCTCGAACATCTTTGGTACCGCATTATTCGCGACTCCTTATCTGGTTCATGTTAAAATTTCTTAACATGTTTTGTCGACAATCAAAGTCAATTTTAAGTTCAACAGACATCATGCTCGAAAAAGTGATGATTTCCTATTTTTAGATAGAAAGAGGGGAGGATGCAACTGTATTATGAGACATCTATTCAGGCACGTTAGGGTGGTTAATCATTCTAACCTCATATGGTAGAGCGACATGAAGATACAGCAAGCATCGTTGGATCAACACAATTTGAGACGAGGGAAGCGCATCAAGCTGAAACCGCATCGTCGGTTTATGTCTGACTATTTATATTTTACCAGCCAGATTCCCAGTCAGCCGGTCTCGCGGATTTGCGATGTGCAAAACATAGTGCAACTGCGCAAGAAAAGCCCGCAGCGAATCGGATGGGCGGCGATTATGTTGAAGGCGATGGCTCGTCTTGCTCAAAGTGAGCCCGAATTGTGTTGTGCTTATATTAAATGGCCGTGGCCTCATCTGTATCAGCATCCGCATCAAATTGGCTATGTCGCGATGAACCGAATTGTCGACGATGGGAATCTATTGATCTTTCATCGGATCGAACAGCCAGAACAATGCTCACTGCTGGAAATTCAAAATGCCATTGAGCAGGCTCGGGAACAGCCGCTTGAAGAAAATCGACTGTTTCGGATGCGAGATCGATTCTCACGGCTTCCGTGGTTCTTCAGACGAATGATCTGGTGGTTCGCGCTGAATCTGTTTGCTCGTGTCAGAACGAATTTAACGGGCACGGTGGGAGTGACTTCGTTGGCGCAATATGATGTGACCAGTCTTCACCCGCCTTCGTTGGGAAATCTGGTCGTGACATATGGTCCGGTGCAGCCGGACGGGACGATGCGGATTACGTTTGTGTATGACCATCGTGTGCATGACGGAGTGAAGATTGCCACCTGTCTGCAAAAGTTCGAAACGATTTTGAATGATGTGATTTGTGAAGAATTGCAATCATTATCAGAAGCGCGCGTTCCTCCCTTGGAGAAAGCGATTCGCATGCCATTTGGACAATCGAGAAGGAACGGTCAAAGTGGCACGCCCGTTTTAACCAACCGGAAAGAACGTCAGGCGAAACAATAGGTTGGATGTCTTCATTTTATATGTTGCTGATCTTAACGTGCTCTTGTTGTAAAGTAGAATCCACCCCGTAACCAGATGAGTGGTTGATGATTCTTGAAGGTGTCCGATTTTCATCTGCGCTGAAAAATCGTGATCTGATACAGTCTGGTTTATGGCGGAGTGTTTATTTGAGAAATGATCATCATGGGAAACGGTATTCCGGGGTCAAGCTGAGAATCAAAAATAGCACTCAATTGAACGACATGCGATTTCCCGTGATCATCCTTTGAACTTCCTAAATGTTCCCACGAAGTCAAACGAAAGCGGAATGATGCGAGGGGGTTGTTTGAGCGCTGGTTCCTGATGTTCCCGTTCCCATCGGCTAAAATAAGGGGCTTTTATAGTGCTGGAATTAACAGGACGTCGGCACATTCAGCATTTTTGACCCCTGTCTCATGCGCGCGACGCTTAGCCCGCAAGTATCTGGAGTGG
The DNA here is from genome assembly GCF_007744675.1 of Gimesia alba. Classification (NCBI taxonomy): domain Bacteria; kingdom Pseudomonadati; phylum Planctomycetota; class Planctomycetia; order Planctomycetales; family Planctomycetaceae; genus Gimesia; species Gimesia alba. The sequence goes on from NZ_CP036269.1 coordinate 2,711,709, forward strand.
CGAGTCGCTGTCAAGTAGAGATGTGTGCCCGTTTTCGGTGAAATTTCACGGGCAGAGATGCGTGTTGTTCACCCGGCGAGTTAACAGTAATCGAATCAATCAAAAAAGCCGGGGGGGATGTTGTCTTTGGATTGAAAGCGTTCGCCGTCGGGATTGTTTTCATCGACGACCCAGGGATCGCCGTGATTGTGATAGCCGCAGCGTTCCCAGTAGCCAGGTGTGTCTTCAGAGATGAAATCGATTCGTCTGAGCCATTTGGCACTTTTCCAAGCATAGAGCAGGGGGACGATCAATCGGAGGGGGCCGCCGTGATCGGCGTCGAGGGGATCGCCGTCATGCTTATCACACAGGAGGACGTCTTCTGACTGGAAGTCTTGGAGGAGGAGATTGGTAGTCCAGCCGCCATCATAACCGGTGGCGATGACATATTGGGCTGCAGATTGAACGCCGGCCCGTTTCATGATTTCTCTGCCGGAAACTCCTTCCCAGAGATTTCCCAGGCGTGACCAGCGTGTGACACAGTGAAAGTCAGCGAAGACTTGAGTGCGGGGGAGCTGCTGGAATTCGTCCCAGGTGAGGGAGAGCGGATGTTCGACGAGGCCACCGATTTCCAGTTTCCAGGTGTCGCAATCGATTTTGGGGACCGAGGTGGCATGCAGCACGGGCCATTTGCGGGTCCGCGATTGGCCGGCGGGAATCCGATTTTGGCGGAAGGTGTCTGAGCTGATAATGATTTCGGAATCTGTTGCAGGGGGAGAGGGAGGGTCGCCAGCCTGGTATTTGTCTGCTTCAGAACCGTTATACATCTGTAAGCTCCATAGGGGGTTAAGTCATGTGACGTAAGCCTGATAGTGACCTGAAATATAAGAATTTCTGCTAAATTATCCAGAGGAAGATATTACAAATCCCCCAGACTTGGCACATTGGTTGCATTTCAGTATGAGTGAGCCATTCGATTGTCCGGAGTAAAGGTGATGAGCGAACGAAATAACGCCATTGACCATATTTTTCAAAATAAATAAACTTCGGAAAGAGAAGAACTTACAGAGATTAAATGTATTCCGGACAGGGATACTGTGTTGTTGGTACGCACTTTGATTTTTCTGGAGCGGAACGCGCGTACTGCCAGTATGACAGTCGGGCTGTGATCCGCCTGATCTATATTAAAGACTATTTTCGAGAATTCGAGTTCAGGTTAAAAAATGGAATTCCTTGACAAACTGGGTGAATGGTTAACGACCGTTACGGCATTTCTGGAGCGATTTCTGACGGGCCTGTTCGGTTCTTCGAATGAACGTCAAATTCGCAAACTGGGCTTTGTCCGCGATAAAGAGGGCAAAGACGAAATCGTGCCTGGTTCGATGCTGGCTGAAATTGACAGTTTCGAACCCGAGTTGATGAAGCTCTCTGATGACGAGTTAAAAGAGACCGCGTCGAAATTGCGCGCACGCCTGGATGCAGGGGAAACACTGGATGATATTCTCACTTACGCCTTTGCCGCGGTGCGCGAGTCTGCGCGGCGTAATTTGAATATGCGACATTACCCGGTGCAGATGATTGGTGGTTACTTTCTACATAAAGGCATGATCGCCGAAATGGTGACCGGGGAAGGGAAAACTCTGGTATCTTCATTGCCCGCGTTTCTGAATGCGTTATCAGGTAAAGTCCATATCGTGACAGTCAACGATTATCTCGCACTGCGTGATATGGAATGGATGGGGCCGATTCATATTGCACTGGGACTGACTGTCGGCGCGATTCAATCTCGGATGGGACCTGAAGAGCGACAACAACATTATGCTTGCGATATCACGTACGGAACGAATAACGAGTTCGGCTTCGATTATCTGCGGGACAATATGAAACCTGTGAAGGAACTGCAGGTCCAGGGACCGCTGAATTATGCCGTGGTGGACGAAATTGATAATATTCTGATCGACGAAGCGCGAACGCCGCTCATCATTTCCGGGCCTGCGCAAGATGATTTGACAAAATATTCCAAGGCCAATTCCGTGGCGCTCAAGTTGACGCCCAATGTTGATTTTGAAGTCAAGGAAAAAGAGCATACCTGTCACATGACCGATGCCGGTGTGAAGCATGCGGAAGAGTTGGCGGGCGTTGAGAGTTTTTATACTGCGGGCAATATGGAATGGCCGCATTTGATTGATAACTCTCTTAAAGCGCATCATCTGTATAAGCGCGATGTGAATTATGTAGTGCAGCAGGGCGAAGTGATTATTGTCGATGATCATACCGGACGATTGATGCCGGGGCGTCAGTGGGGCGATGGCCTGCATCAGGCTGTCGAAGCCAAAGAAGGCGTGAAGATTAAGGAAGAGTCTCAGACTCTGGCAACGATTACCCTGCAGAACTTCTTCAAACTGTACGATAAATTAGCCGGGATGACCGGTACCGCGATGACTGAAGCGGAAGAGTTCTGGAAGATCTATCAACTGGATGTGGTCAGCATTCCGACGAACCGGCCGATGCAGCGAATTAATCACCCGGATGTGATCTATCAGACTGAGAAAGAAAAGTGGAACGCGATTGCCGACGAAGTGCGTGAAGTCCACAAAGAGGGGCGTCCAATTCTGGTGGGAACCGTTTCGATTGAACAGTCGGAAATTGTCAGTCACCGACTGAGCAAATACGGAATTCCCCATAATGTCCTCAACGCCAAGCATCACGAACGTGAAGCCGAAATTATCGCGCAGGCCGGTCGAAAAGGGTCTGTGACGATCGCCACAAATATGGCCGGTCGTGGTACCGATATTATTCTAGGTGGAAGCGCCGAGCATATCGCCTGGGATGAATTGAGCCAGAAATATGAATCGCGTCTGGAAGTTCCCAAAGCCGAGTGGGACCAGTTGGTCAAAGACATTGAAAAACGGGAAGGCATGGATGTCGAAGCCGCGGAAGTGATGAAGCTGGGAGGCCTGCATGTGATTGGCTCTGAGCGTCATGATTCCCGCCGGATCGACTTGCAGTTGCGTGGCCGGTCGGGACGTCAGGGTGACCCGGGGTCAAGTCGTTTCTTCTTGTCGCTGGAAGACAAGTTGATGCGTGTGTTTGCCGGCGAATGGGTAAAAAATATCCTGGCGCGTCTGGGCATGGAAGAGGGGGAAGCCATCGAAAGTGGAATGGTTTCCAAGCGAATTGAAGGCGCTCAGAAGAAAGTCGAAGAACGTCACTTTGAACAGCGAAAGCATTTGCTGGAATACGATGAAGTGATGGACGAACAGCGTAAGGCCGTTTATGGATATCGTCAACAGATTCTAGATGGTTGCAACTGTCGTGATTTGATTCTGGAAATGATCGAACGGCAGATTGATGAAGAAACCGAGCGTCTGCTCGATAAAAATTATCGTTGGGATACGATTGCCGCCTGGTGTAGCCAGGAAGCGCACATTGATGTCGATGCTGCGAACGTTCGTGATATGACTTACGATCAGCTGGTCAGTTATCTGAAAGATGAAGCAACACTGCAGGCAGACGATTTGATTGCCGAGCAGATCGCTGAAAATCTTCCGGAAGAGTATGAAGATGACTGGAACTGGCAGGCGCTTTCCAAATGGACGAACGCGCATTTTAATCTGAATCTGAATGAACGTGAACTGAAGAAAATTGGTCGGGATGGCTTGCATCAGACATTGTTTGACCATGCCCAGAAAGCCATTGGCCGTATTGATTTCACGCCACTGCAGGCATTTCTGGATGAGGACTGGGGGCCCCGTTCTCTGGCAGGATATCTAGATTATCAGTTTGGAATTGAAGCTGATCCCAAGGATTTCAATGACCTGAGTGTGTCTGAAGCCAAAGACAAGATTCTGGAGATCGTGAAAGAACTCTACCGGGAGAAAGAAGTTTCATTTCCGGTGACCGTCGGGATGTATAACTTCCTGGGGAACCAGCAGTCCGGCAATGAGGCGAACAGTCGTGTTGGTCTGGTGAAGTGGGCGAATTCACGATTCCACTCCAATCTGGATCAGGAAGCATTAAAAGGCAAGCAGCTCAGTGAAATTCAAAACATCCTTTCTGCGGAAAGCGAAAAGGTGTTTGTGAATGGGGAAGCCTCGACACGAATTGAACAGCTCCTCACGAAAGCCTATGCGGGGGAAAGTGCAGCCGCCTCAGGTAATGGAGCCCATTCCGGTGGGCACAAAGCAGCTCTGGATGAAATTGCCAGTTGGGCCAATGAAGAACTGGAATTAAATCTGACGACAGAAGAGCTGGAACCTTTAACCGATGATGAAGTTCGGATTCGCCTGTATCAGGCTTATAATAAGCGGTATCGTCCGGAACTCAGTCAGGCGGAACGTTCGCTGATTCTGGAAGTTCTGGATACCTCCTGGAAAGACCATCTGTATTATATGGATCATCTGCGGTCCGGCATTGGTCTGGTGGGATATGCCCAAAAAGATCCTAAAGTGGAATACCGTCGTGAAGGAATGAAAGCCTTTGATGCGATGTGGGGCCGGATCGGTCAGCAGGTGACTTCTGCCATCTTCCGACTGGAAAAACAGAGTCCTGATTTTGTCGGCTCTTTGTGGCAGGTCACTTCGACTGTGCATGAAGAGGTTACGGATGATTATGACTATGATGAACCGGTAAGTGAAGGAGAGCAGCCTCCCGAACCCACAGAGCGGTCAATCGAACCGATTGTGAATCAGCAACCGAAGGTCGGCAGAAATGATCTCTGTCCTTGTGGAAGCGGTAAGAAGTATAAAAAGTGCTGCGGAAAGAATCTGTAGTTTTCAGAGGATGATGTCGCTTTACTTTACCAGGGGAATGGAATCCCGTGCGTTTAATTTCCTATCTATTGAATCTGGCGTACTGCCTGTTACTGGCAGTGGTATCGCCTGTGATTTTTTACAGAGTGTTGATTCTCAAGAAATATCGATCCGGCTGGGATCAGAAATTTCTAGGAAGTCTGCCTGAGCGGGATGGTAACCAGCCTTGTTTCTGGTTTCATGCCGTCAGTGTGGGAGAAGTATTACAGTTACCCCCTCTCTTCGAGGAGTTGGCGTCGCAGGATCCTGATGTGGAATTTGTGATTACCACGACGACGCATACCGGATATGCCGTTGCGAGAGAGAAGTTTCCCCAGCATTGTGTCTGTTACTATCCCTTGGATTTTTCCTGGGCCGTCTCGCGTGCTTTGCAGCGTATTCAACCAACGGCGGTATTTCTGGTTGAAATGGAGCTCTGGCCGAATTTTGTCTTGGCTGCAGACCGACTCAAGATCCCGGTTTCGATCATTAATGGTCGCTTGAGTGAAAACAGTTTGCGTGGCTATCAAAAGATTCGTGCGCTGGTCAGGCCTTTGTTGAATCGACTGCATCTGATCGCCGTCCAGACAGAGACTTATGCGGACCGGTTTTCAGACCTGAAAGGGAATTCCGAGGGAATTCATGTGACAGGATCGATCAAGTTTGATGGGATTCAGATTGAACGGGATGATCCACTCACCAATGAATTGCGAAATGCGTTCCAGTTGAAAGCATCCGAGACAATTCTGTTAGCGGGTAGCACGCAGTCACCCGAGGAACGAATTGCACTGGATGTTTATCTGGAAGCCAGAAAGCAATTTCCTCAGTTACGGCTGATTTTAGTTCCCCGTCATCAGGAACGTTTTGAGGAAGTCGCCGGACTGGTGAAACGGTACGGCTTGCCTTTGATTCGTCGCAGCCATCAGAGCCGGGATGACGTTGGTGCTGTTTTGCCCTTTTCCACCAATGATAAACCGGCGATTTGCCTGTTGGATACATTAGGTGAGTTGAAGGCCTGCTGGGGATTAGCTGAGTTCGCCTTTGTGGGTGGGAGTCTGACGAAGCGCGGCGGACAGAATATGATTGAGCCGGCCGGTTTTGGTGCAGCGGTAATGTTTGGGCCGAATACCTGGAATTTTAAAGACGTGGTAGATGCTTTAATTCAACACCAGGCGGCTACGGTCGTGCAGAATCAGGGGGAATTGCTCGACATTTTAACAGCCTGGCTGGAAGACCCCGTATCAGCCAGAAGTCAAGGCGAGCGGGCGCAGGCATTTGTATTGAATCAGCGGGGAGCGACGAGTCGAACCGTTGAATTGATTGTGCCTCTGGTTAAGCCCGGCGAAGAGTCGCCTTGTGATCGGGCCGCCTAAGGTATTCCGGGATTTACCGCACTGGCTCTATTCAGGGCGAATTTTGAGAAACCTTGTCCAAAAGAGCCAGGCGGAGTAAAGGAACTCTTGTTGAGTTGATTCAGGGGCTCTACAATTATTTTAAAATAGTTATCTCTGGAGCGCATTCACAAAGGTGATGCGGTCTATCTTGTTAAGTATCATAGGTTAAAGTGGCTTTCAGGTCGTTCGCCCGAGTTCAGGTTGATGGAAACATCTCCAGGGGACCCAGGTTGAGAAAGACAGCATGCATTACGCGATAATGAACTATGGCGTGCTTGAGAGTCGGTCCGGTTCGGACAACACATTTCATGATCACATTATTAAATGCAAAAAGGATGGAGTGACGCATGGCTAATTTTTCGTTCACAAGTGAATCTGTCAGTATGGGGCATCCTGACAAAGTATCTGATCAGGTTTCGGATGGTATTCTGGATGCATTACTTGCTGGCGATCCTAATTCACGCGTCGCTTGTGAAACATTGTGTACCACCGACTTTGTAGTGCTGGCTGGAGAGATCACAAGTAATGCCCAGGTCGATTACGAGAAAATTGCCCGAGATGTGATCCGTGATATTGGTTACACCAGCAATGATATCGGCTTTAATGCGGATACCTGTGAAGTACTGGTGAAACTGCATCAACAGAGTGCAGACATCGCCCAGGGGGTCGACGCCGAAGGAGCCGGCGACCAGGGGCTGATGTTCGGTTATGCCTGCAATCAAACAGAAGAATATATGCCGGTGCCGATTGCACTCTCGCATCGCATTTTGAATAAGCTGACCGAAATTCGTCAGAATGGTGAAGTGAACTGGTTATTACCTGACAGTAAAAGCCAGGTCACTGTCGATTATGAAGACGGAAAACCGGTTGGAGTTTCCGCTGTTGTGGTCTCAACCCAGCATACTGATGATATTACTCAGGAAGAAATTCATAAATTCATCATTGAAAATGTGATCAAAGAAGTCATCCCGGCCAACTTCCTGAGTGACGAGACCAAGTATCATATCAATCCAACCGGTCGGTTTGTGATTGGTGGTCCCCACGGCGATACTGGTCTGACAGGCCGTAAAATTATTGTTGATACCTATGGTGGCTGGGGACGTCATGGTGGTGGTGCTTTCAGTGGTAAGGATGCGACAAAAGTCGACCGTTCAGCCGCTTATATGGCACGCTATATCGCGAAAAATATTGTTGCAGCAGGGTTAGCGACTGAATGCGAAGTTCAGCTTTCCTATGCCATCGGTGTGGTTGAGCCGACCAGTATTTATGTTGATACCAAGGAAACCTCAGTGATTCCTGAAGAAACGATTTCGGAACTGGTCAGAGACATCTTCCCGTTAAATCCACAGGGAATTATCAACCATCTGCAATTGCGTCGTCCGATTTTCAGAAAAACTACCTGGGGCGGTCACTTTGGACGTAATGATCCCGATTTTACCTGGGAAGCCACAGACAAAGCTGCTGAGTTGAGAGATGCTGCCGGTTTGGGAGCAGAAGTTCCCGAGCCTCAATTTGCCATCTCCTGAAATCAGGAGTTGTGTAGGGCTTGAAGTCACTCTCGCCGGGCAGAATGGAGGATGCTCGTCATGGATAAAACCAACCAACATCAAAATCAGTTCAAGGATCGACCTGTTCAGGGAAAGCCATCTTGGTTGAGGTGGCTCTTCCCTTTTTTTTTGATCGGCGGCAATCTTCTATTTGCCAGCTTCCTAGTGCTGATGCGGGGAGCAGGCCTGATTCATATCGAGCAGAGTTTTTTGCCTCTGCTGACGATTGGCAGTTTGCTTTCCTGTGTTTCAGCAGGGACCCTGCTCGTGATTCGCTTTTTTCGGCTCACGAATCTTTCCAGCGGTCAAAAGCGCGGTTTAACACTGGCGCTGGTGCTGCCAGTCTTAGCCGGCATGCTGGCTGTTTTGCCTCAGATCGGGCTGAATCTAACGGGGATCCTCTTCTTCAGCCTGGCGTATTTCCTGGCTTTCGCCGGCGTGTTGGAAGTGATCGATCGTGAGGGTGCGAGCTGGCAGAAACCCGAATGTCTGCCATTTAGCAAGCCTGGGGAAGACAATCTGATTTCACAGGAATCTGATCTCCCTGATTTGGATCAGTCCGTTGCTGAATCTGAGTTGCAGGACACTGAAGAGAACAACGAAGCCTTATTTGAAGCGTTGTTAGAACAGGCTAATCCTGCTCAGGAAATGCCAGAAGCCGGGGAAAGCAGAGAAAACTGCTCACAGTGGATGAATCGTTCACAGGATCCAGATGGATATGAAGTGATCGAAGGCGGGACTCTCGTTGAGTTTGCGAAGCACCAGAAAGTCTGCGTTGTGCATATCGGACTATTTCCTCCAGTAGAGGGGGAGTTACAGGTCGTCTGTGCCTTTGAATTCGGAATGGCGGTACGAGCCCGTGTGCTGGAAAGACGCGGGTACGGCATCAGTGTCGAAGTCAAACGGACTTATGATCTGGAGCACGCGTTTGAGATCGAAATGAATTATCGGATAACCAATCAGGCTTTGAATGAAGATGTTGCCTGAATCAGTCTCTGTTTTAAGGTCGAGTGGATGTGAAATTAGGAAGAATGGCCGGAACTTTTGATGTAAAATATGCGAAAATGGGTGTTTATGTTTGTTTGCAGGACTGTTGATTTTACCTATATTATACCTTAGCTGGAATTTTCTATATTTCGCTAGTTTCCAATTTTATGAATCGCTATACTTTGCGGTCATTGTCAGTCACTTGGGGAATTGTCCTAACTGATCATGACGAGTGGGATTCGAGCATTTCCTTTCTCACAACCAATCTTTATAGCTTATTGATTATTAATGCGGGAACGTTTTGGTAATCACTTAGTGCATCTGCATTTATAACAGGCTCTTTCATATGTTAAGATTCTGTGTTGAGTGGAATTGTGCTGCATCACGATGGGATTCGTGTTGAATGGAGGTTGGACTCTGTACTTGGTTCAGAGTTTGACAATTGCTGAATAAGGATGTCAGGAACATGCACAAGATTTCTTTAAAGTATCAATCAAAAAATCAGGTCAAGTCAAACGACCTCGAGTCGGTTTTGGATGCGTCCGGTTTGCTGAATCAGCAGATCAAAGTATCGCCTGAGAATAAAAAAATAGAGAGCAAGCGTGGTCGCCAGGTGATTAGTCAACGAACTAATTCATTGTTGGGAGTACAAATTGTTTCGAGTGGATCTTACGTACCAGACAATGTCGTTACGAATCAGGATCTGCAGGAGCGTTTTGGTTTTGACCCGGAATGGATTGAACAACGAACTGGTATCTTGGAGCGTCGGCATGCCCCTGCGGATATGGCGACAAGTGATTTGTGCTATGAAGCAGCACAGAAGGCAATTCGTGCCGCCCGCGTGAATCCGGAAGATATCGATTTGCTGATTGTCGGCACATTCACTCCCGATTTTCAGTGTCCCTCGGTTGCTTGCTTGGTTCAGGACCGATTGGGCCTGGATGCCCCTGCGATTGATTTACAGGCTGCTTGTGCCGGGTTCATGTATGCGTTAGTGACTGCAGCACAATATGTGGCGACAGGAAACAGTAAACTGGCTCTGGTGATTGGGGGAGACTGCAACAGTCGCATCGTCAATCCGGAAGACCGCCGCGTCGCGCCTCTGTTTGGAGATGGTGCTGGAGCCGTGTTGCTTGCCAAGGGAGATCCTCATCAGGGACTGGCCTGTTATCAGACTGGCTCCGATGGAAGCGGTTGTTCTTTGCTGGATCGCCCCGCTGGTGGAACTCGGAATCCTGCGACGGCAGAAGATATTCAAGAAGGACGTCACTTTTTAAACATGGATGGTCGCAGCGTTTTCAAATGGGCCGTTCGAACCGTTGCCGATTCCATTGATCTGATGCTGACCAAAACCGGCATGAGTGTGCATGACGTGGATCTATTCTTGATGCATCAGGCAAATATCCGGATCATTGACTCCGCTTGTGAGCAACTGGGGATTCCCAAGGACAAAGTATTCAACAACCTGGACCGGTATGGGAATACTTCAGGGGGATCGATTCCGATTGTGCTCGATGAAGCATTCAACGCCGGCCTGATCAACCGTGGCGATACTGTTCTGCTGAGCGGCTTTGGAGCCGGCTTAGCCTGGGGAACCGGGTTGTTCCGCTGGTAAGCTTGACATTCGCTCTGGTCCTGTTTGCTTATTCCGTCTTATCTGTTTGATGACCGCTCCGTTTCAGGACGTTTCTTCTGTATCCTGTTCCGATTGGTTTTCCGGCTCGGCTGGTTCTTCTGGTGTGAAAGGTCGCTCAATGACTGGCTCTCCCGCTTTCGCTACCCCTGCCAGAGGTAGTTCGTCCGTCGGTTCCTGATCTTCGTCGGCATTGTAGACGTGGTCGAGAGGCGTGCCATCATCACATTTCCGCAGCAGAAAATAGATGACGGTGTTCGCGGACCAGAAAAAACTGATCACGAACCCGGTAAACAGAATATTGAGGATTGATCCCCAACCCATGGAAATGGTGGTAGCAAGTGTGTTTTGATTCTGGTGGAATAATTCACTCGCCTGTTTACTGCCCATTCCCCAACTCACACCCCAGAAGGAGAGATGAGAGACCAGCTGGATGAGTAGTTGTACAAAGAACAGACAGATTGAGGCATAGCAGAGTGTGACGATCACGAGCCAGAGAAAATACCAGATGCGGCCAAACAGGTAACTGAAGATGCGGCTCAAACCGTCAAATCCGTCACTGTCTTCAACACTGATCGTCGTCATCATCAAAGGCCAGCCAGCGAGTGTGACGAGCAGAATCAGGCTCATGACAAAGGCAAACAGGAACGCCAGACCCCAGAGTAGACTGACGATGATTCCGCCCGCATCAGGGATATTTCCGAACAGGCCGATCAACAGGCATAAGATCCAGAAAAACCCCAATCCTGCAAAAGGGAGCAGGGGAGCACTTACCAGGGACAGGATGCGTTTCAGGGAGAATCGGAGGGCAGATCGGGAGCCAATGTGCTCGTCCTGAGCAAACTGAATGGCGGCGATTCTGGTGATGGCACCACCAAACACGGCCCAGACGATAATGGCCCATAACAGTTGTGTCGTGGCATAAGCCAGAGAGCTCCAGCTGGCGTCGATACGAAAGAGCGCTGCGACAGGCTCGGTAAAAAAAGACATCGGCTCAAGTAGCGAGGTTCCATCACTGAATAAACCGAACGCAGAGAAGCTGTTTTCTCTAAGCAAACTGCTGCCAGACAGTGGTTGCAGCATCTGCTGGGGAGTCTGTGGCGGAAACAGGATGTTTGGTTGAACCTGTTGTATGTTTCCCGGCTGTTGCAGCGGTGCGAAGGGAAGTTTGTTAAACAGATGATTTCCCAGAAGTAACAGCAGCAGTCCAGCCGAGGCCAGCAAAATTTTCTGAAAATCGACAGCCAGTCGAAAGACGCGAAAAAGATGCAGCCAGGGAAAAAGCGTTTTGTACGGTATTGGTTCAGATATGAGAGAAGGTTTTTGATTCATCATAATCAGAATGATTATCCAGAGGCCCACAGATGAGATAGATGCTGATCAGATTGCAGTGTGCAATTCAAGAACCGAAGACGAAATGCCTGACAATCCTTTTGACGCGTATTATAGACACTCTGGTGGATTTGATGCTATCGCAGACTGTGTTTACCAGCAATTTCAGGTAGATTTTACCTGTTGTGCGAGCAGGCTCGTTTCAGCAGATGCTGGCTGAGTTTCTTGCGTTTCTTTTTTTACAGTCGATGTACAGGATTGGTAGATCAACGGGATCGCAAGAAGCGTGATGATGGTCCCAGCCAGCAGACCACCCACGACAACACGGGCCATAGGGGCCTGTAATTCGCCTCCTTCGCCCCAGCCCAGGGCAATCGGGATCATTGCCAGGACTGTGGTGAGCGTGGTCATCAAAATCGGCCGGAATCGTCGGGTCGACGCCTGGAGAATCAGGTCGGTGATCGGTTTTTCCGGAAATCGTCTGCGTAATTGATTGATATAATCAACGAGCACAATGGCATTGTTCACGACAATTCCCGAAAGAACCACGATGCCAATGAAAGACTGCACATTCAAAGTGGTATCCGTGAAAACAAAAACCCAGATGACGCCAATCATGCCCAGCGGTACGGAAAACAGAATGTAAAACGGATCTCGCAAAGATTCGTACTGGGATGCCATGACCATATACATCAGGATGATGGCGAGCACGAATCCCTGCTTCAGTGCGTTAAAGCTTTTTTGCTGTTCTTCCCAGTCGCCGGCGACTCGGATGGAGTACCCGGAAGGAATCTGGATGGAATTGAGGTGTTGTTCCAGTTCGGGAACGATACTTCCCAGGTCCCTGCCTTCGACATCGGCAAAAACGCGGAGCACTCGCTGCTGGTTCTGTCGTTCGATCACAACCGGTGCTTCATCGGCATCAAACTGCAGCAGGTTTTTGAGTGGGATCGTTCGACCGGTGGCTGTGGTGACGCCGACCTGTTGAACATCAGAAAGATGGTCGCGGTCTTTTTCACGCAGGCGAACCATGACCGGATATTCATCACCTTCCTCACGATAGAGGGTGGCTTCGGTACCCTGGATCGTAGTTTCGAGGGTTTGTGCAATATCCTGCACACTGATCTGAAGCAAACCGGCTTTTTTCCGGTCGATCGAAGCAGTCAGCTCAGGGCGTTTATCTGAGATTTCTGCTTCGACATTGATTAAGCCGGGAATCTGTTTCATGACACCCACGACCTGATCGACAATTTTTTGTGAAAGTTGCAGGTTGTGCCCAGCGACCTGGACAACAAGATCTCCGCTGCCACCTCGGCTGATCATTCGCATCAGCATCATCTCGGTCTGTGCTTTGACCTGGACCTTCATGCCGGGGATCGGACCGATGGCATCATCGAGTGATTTTCGAATCTCATCAATTCCCCGTTCTCGTTCGCTGCGCGGCGAAAGCTTGATGCGTAATGTCGTGCGGTTCCAACGGTCGGCATCATCAGCACTGTCTCCGATAAAAGAGGCAATGGTGACTGCTTCGGGAACGGAACTGATGGTTGCCTCTTCCAGAATGCGTGTCTGCTGATCGAGCTTTCTCAGTTGAATGCCGGCTGCCATCCGTGAAAAGACGTTGATGGCTCCTTCGTCTGTTTTGGGGAGAAATTCTGTCTTGATGTGCGGGGATAAGCCGAGTGTTGTTGTAAAACAGAGCAATAGCAGGAAGCCAGTGATGGTCGCATGTTTTAAGCTGAAACGCAGGATTCGGCCATAAACCCGTTCGAGTAACAACAATAACTTGTGGTTCATTTTATGAAAGGCATCAATGACCGCAAACCAGGGTCTGGACCAGCGTGCGTGGACCACTTTTGTTTCATCAGGGATCCAGTAGGCACTCATGACGGGAGTCAGTGTCAGACTGGCAAACAGGGAGCAGATCAGAGAGAACGAAACCACCCAGGCCAGCTGATGCAGCAGGATTCCGGTCGTTCCCTGAATAAAGACCAGAGGCAGGAAAATGATCAGCGTCGTCAGCGTACTGGCGATGATCGCCGCAGAGACTTCATTGGTGCCTTCAATAGCAGCGGTGACGGGATCGAGTCCCTCTTCCCGCTTACGGAAGATACTTTCCAGAACCACGATGGAATTATCGACCAGCAGACCAACTCCCAATGCCAGACCGCCGAACGAGATGATATTCAGCGTAAATCCCTGGAAGTAGATCAGGATAAAGGTCGCCAGGACGGACAGCGGCATGCAGACACCGATGACCAGCATGCTGCGGAAACTTCTCAGGAAAACAATCAGGACCAGAATTGCCAGACCCATACCGTAGAGGGCTGCTTCCTGGATATTGGCGATGGATTGCCTGATAAACTCGGATTTATCCACGCGGATGCTCAGATTCACATCCGGGATGGATTTGTTGATGCGTTCGACCTGTTTTTGTACCCGGTCGCTGACACTGATCGTATTGGCTCCGGATTGTTTATAGACATACAATAGAATTCCCGGCTGTCCATTCATGCGGGTCAACTCGGTACGTTCTTGTTCTCCATCCACGACTTCGGCAATATCCCGGACATGAACGGTGGCACCGGAAGCTTCCCGGACGACCGTATCTTCAATTTGTTCGAGACTGGTGAATTCTCCCTGACTGCGGATATGCAGGTTGAGATTACCCTCTTCATAATTTCCCGCAGGCTGATTGATGTTCTCCTTTTTCAAAGCATTGATGACTTCGTTCACGCCCATATTCAGCGATTCGAGCTTGCTGCGATCCAGCTGAATTTGAATCTCGCGGATAATGCCGCCCCGCATGCGTAATCGGGCGACGCCTTCCAACTGTTCAAATTGGGGGATGATTTGGTTTTCGGTCAGCCGCGTCAAGGTGATCGGATCGAGTTCACTGTTTAAGCCGAGATAGATAATCGGGCTATCAGCGACATCAAAATGCCGGATATAGGGATCTTCGGCTCCTTCGGGGAGACTGTTTCTCAGTTTATTCAGCGCATCCCGGACTTCATTAATCGCGAGTGTCAGGTCGGTGCCCCACTGGAACTGCAGACGTACAGTGCTGCTGCCTTCCATGCTGCTGCTGAGGATATTCTCAACACCAGAGACAGAGCTGAGTGTCTGTTCGATGGGGCGGGTGATCAGCGTTTCTGCTTCATTAGGGCCCGCACCCTTGTAGATCGTAATCACACTGACGCTGGGGTTCTGAACGTCCGGCATCAGGTCCACTGCCAATTGCGACAGGGAAACACAACCCAGCATGACCAGTACCAGAGAGGCCATGAGTGTTGTAATCGGGCGTTGGACTGCCAGTCGGGTCAGGGACATAAATGATTCTTCAATGATTTAACAGCGGTAATGCTGTCACACAGAAAATGGGATCCGCCTGATCACAAATTCGTTTTCTGCGGTATGGGTGATGGTGCTTGAAGAACCTCGTCCATGGGGACCTCAATCGGGGTCACCGTCTGGCCTTCATCAACCAGTCGATTTCCCAGTGTAATAACCAGATCTTCCGCGTTAATTCCGGAGAGGATCTCAACCAGTTCACCGTCATTGATGCCGACCTCAATGTTCCGTATTTCTGTGATCGGTGGATTTCCCCCGATGATAAAGACAGCTGATCCCGGACCGTCTTTTCGGCGGGTCAGGGAAGCGATCGGCAGGACATTCGTTTTATGACGGTGTTCGAACACGATTTGCACACGGGCGTGCATACCTGGTTTTAACGAGAAATCACTATTAGGAATTTCAATATGAACAGCGGCCGTACGCGTCTGGGGATCGAGCACGGGGGCTTTGCGTTTCACATGTCCGTTAAATGTTCTGCCTGGGAAGGTGTCGACTGTGATGACGGCCTTCTGCCCGATTTTGACATCTTCATAATCTTTTTCAACGATGTGGACCACAGTCCGGACATGATCCAGATTGACAATTTTCATGAGTGCGACATCGGGCTTCGCGAGATCGCCGATATCAACAAGACGCTCTGCCAGAAATCCGTTGGTGGGTGCCAGAATTTTATTCTCCAACAACCGCAGGCGGCTTTGCTCCAGGTCTGATTCGGCCTGTTCGACGCGTGCTTCTTCGAGCTCGGTCTGGGCTTCTTCGATGGCCATGCTGGCGAGTGCCTCTTCCATCTGCTGTTTTGTGCTCACGCCTGACTTCTGCAGCACCAGCAAACGTTGATATGCTTTTTGCGCCAGTTCCTGAGAAGTGATCTGCGCTTTGAGCTGTGCCTTGGCTACAGTGAGGGCCGCTTCGGACTTGCTGACCAGCTCCTGATTTTCTGAGTCATTCAGTTCGAGAATGACTTCACCGGCTTTGATCTGGTCGCCGACATCGAAGGGCATCGATTTAATATAGCCGCTGTAGCGGGTCCGGATTTCGACTTGGGAACCGGCTTCGAGATTGCCAACCAGAGTGATTCGCTTCTCGAGATTTTTCTGGGTGGAGCGCGTCACCTGCACCGCGATGGGTTCAGTGATGATGGTCTTGGGGGCCGTTTTGGTGTCTTGCAGAGACTGTTCGTAAACAAACCAGCCAATCACCATGGCAATTGCCGTACAGGCTGGTGCAATCAGTACTTTCATCTTTTTTGTATCTCCGGTTGTGTGAACCGCAGCAGGGGCAGTGTTCAATAAAATATCCATCGGATCAATCAAGTACGCGATCAATCTCAAACTGAGGACGTCTGGATATTTATTTATAAAAGCCCCTGATTTATGACAGCAGAGAGGTCTCTGTTGATCAATCAGGCAGGTCGACGTTATCGTAAAGATAAACTATTCGGTTAATTAGGAAGGTTCTATTCAGGCAGGATTGAAAGCTCGTGAGAACAATCAACTCAGCCACTCTATTAGAACTATATCGGCTAGAGAATTCAAGATGTTTGTCTATCTGAGAGCCGTTGTTTAATTATTCTTTTGTTTGTGAAATCGTTACCGTCTGGTTCCTGTTTTCAAGGACTGTCTATGCTAAAATCCACGCCTGTAGCCGAATTTTGCAACAATCGTTAGAAATTATTGATTTTTGACATTTTACACAGTTTGACAAACCTGTGAATTTGCTTTGAGAAGGGGAAAACGATGGATTTAATGAGTACAATTGCCGGTTCGATGATGGAAGGTTATTTTCCAGCCGGTTGGGATCTGGCCAAAATTGATCAATGTATGAGTGCCGACCCAACATCGATTACAGACCGCCAGTCCTGGTGGCATGAAGGCTTTGAGCCTGTAATGTGCGGAAGTGTGACCGATTTCGATACGATTATGGGGCATGAAATTGCGTTGACGATTAAACAGTCACGCGATGCCGGCGAGAAGCTGGCTCTGATTTTGCCCGTAGGACCAATGGGCATGTATCGCTGGGCCGTCTTCTTTCTGAAAGAATGGGGCGTTTCCTGCGATCACGTTTATGGCTTCAATATGGATGAGTGGAGCGATGCCGATGGGAATACGCTGCCAGCAAACAATCCGGGGGCTTTCCAATACGCGATGCAGGAAGCCTTCTATGGTCCTCTGGGCGATTTGACAGTTCCGGAAAATCAAAGGCACTTCGCGACAGCCGATGTGTTGCCGACTTATGCGGAAAAAATTGGTGAACTGAAGTCAGCCGGTGCCAAGCTGGGAGTGATTTTTGGAATTGGCCGCGTCTGTCATATTGCGTTCTGGGAACCGCACTTTGCCGGCGAATTCAATTCCGAAGAAGAGTGGAAAGCACAAACGCACCGTATCGGTGCGAAATTGCATCCGCTGACGATCGAGCAGAATGCGGTCACCAGTTTCAAGAGCCGCACGACTCTGGTTCCCGCATACGCCAACACAATTGGTCCCGGCTGTTTTCTGAACGCCGACAAGATCATTGGCGGCTGTGATGGAATCTTTTCGAGGGGCATGCAGTGGCAGGGGATGAGTGTCTGGATGACGTTACGACACGAACCGACCAGCTGGATTCCTTCCACTTATATGACGACTCAGCCCGGTCGCCTGATTATTCTGGATGAACTCGCCGGTCCGCTGGTGGCGGAATGTAACTAGGTAGAGCTCTCCGTTGAGTTGAAAAAAGAGAAGGGTCACCTCGCATCAGTTTGAGGTGACCCTTTTTTCGTTTTCAGATTGTAATCTGAGTTTATTTTGCAGTCTGTTCCAGGACAGATTCATGCACATAAATCGGCAGAGGGGGATCATAGTGGATGGAGAGAGCGATCGCATCGCTGGGACGACTGTCGATTTCAACCAGCTCGCCGTCCTGATCAACTCGCAGCACGGCATAGTAGGTGTGGTCTTCCAGATGCGTGATGACGATATCTTTGAGAGTGCCCCCCAATGATTCGATGGTGTTTTTCAAGAGGTCATGCGTTAAAGGACGCTGTGGCGCGAACTCCTGATTCACACGTCGATCAATGGTGGTGGCTTCGAAAATTCCAATCAAAATCGGAAAGATTCGCTCGCCATTTACCTCGCGCAGGTAGATCACCTGCTGATCACCAATCTCGCTGATAATAATGCGAGACAACTCCATTTCAACTAGCAAGAGAACCTCCTGAGGTCAGTCCCTCTCAAACAGAGAGTCGCGTTAACCAGAATGAGATTGAATATCGGGTATCAAAACGTCTGGATTCATTTTAGATCATTATACACCGGGGAAAACCCGGACAACAGAATCTCGATGAAACTGCCCCTGGAAAGCGAGATTACTGCTCCCCCAGCTGATCCATCGAGTCCTGGACACTCTTTAATTGTTTCTGCAGACCAGCCAGTGTTTCCTTGACCCCTTCCACGACATCGGCGGGCGCCCGGTCGACAAAGTTCTTATTTGCCAGTTTCTTTTCACTGCCCTCAATGTGTTTCTGAAGCTTTTCCGCTTCTCCCTTCAGTCGGTCCAGTTCCGCATCGAGGTCAATGATCCCTTTCAAAGCGATAAAACCGTCGACATCGTTGAGGGAAAATGTGGCTGATCCACCCGGACGCTCTACGTCGGCTCCTGCCGATTCCAGCAGTGTTTTGGCCAGATTATCAAACTGGCCGGCGACATTCTGCATATCATCGGCGACATTCGCTTCACAACGTAAGAACAGTTTGAGCGGTGTAGAGGGAGAAATCTTGTAAACCGCGCGAATATTGCGAACAGCAACGATCATTTCCTGCAGTCGTTCAAAGCGTTTTTCCAGTTGCGAATCCTGCCAGCCTTGTGGCGGCTCCGGCCAGGGAGCAATCATGATGCTTTCGGCAGCTTGCTCGGGTGTGAATAAACCGCGTTCCGGCGCAATCTCATTCAAACGTTGCCAGAGTTCTTCGGTGATGAATGGCACAAACGGTTGCAGCGACCGCAGCAGCGAATCAAGTACACCAACCAGCACACGCTGCGCGACCGGTTTCTGCTTCTCGTCCCACAAACGAGGCTTGATCATTTCGAGATACCAGTCGCAGAATTCATTCCAGGTGAAATCGCGAATGGCACGAGTGGCTACGTCAAACTGGTAACGACCTAAAACGGTTGTCATTTCTTCGGCAACGCTGGAAAGGCGGCTTAATATCCACCGATCTTCCATTGTCAGATCATTTTCATCGAGTGGAGCAGGGGTGTAGCCTTCCAGATTCAGCATCGCAAAGCGGCTGGCATTCCAGAGTTTATTACAGAAGTTTCGGCCATACTCGAAACGCTCACTCACAATACGGGCGACTTTTTCACCCGGATCAGGATCAAACCACGGGCTCGTGTACTGATACGATTTACCACTCTTGGGAAATTTGATGCGAGGTTTTTCGCCACCGGCAGGAATCGTGGTCTGATGTTCCAGTGTCTGCGGAACGACTTCACCGGTTTCCGGATCTTCATAACCAACGGGCAGTCGAACATCCTGCGTTTCGCCGGCAAAAGACGCGATCGTAAATCGGACCGCATCCACACCATACTTGTCAATCAGGTCCATCGGGTCAACACCGTTGCCTTTGGATTTGGACATGGTCTGCCCGAATCCATCCAGAATTTTCGGATGAATGCAAACGTGCTTAAATGGAACATCGCCCATGTTATACAGGCCGGCCAGCACCATGCGGGCCACCCAGAGAGTAATAATATCGCGGCTGGTAACAAGGACATTACCGGGATAAAAATAATCCAGGTCCGGATTCTTATCGGGCCAACCGAGAGTGGCGTGTGGCCACAAGGCACTGCTGAACCAGGTGTCGAGAACGTCTTCATCTTGAACTAATTGATGCTCCGAGCCCAGTTCATCGCCCGTCAGATCGGTTTCACTGCAGATCAACCAACAGGTATCTGCATCATCGCGGCGGAAGCTGACGTCATAGCGATCACCGAATGCCTGATTGAGGCCTGCTTCAGAGCAGGTTTCACAATACCAAATCGGAATCCGATGTCCCCACCAGAGTTGGCGGCTGATACACCAGTCCCGTTTTTCTTTGAGCCAGTCGAGATAAGTTTTTGAATAGCGGCTGGGGAAGAAGCGAACGCGTCCATCTTCGACCGCATCAATGGCCGATTGCGCGAGCGTATCCATTTTCACGAACCATTGATCGGAGAGATATGGTTCGATCGGGGTTTTTGAGCGGTCGCTGTGTTTGACTGGAATCTGTCGATCTTCGACTTCGATGAAGAAACCCAGTTTGTCCATATCCGCGACGACTTTTTTGCGTGCTTCGTAGCGATCAAGACCCTCGTATTCACCGGCGGCTTCGTTCATGGTGCCGTCGGGATTCAGGATGTTGATCAGTTCCAGATCGTTGCGTAATCCGCAGGCGTAGTCATTCGGGTCATGTGCTGGAGTGACTTTGACGGCACCGGTTCCCAGCTCTTTATCTGCCAGCAGCGCATCGGCGATGATCGGAATTTCACGGTCGTTTAAAGGAATGCGTACCTTTTTCCCAATCAGGTTCGTATAGCGTTCATCCGAAGGATGCACGCAGACGGCGGTATCGCCGAGCATGGTCTCGGGGCGCGTGGTGGAAAAGGAAATGCGTTCGTCACTGTCGACGACCGGGTATTGGAAGGTCCAGAATTGACCGGAGACATCTTCAGAAAAGACTTCATCGTCAGCGACTGCAGTTTGCAGGAACGGGTCCCAGTTGACCAGGCGTTGTCCGCGATAGATCAGACCGTCTGCAAAGAGTTTCAGGAAGGTGCGGCGGACAGCTTTGGAGCACATTTCATCGAGTGTGAAACGCGTTCGTTCCCAGTCACAACTGGCGCCCAGCTTTTGCAGCTGGTTCAGAATTCGTTTTTCGTACTGATCTTTCCAGGTCCAGATCCGTTCGACGAGTGCCTCGCGGCCGATGTCGTGACGTGTGAGATTTTCTTCTTCCTTCATCCGCCGTTCGACCACCGCCTGAGTCGCAATGCCGGCATGATCCGTTCCGGGCATCCAGAGGGCTTCATATCCCTGCATGCGGCGCCAGCGGGTAATCAGGTCCTGCAGTGTGCCGTTGAGTGCGTGTCCCATGTGCAGCGCCCCGGTGACATTGGGGAGCGGGATCATAATCGTGTGCGGCTTTTTCTCCGGGTTGGGTTCGGCGTGAAAATAGCCTTTCTCTTCCCAGTATTGATACCACTTCTGTTGTGCACTCGCAGGGTTATACTGTTTTTCAAGCGATTCGGTCATTGGTTCTGATGGGGTCTTAATTCAAAGGCCTGGTTTACAGGAGAATAGCCTATTACCGACAACGGAACAAATGTGCGGGTTCCATGTCGGAAGGCGGCTGATCAAAGTCAGATATAGCAAAATTAAACGTTGCGGGCATTAAAGACGCTGGGGCTTTCTGCATTCTAGTCGAAAAAAGTCCCTTCATCCTTATAGAGCTTGTATTCGACGCTGTCAGCCAATGCCAGCCAGCTGGCTTCGATCACATTTTCACTGACACCGATGCTGCTCCAGACATTGTGCTCATCTTTGCTTTCGATGACAACACGCACGCTGGCAGCGGTACCTTCGGCTGAGTTGATGACACGCACCTTGTAATCAACCAGATGCATCTTTTCGAGGGCAGGATAAGCAGGGCAGAGTGCTTTTCGCAGCGCCGTATCCAGTGCATTCACCGGGCCATCACCTTCACCCACCACATGTTCCTGTTCTCCATTCACAACCAGTTTGATGGTAGCTTCAGTGAGTGGCTCATGGGTCGCGTCAGATTCGACGTTCACGCGGTAGTGGATCTTCTCAAAGTGAGGTTTAAAGGTTCCTGCCACCTTTTTAACGAGCAGATCAAATGAGGCTTCAGCTGCTTCAAACTGATAACCTACGTTTTCCAGGTCCTGGACTTTTTCCAGGATTTTCGTCAGCAGTTCCGGGTCGTGATCGAGTTGATACTTGGTCGTTTTGGCCACGATATTCGAACGGCCAGACAGCTCGCTGACCAGGACTTTTCGTTGATTGCCGACGACTTCCGGTTCGATATGTTCGTAGCTGCGGGCGATGCGATTGACTGCGTGGACATGCATGCCACCTTTGTGGGCGAATGCACTGCTGCCGACAAAGGGCTGGCTGGATCGAAAATTCATATTGGCCAGTTCGTAAACATAACGCGAGAGCTCAGTCAGGTTATGTAGATTGTTATCTAACAGAACCGAATACGCTTCTTTTTTGGTGACGAGGTTGGCAATCACGCTGATCAGATCGGCATTGCCGCAACGTTCGCCAAGACCGTTGATCGTTCCCTGGACCTGAACGACGCCATGCTCTACGGCCGCTAATGAGTTGGCCGTCGCCAGATCACAGTCGTTATGACAATGGATGCCCAGCGGCGTATCCAATTCACTACGCACAAGGTCAACATATTTCGTGATGACTTCAGGCAGGCTACCGCCGTTCGTATCGCAGGGGATGATGATATCTGCACCTGCGTCTGCAGCAGCTTTGATGGTTTTCAGAGCGTATTCCGGGTTGGCGCGAAATCCGTCAAAGAAATGCTCCGCATCGTAGATGACTTCACGGCCGCAAGATTTGATGAACGAGACGGAATCGGCAATCATCGCCAGGTTTTCTTCGAGAGAAACACGCAGAACTTCTGTCACATGCAGGTCCCAGGTTTTACCGACAATCGTGACGACCGGGGCCTGTGAATCACGGAGTGCCTGCATGCCGACATCGTCTTTGGCGTCAATCTCCTTCCGGCGGGTCATTCCAAAAGCAGTTACTTTGGCGTGCTTCAGGTCCATTTCTGCCACGCGCTGGAAATACTCGGTGTCTTTCGGATTGGATAGGGGATAGCCGCCTTCAATGTAGTCGAAGCCCATTTCATCGAGCTTTACGGTAATTTGCAGCTTATCTTCCAATGAGAAGTTAACGCCTTCTCCCTGGCTGCCATCCCGTAAAGTGGTGTCATACATCTGAATTCGGGCCATCGTAGGGGCTTTCTTTTACTGTGAAAAATTGAAGAATCGTTGATTGCGTCTGTCTGAAATTCGAAATCACTCGGAAACGATCTCCTGTTATTCTCTTCAGGCGATCGTGTGTCTATCCTTGATGCGTCTTAGTGAATGCAATAAAAAAACCTCAGGTTGTGACCTGAGGTTATGAAAATCTGTTAAATTGGTAATGATCCTCAAGTCATTGGGAGTCTGTAATCTCACAAATAATAATAATGCTGCTAATGCAGACAGTATTGGAAACAGACAACATGGACCTGAAGACTTTCAAATCGGGCAAATAAACTTAATTTAGATACACTCGTTTGGTGAGATCATAAGCAGACCGGCTGTGCTAGTCAAACGAAATTCTGAATTCCCTGTTCTTTAAAGCGAGATTCCAGGCAGTGCAGAGGAGAATGAGCCGTTAAACGAATTCCTCTTCGTATTCTTCTTCGCCATAATCATCTTCGAATTCGTTCTGTTTGGCGGCTTCCCATTCATCGATTGTGTACAAGACTTCACGTGCCTGGGAGCCATTGTATTCGCCGACGATACCATCTTCGGCCATGTAATCGATCAAACGGGCACCACGTCCATAACCCACGCCGAGGGCACGTTGCAGTAGAGAAACGGAGCCGCGACCTTCGCGAATCACGATTTCGACTGCGTCGTTGTACAGACTGTCTTCTTTGCGATCGGAATCGCCTTCGTTGTTTTTCTTCGAGTTGGCAGCAGTGATTTGAGCCAGTTCCGGACTGTATTCCGGTTCCATATCGCTGAAGAAGTCGATCACGCTTTCGATTTCTTCATCACTGACATAGGCTCCCTGAGCACGGGTCAATTTACTGGTTCCGGGAGCGAGATACAGCATATCACCGTTACCGAGCAGGGCATCTGCCCCGTTTTCATCCAGAACCACCCGGCTATCGCCACGGCTGGCAACCTGGAACGAAACGCGGGCAGGCAGGTTCGATTTGATCAGACCTGTGATGACATCAACGGTTGGTTTCTGTGTTGCCAGAACAAGGTGGATTCCAACAGCTCGCGATTTTTGTGCGAGGCGAATAATGTGTGCTTCCACGTCTTTGCCTGAGGTCATCATCATATCTGCAATTTCGTCTGCGACGATCACGATCGAAGGCATTTTTTCGGGCATCTGCAGGGCTTCGTCCGATTCCGGATCGATGCCGGCCATTTCTAGCACTTTTTCTTTACCAAGTTTGTTGAAGCTTTCAATGTTACGGGATCCACAACGGGCCAGGAGGTCATAACGTTCTTCCATCTTATCGACAGCCCACGCTAAAACGGCTTCCGCTTTTTTCATGTCGGTAATCACGGGGTGCATTAAATGGGGAATGCGTTTATAGCCACTCAATTCCACCATTTTGGGGTCGATCATCAACATCTTGACTTCGTTAGGAGTCCGCGTCATCAACAGAGACAGGATCAATGTATTCAGACACACACTCTTACCAGTTCCCGTTCGACCGGCAATCAATAAGTGAGGCAGCTTGGACAGGTCGGCTGTCAAAGGGTGACCACTGACGTCTTTACCCATGAAGAGCGGAATCCGACTTTTCTCTGCTTCATCCGAGCAGGATTCTATCAGTTCCCGTAGCCGTACCATGACTTGTTTTTCGTTAGGAACTTCAACGCCCACCGTATTTTTTCCAGGGATAGAAGGCACCACACGAACAGAAGGCACTCGCAGTGCAACTGCCAGATCATGAGCCAGGGCAGTGACTTTGGCGACACGCAAGCCTGGTTTCAAATCGAGTTCGAACAGTGTCAAAACAGGGCCGGTGTCGATTTCGGAAACTTGAATATCCAGACCAAAGTCAGCGAAGGTATTTTCCAGAACTTCTGCGGCTTCTTCTGCTTTTTTCGCTAACAGTTCAAAGGGAAAGTTTTCCGCTTCTTCCAAAAGTTCTAACCCGGGCAACTTATACGAGCTGTTTTTTTTTTGCTCGATAGGCTGAGGCTTCCGCGCGATCCGAAGACCGGCGGGCGGATTGACTTTGATTGGCTTGCGTTTTTTTGCTTTTTTCGATTTGGGAACAGCGACGACTTCTTCTTCGTACTCTTCTTCCTCGTCTTCAGCAACGATCTCTTCTTCCTCTTCATATTCCTCTTCGTCTTCTTCATCCTCCTCAGAGGGTTCACGACTCAAAGCTCTGAAAGGAAAAGTCAGGCAGGAGAAAAGAATTCGCACCGGCAGTGTGTCGGCGGTTAGAAGCAGTCCGGCAAAAAACATGGAAGCCAACAGGACCAACGAACCAGCAATCGAAAATTTGGATTCGAGTAACGAGAAACCGAGCGCGCCAATATAACCGCCGCTGCCAATTAAGGGAGTGGCACTATTTTTGCCGAGCATCATCTGGCTGACAATACAGACCGAGATCAGAACGAGAGTCAGGCCAAAGAGTTCCACCATCACACCCGCGGCTTGCTGGCGGGAGAACATTCGCATGTCGACAACAATCAACGCCAGTAAAATGCCCCAGGCACCAATTCCAAAGCCGGATCGGAGCAGATGAGCAATATGAGCGCCTGACGAACCACACAGGTTTTGAGCGACATCACGAACGGGGTAGACGAGTTGCGCAGGTGGATCGGCGGGATCGTAGCTGAACAGGCTCAGTCCGAGAAAGACTGTAACCGCCAGCAACCCCAGCGCGATCAGATCTGTTTTAAATCGATGAATGTCGATCATGATGACCAACCTGCAAATCTATCTATTAAAAGTTTTCGTTTGTATTTGAAACAGGGGAATCAACGGCGCGCAAAGCGGACGCAAATATAATTGTTGTTTTTGTGGGGATTAATCAGATTCGAGTAAAAATGGTTCCCGTCTGAGACTAAACCCAAGAACGTCAACAGACGGGAACATTTTCACGACTAGTGTCTCAATGGGGGGGCATTGAGACGTACCAAACAAAAGTATGGATTCTGCTAGATGTTGATTTCCTTAACTACTCAAACCTAGCACACGAATGGAGGGCGTGTCGGAAAAAGTCAACAAACGATGTTTCGTTTTTGCCACAAGAGGAGGACAAGGTCGGGTTAGAGAAATCAGCCGAAGCTGCGCGGGCCGGGTCGTTCGATCTTAACGATTATACCGACTGCTTGATTTCGCGAGTTGCAGGTCTATAAAAGAGAGCCGACTTATTTGCCAGCCGCAATATGTTCCTGAATCCAGGCGATCAGAGAATCGGCGACCTGGGCTTTGGGCCCGGAGTAGGTCGCGACGGTTTCCTGGCTATGGTCAATGACTTCGACATGGTTTTCAGTAGATCCGATCGCGCTGACGCTATTGAGGACGATCGCGTCGCATTTTTTGCTGTAGAGCTTACGAACAGCATTGAACCTCGCGTCTTGGGACTCAAGGGCGAAGCCCATGACCCAGCGGTCCCCTTTTTGTGTACCTAGCTCGGCGAGCACATCGATCGTCTCCACGAGTTCCAATGTGATGGCTTCGCCGGTTTTAGCGATTTTTCCGGGTTTGCGGGTTTTGATGCGATAATCGCAGACAGCCGCCGTTCCAATGACACCATCGCAGTCAGCGAACAGTTTCTCGCATTGTTTGAACATCTCATCGGTCGTTTCGACGGGGTAGAGCTCACAGCCTTCAGGGGGAGAGAGTGTGACCGGGCCGGAAACCAGAGCGACTTCATGACCCGCCTGGATCGCGGAGCGGGCCAGGGCATATCCCATCTGGCCGCTGCTGGCGTTGGATAAATAGCGGACATCATCCAGGTATTCTCGTGTTGGGCCCGCAGTGATGAGAATTCGCATGTTATTGATTCACGTCCTGGCTGTTGAAGCTGGCTGAAGTCATTTCGTCTCAGCCCAGAATTGCTTCAATTTGGGTTAAGATCTCTGCTGGTTCCGCCATGCGACCTTTACCGACCACGCCGCAACTGAGCCAGCCTTCTCCCGGTTCGACTATCTGAATGCCATCTGCTTTGATCTGTTCCAGGTTCCGTTGGACGGCTGGTTTGGCCCACATTTCTGCATTCATGGCAGGGGCGAGTAGAATGGGGGTGGGGCAGGTAAGCGTCAGCGTGGAGAGCAGGTCGTCGCCAAAACCATGGGCCATCTGTGCGATGACGTTGGCTGTTGCCGGAGCGATGACAAAGAGTTCGGCGCGCTTGACCAGGCCGATGTGTTCTCCCTGAAAATGTTCTTGTGGAGAAAACACACCCTGATAGACCGGGCGTCCCGTCAATGCTTCAAAGGTGGTGGCGCCAATAAACTTTTGAGCCGCCTGGGTCATGACGACACTGACGGCTGCTCCTTTCTGGACCAGTTTACTGGTGAGGTCAGCCGCTTTGTAGGCGGCAATGCCTCCCGAAACCCCTAATAGAATTTCACGCCCCTGCATGAGTTCATTTCCGAGCAAATGAAACTGGTTTGACTAGGGAGCCAAATCTTCCAGTGAAGGACCTGCGTCGTCGTATTCGACGCCTTCCAGCGGGCTGACTGCTTCTTCCGTGATGGCGACTTCGCCAGACTGATCGAGATAGATTTTGTCTTCCATGATTTCCTGGACGACGACTTCCATATGATTTTTGGTCTGCAGTTCAACCAGCGGTCGTGCACCCCGATTCAGGGCGACAATTCGTTTTTGAATCAGTGCGGACAATTTGAATCGACCACCGACTTTGTTGACGATTTCTTCTTCTTTAAATTCTTCCAACATTAATTTCTTGCTCCCGTTGTTTCAGGATGGTGCCAATTTCAGTGACAGCCCGATCCAGTTCGTCATTGATAATGACATGACTATAATGTTTGGCCTGTTCCAATTCTTTCCGAATGGTTTCCAGCCGTTTTTCGATAACTTCTTCTGACTCTGTGCCTCGACTCCGAATGCGTTTTTCATATTCCTCATCGGAGGAGGTTCTGACAAAGAGTGTAATGGCCTGGGGGAACTGTTCTTTGAGTTTCAATGTTCCCTGCACATCAATTTCCAGAAACGGCCAGCCTCCCTCTTTGGCAGCCCGATCCACTTCCGATTTTAACGTACCATACCAGTATCCCAACCCATGAACCTGCTCGCATTCCAGGAATTCGTTATTTTTTCGTCGTTCTTCAAATTCTTCCTGCGTCAGGAAGTAATAATCTTCTCCGTCTACTTCCCCTTTGCGTCGGGGCCGGGTCGTCGCTGAGATTGCTTTGACGAGCTTAACCGGTGATTCCTGCATTAACCGATTAACGATTGTCGTTTTTCCACTGGCCGTTGGTCCAGACAGAACAATGATCGGAACTTCTGGTTGTGTGTTTGCTTGAGGTTCGGGCACTTTACAAAACTCCAGAGTGATCGTTGTGTCGTCTCAGTCTTCAGTTCTTGGGGACAATGAAATATTTTATTCAACGTTCTGGACGTTTTCTCTGATTTTTTCCACAGCCAGTTTCATTTCAATCACCGCGTGTGAGATCTCAACATCGTTGGCTTTGGAGCCGATGGTATTGATTTCGCGAAACATTTCCTGCACCAGGAATTCCAGTTTTTTCCCTTGTGACGTTTTGCCTGTGATGATTGTATCAAATTGTTCCAGATGGCATTTGAGTCGGGTGATTTCTTCGTTGATATCGCAACGGTCTGCAAACAGACTGACTTCCCGAATCAGACTATCCGGATCGAGTTCGACCTCCTGATCTTGCAGCAGGTCGCTTAGTCTCTGATGCAGTCGATCGCGGTAGCTGGTGACAACAAGCGGGGCTTTCTGTTTGACGATCTCCAGTTGATCGCAGATGATCTGGTTGCTGGCCAGCAGATCTGCCTGGGCTGACTCGCCTTCTGTTTTGCGGAACTCGGTTAGCTCGGTGAGGGCTCCCTGGATCGCCTGTTGAATCAGAGGCCAGTCGGCTTCTGGAGAATGTGATCGCGAGTAATTATCAATGGCCGCACCCGGTAAAGAAAGCAGGCTGTTGATGTTGTCTGGCAGCGGGAGGTGACAGACTTCGGTCAGGTGCTTGAGCTGTGACCAGTATTGCTGGATGACTTTTTCATCAAGCAGATAGTCGCTTGTGCGGTCCAGGCTATCGATTTTCAGCGTCAGGTTAACCGTACCGCGCGTAATCGAACCTCGCAGTAACTTTTCAATCTGGCTGCCAAGCTTTGCGTAAAAATCGGGGTATCGGGTCGATATTTTCAGGTAACGGTTGTTGACGGTTCGTATTTCAGCCTGGACCGAAAGCCGGTCATCTTCAGCAGTCGAACTTCCAAAACCAGTCATGCCTAGCAGCACAACGCACTCTTTTCTGTCTAACAGGAATGTTTGGAGGTTAAGAGAACAGTCTCTTGTTTGAATTTATTTCGATGGTTGCCAGAAAGACTAATTTGGTTTTGTTTCTGACTTGGTCGTTTCAGGTTTGTTCGCCTCAGGCTTAGCAGGCGTTTCCTGTTTTTTCTCAGTTGGAGCCGGTGTCTCTGTTGATTGGGGCGTTTCGGTCTTTTCTTCTGTGGCTGGTGTCTGAGGTTTCGCTGGTGTTTCCGTTAAATCTGCCGGTTTTTTAAATTCGGGCTTTGATGTTTCATCAGCTTCGACTAATGGTTCTTCTTTATCGGAATCGACCGCACTGGCTCCTTCAGCAACCGCACCCGGTGCGCCGGGGAATTTTCCAGAGCTGGCTCGTGTTGCGATTCCAGAAACCCCTGCCAGGATGACCCAGATCACAGCCATAACGACTGTGATTTTGGTAAAGACATCGCCTGCTTTGGTACCCAGGGCACTCTGTCCGCCGGCCCCACCAAATGCACCGGCCAATCCGCCACCGCGTCCTTTTTGCAGGAGGATGATGATGATCAGAAGTACGCCGAAGATCATTAATAGAGTCATCAAAACGGTGGCGAGGTCCAGAATGGCTGCAAACAACATTATGTCATCCTAATGGGTTATAGAACATTCAGCGAACGAGCAGAAACCACAAGGGGAACAACTCGTTTCGATATTGAGTAAGAATAGCAGTATCATACAGTAGTGTCATACGATCTGTAAATCGATCCTGCAATCCGAGTGCAGCTGAATCGAGATAAATTGACCGTTTTCAGTTAACCGGCTGATAATTCAGCGGCAGCCTGAATAATGGGAATGAACAGTTCTGCCTTGAGGCTGGCTCCGCCCACCAGGGCGCCATCGACATTATTTTGGGAGAGGAGCTCCCTGGCGTTATCCGGTTTCACACTCCCGCCATACAGAATCCGGGTGGAATCAGCAATTTCAGCGGAATAGTGCTCTTTGAGCCAGTTTCGCAGATATTGATGGGCTGATTCGGCCTGCTCGGGAGATGCGGTTAAGCCGGTACCGATGGCCCAGACTGGTTCGTAGGCGATGACGATCTGTCCAAATGCTGCTGCGTCAACTCCTTCAAGGCCCCCTGTCATCTGGGTGTTTAGGACCGCTTCCGTCTGGTCAGATTCCCGTTCGCTCTGTAACTCGCCGACGCAAAGAATGACTTGCAATCCTGCATCGAGGGCTTTTTTAACCTTCAAATTGATGTCAGTGTCGGTTTCGTTGAGAATGTGGCGTCGCTCGCTGTGTCCCAAAATGACAGACCGGCAACCGATATCGGTGAGCATTTCAGTTGCTGTTTCCCCGGTAAAAGCGCCAGGTGCTTCGTGGTAGCAATTTTGCGCACCAAAGCCAACACCCGAGCCATTGACAACATCACCGATGGTAGTCAGGTAAGGAAAGGGGGGGCAGACCAGGACTTCGACTGCCTGATTCTCTTCTGGAACTTCAGCTACGAGAGCCTTAGCCAATTCTGCACCGGATTCTTTGGTTGTATTCATTTTCCAGTTACCAGCTACAAGAAAGCGACGCATAATTCATCCTGTAATTAAAGAATGTGAAAGGGTTTGTGTTTCTCACGAACATTCACTTCTCTCAAAGTTCAAAAGAGAGCAGGGAGCGAGGAACAGACCGTATTCTATGAGCATCAAAATACGGGAAATTGTTATTTTTGAGGCGTATCGTGGTGGATAAGTTATTGATTCAGGGGCTGTGATTCAAGGAAACCACTGTGAAATCCTGAAATGCCGCCTTTTTTCACGCAATTTCTCTTATTATGAGGAGAAATCGAGGTAAAGCAGTCAAAATGAAGGGAGTCAGTTACTCCAAAATGCCACTACGGGGGTAGGAACCCATCGCTTCCAGGCGAACCACACGTTTTTCGAGTTCGCTGATCGTTCGCTTAATATGGGGTTCCTGGATATGTCCTTCGAAGTCAATAAAGAACAGGTAACCCGGTTCTTCGCCCCGCAACGGGAACGATTCAATCCAGGTCAAATTCACTTTATTTTTCTTGAAGATCTGCAGTGTGTCAGCCAGTGACCCTGCTTTATGGGCAATTTGAACCAGAATAGCAGTGCGGTCTTTGCCTGTCGGGTCACAAACTTCTTCGCCGATCACGGCGAAGCGAGTCACATTATTGGCATTGTCCTCAATGCCTTCCACGATAATCTGCAGGTCATATTCAACAGAGGCCTGGTGGCTGGCGACTGCAGCGGCGCCTGGCTTGGTTGCCGCCAGTTGTGCCGCGGTTGAGGTGCTGGTGACTTCGTGCAAATGAGCCTGTGGCATATTCCTGGAAAGCCACTCACGGCATTGGGAAAGTGCCTGAGGCTTGCTGTAGATCTCCGTGATTTCACTTCGCTCACAACGGGCCAGCAGGTTATGATGTACGGCAATCAGAACTTCTCCGCAGATTCTCAGCGGGAGCCGGGTAAACATATCGAGCGTGTCCACAACACGTCCATCGGTGCTGTTTTCAATGGGGACAACGCCGAATTCCGTGTTCCCACGGTTCACTTCTTCAAAGACAGCGCCGATGGTATTCACCGGAACCATATCGGCACCTTCGCCGAATCGTTCGAGGGCAGCCAGATGCGTGTAGCTGTAAGCGGGGCCAAGATACGCGACTCGTTGTGGATGAATTTTTCGGCGGGCGGAACTCAAAATCTGCCGGAAAACGCCACGGATGGCGTTGTTGGTCATCGGACCA
This sequence comes from Gimesia alba, assembly GCF_007744675.1. Lineage (NCBI taxonomy): Bacteria > Pseudomonadati > Planctomycetota > Planctomycetia > Planctomycetales > Planctomycetaceae > Gimesia > Gimesia alba. The sequence continues at coordinate 2,743,744 of NZ_CP036269.1, forward strand.
GATGAATTGAGTTTTTCGATGGTCTCGCGCAGTTCTTCGTCTGATTTCGGATCAAACATGGCCTTACGCGGATCTGGATCGCCTTTGATCTGCTTGATCGTCATGGAGCAGCGTTTGTTAACCAGTTTGACGATTTCCCGGTCAAGTTTTTTTAACTCGGATTGAAGCGAGGCAGGGCTGCGTTTGCTGCTTTGTCGGGCGACTTTTTTCTTGGCTGGCGTCTTCGGTTTGCTAGCTGAAGTTCGTTTGTTAACCGCTTTTTTCTTGGCCATCGGAATCTTTCAGGATGTGAGTCTCGTTTCTGTCTCTCAGAAAATTAACCGCAGCCAGTTCACACGCCCTCCCTGGTTGTGCTTCATTCTTTACTGACAGTTTCACAATTGGATTACAATCCCTTAAGAATTTCTCAGCATGGGATTTCTCCCGAAGGTCTCAGGTAAGTCTCATAAGATACTGTTAAATATGGAGTTATGTGTATCGAATGAAATGAAATCAAAGCACGGTTTCGATTAAGAACCGACTTAGTCTTCAATTGTTCTAGTTTGTACCGCCGTGATTAGGGACTGTCAAGCGGTTGGGCAGTGCCTGTGAACGGTTTAGCCTTTATTTCAAGGGGCCGGCTGTCTAAACTGCCAATATGTCATTTTGTCGTACCGGCAGGTTTGATTTGCAATCGTGCCAATATGGCAGTTTTTATGCATGCCTTTTTGGGACTTATAAAGTTGTGAGGTCTGTAAGGTGTTTAATGGTAATAGATTACGTTAGTTTTTTTGCTGCTGGAATTAACTTGGCACACTCATTGCTATCTAGACAAACAGCCTGTATAAATTGGCTGCTTTGCTAAAAACGATAAGAAACGCATGATTGATGTACGGAATGGGCGGATTCAGCTCGACTCTGCATTTTGTACAGATCTGAATTAAGAATATGGAAAGAGGGGAACTTAAATGTCTTCAGGTGAAAAGATCATTGGAATTGATTTAGGAACCACAAACTCAGTGGTTTCCATTATGGAAGGTGGGGAAGCGAAAGTAATCCCTAACCTGGAAGGGAATCGGATTACCCCCAGTGTGGTCGCTTTCACCGATAAAGGGGAGACACTGGTTGGGGAGCCTGCGAAACGGCAGGCAGTGACGAATCCGAAGAATACGGTTTACTCAGTCAAACGTTTTATGGGGCGTCGGCACAACGAAGTGCAGAGCGAAGAAAAGATCGTTCCCTATAAAATTATTGGTGGGCCGGAAGAATACGTCAAAATTGAAGCGGGCAGCAAAACCTATACGCCGCCCGAAATTTCCGCCTCGATCTTGCGGAAATTAAAGGAAGCTGCTGAGAGCTATCTGGGACATAAAGTCAATAAAGCTGTGGTCACTGTGCCAGCTTACTTCAATGATGCGCAGCGACAGGCGACGAAAGATGCCGGTCAGATTGCCGGTCTGGATGTATCCCGGATTATCAACGAGCCGACAGCCGCCGCACTGGCCTATGGTCTGGAGAAAAAGAACGATGAAAAGATTGTCGTATTCGACTTTGGTGGCGGTACGTTTGACGTATCCGTTCTGGAAGTCGGCGACGAAATCATTGAAACATTGAGCACGAATGGGGACGGTCACCTCGGTGGTGATGATTTCGATGAAGAGTTAATCAATCATATTGCAGATGAGTTCAAGAAAGAGCAGGGAATCGATCTGCGGGATGATGCGATGGCGTTACAGCGTCTGCGTGAAGCTGCTGAAAAAGCGAAAAAGGAACTCTCATCATCACAAACGACCGATATCAATCTGCCGTTTATTACAGCCGACAGTTCTGGTGCAAAGCACTTACAGATGGCGATCACCCGTTCCGAGTTTGAGAAATTGATCGATCCTCTTGTAGAGCGGTGTCGTAAGCCGGTTGAGCAGGCAATGAAAGATGCCGGGCTCAGTTCCAGCGATATTGACGAAGTGGTCCTGGTTGGTGGTTCAACACGTGTGCCTAAGGTTCAGGAATTCGTTAAGAAAATCTTCGGAAAAGAACCGCACAAGGGAGTCAACCCTGACGAAGTCGTTTCGATTGGTGCAGCGATTCAAGGGGGAATTATCTCTGGTGATGTTCAAGATGTTGTTCTGCTCGACGTCACGCCGTTGTCTTTGGGAATTGAAACCGAAGGTGGTGTGATGACCAAGCTGGTTGAGCGAAACACGACAATTCCTGTGACCAAAGACCAGACGTTCTCAACCGCAGCTGATAATCAGACTGCTGTGACAGTGCGTGTGTTCCAGGGTGAGCGTCAGATGGCGAATGACAACCGTTTGCTGGGTCAGTTCAATCTGGAAGAGCTGCCGCCGGCACCGCGTGGGGTTCCACAGATTAAAGTGGTCTTCGATATCGATGTGAACGGAATCTTGAATGTTTCGGCGAAGGATGTTGCTACCGGAAAAGAAACGTCTGTTCGCATTGAACAGTCCAGTGGTCTGTCCGAAGCGGAAATTGAAGATATGCAGCGTCAGGCGGAAGCCCATGCTGATGAAGATAAAAAGAAAAAAGAACTGGCAGAAGCCAAGAACAATGGTTCTCGAATTGTTTACGATGTAGAAAAGCTGTTGAAAGAGCACGCCGAAAAAATCGATGCTGCTTCGAAGTCGGCTATTGAAGCATCTGTGAAAAAAGTAAACGATGCTTTGGAAACCGAAGATGCGGCAGCCATCAATACGGCCTGTGAAGAATTGCAGCAGGCAACCCACGCCTTTACCGAGCAGATGTATAAAGAAAGTCAGGCTGCCGGTGGTGAAGGAGCGGCTGCGGGCGGAGAAGAGGCTTCTGCTGGTGGAGATGAAGAGGAAGTCATTGATGCAGAATTTGAGAAAAAGGACTAGTTCCTTCGATTCTGCAGAGAAACCTTAATGGGAAGCGGGGCTCAGCATCACAGCTGAGCCCCGGTCTCCCGAACTGAGAGAACATTTCAGACACAATACGATTACCACTTTCAAACTGATTTGCAGGCTCAATTTTATTCCCACCTCACCGGGTCTGTTTCATAAAAAATAGATAAAAATGTCGAGGCACTGCTTGTCGGCGGATTATTTCGTATGATAATCCAGGCTGTTGAGTTGCTGCGCAGATGATAAACAGAATTGGAGGAGCATGATGGCGTTTCGATTTGAAAAATTAACTGTGAAAGCTCAGGAAGCAGTGCAGCGTGCCCAGCAGGCGGCAGAAGATTTCGGCCAACAGGAAATCAAGCCTCTGCATTTACTGAAAGCGTTGCTGGACGAGGAGCAGGGGGTTGTTAAACCGCTGATTCAAAAAATTGGTGCGAATCTGCCTCAGCTTCAAAAGATGGTCGATGATGAAATCAATCGTCTGCCAAAAGTTTCAGGGGCGGCGATGCAGGTTGGCATAGGCCAGGATCTGCTCAAGGTATTACAGGCGGCGCAGGATCGCGCTGACCAGATGCAGGACAATTTTGTCTCGACCGAACATATGCTGTTGGCGTTTACCACGGTCGATGATCAGGTTAAGAGGTTGCTGGAACTGAATGGGATCGAAGAATCAGATGTCTTATCTGCATTGCAGGCAGTACGCGGCGGGCAGCGCGTGACCGATCAGAGTCCGGAAGAGAAATATCAATCATTGGAGCAGTACGGTAAAGATCTGGTCGAGTTAGCGCGCCAGGGTAAGATTGACCCGGTAATTGGCCGCGACCAGGAAATCCGTCGTGTTGTTCAGATTCTCTCCCGTCGTCGAAAGAATAACCCGGTCTTGATTGGGGAAGCCGGTGTCGGAAAAACGGCGATTGTAGAAGGGCTTGCCCATCGGATTGTGATGGGCGATGTGCCACAGAATCTGAAGAATAAACGAGTCATTGCCTTAGACATGGGGGCATTGATTGCCGGGACCAAATATCGCGGCGAGTTCGAAGATCGTCTGAAAGCCGTGCTGAAAGAAATTGAGCAGGCTAAAGGTGAGATCATTCTGTTCATTGACGAATTGCATACGGTGGTCGGTGCGGGGGCAGCAGAAGGAGGGGCAGATGCGTCCAACCTGTTGAAGCCGGCTCTGGCACGCGGCGAGTTACATTGTGTGGGGGCAACGACACTCGATGAATATCGCAAATACATTGAAAAAGATCCTGCACTGGAGCGACGTTTTCAGCCGGTCATGGTTCAGGAGCCGACTGTTGAAGATACGATTTCCATTCTGCGTGGGTTGAAAGAACGTTATGAAACCCATCACGGCGTGCGGATTATGGATGACGCGTTAATCAACGCGGCGACATTGTCGGACCGTTATATCAACGATCGTTTTCTGCCTGATAAAGCAATCGACCTGGTCGATGAGGCAGCCAGCCAGTTGCGGATGGAAATGGATTCGATGCCTTCTGAAATTGATGAGGCTACTCGGCAGTTAACGCGGATGCAGATTGAGGCGACTGCTCTGGCAACGGAAACGACTCCGGAGAGCAAGGAGCGATTGGAAGAGCTGCGCAAGCAGATCGCCGATCGCGAAGAGAGTGTGAATGCACTCAAAACCCGCTGGGAAACGGAGAAGGAAGCTTTGGCTGGACTGCAGCCGTTGAAGGAAGAGATCGATCGCTTAAATACTGCTTACGAGCAGGCATTTCATCGGGCTCAGCAGACAAATTCCAATGAAGACTATGCGACTGCTTATAAAGCAGAGCAGGAATTGAATGCCGCCCGTCAGCGTTTGTCGGAAATGGAAGAGCGGGTATCGGAGCTGGGGGATGTCGGCGGAGAACGATTGTTGCGCGAAGAGGTGACCCCCGAAGATATCGCCAAGGTAATCAGCATGTGGACCGGCATTCCAATTTCCAAGATGCTGCAGGGAGAACGGGAAAAACTGCTGCGAATGGAAGATGAAATTCATCAGCGGATGATCAACCAGAACGAAGCAGTCGAAGCGGTGTCTAACGCGGTCCGGCGGTCTCGTTCCGGACTGCAGGATCAGAATCGGCCCATTGGTTCTTTCATGTTCCTGGGACCTACGGGTGTGGGAAAAACAGAACTGTGTAAGGCACTCGCCGGTTTTCTGTTTGACGACGAGCGGAATATGATTCGTATCGACATGAGCGAGTTCATGGAGAAGCATTCTGTCGCACGCTTGATCGGTGCTCCTCCAGGATATGTCGGATACGAAGAAGGGGGGCGATTAACCGAGGCGGTGCGGCGTCAGCCTTATTCGGTGGTGCTGCTGGACGAGGTCGAAAAGGCACACCGCGATGTGTTTAATATCTTATTGCAGCTTCTGGATGACGGGCGATTGACCGACAGTCACGGCCGCACTGTCGATTTTTCGAACACGATTGTGGTGATGACGTCGAATATCGGCAGTCAGACGATTATGGATCTGTCTGGAAAAGAAGATGAGCAGATCATTCATAATCGTGTGATGGACGCACTGCAGCATGAATTTCTCCCCGAGTTCCTCAACCGGATTGATGAAGTAATTGTCTTCCATCCGTTGGGACGCGAGGAGATTCGTCAGATTGTCGACCTGCAGCTGAAGAATCTGTCGGCGCTGGTCGAAGACAATGGGTTTTCACTGGAAGTATCGATGGCCGCCAAAGATTTATTGGCGGAAGAAGGGTATGACCCGGTGTATGGGGCACGACCTTTGAAGCGAACGATTCAGCAAAATATTCAGAACGAGCTGGCCAACAAGTTGCTTTCCGGGGCTTTCTCGGAAGGGGCCACGATCTATGTGGATGCGAGTGAAGGCTCGTATCTGTTTTCTGAAAAGTAATGACCGCCCTTTTGGGCAATGGGTTTTCGCAGCCTCGGGGTGATCTCCGGGGCTGTGTTTTTTTTGGCTGCGTTTTTAGGCTGTGTTTTTATGGGGGGGGGGATGGATTAGCGGAGCTGGCTACCGCGCATGAAAAAACGACGCTCACTCTGAATCAAGTTAGCGTCATCGTTTTATGTACAAAGGCTCTTAGTGCCTCAGGCAGATTCTTCCAAGACAGCGAAAGGGCTGATCTTACGAACTTTTTCTTTGATCTGCTCTTTTTCGGATGCGTCTTTTGCTTTGGCAAACTTTTCCCGGAGTTTCTTCAGCTTGTGCTTTCGTACTCGACGTTGGGCAAGCTCACGCCCTTTTTCAACACGTCCCATTTCTTGTCAGTTCCTGGTAAAATAAAATTCGTGTGTTCTGATGTATATATCTCGCTTGGAGTACCTGATTCTAACATCTCTTGTAGTAAGGGGCAACGATTAGAGCAGGGCATTTTCTCAGAGATTTCGAGAGAAGCCGGGGTTAAGATTCGGGTTGACCTGTTCGCAATTCCTTGATATTTCACTCTTTCCCTCTCTCACCCCCCCTCAGTTTATGTCTACCTTCCCTGTTTGTCAGATCGTGCTTTCCAAGCGACGAAAGTCAGCCAGGCATGTTTCCAGTCGCTCCTTATCCTTAATCCGGGAAAAAATCAGGTATGTTTTTTCAGTCTCCACAGGCTGTTTTTCGTGCAATTGCCCTGTGCACGCTCATTTTGAGCGGCATTACCGGCTCGGTTTATGCGCAGAAAGGGGCTTCGAATCTCGAAGACTCTGGCTCTGCCAAGGGGCGTTCTTTGCGTCATCGTACCATTTTCATGCCCCGAGATCAGGATCCTGACATTAAGCAGGTTAGCCAATCCCCCCAGGTGCCCAATGTTTTGGACGCTGAATCGCGGGAAGCATTGGGGATTCCACCTCAATTGCTTGATGATGAGCAAGACTGGGCAGAACCCGAGGATGAGTGCATCGATTGTGAAACATTTGTGCCTTTGATTTCTCATAAGAGTGCCACGGGAAGTGTTACCTGGTTACCCGGATCAGGCGATGAGTTGGGGATCTTCACTCTGGCACTGTCTGAAACCGTAGAGTTTCCGCGCTTTGAAGGATTTACTGCCACACCCCGATTTGGTGTGCATTATCTGGATGGCCCGATAAGAACCGATTTGCCGGCACGCGTCTATGATACGTCCGTTGCCTTTCGGTGGTTTAATAAAGTCAATGAAAAGTGGTCTTACGAGCTGGAAGTGGCGCCGGGCGTTTACAGTGATTTCAAGAATGTCACGTCCGATTCACTGAGAATCACTGGAAAAGGGCTGGCATATTATGTGCATTCACGATCCAAGCAATTTGTGATGGGGGTTGTGTATCTGGACCGGGAAGACATTATGTTGTTGCCGGCAGCAGGTATGATTATGTGGTTCAGTGAAGGTTCACGGCTGGAACTGATTTTCCCCAAGCCCAAGTTCACCTATCGAGTTGAAAAAGATGAGTCAAAAGAACGCTGGTTGTATGTGGCTGGCGAATTTGGCGGTGGTTCCTGGGGAATTCGCCGAGGCGCAACCGGCTTTGATGATATTGCCACTTACAGCGATTTGCGATTAATGGGTGGTGTGGAGACCAAGCATACCAATGGCATGATCAGCCAGTTCGAAATCGGCTACGTCTTCAATCGTAAGCTGGAATACAAGTCGGATATCGGCAACTACGATATCTCTCCCACCGGTATGGTGCGCTATCAGCTGACTTTCTGAGTCTTATAAATCACAGTTGATGTCGATCCAAGTCCGTTTGTCAAATGATTCGAGTACGGAATCAGCAATCAACTGGGCTGACGCACCGTGGTCAAAACCGGGGATCGCGTCCCGTTCTTCTACGATGGCCGACACAAACTCGTAAACCAGATCATAGCGGAAGACGGTGCTGGGCACGCCTTCGTGCGGCTCTCGCGGACTGCCTTCAATCACCAGAAATTCTTCCGGAACGGGTAACTTTTCCATCGTTTGGCCCGGTTTGCCGATCAGGATGTTGTTGGGATCGGTCAACTGATAAGCGGCGGAACCTTCCGAGCCATTCACTTCCGCCCACTCGTAGCCAAAGCCGTCATTGTGATAGCCTTTCATCAAGGTGCTGCCTTCCCAGACGCCGACTGCTCCGTTTTCAAATTGGCCGATGAGCGAGGACCAGTCGTCAACTTCAGATGGTTCACAGGGCTCTCCGTCTGATGTTTTGTCTCGGGGGACAAATTGCGCCACCGCGCCACAAATGCTTTTGATCGGGCCGAGCAGGTCTTGCGCAAAATCGATGCGGTGAATGGTCATGTCAAACAGGTCGCCGGCACCAGCCAGTTTTTTACTTTGTCGCCAGCCCCAGCTTGATTCGGGCCAGTCGAGAAACCGCTGGCTGCGGAAGTGCCGGGGAACGCCGAGTGCGCCGGATTCCACGAGATGCTTCACGTACCGCATGGAGGGGGCAAATCGATAAGTAAACGCCGTCATGTGTCGCAGATTGGCATCGCGGGCAGCGCGGTACATTTCTGCTGATTCAGTATAATTTAAGCCCAGTGGTTTTTCGCACATGACATGCTTGCCCCCTTTGATGCAGGCTAATGCAATTTCATGGTGCGTAAAGTTTGGGGTGGCGATGATCACTGCATCGACTTCAGGGTCGTTGGCGATCTCTTCGTATTTCGTCGTGACTTTGGTTTTTCCCCAGTCTGACTGGCGTTGCGCCAGGAGTTCGGAGTTGGGGTCACAAATCGAGACCAGTTCGGCGCGAGGATCGAGATTGATGCCTGGGACATGGTGGTAATCGGAGACTGCGCCGGCACCGATAATTCCAATACGAACTGAATCTGTCATGAAAAAACCTTAGCGTGTTTCTATTGAGTAAATCGGGAAGTAGTGACTTATGTTTGATGCAGTCGGGCGAGCAGGGCGAGTGCTTCCTCGTGCGTATGGATTGATTCTTCCAACTGCGCGTCCTGAATCCGCGTCAGCAGTTCTTTAAACTCGGGCCCTGATTGAATGCCGTAGTCAATCAAATCATTACCCGTGATGAGTGGGGGAGGATTTAATACCTCGATGGGAGTATGATCCCGATACTGGCGACAAAATTCAAGGTCCTCCAAAGGTTGTTTTTGAGAAGTCAGGTCAGCGTGGACCAGTTCAAACAGGTAAGGGCAATTCTCATGAGCCAGCAATCGTTTGATTTTTGAAAGTTTAAAATCGCGGGCGCCTTGCAGACTCATTCGGTGTTCAATCAGCCACAGGGCCAGATGAAGGCCGTGGTTGGAGAAACGAAGTTGTTTGCAGATCTGGTGAGCTGCGTCGAGTTGATCTGCGGGAGTTGCTGCCGGCAAATCGAGCAATAACGCGGCGAAAGCGGTCTCAAAGTTGGCCGTAGTTAATAGCTCGAGTCGATCCAGGGTTCGGTTCCAGAGAGGCAGATGTTCCTCGATTTCCCACAATGGTGCGAGTTCGGGGATGATCGGTTTCATTAAGCCGGAGCTTTGTACGAGTTCAATTGCATCTCTCCGGTGAGGATGAATCAGCATTTTGCGTAATTCTTCGGCAATCCGTTCTGGGCTGACGACCGTGATTTCATTGGCCATGGTCTGAATGGCGTGGAATGTGGATTCAGCGAGGTGAAACCCGAGCGTGGCAGCAAAGCGGATGGCGCGAAGTAAGCGTAATTTGTCTTCCTGCATTCGTTCCAGGGGATTACCAATGGCGCGAATCAGATGCTGCTGGAGGTCCACTTTTCCTCCGACATAATCGTAGATCGATTCATTGATGGGGTCGTAGAACATGCCGTTGATCGTGAAATCGCGACGTTGAGCGTCTTCTTCCGCCGTGGTGAATTTGACGTGTTCGGGGCGACGTCCATCAAGGTAGGGGCCCTCACTGCGAAACGTGGCGATTTCGACATCGCAGTCCGGCTGATGGCCTCGGACGATGATCACTCCAAAGCTGGCTCCAACCGCCAGAGTGCGGCGTTTACCAAACAGGTGACGCACCTCCTCGGGAAGAGCATTGGTCGCTACGTCATAGTCTTTAGGCTCTTTTTCCAGTAGAAGATCCCGTACGCAGCCGCCAGCCCAGAGGGCTTGGAATCCCGCGTCTCGCAATTTGCGGACAATGTCTACGGCAGCGATGTAGGGTTCAGAATGTTTCATTACAGATTGGGGAATTCAAAATAAAATTTAACGTGTGACGATGAGGTTATAATAATAGCAAGTTCCGATTACTTATCGACTTATGTTCGCTGTTTTTTGATCGTTTCAACGAAGATCTGTGGAGAAGCTCTTCGGGGGCCTGGTTTTCAAGGACAGGAAAAGCAGGGGCGAGGTTCATAAAACGGACTTCGCAAATAGAGGGTAATGCCGTATGATTTATTGTTCAAATGATTTCTTTTCCCTGGCATGACGGGTTCATTGCTCAATGGCACTCAGAAATTCCAGATACAAGACAGGATCAGACGTTTTGCGAGGAACACACGGTATACGTTTTGATGGGTCCCGTTTCTGGGTTCTCCATCGCAGAAGAGAGTTCGGCCCTTTCGATTACGAATGGAGTAAGGATTTCTCTGGCGTAGAATTTATGTACCGTGATCAGAAGTTTGGCGAATATTGTAGTGCCGAAGAAATCTTTGCTGATTTGAAGCAGTTTGCACTCCCGATGCGCGTGGTCGAGGTCGCCTGTCTGACCATCGGCATGGTCCTGTACGGCGTGCTGAATGGTCTTCCGGAAACGCTTTGGAAAGAACTCTTACGACAACGCCTGGACGAAAGTGGTTTTGAACGCTTCGATTTTGGGGATGAGGGGCCGGAACGGCTTACCGGTTAAATCTGGCAAATTCGTTATAAACAGTTTATTTGTCACAAGATCGGTGTGCGAGAAGCGAACTCAGAGGGGAAGCACACACCAATTGATATGTCAAAGAGGTGCTTGTAAGTAGCTTGTATTAAATGGCTTACATGAATGGATCTTGGTTTGTCTTAAATTCTTATTGATTTTAAACACGTGTTTAATACAATTGTTTGAAACAACGTTTTGAAATCATCGTCCTCTTGGAGGTTTCGAGAGGCTTATTGTCAAGTTAGTACTCATGCGCTAGAAAGAGTGGGGACAAGTCTCATATGGCGTCTTGTAATGTCCGTGATCGATTACTGGAAGTGGCCGGGCCCGTTTTCTCAGAAAAGGGATTCGAGAAGACCACGGTCCGTGAAATCTGTCAGAAAGCGGACGTGAATCTCGCCAGTGTGAATTATTATTTTGGCGATAAGGAACAGCTTTATCTGGAGGTAGTCTGCCTGGCCAAGGAGATGGGGGTTTCGCGGGCTCCATTACCAGAATGGACTTCTGAGACCACTCCCGAACAAAAGCTGCGGGACTGGGTCTCTACATTGGTGAGACGGATGTTGGGAACGGGAGAGCTGTCCTGGAGCAATCATTTGATGATGCGTGAAGTGTTAAGGCCAACGAAAGCGTGTGAGCATCTCATTCAGGAGCTGTTTCGGCCGTTTGTGAATGTGGCGGACTCGATCTTGCAGGAGATACTGGGGGATGGCGTTCCAGAATATCGGCGGATGCAGTGTGTTTTCAGCATTGCCGCTCAATGTCAGTTCTATCGAGTTTCTGATGGCCTGGTGACTTTGATGTTAGGGCAAGAGGAAAAAGCGTCTCACTACAATTCAGAGCATTTGATGGAGCATATTCTGCAATTTTCGCTGGCGGCGGTTAAGAATCTGAAGCAGGAATTCACCGCATCAGAAGTGGAATCTTCTTCATCACTTCATGGAATCTGAACCTCCAGAGTTAAGAATAGGTGTATTGATTTTATGTAACGTTTTCCTAATTGAAAGAATTTAGTCAGAACGAATAAAAAGGCTTTCCTGCGGGAGAGTGCTTTCGCTACTGTTTGAACAATCCATTTCATTTTGATTTTCACAAATTGGCTTTTCGCGTCCGTGGTCAATTCTTGTTGTGAAGCATTTCGCGATAGAAAATACTCATGTCAGATTTGAAAACTCAAAAATCGAGCAGTTTTTCTAAGAAACTCAAGCATTTTTTGCTTCCGATTTTTATCATCGCGATCGGCTTTGGCAGCTTGGTCGTCCTGATGGCGATGAAGCAGGAACCGGAGAAGAGCGAAAAACAGCTGGCAGATTTAGCACCACTGGTCTCGACCGAAAAAATTGATCTTTCTGATTCCGGGGTCACGATTACCGTCGACGGGATTGTTGTTCCGTCGAGGGAAGTGAAACTGGCTGCTGAAGTTTCAGGAAAAGTCATTTTTACTCGGAACGGATGTAAGGTGGGGAATCTGGTCCGCAAAGCTACTCTTCAGGAACTGAAATCTGAGGGAACTGAGAATCTCCTGATTCAGATTGATCCAGAGAATTACCAGCTGGAAGTCAAGCGGTTGACTCAGGAACATGCCCAGGCACAGGACGTGATTGACGAGTTAGAAGTCGAGATCGACAACGCCAAAGCGATGATTGATTTAGCACACGAAGAAGTGCGACTGCAGAAAACTCATTTGAATCGAATCGAGAAATTACGGGCAAGAAATGTCGTATCCGATACGGATTACGAAGAAGCAAAACGGAGTGAACTTGCTGCACGCAACGCTTTGCAAAAGTTGACGAACGAGGCCGATTTGCTCAAATCGCGTCGGCAGCGAATGATGCATGCCCGTGATCTGGTGGGAGTCCAGCTTTCGAGAGCCAAACTCGATTTGAGCCGCACTCGGATTTACTCTCCCATAGATGGAGTTATTGTCGAGGACTCGGTGGAAAAAGATGGTTATGTCAAAGTGGGGGATCCACTGGTGACCATCGAAGATACTTCCTCTGTCGAAGTCCGTTCGAATTTGCGAATGGAAGAGTTGTACCAACTGTGGCAGCACGCCGCACAGACAGCGAAAAAAGGACAAGCGTTGGTCAAGGTGGACCAGACAAATCGACATGATCTGGGATATCAGCTCCCGCAGCTTCCCGTCAAAGTGTCCTATGAGTTGGGGGGCAGAAAATATATCTGGAATGGAAAACTTTCCCGCTATGATGGGATTGGTCTGGACGAGAAAACGAGAACGGTTCCCTGCCGGATTGTGGTTCCCGACCCCCGACCTGCAGAGATCTTAGTGAATGGGAAGCCAACCGATCAGGTTGTGGGCGCGCCCCCTTTGACGCGTGGAATGTATGTTTCAATCGAAATTCCACTCACAGGAAACGTTTCCTTACTGACGATTCCCGAAACGGCGATTCGCCCCGGAAATCTGGTCTGGGTCGTGCGAGAAGGCACGTTGCATTCCGAGAAGATTCGTGTCGTCGACACGAGCGACGACATACTGTTGGTTGAACTGGGAGCTTCCGGGCTGAAGCCAGGCGATCATGTTGTGACTTCTCCATTGAGCACTGCCAATGATGGCATGCTCGTCCGTGAAGGAGGGGCAAAATGAGGTCGGTCATCAAATGGGCGATCAGTAATTCGCCCGCGATGAACACATTGATGGTTACCGTTTTGGGCGTCGGACTGGTTTCGCTAATGCTCATGCGGCGGGAAGTGTTCCCGGAATTTGAGCTGGAAATCATTCTGGTCTCGGTTCCTTATCCCGGTGCCAGTCCGGATGAAGTCGAAGAAGGTATCTGCCAGAAGATGGAAGAAGCCGTCCGTTCGATTGACGGAATAAAAAAAATGACCTCGATTGCCAATGAAGGCTCGGGGTCATTGGTATTGGAACTCAGGGCTGACGTGCCTGATGTGCAGAAAATTCTGAATGAGGTCCGCTCCGAAATCGACCGTATTCCCAGTTTTCCGGAGCTGGCAGAAGATCCGGAAGTCCAGCAGATTACGTTCAGGCAGGTGGCGATCGAAGTTGCTGTGATTGGTCCTGATGAGGAAGGTGCCAACAGTGAGTGGGAGTTGCGGTCGGTCTCCGAGCGAATTCGAGATGAATTATTGCAGCTTAAGTCGGTTTCGCAGGCGAATATCGCGGGGGCCCGTGATTACCAGATTGATATTGAAATCCCGGAAGCGACGCTTCGTAAATATGGTCTGACATTACAGGACGTGGCGCGAACGGTTCGCCGGGAAAACCTGGAGTTGCCAGGGGGGAAGCTGATTACCGATTCGCAGGTCTTACTGCTGCGAGGTAAGAATAAACATTTGATTGGCAGTGAGATCGAGAAGATTCCCCTGGTGACTGAGCCGGGGGGAGTGGTACTTACCGTCGGCGATATCGGGCGGGTGCAGGATGATTTTTCTGATACGACGATGATCAGTGAAATTGACGGAAAGCCGGCTCTGTCAATTGCCGTCGAACGAACCGCACAGGAAGACCTGCTGGCGATTGTGGAGCAGGTTCGCGAGTATGTGAAAACCGCCAACCTGCCGCCAGGCTATTCGTTGAAGTTGTGGAAAGATCAGTCGATCGATGTCCGCGATCGAATGAGTCTGCTCAGCCGAAACGGGTTGCAGGGTTTGATTCTTGTTTTTATCACGCTGACGATTTTTCTGGAATTTCGGCTGGCGTTCTGGGTTGCTTTGGGGATTCCGATTTCGATGTTTGGTGCGTGTATTGTGCTGTACTATACCGGCCAGACATTAAATATGCTTTCGATGTTCGCGTTTTTGATGGCGCTCGGGATTGTCGTTGATGACGCGATTGTGGTGGGTGAGAACATCTATGAGCATCGGCAGATGGGAAAGTCATTTCTTGTCGCCGCCATTGATGGTGCGACGGAAGTATTGCCTTCTGTTTGTGCTTCCGTGACCACCACCGTTATCGCATTTATGCCGTTGTTGTTTGTTTCAGGCATTATGGGGAAATTCATCGCTGTGATGCCGATCGCCGTGATCGCGATGTTAGTGATTTCCCTGTTGGAAAGTACGTTTATTCTTCCCTGTCATCTGGCACATGGAAAACAAACTTCTGTAAAGGGAGCGGATCAGGATCCATCAGAGGGTTTTGTCGGGCGAAAATTGAATAAATTTATCGAACGAATCTATCTGCCTGTTTTGAAAGCGGCGTTGAACTATCCGAGCTCTGCACTCGCGGTGGCAGGCGCACTCATGTTGTTGTCGGCAGGATTGATTCTGGGCGGATTCGCGCCGTTCAATATCTTTCCGAAGACCGATTATCGAATGATTGAAGCCACGGTCGAATTTCCCGATGGAACGCCACAATCGATTACCGGTGAGGCGACTCGGAAAATTCAAGAGGTGTTTGAAGAGCTGGATCAGGACTATCAGAAGGAACATGGCAACTCTCTGGTTAAGCTGGTTCGCAGGAATGTCGGCTTTGGTACGCGTGATGAGTCGGGGGGAGGGCTTGGCGGCTCAGTCGAAGGGAGTCATGTCGGCAAAGTCAGTGT
Source organism: Gimesia alba (assembly GCF_007744675.1). Lineage (NCBI taxonomy): Bacteria > Pseudomonadati > Planctomycetota > Planctomycetia > Planctomycetales > Planctomycetaceae > Gimesia > Gimesia alba. Next base: position 2,758,891 of record NZ_CP036269.1, read on the forward strand.
GGAGATCGTCGAAGCAGAAGAGCGGACGCTGGGCAGTGAAGAAATTCTTGATCTCTGGCGAGAGCGAGTCGGTGAGGTGCCTGGCGTCGATCGACTGACTTTTAATTCCCCCTCAATGGGGCCTGGTGGCAAGCCGATTGAATTTAAACTGCTGGCGGATGCGAAACACCTGAATGAGTTGGAAGCGGCGGTGGAAGCATGTAAACAGGAACTGGCCACCTATCCGGGAGTGAAAGATATTAATGATGACTCCAGTCCCGGTAAGTGGGAGTTCCAGATCAAGATCAAAGACAAAGCCCGTGCGATGGGTGTGCCTTTAGCAGATGTTGCAGAGACGGTCCGTGCGACGTATTACGGAGAAGAAGTCATGCGGCTTCAGCGCGGGAGGCATGAAGTCAAATTGATGGTTCGTTATCCGGAAGAAGAACGTCGTTCTCTGATGGGCTTTGATGATATCCGGATTCGAACAGGAGATGGCTCTGAGCGACCGATTACCGAACTGGCTGAAATTGATGTGAAACGCGGATATTCCGAAATCAACCGGATTGATCAACAGCGGTCGATCACCGTGTCTTCCGATCTGAATGAGAAAGAAGGCAACGCACGGGAGATTGTTCAATCGCTGAAAAAACCAGGCGGTTTTATGGATCAGTTATTGGCTAAATATCCTGATGTGCGAGTCCGTTGGGAAGGGCAGCAGGAGCAGACGGACGAGTCAGTGAATAGTTTGATTGTCGGACTACTGATCGCGATGGCATCGATGTTTGCCTTACTGACGGTGGAGTTTCGATCTTATGTCCAACCTTTGATTATTTTAGGCATCATTCCTTTTGGGATTATTGGAGCCGTGTTTGGCCATGCGATTTTGGGAATGGAGTTAACACTGTTTTCCTTATTCGGTTTGGTCGCTTTAACAGGTGTCGTGGTCAATGATTCGATTGTATTAATCGATTTTATCAATCATCGTATCGCTGATGGTCTGCCTTTAAAAGCGGCGCTGCTGGATGCGGGACAGCGACGTTTTCGGCCTGTATTGCTGACTTCGATGACAACGATCGTCGGATTAGCGCCAATTTTGAAAGAGACTTCGTTTCAGGCCCAGATTATTATCCCGATGGCTGCCAGTTTGATTTTCGGTCTGATGCTGGCCACGGTTCTGGTTCTGTTTCTCATTCCTACGTATTATTACCTGTATGCACGGGCCATGGGGGCCAAGCCAGATGAACCCTGGGTCCGTAATTTGGATGGTAAGGAAGAGGGACAAGGCTATAATATTGATGAGGGGCAACTCTCAGGTGTTACGCCCATGCAGACTTAAAATAGAGCAAATGTGATCGTTTGGATATGTTCTTGCTTGTCGATGTGGCCTCTGGTTAGTATACGCCGACAGTTTTGGTCTGAAAGTCTGGTTTACAGTCGGAAGAAGTCGATCTTCTTTTAGGTTTAGAATGATGAAACGTGTTTTGCTCAAATCAAAAATTCACCGCGCTACCGTGACGGAAGCGAATCTGGAGTACAATGGCAGTGTGACCATTGATCAGGAGTTGATGGAAGCTGCTGATATTGTTGAGTACGAGCAAGTACAGATTTACAACATCACCTCTGGTACCCGACTGACGACTTATGCCATTTTAGGCGAGCCAGGCTCGGGTGTGATCTGTATTAATGGGGCTGCCGCTCATCTGGTCAAACCGAATGACCTGGTGATCATTGCCAGCTATGCAGAGTATAAAGAAAAGGAATCACGCTGCCATCAGCCTAAGGTGGTTTTGGTTGATGGGCAAAATAGCCCCGTTCCTGCTACAGCGGAAATGCCTGTGGTCTCTGGATCTGAGTAAAGGAGCATTGGATGCAGGCATACGGTGCCTGTTTTTTGTGCACTTTGCGACGCTTGTAACGAATGAATGAAGTAAACGTCATTGTTTCTCAAAAAAATTCACTCTGCCTCTTCCGTGTTCCCACAAGAAAGCATATTATAGCAGTGCGTTCGCCATCTTTTTGTGCATGCAGGTGCAATTATTTCATGCTGAATTAGCAGGGACTTCATGATCTTTCGAAAAATTTTCGTATTTGAAAGATTTTATGACTCAGTGACACACTTCCAAAGTGTTTTCTGTGATTGGCTTCCCTGTGAAGGAATAGGATTTTCCCAGAGTTAGAATGGAAGACGATCGCCCAATTTTAGAAGACATGGTCGGTTACAGTGCGGCCATGCGAAATATCTATCGCCTGACTCGTCGCGCTGCCAGTACATCATCAACGGTGTTGCTGACTGGCGAAACAGGTACCGGTAAGGAATTGATTGCGCGAGGCATCCATGAATTGAGCCCCCGCGCCACCGGTCCCTTCATCCGCGTGAACTGTGGCGCGCTCAGTGAAAGCCTGCTGGAGAGTGAACTATTTGGGCATATTAAAGGTGCCTTTACCAGTGCCGTCGAAAATCGAACGGGGCGCTTTGAAGCCGCCCATGGCGGGACCATCTTTCTGGATGAAATTAACTCGGTCAGTTTTACACTGCAGGTCAAGCTATTACGCGTATTGCAGGAGCATGAGTTCGAGCGCGTGGGAGATACGCGTTCGATTCAAGTCGACTGTCGGATCGTTGCGGCGACGAACCGCAATTTACTGGATGAAATTGAAGCAGGCCGCTTTCGTGAAGACCTATATTATCGTTTGAATGTGATTCCCATCGATCTGCCCCCGTTGCGTGAGCGTGCTGAAGATATTCCGGATTTAATCCACTTCTTTGCCAAGCAATTTTCGGCAGAAGAACAGATTCCGTTGCCTCATTTTTCAGACGAAGTCTTATCAACGTTCAAGAATTATGCCTGGCCCGGGAATGTGCGGGAACTGCAGAATTACGTTGAGCGGCTGATTGTGCTGTCGGGAGAAGACGGTCCTTCTCTGGATTTGTTGCCAGGACACGTGACAGGTAAATCCGTTCCCCGATCGCTGCCTTCCAAGGAGCAGGATCCAGAGTTGCTCTGTCGGGAACTGGTGGCGATGGAATTACAGCGTGTCGGAGAAGACTCAACCAATGTGCACACGCAAATTGTGTCGCAAGTGGAGAAAGAACTGATTTTACAGGTTTTAAGGTCTTGTCAGGGGGTCCAGACCAAGACCGCCACGCGCCTGGGGATCAATCGGAATACGCTACATAAAAAAATATCAGAGTACGAATTAGAATCTGAAGCAAGATGACTTGCCCTTAACCTGCTGTACGGCCCTATAATAGTGAGTCGTTCTGATTCCCGTCAGTCACGTAGAGAGCCCTCCACATTTGTTCCTCTCTTCTGAAACAAAGTAACCAGCATGTTATCGAATGTCACTGTTTTCTGTTTTATGGCCAGTTATCTGGTGGCTCTCGGATTAGAGCTGGCCCGATTTCTGCGGAAAAAAAGCGGATACCTGCGGCCTCTGATCTTTCTGTTTTCTCTGGCGGGTCTGGTAGCACAGACGGCTTACCTTTTTAATCGTGCCCGGGAAACCCAACTTCCGCCTCTGTTGAGTTCGACCCATGATTGGCTGGTCGTCTTTGCCTGGCTGCTGGTGGCGATTTTTCTGTTTATCAATCTGATCGATGAAGAACTGTCAATCGGCCTGTTCCTGTTTCCCCTGGTCCTGGCGTTGGTGGTTTCGTCTTACTTTGTGGATGATGTGACCAATACCCTGGTGCAGCCAGCCATTCGCTCCTGGGCGCTGCTGCATGCTGCGCTGCTGGTACTGGGAGGGGTGGGGATTGCACTCTGTTTCGTTGTTAGCGCGATGTATCTGATCCAGCATCGCCGACTCAAGCAGAAACAGAATTTTTCGGAAGGATTCAATCTTCCCAGTCTGGCGAAATTAGCGCGTTTGAATCGCTGGGCGCTGATGATCTCGGCACCCCTGTTGACGATCGGAATGGGAATTGGAATTGGGCTGGGAGTCTATGTTCGCAAAGGGGCTCAAGCCATTTCGTTCGTTGATCCGGTGATTATCGTGTATGAAATTGTGTGGGCCGCCATGATGATCAGCGTCATTTTTATTCTTCGTAAGAAACAACCCAATCAAAAACATATCGCACAATTAACCATCTGGACAGGGGGACTGTTGCTGTTGACGGTGATCGGCATTCAAATTCTGACGAATGTGCGCATCCTGAATTTTGATTCCTGGCACTCTTTTTATTCTTCTCCGAACGAGGATACTCCGGGATCGACTGCAGAAAGGATCGTTTCGTGAATCTGCAGGTCGTTTACTGTAACCATCAGACAGCAGGTTTGGATATTCGCGAGAAGCTGGCTTTCTCGTCGAAAGAACAGCTGGATAACGCCTATTCTGTACTGAAGCAATCCTACCCTGATACCGAGATGGTCGTGATCTCGACCTGCAATCGGGTGGAGTTGTATACGGCGACGCAGGAATCAGAGGCGGGTCCGTCACATCAGGATCTGGCAAAATTCTTTTCCGAGTTTCATCAGGTCCCCGTCAGCGATTTTTTTGAAGACTTTCTGGAACGCACGGGGCCGGATGCAGTCCGACATCTGTTTCAGGTTGCTTCCAGTCTTGACAGTATGGTGTTAGGCGAACCGCAGATTGTGAATCAGGTCAAAGAGGCCTATCAACGTGCAACCGAGAACGAACTGTGTGGCCCCTTAACCCACGCGCTGTTTCAACAGGCGATCCGGGTTTCGGCCCGGGTGCGGACAGAAACACAACTTGCAGAAGGGCGGGTTTCGATTGCCAGTGTGGCAGTGGGCACGTTCGGCAAAGGGATTTTCGAACGCTTTGATGACAAAACCGTGTTGATCATCGGTGCCGGCGAAATGGCGGAAGAGACGCTGACCTACCTGAAAGACGAAGGGGTGAAGCAGATTAACGTCGTGAATCGCAGTCTGGAAAATGCAGAGAAGCTGGCGATGAAAGTCGGTGGTCAAGCCAAGCCTTATCAGGATCTGGAAGACTGTCTTGCAGAAGCCGATGTGATTGTCAGTACGACGGGTGCTTCTCAACCGATCGTCGATGTGGCCTGCTTCCAACGTGTTTTAAACAAGGCGGGGAACAAAACGTTTTTCATTCTCGATTTAGGAGCACCTCGCGATTTTGATCCTGCGGTCGGCAAGATCAGTGATAACATTTTTCTTTACGATATCGATGATCTGGAAGCGACCTGCGAGAAAAACCGTAAGGCGCGTCAAAAAGAAGTGGAAAAAGCACTCGCGATTATTGATGAAGAAACAGACCGATTCATGCACGGGGTTTATCATCGGGCAACCGGTCCGATCATCAAGCAGCTGCGGGAACAATGGCACGATGTGCGTGAGCAGGAAGTTGATAAACTGTTCAGCAAGCTTTCCCACCTGGACGAGAAAGATCAGGATTTGATCAAACGCTCGATCGAACAAATTGTGAATAAACTGCTGCATCCCCCTCTGGAAGTATTGAGGCAAGAGGCGCGGGAAGGAACGCCGCACGGACTCCTGGATGCACTCAAGCAGTTATTTCATATTCGAGATTAACGCTTACGCTTCTGCGTTTCTTTTGTTCTGAGATAGTACAGGCAGGTTTGCCAGTATCGCGGCTGTCAGGCTTAATAGGATATTGACACTATTAATGTACTTGGACGCCTGATGGTAGCTCCGAAACTCGGCAGGCCGCGGGCTTCCGGGAGGCGTGATCATGGATTCGAGTGGCGTATAAATCCAGAAGTAGTCGATCAGGCTGATGCCGAGCGCGAGCACGACCAGCCCCAGAATCAGATTGGCCCTGCGGCGAGGGATCAATTCTTTGGCACGGATTCCCAGACTGCCCAGAAATGCTCCCACCAATAAGACCCAGGCGATCGTATAATAAACGGGAAAGTGCAGCGTGATCAGCTGGTCTCGCACGAGAGAGTCAAAGGGCTGGAAGGTAACGTCCTGAACGCCAGTGATAACAAAGATCACCGCCGCTCCGACCCAGGCCGACAAACAGAAGCGAATTAAAACCAGGCTGGTAGACGACATAGTTCACTTTGAAGTTAAATAGGAATTTTGATCGTCATTCCGTAATGCGGAACGACCTGATGAAGCTGTTATCAGGGTAAACAATTTGGCAGAGGACATGAAACCAATTTGAACCGTTGAAAACAGGTTTTCGCAAAATAGCTGGTGGTTGTCCGTCAATTCGATAATAGTTTGACATCGCTCGTGACTTTGGTTCCTGTTAAACGTTAGGATTGTTAATAAATTCGGCCGATTTAGAAAAACCGGCTTGGGGGAAGATAGAGAATCGTCTGAGTGTCAGTTACGATAGATTTAGTCTGACTTATCAAAAGTTGTCATTCCAACCAGAATTCAGTCTGTATTGATACGGTGATCGAACATGAAACAAGCGAAACTTCTTGCATTAAAACAACATCTTTTGAGAAACAATGATTCGATTTCAGGAATTGCTGTCTCTGGAATCCGCTGGGGGTTTGTCGTACTGGCTTTGGGGATGTGTCTGCAGTTGACGCTGGCAGCCGACAAGCAGACGGCGGTGCCCAAGTCTCCTTTGTCTCCTGAAGAATCATTGAAGCAGACCGTGGTTCACCCCGACTTTGAAATGCAGGTGGTGGCGTCCGAGCCGAATGTGATTAACCCGGTGGCGGTGGCCTTTGATGAAACCGGAGTGCTCTGGGTTGTGGAAATGACGGATTACCCGCATGGACCTAAACCAGGCGAAGATCCGAAAAGCCGCATCAAATTATTACGCGATAAAGACCAGGATGGGTATTACGAGACCGCGACGGTCTTTGCCGACAAACTCTTATTTGCGACCGGAGTTCAACCCTGGAAAGGGGGACTGATTGTCACTCTGGCCGGCAAAGTGCAGTTTATGAAAGATACCAACGGCGATGACAAAGCCGATGTCGTGGAAACATGGTTCACGGGGTTCAAAGAAGAAAACTCACAATTGCGGGCCAACCATCCGACGTTGGGGCTTGATAATCACATTTATATTTCCAATGGACTGCGTGGCGGTTCTGTGATTGCCACGCATCCGGAATGGCAGAAAAAAGCGAAGCAGGTTCCGATCAACGGTCTTGATTTTCGCTTTCATCCCTTGTCAGGTAAATATGAATCGATTTCCGGAATTGGCCAGTTTGGTCTGACGTTTGACGATTATGGAAATCGGTTTGTCTGTTCGAACCGGAATCCGAATAAACATATCGTGTTGGAGAATCGATACCTCAAACGAAATCCGTATCTGGCTGTGAAGTCGGTCTATCATGATGTTTCTCCTGATGGCGAAGATTCCCGTGTGTACGCCATCAGCCGAACCTGGACAACTTCCACACTGCATGCGGGGCAGTTTACCGCCGCTTGCGGCGTGACCATTTACCGTGGAGATTTATTTCCCAAAGGATTTTATGGGAACAGTTTCACCTGTGAGCCGACCGCGAATCTGGTGCACCGTGATATCATGACTCCTATGGGAGCGACCTATGATTCAAAATATGGTCGTGACAAAGTGGAGTTCATCGCCAGCCGTGATGAATGGTTCCGGCCTGTGAATATGGCCAATGGTCCTGATGGGGCCTTGTACTTGTGTGACATGTATCGCGCGGTGATTGAGCATCCGCAGTTCATGCCGGCCGAATTAAAAGAACGCTCTGACTTGAATGACGGAATCGATCGGGGGCGGATTTATCGGATTGTTCCGAAGAATGCCAAGATCGATAAAAGCGTTTATATGTCTTTAAAAGATGCGACTCCGGAACAGTTGGTGACAGCCCTCGGTTCGAAGAACGCCTGGCAGCGGGAAACCGCCGCGCGTTTGATTTTCGAACAACAGGATGCATCGATTCAACCGCAGTTAGAACAACTGGTTTCCAATGGGAAATCAGCACAGGCACGAATCCAGGCCTTATGGGCATTAGAAGGATTAGGGAAATTGAGTGATGCGGTTCTGGAAACGGCCTTGAAGGATGCATCACAGCGCGTCAAAGAGCAGGCCGTTCGTTTGAGTGAGCCACTTTTGTCGAAAAATTCCAAGCTGAAAGAGCAGGTTCTGTCGCTGGTCGATTCGGCAGATGGGCGATTACGCTTCCAGTTGGCCATCAGTCTAGGCGAGGCGGGCGATGTCTCTTCGATGGTAGATCAACTGGCCCGTTTGATGCTGAAGGGGGCCAATGATTCCTGGACGCGTGCCGCCGTGCTTTCTTCTGCTCCCGATCAGACCGTGGCAATTTTCAAGTCGTTCCTCAAACAACTAAATGCAGCCGATGCCCAGGTATCAACTCACACAGGTGTGACTGACGCCGTCCGTGAAATGGCAGCGGTCATCGGTCCTCGACTCAAAGCAGACGAAATCGAAGAAACGCTCTCGTTGATTGCCGGGATGGACTCCGATCAGCAGCTTGGATTACAGATCGCCAGTTTTGAAGGACTGGGGAACAGTCTCAGACGGCGTGGGAAATCGATCGCTCAGTATCAGACCAAGTTGTCAGAAGCCGATCAGAAACAGTTGAAGGTATTCTATCAGAAGCTGGTTGATGCAGCTGCGAATCCGAAAACTCCGTTGGCTGAAAAGTTGAATGCGATTGGTGTGTTACAGTTTGTTGGTTTTGACATGAGTGGCAAAACGCTGCTTTCACTGATCCAGGGTGATGTCTCTCAAGAGGTGAAAATTGCCGCTATTGGCGCCATCAGTCCTTATTCTGATCCGCAGGTCGGTGTGGTGTTGATGGATGGATTTGCCACGCAGACGCCAGGAATGAGGCGGGCGATTCTGGATGCGATGCTGGCGAATCAGGACCGGACCAGCCTGTTGCTGGATGCCATTGAAAAGGGACAGATTAAAATTTCAGAACTGGGACCTGCCCGTTCGTCCCGTCTGCAACGGCACCGCAATCCGGAAATTAAGAAACGGGCCGCAAAACTTTTTGCTGCTGCGATACCGGCTGACCGTAAAAAAGTGCTGGCCGCGTACCAGGCTTCTCTGAAGCTCAAAGCCAATCCGCTGGACGGGAAGCAGGTGTTTGTCAAGAACTGTGTGACCTGTCATAAGATTGGGGATGTCGGTGTCAATGTGGCTCCGGATATTGGTGATTCCCGCACGAAAACACCCGAGTATCTGCTGACGAATATTCTGGATCCGAACCGGGCCATTGATGCGAATTTCTTCAGCTATACAATCGTCACAATTGATGGTGTGGTCCATACCGGGATCATTTCTTCTGACAGTGGTGCGTCGATTACGCTGACCCAGCCGGAAGGAAAAACGATTACGGTTCTGAAAGAGGAAATTGACGAAATGAAATCCAACGGAGTTTCATTAATGCCGGTCGGTCTGGAGAAGACGATCAATCCACAACAGATGGCCGATTTGATTTCGTTTATCAAGAACTGGCGTTATCTGAGCGGGCAGGTCCCCAAGGACATCGCCAAGCCACAGTAGTTTTACCGAGCGGCTATAAAATTAACATGGCATCACCATAGCTGTAGAAGCGATAGTTTGCTTCTACAGCTTTTTCGTAGGCTTCGCGGATGAATTCCGAGCCGGCGAGCGCGCTGACCAGAACCAGCAACGTTGATTTGGGTAAATGAAAATTGGTCAACAGACAGTCAACGGCCTGAAACTGATAGGGGGGATAGATGAAGATATCAGTCTCTCCCTGCCATGCCTGGAGCGGGCCTTGTTTTGCGACCGATTCTAAAGTTCGAACGCTGGTGGTTCCTACGGATACAATTCTGCCGCCTTGCGCACGTGTGGCGTTGAGTAGATCGGCTGATGCTTGTGGCAATTCACACCACTCGGAATGCATTTTGTGTTCTTCGAGTGTCTCAGCAGAGATTGGTTTGAATGTACCAATGCCGACGTGCAGAGTGACGTGAGCGATGCCCACTCCTTTTTGAGTGCAGCGTTCCAGGAGCTCGGGAGTGAAGTGCAGGCCGGCAGTCGGTGCTGCGACGGCCCCGGGCTGATTGGCATACACGGTTTGATAGCGTTCCCAATCCTCGTCCGTCGCCAGTTCCCGTCTCATATAAGGAGGCAAAGGCATCGTGCCGAAGTGTTCGAGTAGACGGTGATGGTCTTCTTCGGATTGAACGGTCACCGTCCAGTATCCTTCGTCGTCTTTCGATTCCATTATTAAGAAGAGCTGTTTCTGTTCGCTGCGTTGGTGCGCGGGCTGCAGTTCAATGATCTCGCCTGGCACCAGCTTGCCTCTGGTCTTGCTCATCAGTTTCCATTGTCCCGCTGCGTTTGAGCCGAGGTAGAGTCCTTCCCACTTGCCGCCCGTCGACTTGCGAACGCCGAATAAGCGGGCGGAGAGCACGCGTGTGTTGTTTAATACGAGGCAGTCTCCGGGATTCAGATACTGGGGGAGATCGGAAATGGAACTGTGGCTGATGGTGTGTGTCTTTCGGTCCAGCACCAGCAGACGCGATTGATCCCGCTGTTGTGTGGGTTCAGTCGCGATCAATTCGGGGGGCAGGTGGTAGTCAAATGCGTTTAAGTCAGTCATCGAACCGGTTTCTAAATCATTTCATTTTGCGAGAGTCTGGTTCGACCTGATCGAATCTTCTCTGGAAACAGCGGGAATTATCGGATTTTAACGGAGATTTTTATTTTCTCTTAGTATATTGCGCACAATTTCGAAATCTAAGCTTGTCGACCATTTCCGCCTTCGAACAATAGAATTCAGGTATGATGAATAATCCTGTTTTGTTTCTTGATTTCTCATAACTCTCAGAGGCCAGGCGCTTGTCTGACATTGAATTGCCCATTCCGATTGCGTTTTGTATAACCGGCTTGCAGCCTGGTGGGGCGGAACGTGCGCTGGTTCAGATCGTGAAGCGGTTGAATCGCGAAAAATGGGCACCCGTCGTCTACTCTCTGACAGGCACGGGGCCTCTTGTCGCTAATCTGCAGGCTGCGGGAGTTCCCACCGAAATCTTGCACACGCGTTCCGCCTGGGATGTGAGTATTATCTGGAAGTTGGCACGAAAGTTCAAAGAACAAAAACCGGTTTTACTGCAAACATTTTTATTTCATGCGAATTTTGCAGGGCGGATCGCCGCTCGTTGGTCAGGTGTGCCACATATTGTCTCTGGGATTCGTGTTTCCGAAAAACGAAAAAATGGACACTTGTTGCTGGACCGATTGACAAATCGACTGGTGGATTTCAATATCTGCGTCAGTCAATCGGTGGCGGAGTTTTCGATTCGGGCGGGAAAACTTCCTGAGTCGAAAGTGACCGTGATCCCCAATGGTGTCGACTTCGAACTGTTTGCGTCGGCTGAACCGCTGGATTTGAGTCCCTGGGGCATTCCCGCTGATGCCAAAGTGGTGTTGTTTGTGGGGCGGCTGGATCCACAGAAAGCTCCCGGTGATTTATTGACGGCGTTTGGCCGCTTTGCAGAACAGGCTCCTGACTTTCATTTGCTGTTTGTCGGCGAGGGGCCGTTGAAAACGGAATTGCAACAGAGTGCCAACCAGTTGTCCTGTGCAGAGCGTGTTCATTTTGCCGGCTGGCAGTCCCAGATTCCGCAATTGATGCGAGCCGCTGACTGTCTGGTGTTGCCTTCTTTGTGGGAAGGGATGCCGAACGTGGTTCTGGAAGCGATGGCTTCCGGTTTGCCTGTGATTTCGACGGAAGTGGATGGGGTTTCCGAATTGATCCAGCAGGGAGAGCAGGGGACTTTGGTGGCCCAGAGAAGCCCCGCTGAGATTCAGCAAGCATTGCAGGCTCTGGCTACCCAGCCCGCCTCGTTTCGCAAGATGGCGGAGAATGCGCAAGATACTGTGAAAAAAGAGTTTACATGGGACTCGATCGCACACAAATATGAACAGGTTTATGAGAGAATCCTGTCTTCACACGCCTGATTTTTAAGAAAATTGTGGCCCCTAAACAGGTCCGTCGCAACAAAATTTAAAAATCATCAAAGTCACAATTCCAATTGTGATAAGTATCTAGGTCAATTCGAGTTTGCCGATTTCAACTCCAGCTTTCAATCATGCTTGACGATTTGATTCTGGCTGGTAAATTCATCACTCTGTGGTGAATGGTGGTGATGAGTGGGGATCAATGGCACTAACGGGGACGTTCAACAAGATTCTGGATGGTAAACGGCGATTGGCGATTCCCAAACGGCTCAAGGAAGAGCTTGTGAACAAGGAATTTACCCAGATTTACATTGCACCTGGAACAGAATCATCTTTGTTGCTTTTTTCTGAGAAAGGATTTGAACAGCAGGCACAACGATTGAATGAGTATTCCAAGAACGGCCCGGAGGCAGCTCAGTATCTGCGTCTGTATTATTCGCGGGCAGAAAAAGTGGAAGTCGATTCTCAAGGGCGGATTTGTATTCCAGAACGTCTGGCGGATCTGGCCAGCCTGGAAGCAAAAGAAGAAGTGGTATTGATTGGAGTTCAAGACCATGCCGAGATCTGGAGTAGCACGCGTTGGAGTACCTATCTTAATAATCATGGTCCTCATTTTGATGAGATGGCTGCACAAGCCTTTGGCCAGATGCCCTGGTAATCGTTTGATGTGATGTGGAACATTTCATTGATGAAAACCAATTTGAAGACTGAGTAACGTAACGAAATCAAACAAAGTTATTGTTCAAGGAGGAAATACAGGAACTCTTCCGCTGGCTACCGGGCTTCGCGGATTGAAGGTGAAATGGATGTCACCTGTGTGTGCTCAGGACATTGGGTTGGGCCACCGGTCGTTCGTCTCCTGATACAAGTAGAATGGATGCTGCTTGAGACGGATGGCTTCAGGGTTCCCTCCTTGGACAGGAAACCGGGCCTGTTCGAGACAGGTTTTCTAATTCGCCTGCTTCTTGCGACAAGCAGGCCCTTGTTTCAATCGGTTTCTGAGAGGGAACTTAGGTCTCGCGATTTATGATTTTTAAAAATCTTTAACTGATCTTGCGAAAAAAACAGAATTTCCCTAAACTCCCCACGCTTGAGGATCAGGCCGATTCTTGTGTTTGCTTCTCAGGCAAGCAATCTCTCTGAGTAACACTTCAAAAGTCTCTACCCCTCCCCAAAAAATAATCAATTCCTATTTCTCCTGTTGGTGAAATGGAAATGGTCTGTATTGACGGTTTTCCAATCACTGATGGATCATTTTATATTTAGAATCGTTACCAATTGAATGTCAGGTATGTCCGGTGATCAGAAAAGGCCGATTCACTTACCGGTTTTATTACGAGAAGTGATCGAACAGCTGGATTTATCCCCTGGGCTGGTTGTCGTAGACGGCACCGTAGGCGCCGGCGGTCACAGCGAACATATCCTGCGGAGAATTGGAACAGAAGGAACTTTAATCGGTCTGGATCGTGATACGATGATGCTGGAGTTTGCCCGAGAAAAATTAGGAGTCGAGAGATTGCCAGAAGGGCAATGTCATCTCAGGCAGGCGAGTTACGCGGAACTTCCCACCGTTCTGGATGAATTAGGATTAACGTCCATTGATCGCGTTTTACTGGACCTGGGTTTGTCTTCTGATCAACTGGGAGACGACGAACGTGGATTTGGTTTTGAATCATCGGGCGAATTAGATTTGCGGTTTGATACCAGCACGGGAGTACCCGCCTGGGAACTGTTGCAAACACGATCGGAATCAGAGCTGTGTGAAATATTCGAAGTATATGGAGAAGAACGATTCAGCCAGCGGATTGCCAGTCAACTGGTTCAACAGCGAAAAACGGCGCCTGTCAAAACGGCGGCAGAGTTAATAAAAGTGGTTCAGCAGGCAATTCCAGCCAAGGCACTGGCGGCGGCCAGAAAAAATCCGGCCACACGTGTGTTTCAGGCACTTCGGATTGCAGCGAACCAGGAACTGGAACAACTGGAAACGATGTTGGAATCGGTTCTTCCTGAGGTCCTGAAGCCGGGAGGCAGAGCTGCGATTATCAGCTTTCACTCGCTGGAAGATCGAATGGTGAAGCAGGCATTTAAAGATCGAACTATCTGGAAAAACTTAACACCAAAGCCCATTGTGGCAACGCAGGCCGAGCAGCGGGTGAATCCACGTTGCCGAACTGCGAAGCTGCGGGTTGCGATGAAAACATAAGTATTTCGACTGAATGAAACAGGTAGGCAAACAGTTTTTTGTTTGTCTGGAAAATCAGAAAATTACGTTTAAATTGGAAATGGTTCAGAGCCATGACTGAAGAAAAAAAAGCAGAACAGGCGTCAGAAGAAGACTGGGGCGTTGAAAAACCCAAGTCAGGGATTGCCATTGAAACCAAAGTCGGGCTGTGCCTGATTTGTATCCTGCTCAGTGCCTTTGGGTTGGTTGTCTATCAGAAGATCAATCGACCGCAGGAAGACCTGGCGGTGAATAGCCCTGCGGGAGAGATGTCTGAGACTGAGAAGTCGACTGAGCCAGATCCGTTTGCGGAAGGGAAACCAGAAGCGGACACGACAACGGAAGGTCAGGTGGCAAGTCAGTCGAATGGCTTCGATAATTTTGGAAATGAATCTGGCGGCGAGAATTCCGGCTTTTCCACTCCCCAGGAAGAACAGGGGAATCCGTTCGCCGAGCCAAAACCAGAAGCGCAGGGGGTAGATCAATTTGCGCAGAATGCGTTTGATAACCAAAGTGAACCAGCGCAGCCTACTGAAATGGCTGCGAATCAGTCAGATACCGGATTTCAGCAGTTCGATCCTCCTGCCGCGGCCAGCAATGAGTTTGGAAATCCTGCTCAAAATGAATTTCAGAATAAAATGCCAAAGCAACCTGAGCGAGCGGCCTTTGATCAGGGGCAACAGGATCCTTTTGCAGGCGGAGACCAATTTGCACAACAGCCTGCCGATACAACTGCAGCCCAGGCTGTGCCACAACAGAACGACTTCAATATTGGTTCAGAATCTGAGTTTGCCCCTCCTACAGCCGGCGCTGAATCTGGTTTAATGGAACAGCCTGCAGGACAGGAATTTGCCCAGACACCAGCAGCGAACGCTTTTCAAGATGAGCCAGATCCTTTTGGTGGTGCCGCGGCACAGCAGGGACAGGCGATGCAGCAGCAACCACAGCAACCAGCGGAAAACGCATTCGATGAATTCGGTTCGTCTGAGAGTTTGAATGAAGGGCAGATGCAAAACACAGAAGAGTTTTCTGAAAAACCAGCGAAAGTGAATATTACGGAGATCTCCAGCCCCAGCGATGCCAATACGTTTGGAGACGCCGATTTCTCACAAAGCGAACCTCAAGAATCCGCAGCGCAACTTGAAAATGCCTTTGGGCAGGATACGCCGGCGATGGACAATCAGCAGTTTGAGCAGCCACAAGCTTCAGAATTCAGTGAACCGAATCCAGTCCAGAGCGAAGAACGTTTTGGGGATTTTCGTCCGGAAGAGTTTTCTGCTCAGCAGGCAGAAAGTGTGACAACCGTCAAGCGTCCTGCCGCTGCCATTGATTCTGGCACGTTTCGTGATTCAGAAATGACGGCGGAGCAGGTTCCTCAAGCCCAGGGGCTGTTTGATAGTCCCGCTCCTGTGAGAGAAGTCTCGACACAGAAATTTAATTCACAACAGCAAGATGTGTTCAATCAAGGGGCCGCAGTCGCTGTCGGTGGTGAGTATGTCGTCCAGAATGGAGAAAATTTCTGGACGATTTCCAAGAAGCTGTATGGCAGCGGGCGGTATTTTCAGTTGCTGGCCGAAATCAACCGCAGTCGTGTCAGCGACCCTCGAAAGATGAGACCTGGTTTGAAACTGATTGCTCCCGCTCGGGGGACGATTGATGCACAGTATCAGGCCCGCCATAAAGCAACCCAGACCACGGTCAGTGAATTTCCCGGACAAGGGGCAACTCGTAAGCCGAGTAAGCCAGCCGGGTTTTTTATCAGTCAGGATGGTCGTCCAATGTATCGCGTGGGAAGCAGTGATACTTTGACTGATATTTCACAGAAGCATCTGGGGCGTTCTTCCCGCTGGTATCAGATTTATCAGATCAATCGTCAGAGACTGCAAAATCCGAACAAGCTACAAATTGGAACTGAATTACAGCTGCCTTATGATGCGAGCCGAGTCAGCCTTGTTCCCGGAAAGTCATCCAGCCGATAGTGAGAACAGGCGTTTTTATTCGTCTTTTTTCATAAGGAACTAATCCGGCAGCGAATCTCAAGCTCTCTGACCCGCTGCCTGGGGAAGGCTGGGTTCGATGTTATTCCGATTCGGTAGCGCAATCATGCTGGCGGTTGCTGTTTCACTGGTTGGGATTGCGCTCGAGAAAGAAAGCCTGAAGCTGAAACGCCAGGTCAGTCGTCAACATTATCAGTTGGATGTGTTGATCAACGCGCATGCTAAGATGAAATTGGCCACACAACGGGCTGGTTCTCCCAGGCAGGTGTTGAATTCGATGGAACGGGGTGAGCTGGATGTGGAAACAAATCAGCAGCCTGCCTCGACCAATCGCCGCGAGATGCCTTTGCTGCAGTGGCATTTGAACCGTTCATCAAAGCAGGCGGAAGACAAGAATTAATCGTATTTCAGGACCTTTGACGTAGGCAGGCCGTTTCTTGAATTCCGAAAAGTCGCATCTTCGAATCAGTTGGCGTACCTGGAGTCTGGTCTGTCTGGTGGTGCTGGCATGGATCGTGATTTCCGGGCGGCTAGTTTATCTACAATACATTGGTCATCGCCAATTCGCAAAAGTTGTGGCGCGGCAGCAAGTTTACAAAGAGAAGATTCCCGCCCGTCCAGGAGATATTCTAGA
Source organism: Gimesia alba (assembly GCF_007744675.1). Classification (NCBI taxonomy): domain Bacteria; kingdom Pseudomonadati; phylum Planctomycetota; class Planctomycetia; order Planctomycetales; family Planctomycetaceae; genus Gimesia; species Gimesia alba. Next base: position 2,775,575 of record NZ_CP036269.1, read on the forward strand.
TCGAAACGGTCGACTGCTGGCGACCACGATTGTCAGCAACAGTCTGTATGTTGTGCCACAGAGGCTGGAAGATCAGGAAAAGGTGGCAGCGGTTTGTGAGGTGTTACAGCTCGATCTGCCGCATTTTCAAAAACGCTTGAAACAGAACCAGGAGAAGCTGTTTCTGTGGGTGAAACGCCGTCTTTCCGAGCAGGAATTACAGGCAATTCGCGCGCTCAAATTATCAGATGACGCCTGGGGCTTTCGTCAGGAATATCGCCGACAGTATCCCCAGGGCGCTTTGGCGGCCCATGTTCTAGGGCTGCGGGATATTGATGGCAAGGGGCAGGGCGGTCTTGAAGAGGCGTTTGACCATCTGCTTTGCGGGCAGGACGGCTCTCGTTTTTTGATCCGCGATGCACACGGCCGTGTGATTGAGGTTCGCAATGATTCTCGTGTAGCAGCACGGAATGGAGAAACGCTAGTTGTCACTCTGGACTCGATCATTCAATTGTACACAGAGCGTCAATTGCAGGCGATTGTTCAGGAATGGCAGCCCAAAAGTGCCTGTGCGATCGTAATGGATGTCAAAACCTGTGAATTGCTGGCAATGGCATCGGTGCCGACGTTTGATTTAAATCATCCTGAAAAGATTTCAGAATCGGCCTGGAAGAATACGGCGATTGCTTCGATTTACGAGCCTGGCTCGACCTTGAAGCCGTTCATCGTGGCGGCTGCGCTGGAAAAAGGGCTTCTGGAACAAGATGAAACATTCGATTGCGAACATGGCGAATACCGCATGGGAAAGCGTTTGCTGCATGATCATCATAGCTACGGGATGCTAAGTGTTACGGATATTCTGGTGAAGTCCAGTAATATCGGGATGGCCAAAATCGGAGAACGCTTAACGAATCCCGGATTATATGAATCGGTGTTGGCGTTTGGGTTCGGTCAGAAAACAGGAATTCAACTGCCAGGCGAACTGACAGGCATCGTCAGGCCACTTTCCTCATGGAATATCTATTCAACCGGTTCTATCCCCATGGGACAGGAGATCGCGGTCACCCCGATTCAGCTGATTACAGCCCATGTGGCGCTGGCAAATCAGGGAAATCTGCTGAACCCCCGTTTGATTCGAGATCAAATTGACCATACTTATTTCCCGCGCTCCGAAGAGGAGCCAGCACAGGTCCGTCCGATCGTCTCGACTCCCATTGTTTCACCCGAGGTCGCGGACTGGCTGGTCAGGATTCCTATGACGGAAACCGTTGAACGGGGGACCGGGAGAAAGGCACAGCTTGAGGGGTATACTGTCTTTGGGAAGACTGGGACTGCGCAAAAACCAGATCCCAAGACAGGCAAGTATTCGTCACAGTTGCATGTGAGTTCGTTTATTTGTGGTGCACCGTCGCATGATCCGCGAGTGTTGGTACTGGTTGTGGTGAACGAACCTTCGGTCGGTGAAAACCATTATGGCGGAACCATTGCTGGCCCACCGGCTGCTGAGATCCTCAAAAAGACTTTGATGTATCAGCGGGTCCCCTTTGATAAATCAGGGCAGCTACCATTAGAGCGGACCGCCCGCCGGCAGCGGAACGCATTACGCTAAGGTTTTGTAGCTCCCCTTTGTTTCCCAGTTTACGCTCGTCGAATGCTTTTCTCTGCGTTGCATTGCCGAGAAGGGGCAATCAACTTGAATCAATATTGACAAAAAATCGCTTTTTTTTGTATTAAGACTCAAGTTTCATTTCTCTCACTTCCACTTCCTTTTGGTTCACACACTAGACACTCTGTCTCATTCTGTGTGGTATTGATTTCACCACATAGGAATCCCGTTTACTTTGAAACAACTCTGTTTCCCTATCATCAATTTCCATTCCAGATAAACCTGATTGTTTCCTTTCAGGTACGAATCCATTGCATAGGATCTCCTGTCAATTTGATGGGCTGTTAAGTCATGGCAGAAGAAAACGAAGATCAACCCGAATCAGATGAAGCTGCGAACGTAGCGGTACAAGAACCGCCCGCGGACAAAGCTGAAGAAACTGCGGTCGAGGAGACCGAAGCGGTTGCGCTCTCGTTACGTGATAAGGTTACGAAGTTTGCCAAAGCCCGCTGGAAGCTTCTGGGAGGGGCTGCATCTGTTTTAACGTTGCTGTCAATCTATTTGTTATCAGGGACGGGGGAGCCTGAAAAGACTCCCAAAGAGAAGTTGGCAGAAGCGTTGCAGACTCTGGAAACTTCACAGGATGCGAAATCCTGGGCTCAAGCTCAGAAAATGGCATATGACCTGAAAAAAGAGGAATATCAGGACCCTGATTTTCCAGGGGCCTTGTACTATATCTTTGGTGTAGTTGCGTTTCGTAATGCCGAGGAATTACAAGGAGAAGCTCAGGACAAACAGTATTTAATCGCCAGCCGTTATCTTAAAGAGGCAGAGCGAAGGGCCATTGATCAGGAGCACCGTCCTGAGTGGTGTTATGCCTTGGGAACCTGTCTCAATTTGCTGGGGTCTGCCAAGCAGTCACGTTCTTTACTGGAAGAGGCGGTCGAGACTTTTCCAGCTGGAAGATTAAAAGCCTCAATGTTACTGACTGACATCTATCTTGATCACAAAGCCGATGCTGAACTGAAAAAGGCATTCGAGTTAAATACGGATGCCATTCAGATTGAAGGCCTGGATGTTGAGACACTGGATCGATTGTATTTACAGCGTGCACAGATTTTTCTGGCACAGGGGAAGAACGAGCAGGCACAAAAGGTTCTGGCTCAGGTGAAACAGAAGGAGTCTGTGAATCAGGTAACGCTTGTGTTCCAGGCACAGACGATGATGGCTGAGGGAAAATATAAAGAGGCATTATCGATTCTGGCTCCGGTGAAAGATAATCTGGGACTGGAACGGAAATTTCCCAGGCAAGCCTCTTATTTAATGGGGTTGTGTGCTGAATCTTTACACGATGATGAAGCTGCGATCGGTTTTTATGAGCAGACAACGTATCGTTATGCTGGGACTCATGAAGGACTGGCTGCCGATTTGCATCTTGCTGAGTTATTACGGAAAAACGGACGAACAGAAGAGGCATTGATTGCCTATCGAAAGTCTTTGAGATCGATTGAGAATCCCGATGAATTTCGTAATCGCTGGATCAATCTGGAACGGATTCAGAAGTATGTGCTGGATGCCTGGAATGACTGGGTAGACGAAGACAAGATTAAAAATGGAGTGACCCACTTCAATGCCGCAATTCAGCTGTCGGATTATCTGACTCCCGTGTTTCCCGAAGTGCAGGCTAAAGAACTGGCGGCGAATGCAAATCGTCGTTGGGCGGAGTATTTAGAGCGTCTCTACGAAGACTCTACCGTTTCAGAACAAGAGGCATTGAGACCCAAATTGAACGAGCGGTGGAAACAGAGCGGGATCGCCTATTTCGAGCTTGCCAGGAAATTGAGTACTTCTGATCGCTATGGCGAAATTTTGTCGATTTCTGCGGAGCACTTCCAGAAGGGGCATGATTTTGAGACGGCCTTAAATGTGCTGACGCGTTTCATCAATACGAATCCGGATAAGCAAATGTCTCAGGCGCTGGTACGCCGCGGTGAGATTCTGCTTGAGCTGGATCGGCTTGATCAAGCCATTGATCATTTTCAGCGTGTGATCACCAACTATCCCACAGATGTGGCTTCGTTTGAGGCAAAGTATCTGATGGGAGTCGCTTATCTGGAAAAAAATGATCTGGATCGCGCCCAGGAAGTCTGGAAAAACATCCTGGAATCCAGCAATTTGACTCCGAAAGCAAAACAGTGGGGCGATTCACTGTTTTCACTGGGAAAACTGAATTTTCATCTGGGGAAAATTTCGGATTCAAAAAAAGACAATGTTGAGCAGGAGACAACTGCAGAACAGCAATCGCCGCCAAAGGTAAAGAATGTTTATTACGAAGAAGCAACGAACCGGCTGCGTGAATATGTTGATCGGTATCCTGACTCTGAAAAAGTTCACGAAGCACGGTATCTATTAGCACGTTCGCTTCAGAATCTGGCCGACCAGCCTTTTCGGGAAATGAAAGATGCGAAAACAGATAATGCACGGCAGGAACTTAAGCGGAAACAGTTTGCTTATTTAAATATGGCCAATGAGCAACTTCAGATTTTGAACCGAGAATTGCGAAGATTGGAAAGTCTGGATCGGCTTGACGCGCTGGGAAAACGCTTATTGAAGTCAACTTGTTTTGGAATGGCACATTTGCTGTATCTGACTGAAGAGTACGAAGAAGCAATAAAATACTATCATGATGCGGTCAATCGCTATCCACAGTGCACCGAGGTTTTGATTGCTTATATGAAAATGTCAGGCTGCTATGAAAGTCTGGGGAAAAAAAACGAAGCCAAAAGCATGATTGAACAGGCAAAGATTATTTTGAGACAGATGCCCGATAGTGTATTCGATTCCAAGGCGACCAATCTGGGACGCGAAGAGTGGAATCGCTGGTTGGACTGGTCTCGCGAATTACGTGATTCCGATAACCGGACAAAGCAAGCGCAAGATGGAACTGGTGTTTAATATTTAGTTTACAGAAATGGAATTAACCTGGAATTCAGAATCGTATTGTAGTCTGTTCCAGATGTAATTTAACTCGAAAAGTGATGCAGTTATTTTATGACCTCCACAGAGATGATTGATTACTTCAAACTGTTTTCAGTTCGCCTGGAATATTCAAAGGCGCTGTTGAAGCTTTCGTTTCAACAACAGGATCTGATTAACCAGGATGACTATTCCGGCTTACTGGATGTGTTGGGGAAAAAGCAGCGATTACTGGGTCAACTGGACCAGTATAAAAAACAGTTGCCTGCACTCTGGGAAAAATGGAAGAGTGACAGAGATCAGTTGCCTGAGGAAAAACGAGAATCATGTGAGCGGATTCTTAGTGAGTCTGAAGCGGTGTTGGCGAAACTGCTCGAAAATGAAGATACCAGCACACAGTGTATGGTTGACCGTCGTGATCGTACGAAGCAGCAGATTCAGTCGTTGAATCAAGGAGAAAAAGTAGGTGAAGCGTATCGTGACAGTCTGGCGCCGGTGACGCATCGGCATTTGAATATAGATCAGTAGTGACAAAGATTCTCGAAAAAGAAACGTTTACCTTTCAGTAAGACAGGTTATGAATAAATGAATAAAAGTGTAATGAAGCATTCTGCAGGACGTGGAATCGTTCAGGTTGTATCTGAGGACCGGATTCGCCGGTTGGAAGTCTGTACTCAATTTTCAAATTTGGGATACACGGTGATTCCTCTGGCGGACGTTGTGTTTTCACAAGGGACACGGCTTCCTGAGGCAGATGTCTGCGTGCTGCTGGATCAAAAGGCCATTTCCGAATTTATGATTACGGTGGAGTCGGTTCCAGAGGATAATTTAATTCCAGTCTTGTATTATCCGGCCTTCAGCAATGATGTGTCGCAGGCCTTTTTGAATCCGTCTCGCACAGCTGTTCATGAAACGATGGCCCCCTTTGCTGAATTGAGATCTGAGGATTCACTGGACAGTATCAGTCGCCTGTTGGATTCTGCGATCAAATATGCCCGGTTATCTCGTGAATGCCACGATTTGATTGCTGAACTCAATGCACGCTCCAGCCGCCGACTGATTGGTTATAGTCAGGCCATTCAGACTCTGAGAGATCGCATTGCCGATGTGGTGCATTTACAGACGCCTGTGTTAGTGCAGGGAGTGGCAGGCTCTGACTTGTCGCTGGTAGCAGAGATTATTCATGATTCACGGTTCCTGAATTACCAGCCGTTCATCAAGGTGAATTGCAGCAGCTTGACTACTGAAAATATTGAACGGGAGCTGTCAGGCTATTTTACTCATGAAGCAAGTCATTATTCAAATGAGCCTGTCTGGAATCCTGGTCAGATTGAGCAGGCGGAGGGGGGGACGCTGGTTTTCGATCAGGTGCACCTGGCATCGTTGCCTGTGCAGGCGATTTTATTGAAAGTGTTAGAAAGCGGCGAGTATTTTTCCCCGGAAGACAGCCAACACAAAAAATTGAACTGCCGTATTATTTCGACGAGCCATGTTTCACTCAAAGATTTGAGCGCGCAAAATCAATTCAAGAGAAAGCTGGCAGGGATTCTCTCACAGTCAATGATTTCCGTCCCTCGTTTGAATGATCGTAAAGAAGATCTGGCCTTGCTGACAGAACATCTGTTGAACGAAGTGTCTCAGTCTGAAGGAACAATTCCCAAACTTTTGACTTTAGATGGTCTGGAATTACTAAAGAAGCATGACTGGGTTGGTGATGTTCAAGAACTACGAAATCTGATTCGACATGTGAATCGGGTTGATAATGGTCTCCGTCTGGATGCCGCCAGTTTATTGCCCTGGATTGGATCAGAAGCTCTCTCAGACACAGATGCTTTAGCAGGCATGACATTGCGGGAGATGGAGCAGAAGTTAATTGAGAGTACGTTTGCCCGGTGTGGCGGTAACCGGGAAAATACCGCACAAATGCTGGATATTGGATTGCGGACACTGTCAGGCAAGTTGAGATCATACGGATATCCCCCACGCGGAGGCCCGGATTCCAAGCGGAGCTTTACAGTCAAGCGAGCTGCTTGACTGTCGATCAGTGTTGTTTCATTTTGTAAGGTGGTTTTCATGTTAGAGCAAATGCTGAATTCGAAATCATTGCCATTGCTGGAAAAAATGGCTGCGTTCACGGAACGCAGACAGGATGTTCTGGCTGGTAATATCGCGAATATCGATACGCCAACTTATAAAATGCGTGATTTGCCGGTTGCAGAATTTCAAAAGGCATTACGCGAAGCGGTTGAATTGAAATCAAAACTGAATGAGCCCGCTGCGCAACAGTCCTTAGCGATGCCTGTGACACTTGGTAATCATCAGCCGGTCGAAACAGAACTGGAAAAATTGTTTCCTCGCAGCCTGTTTCAGGCCCGGGAAGCCGCGCCCCAGAACATCACGTTTCAGGATGATAATAATCGGAGTATCGAGTCTCAGGTGATGCGGATGACGAAAAACTCAATGATGCAGCAGTTTGCCGTTGAGGTCATGATGGCTCAGTTGAATCAGTTGATGACTGTTATTTCAGAGCGTGCCTAGTTCAAACCCTGAACCGGAGTACAAAAACGATACATTATCGAGGAGGAGCAGGACATGTTAAAAGGAATTGATATCAGTACCAGTGCCCTGGTGGCGCAGCGTCAGCGGATGAATACCATCGCTGGTAACATTGCTTCGGTGAATGTCGCTTATGATCCCAATAGTGGAGAAGAGCCCTTTTATCGTCGAATTGTGACATTTCAGACTGACACGGAGAGCTTAGATCAGGAATCTTCGGCTGTGGGGGTGAAGTATAAGGTCGAAATTGATACAGACACACCTCTCAGAAAAACATATGATCCCGGACACCGTTATGCGGATCAGGACGGGAACGTTACGTATCCCAATATTGATGTGGTGGCCGAGTTTGTGAATGCCCTGGAAGCGGGGCGTGCTTACGAGGCAAATATTTCCGCATTGGATGTTACGAAAGACATGTTCAATACTTCATTACGAATTCTGGCCTGAGGGTTCGGGTTTCGAATAAAAAATCAGTTTTATTTCATCTGATCTCAGGGAAGGGAATAGGATGACAAGTTCCATCAGTCAAATTGGAAACACGTTTTTGCCGGGAATTCCACCGGTAGGTCTGAATGAGAATTCCACGGGGGGCGTTAGCGGTGGGCTTTCTTTCAAGGACATGATGCTGCAGTCGCTTGATAATGTCAATCAGTTGCAGGTTCAATCGGATCAGGCGATCGAAGGTGGATTGTTAGGTGAAGACATTACGCAGGCAGAGGTGTTTTCTTCTATTAAGAAGGCCGATCTGGCACTTCGGATGATGGTTCAGATGCGAAATAAACTACTGGAAGCCTATAACGAAATTCAGAATATGCAGTTATAAGGCTACCACGAGCCAGCACGTTACTTCACCATTTTGACACGGACTCGTCGATTGGTCACCCGGTATGGATACTATCAAAAAAATCTATCAGCAGTTTACAGACTTGTTTCAGTCGATGTCAGGCAGTCAGCGCGCGATCCTGTTGACGGTGCCTGCCTTGATGATGCTGGCATTTGCCTTTCTCTTTTTCCGGGAAAGCAACTCCAGCTACGTCTCGCTCTCGTTGGGTAAAGATTTTACGACGCAGGAAGTGATTCACGCTGAGGAAGTTCTCCTCCGAGCAGGTCTGACTGATTTCACGCGTAAAGGTCAGCGGATCATGGTTCCGCAGACAGAAGTCCCCCGGTATAACGCGGCTCTGATTGAAGGGGGCGGTTTGCCGACCGACTGGGCTTCGGAATGGCAGGAACAGTTTGAAAAATCGAGTATGTTCGTCAGCAAGGATCAACTGCAGGTGATGCGGGATATTGCACTGGGAAACCAGCTACGTAGGATGATTCGGGCGATTCCTTCGATTGAAGATGCCAGTGTGATGTGGGCGCGTTCGAAGAAGCGTTTGCGCTGGAATAATACGACTCCGGAAGTCACTGCGACGGTGATGGTCCAACCGCGTCCGGGGAGAGAGATGTCCCCGACTTTGATCACCAGCCTGCGGGCAGCGGTCGCGACGATGGTCCCCGATTTATCGGCGGAATCGGTGACTGTGTTTGATCAGTCAACGGGAACCTCTTATACGGCTGATGATAAAAACGATGCATTTGACGGGAAATTCATCAGCTGGGTAAATAAACACACGAAGAATTATCAGGATAAGATTCATGATTCACTGTCGTATATTCCTGATGTGATTGTGAACGTGAATGTCGATGTAGAAAATCTGAAACGTTATGTAGAACGTAAGCAGGAAATCAATAAGGATGGAACCGTCACATTGCAGTCCAAAGAGCAATCCAGTGAGCGGAAAATTGTAGAGAAGCCTGTACGGGCAGAACCGGGAGCACGATCGAATCAACCGAATTCTCTGTCAGTGGCGCGTGGCAATGAAAAAGATGAAAAGGTGACGGAAACCAATAATCAAACGACGTCCGCACCCTCCTTCACCTGGACAGAAAAAGAGTTTGTGGCCGCCATGCCCAGTACGGTGCAAGTTTCGATTTCGATTCCGGAAGACTATTATGCTGCCGTTGCTGAGAAACGTGGCATTCAGAAAGGGGAAGCCGATGCGGACATTGCCGCTTTTAAACAAGCGACTGATGCCATCAAGCTGGAAGTGGAAACGAGCATCCAGAAACATATTCAGAAACTGATTCCCTCACAATCAGCTACCGATGCGGTGAGTGTAGCCTCTTATGTGCGGGTCGATCAAAATGTGCCTGAAGTCGCTTTACCGCTGACCGAAAGTGTTGGTGAATTTGTCAGTCAGTGGGGAAGTACCCTTGGTCTTGGACTGTTTGCCATCTGGGCATTATGGATGCTCAATAAAAGCATGCCTCAAATGGAGGAAGTTGAGACAGAGGCGATTGTCCCTCCAATGGACCGGTCAGCGTCTGCGTCATCAGATGAAGAAGAAGAGAAACCGAAGAGTACACCGACACAACGCGATGAAGTTCAACTTCTCGTTCGCGATAACCCTGAAGTGGCAGCGATGGTATTGAGTAAGTGGATTCACTCGAAATCGTAACCGGGATGTGTCTTCAAAACTCGCTAATGTAAATTATTTGGACTGTGGGCAGAAATATGGATGAACTGCAAAAAGCTGCGATTTTGTTATTGAGCCTGGATAAGGCACTGGCTGCAGAAGTGCTCAGTTTGATGTCGAAAGAAGATGTCGAAAAAGTGACAATGATGATTGCCCGCATGCAAGACGTTTCGAAAGAGCAGCAAGCCAGCGTATTAAATGAATTTACAGCGCTGCGTGGCGAACAGACTACGATGGAACGGGGCGGGTTGGATGCCGTCAATGAGCTGCTGGAACAGTCACTGGGGAAAGAAGGCGCGGGCTCGATTCTGGATAGTATTAACCAGACGATGAATTCGGTGCCGTTTGGTTTTTTGCAGAAATCCGGAGCGAACAATCTGCTGACATTTATTATCGAAGAACATCCCCAGACGATCGCCATGATTATGTCGCATTTACCGAGTAACATGGCAGCCGAAGTGCTGGCCGGTCTGCCGTCCAACAAGCAGATGGATGTGATTAAACGCATTGCCAATATGGAGCAAACCAGTCCGGAAGTGATCAGGGATGTGGAAAAGAGCCTTGAGCACCGCATGAAAAATACGTTCAGCCAGGGAATGGAAAAAGCCGGGGGTGTGGAACTGGTTGCAGAAATTCTGAACGTAACGGACCGGATGACAAACAAAGGGATTCTGGAAAGTATGGACCAGGATACCCCCGATCTGGCTGATGAAATTCGGCGTTTGATGTTTGTCTTTGATGATCTGGTAAAACTGGATGGTAAGGCGATCCAGGCTCTGCTGAAAGAAGTGGACAATAATCAGTGGGCAGTGGCACTTAAAGGTGCTTCTGAAGAAATCAAACAGAAAGTTCTCAGCAATCTGTCACAACGGGCTGCTGATATGCTACGCGAAGAAATGGAATATCTGGGACCAATCAAGGTCAGTGATGTTGAAGCAGTTCAGCAGCAGATTGTTGACAGCGTTAGACGACTGGAAGATGCCGGCGAAATTGAGGTGGCAGCCGGTAATGAAAGTGAGCAGTACATTACCTGATTTCCAGCACACAGATTTTTATCCGTCAAAGCGAATCATTCTCACTCCTTGAAATTCAGAATAGAAATAAAGTCAGCAGCATGGCAGAACTGGAACCAGTCAAATTGTTAAAGGCAGACGCATTTCGAGCGCTGGGTTCGAAAATTGCCTACAATTTCAAGGACATGGAAAAACGCTGTGAAGATTATCTTCAGAATGTACGTAATCAGACGCGGCAAATGCTGATTGATGCGCAACAGGAAGCGGAGCAGATTAAACGGGATGCATTTGTAGCCGGTAAACAGGAAGGGCATGCGGAAGCCCAGCATGAATTAGAGGCAATCATTCAGACGCGATCACAAGAGAGTGCGAATCGCATTGTCGAAGAAAAACTGGGTGCGATTTATCCGGCATTGCAGGCAGCCGTTGAGGGATTGCAGCGTGAGCAGATTCACTGGCGTCAAACCTGGGATGCGACGGCAATCGAAATCTGCCTGAGTATTGCGGAGAAAATGATCCGTCATGAAATCAAGGCTCACCCTGAATCAGTTCGTGCGATGATGAGCGAAGCACTCAAGCTGGCATCAGGGACGCAGCATATCCGATTTCATTTGAATCCGGCTGATGTCGCGCATCTTGGTGAAAGCACGAAGCAGTTTGTCACTAATCTGACGGGCTGTCAAACTTGTGAAATTATTGAAGACGAATCAATTTCTTCCGGAGGCTGTTTTATTGAAACGCAGCATGGAACGATTGACGCCACACTGGAAGCACAACTAGATCGCATTTCCCAGGAACTTGTGATCCAGACTCAGGATTAATTTCGTTCGATGTTTGATGTTTCTCAACAGATAAAACAGATTCTGCCATTTCGGTTGACAGGCCGAGTGACCCGGGTGGTTGGTTTGACCGCATCTGTCTCCGGGTTTCCAGCCCCCTTGGGGGCGGTCTGTGCGATTGACCGCGAGAACGGACAATCGATTGAAGCAGAAGTTGTGGGTTTTCAAGATGAAGAAACATTATTACTGCCTTATGAAGACTTAACGGGTATACGTCGTGGAGACCGTGTTTCTTTGATTCAATCGGTGCCTGCGGTTGCTGTAGGTGAAGGAATTCTGGGCAGAGTTCTGGATGGTCGAGGGCGCTGTATCGATGGTAAAAATCAGGCGATGTTATCACATCGTGCCAATCTGAAAGCCAAGCCGATTTCTCCATTGAATCGTCCACGCATCGATGCGCCATTGAGTACAGGAATCAGAACTATTGATGGCTTGCTGACATGTGGTAAAGGTCAGCGACTCGGAATTTTTGCCGGGAGTGGTGTCGGTAAAAGTACCTTGATGGGACAAATGGCCCGCCAGAGTTCTGCCGATGTGAATGTCGTTTGTCTGGTGGGGGAACGAGGCCGCGAAGTACGTGAATTTCTGGATCGGGATTTAGGACCGGAAGGATTAGCACGGAGCGTGGTGATTGTTGCGACCAGCGATGAACCCGCGTTAATTCGACTCCGTGCAGCGCATCTGGCCACAGCCGTTTCCGAGTTCTTTCGTGACAGCGGGAAAGATGTATTACTGATGATGGACAGCGTCACCCGTTATGCGTTAGCGCAGCGCGAAATTGGATTGGCGGCAGGTGAACCCCCGGCAACCAGGGGATATCCTCCTAGCGTCTTTTCCCTCCTGCCGAAATTATTAGAGCGGAGTGGTCGCACTGAATCAGGGAGTATTACCGGTTTCTATACGGTTCTCGTTGAAGCAGATGACGCGAACGAGCCGATTTCAGATACAGTGCGAGGAATTTTGGATGGGCATATCATGTTGTCCCGAAAACTCGCCCATGAGTCGCATTGGCCTGCGATTGATGTTTTGCAGAGTATCAGTCGTTCGATGAATGATATTACCAGCCCCGAGCATCAACAATCAGCGGCAGAGTTAAAGAAACTGATGGCCGCCTATCAGCAATCGGAAGATTTGATTTCGATTGGTGCTTATCAGGCGGGTTCGAATTCGGAAGTTGACCTCGCGATTAAGCTAAGACCTTTGTGGAATGATTATCTGAAACAGGGGAATACGGAAAATTCCAATTTTGAAGAGGCAGCCAGCGGTCTTCAAACGTTGCTAAACCGGATGCAGCAACTCAAGCCGATGAAGAGCGATAACGCGCAGCAGAATATACCGCCAGGGCAGGAAGTTGAAGCAGCCGGTAGCGCTTCTTGAACCGCAGATGTTTATGTTGATTTTTGTTGATTGATTCATGGGAAACTGATCGCAGATGAAAAAGTTCGAGTTTCAATTTGAATCTGTACTCAAAATGCGACGTCATAAGCGCAGCTTATGCCGTCAGTTGTTGGGAGAGATTCTACAGACGGATCAACGATTGATCGAACAGCGATTGCAGCTGGAGCAACTTCGTCAGGAGCAGTTCCAGGAAATTCGTTTAAGGCAATCTGCAGGTGTTGTGGATATTGATGGGGCAACCAGTCTGCGGTTTTATGCAGGACAGTTACAGTCCCAGATTCAGAATGTAATTGCGAATCGGAAAATTATCGAGAAACAGATCATTGCCTGCAGGCAGGCGCTGGCGCGAGCTGAGCAGGATGTCAAAGCGATGGAAAAACTGTCTGACAAACACCGCGATGAGTTTCTCTATGCGCAAAACAGGAAAGAAGAAATGGAGCTTGAAGAAACCTGGTCTGCAACTCAGCAAATGGGGGTTGTACGATGATTCGATCTTTAGCCATTATTGTCAGCGTGTTTTGTGTGGCAACCATTATTTCCGAATTGTTGGGTCTTGGTTTCTTATGGTTTAAGGGAAATTTGAATGCGGATTCTGTTAAGGACATTCGCATGATCATATCAGGGCAGTCTCTGGATGATGTCGAGCTGGTTGAAGTAGAACCGACAGGACCCTCTCGGGATGATCTGGTTCTGAACCGTGCCACGCGCATTTTAGAGTTGGCAGCGCGTGAAGATGAAATTGATATGTTAAAAAGCTCGATTACGCAGTCGTCTGATTTGCTGAAAAAAGACCGTCTGGCTTTTGAGCAGGCAAAGCAAGAGTTTGAGGAAGAACTGGAAGTTCTGAAAGAACAGAGTCAGAGTGACGCAACCAAAAAGACTCAGAGCGTACTCGTTGCGTTACCTCCTACAGATGCCGTGCAGTATTTAATGCAGCTTTCCATTGAGGAAAATATTGAAATCCTCAAAGGTATGGAGGGCAAGTTTATTGCCAAGCTCTTGAAGGAGTTTCTGGTCGCTGCCGACCCACTGGTCATCAAACGGGGGAAAGAGATCTTCAAGAAGATGTCCCAGGATGAGCCATTCCGTAGCTTCTCTGATGAAACAATAGATCAGTTGTCGGAAAACAGATGAGGCTTTCCACGTACGCCTAATATGATTTTTCGGCAAAAATCATCTATTTTACGCATTCTTACGTCATGTCTCAGTGACGATTCTGACGAATATGATACTGGTAAAACAGTTGAAACTGCAGTGTACTCGACTGCGCTGTTTTATCTGAGAGCGCAAGGCGATTGTGTTCGGGTTCATATTTTCAACTGAGGTACTGAGAAATGTCTGATTCTCGCAAAATATCCCTGCTCGACCTGCAAGCACCGGATCTGAGTCAATACGGCAAAACAAATCGTGACCTGAATCGAGGAGCAACGCGTAGTACAGATTCCAGTTATCGTAAGCAGTTAAGTGAATCTCTCTCTAAGAAACAAACAACTACTTCGACTGAGAAAGCTCAGGAACGCGAATCCAGATCCGCTGATTTGAAATCGGATCAGAGCCGAACGGGAAGCAAAAATACAGAATCCCGTTCCACTACCGAGCCCCGAGACGATCAGGCACCAGTCGAAAATCAGCAGCGCGAGGGAACCAGGTCTGCTTCTGAAAAATCAAAGATTGGAAACTCAGGACCAGAGAAGGTAACGACTGATCAGGAGCAGGATCTTCAGGGTAATTCTGAAACGATTGAAACGACAGAAGAAGTTATCAATCCACAGCCGGCAGCCAATCTTCCGACAAAAGAGAAGGAGCAGACTTACTCGCTGTTTAATACCTCCTTTGCCGTTCAGAATGAAGCAGCCTTTGATCAAGAGGTCACTACTGCTGACAGCGAAATTCTCCCTCCTGCTAATTTTCAGTTGGTCGATGATCAGAACCTGGTGAATTTACAGACAGACGTGACGGATACCGGTTTGAGTGAACCGATTCCCATTCCGGACGGGTTAGCGGATCAGTTAAAGAAACAAGTCGTTGAGACATCTCAAACCGAGTCTGGTCAGGAAATCACAGCAGTTGATGTATCAAACCTCAACCCGGAGTTGAATGCCGCCAATCAACCTGATGAAACACCGACCGAACAAATCGAAGGTGAAAAACAACTGTCTGATGCAGAACTAAAATTGCAATTGGAAAAAATATCCGATCTGGAGATTTCAGATGAACTAAAACAGGCGATTGAGGAGTATCAGGCGAAGAATTCTGACAACGGGGCAGGGAGCACTGATGAGAATGAAGTTGATATTCAGGCTTTGATCCAACAGCGGTACCAGCGTTCCCGGAATGAAGAACAGACGGAATCTGATTCTGATGAAGCCAATCAGGGAGAGATTCCATTAGACCATGATTCCCTTCAACAGGTTTCGGATACGGTAATCGAACAATTACAGCAAGAGCCGGAATCGGAGCAGCCCGATATTACTGAAATTGTGAAAGAATCGAGTGCCCGGGAAGCGGAGCGGGCAAAACAGACCGATCAACAGAATGAAGAAGTGACTCAGACCGTGGTCAATCCGGGGCTGAAACCAGCTTCCGAGACACTGAGCCAGATCCAAACCGAATCGACAAAAACAGCTCCTGTTTCCCAGGATAACAGTACCATAGATCAGGATCAGACGCTTTCTCAGTCGACAGGAACCCCTCTGTCATCTCAAACAACGGGGACACAGTCGACGACACCAGTAGGGCCTCCAGTCGATGTCAAACAGGTAGAGCAACTCGTTGAACGGATTGTTGGTGCGGTGCGACAATCACAATCCACAGGGCAGCAGCTGAAAATTCGTTTGAGCCCGCCTGAATTGGGGACATTGCAGATTGAAGTCTCATTAAAAAATGGTGAGTACACGGCGAAACTGGAAGTGCAAAACAGACACGCGCAAAAAGTGATCAATGATAACATCGCGCAGTTGAAAGAAGCATTGACCAAGACCGGCGTTTCACTCGATCGGATTGACGTACATATTAACACAGATTCCACAGAAGATCAGCGATCATCCCATTCTGACGCACAAACTCAGTCAGGGGGAGATTTTGAATCAAACCAGTTCTCTGAAAATGAGGGCGGTTCTGAAGAGAGACAGCAAGAGCCGGGCTTTGCCGAAGAGACTTTCAGGCAAGATGATGTTGCCGACGAGAATAGCCCCAAGGTGAGTCGCTCCCAGGGAATTGTGACAGAAAATGTAGAAGAAATTGACGTCCAAATTTAAGTCTGTTTTACAGGAATAAAGGAGTGCCAGGATGCCCGTAGATGGAATTAGTGGCAGTAGTAATGCTAACTCTGTCAATGTAGTAGAGGCAGATAAAGTCGGCTTTAATGGTTTGACAGCCGAGACATTCATGAAGCTTTTAATTACCGAGCTGCAAAATCAGGATCCGACTGAGCCGCTGGGGAATGAACAGCTGCTGGCTCAGTTATCGAGTATGCGTGAGTTGCAATCGAATATTGAGTTGTCCGATACTCTCAAGGAAATCACCACAGGTCAGTCTTTAACCCAAGCCGCCGGGCTGATTGGTAAAGAAATTGAAGGCCAGGACGGCGAACAGGCACCTGTTGCCGGAGTCGTTGACCGTGCGTTTGTCCGGGAAGGGAAAGCCTATGTGGGAGTTGGTGCGTATGAGCTTCCCGTCTCCGCGATCTCAAACGTTCAATCGCCCGTAAGTGCTGCGTAAATAAATTCTTACGGCTGGATTTGTAGAGAAGGCGAACGAATCAGAATCAAAAATTACCAAAAAATGAAACATGATTTTGGATTGTTTAGACGATACAGAAAGTAAAGCTGTAGCACAGTGTTGACTGATGCTGCGCGAATAGAACCAAAGGATTCGGTTTTTAACCTGGTTGATTCAACCGAGGAGTAGTCATGGGATTGACGTCTGCATTAAATACATCGTTGGGTGGTTTGGCCCTGAATGAAACAAGTATCGATGTGCTGGGTAATAATATTGCCAACGCCGGGACGAACGGATTTAAAGCATCCAATGTTCTCTTTACCACTCAGTTATCGCGAACGTTGAGTGTGGGTTCACGACCGACCTCAAGCAACGGTGGTACGAACCCACGTCAAATTGGTTTAGGTGCTCTGAGTGCTTCGATTCGAAAAGACTTTACGCAGGGAAGTGTGACGAACAGTACCAGTCCTTCCGACCTCGCGATTCAGGGCGAGGGATTTTTCATTCTTGACAGTCCCGATGGTCAGGTTTATTCGCGAAATGGTAACTTTGAACTGAACAGTCAGAGTCTGTTGACGAACCAGAGTGGTTTTAAGGTTCAGGGGTATGGAGTTGACGAAGACTTTAATCTGGTGACCACCACTCTGACCGATATTGAAGTGCCTTTAGGGGATTTGAACGTTGCTCAGGCGACGAAAAACGTCGAAATTGGTGGTGCTTTGTTACCGACGGGAACCCTGGGGACGTTAGGTTCTGTGCTGACATCACCGGCCTTAACCGATGCCGGTAACGCCAACGCGGCAATCACTGGAGCCACATTGTTGACCGATGTTGAGGAGACAATCGGGACTCCGTTATTCACGCTTGGTGAGACATTATCCTTCACTCCCAGCAAAGGGGGGCGTTCGCTTGATCCTTTGACTTTGGTTGTTGGTGCAGGCACAACGGCTGCTGATTTAGCAACCTTTCTCGATCAAACATTGGGGATTCAGAATGGGGGGGGAATTCCGAACGATGGAGGAACGGGAGGCCAGCCTGGCGTGACGATTACCGGTGGTGGAGAATTTCAGATTGTTGGTAACAGCGGTACCGTGAATGATATTTCGATTACAATTGGTAATTTGACTTCGAATGGTGCCACTGTTCCCATCTCTTTTACAAAATCGCAACAGGCGAATGGCGAAAGCGCGATTACGGACTTTGTGATTTTTGACTCTCTGGGTGAACCTGTGACGATGAAGATGACCAGCGTACTGGAGTCACGCACATCGAATAATACAGTATTCCGCTACTTCCTGGAGAGTGCCGACGATGATGATGGTGACATCGCAGTCTCGAACGGAACCATTACTTTTGACAGTAAAGGGGTGGTGACCAACTACACACCCAATACCTTTGCTGTAAGTCGGGTTTCGTCGGCTGCCGATGAAATGGACGTGACCATCGACTTGTCGAACATTTCGGGTATTTCCTCCCAATCTGCCGGTAGTACATTAAAACTGACTCTGCAGGATGGTTCTGACCCGGGGACCTTGTCCAGTTTCGTGATTGACGAAACGGGAATTATCAACGGCGTGTTTGATAACGGTATCATTCGTACGCTGGGGCAGGTCACGTTGGCTCGTTTTGCAAACCCCCAGGGTTTGCTGGAATCGGGGAATTCAGCCTTCCAGGAAGGGGTCAGTTCTGGTCCTCCGTTCCTCGTGACACCTGGAAACTTTGGTGCTGGTACGATTCGTGCCGGTTCTGTTGAGCTGTCCAATACCGACGTCGGTCGAAATCTGGTCGATCTGATTGTAGCCTCGACGAATTATCGAGGAAACGCACGTGTCATCAGTTCGGTGCAGCAGTTGGTAGACGAGCTTCTTGTTCTGGGACGATAGTGAGACCTGAATGAAGAGTTTATGTCAGCGAAGCTATGATGCGGCTGTGTTAGGGAGAATGGCAGCATGATCAAATTGACCAGACTGAACGGTGAAGAGTTTGTCATCAATGCCGCGTTGATTCAGTGCATTGAAAGCAGGCCCGATACCTTTATCACGTTGACTTCAGAGGATCGTTTGATCGTCAAGGAAAGCGTGGAAGAAGTTGTCAAACGGTCGATTGCCTACTCGCGGGCGATTCGTCTTGTACCTGGTCTTTCCTGATCGGTTTCATGAAGAATGAGCGAGTTTAAATTGTGATTTTGAGGGTCAGTGGCTGTTAGCGGTTTGCAGTTTTAGCGTAGTCAGCAGTCAGCATTCAGCAGGAACATTTGCAGAAATGGATAAGGCAACAGCCGGTGGACTAGTCGCAGGGGTCGCATTGCTTTTGCTGGCGATCGCCATTGCGCCAGGTTCGAGTTTCACCGCCTTTATCGACATTCCTTCTGCTGCAGTTGTGGTAGGGGGGGCGATTGCCGCCAGTTTTATCGCATTCCCCGGGGCTGCAATGTTATTGTTTCCTAAGGTGGTGAAGAAAGTCTTCTTTCCCAATCAGCAGGATATGGCACCTGTGATTTCACAAATTGTGGAATTTGCAGAAATTGCCCGCCGGGATGGTATTTTAGCATTGGAAGCCAAAACAGAAGAGATTCAGGACCCCTTCATTCTGCTGGGCGTCCAGATGGCCGTCGATGGTACTGATGTGGATTTGATGGAGCAAATCTTACGAACCGAGATGGAGGCGGTGGCGGGCAGACATAAAAACGGGAAATCTCTGATGGATACCGTAGGTCGTTATGCACCTGCGTTTGGAATGATCGGTACCCTGATGGGCTTGATCATCATGTTGGGCAACATGGACGACCCGGAAGCGATTGGCCCTGGTATGGCGGTTGCATTGATTACGACCTTGTATGGTGCGATTGTGTCTAACCTGTTTTTTCTACCGTTTGCAGATAAGCTGGCCTATTACAGCAAACAGGAGTTTCAAGTCCGGGAAGTGATCATTAAAGGTTTGATCGCGATTCAGGAAGGCGATAATCCGCGCGTGATTGAGCAGAAACTCAATACTTTTCTGCCTCAGGATCAGCGGGTTGGAAAAGACAGTCAGGCAGCCTGATGCGATTTCACTGGTGTTGCTTTACCTGTATGAATTCAAGTTACAGTCACGGTTTCAGTCAGTGAACCCATTCAAGGAAGATTTAACAGGAGTGTTCTCAGATGGCAATGCCGGAAGATGATGGACCTCCAGGCGTACCGGAATGGGTTGTCACCTATGGTGATATGATGTCGTTGTTGCTGACATTCTTCATCATGCTGGTGTCAATGAGTGAAATCCGGAATGATGAAGGAAGCGTACGCGCCATGTTAGACTCATTGCGCGAGCGTTTTGGTACTCATCAGGGAACAGCTGCCGTTCCCGGAAAATCTTTGGACGCCACCAGCAATCAGAGTAAGCCTGCTTCGAAAGGGACCAGCTCTGATGGGGGTACCAAAACCGGAAAAGAGAAATCATCCGGTGGTGGTGGGGCGAATAAAACGGTCGAGCGAATCAATACGGGGACCGAAGTGACTCTGGGGGGGGCTGCTAGTTTCGGTCGGTTTTCTGCCGAGTTAACGCCTGAAATCAAATCGAAGCTGAATATCATTGCTGAAGTTCTTCTGCCTACCCCCAATCGGCTCGTGGTGCGTGGACATGCCTCCCCGGAACCTCTCCCAAAGGACTCAAAGTTTCAGGATTCACAAGAACTTTCTTTTTATCGCGCTAAAAATGTAGCCGAGTATCTGGAATCCAAGGGAATTGCGCCAACTAGACTGATTGTCAGTTCAGTAGGTGATGCGGAACCACGGACCATCACGCGCAATCCTAAAGAGCAATACTTAAATCGTCGGGTTGACGTATTTTTGATTGATGCGTATATAGTCTCTCCACAGACAGGCGATCGTTAAGTAGAAACGGTCAATTTCGCCTGATCGAGCGTATTGATAGATTCACTCGGTTTTTTTCGCTGTGCCTGTTGAACCGAATGTCCGCTGAAGGCGGTACATCAGAAAGACAAGGGATTTGTCTTGGCTCAATAACAGGGTGCGAGAGTTCAAGGAGGAGACTCGTGGCAACTGACACCGAAACAAATGAAGCTGGTGTCGATCCGGATGCAGAAACAGCGGCTGAAGAGACAGCAGCCCCTGGTGGACACTCAAAAGCAAAGCTCTTGAAGGTCGGCGGACTGCTATTGCTGGTTATCATGCTTCAGATAGGCATTTCCTATTGGTTGTTGGCACCATCGGGTCCACCAGAAGAAGTTCCCGCTGAGCTTGTTCCAGAGAGCACGAACGAGACGTCGGAAGTTCCCATTGAAAACTTCAGTGTCACGAATAATATCGCTGAGCCGGGGGCCACGATTCATGTGACATTCAACCTGGTGGCGCTGGTTGAGCAGGGCTCAGCAGCAGATTTTGAGTCGATGGTCAAGGAGCAGAGTAAAGCGCGCGTCAAGCAGGCTGTGATCGAAGTCGTTCGAAAATCGAGCTTGAGCGACTTGAATGATCCCCAGTTAGGTACGATGAAACGCATGATGAAAGAGGCCATTAACAAAGTTCTCAAGAAAAGTTATGTAGTGGAAACCGTGATCAGTGAGTATCGAACCCTGACGCAATGATGTGTGAATAACATAACAGGATACAACCGTGGCTGATGAGAATGATGATCTTCTGGATCCCTCAGAAATAGAAAAGCTGTTAAATGCGCAGGGATCCGATGCGCCCGCAGAACCTGCTCCGGAGAAGGAAGCAGCGAAAGATGAGACCGGGGGAGCAGACGATCTTCTGGACTCTTCCGATATCGAAAAATTATTGCAAGGTGCCGGTAACGATCCCGGTGGGGATAGTGCAGCCGCGGACGCAAGCCCTGTTGTCAAAAATGATGATATCGACGCGTTGTTCAGTCAACATTCAGCCCCCGGAGACGATCAATCGGGTATGCCCATTTCTTCGCATGAAGAGACGGAGGCATTACTCAACCAGGCAGAAGCAAATCTGGCAGCGGCGATTTCTCCCAACCTGGGGCCCGGCAGCGGTATTCCGGGGGACCTGGGAGGGACGAAAGCGTTTGAGTTTCCCAATTTTGAATCGATGGCCAGTACTCCCGAAGAAGCAATGGCACTCTCTTCATTGCAAAATGTAGAGCTGGATTTATGCATTGAATTGGGAAGAACAGAGTTGCTGATTGAAGAAGTTTTAAAAATGAAAGAAGGGGTTGTCGTCCCCTTAGATAAATTAGCAGGTGATCCAGTGGATATTCTGGTGAATGGCCGGATCATTGCGCGGGGGGAAGTCCTGGTGCTGAATGACAATTTCTGTGTACGAGTTGCCGAGATTATTTCCCCAGAGCTTTAAAGCCTGTTCAGGAAAACAGATTCTTCTGCATCTCAAAATGATTGACGGCGTAAAGGATTCAATGATTCGTCTTTTGTATCTATCATTTCTCACTCTGATTTGTAGTCTGGCTTGCGTTACAAATGCGATGTCAGCAGATGGGAATCCTGCGTTTCGAAATTCAGGCTTGTCTCATTCACGAGGGAGCTCGAATGAATTCAATGACTTTTCTCAACGGACACAGCACAATTTCCAGCAGGGGGCACAGAGGCCGGCTGGGGAGACTCGTTCCAGCCATTTGGTACAGCGCACAAAACCAGTGACCATGCAGGGGACGCAACACAATCCACTGGCTGGCAGAAAAAAGAGTGTGCCTTCCAACCCGATTACCCCCCTCGACCCTCAAAAGCAGTCCAGCCAAAGTAAAACGAATCAGAGCAGCACACGCGCGGCTCCTTCGATCTGGGGAACTCTGGGAGCTTTGCTGGTCGTGATTTCGATTATTCTGGTGTCTGCGAAGTTGTTTAAAAAACATCATCCTCTGGCTTCTGCGAATCTGCCGCGTGAAGTGATGGAAGTATTGGGAAAGAAGCCTCTGGATGCACGTCAGACAATTCATTTTGTGCGCTGTGGTTCGCGAATTCTGATTTTGGGATCTTCTCCCGCTGGTCTGGAAATGCTCAGTGAGGTTCAGGATCCCGTTGAGGTGGATCTGATCACGGGGATGTGCCGGGAACGGGCTCAGTCTGCTCGATCCAACTCCACATTTTTAAACCTGTTTCAGTCGGCTCAAGCTAAGACAGAACAGAACGAGCGTAATCCTGCTGAAAGTCGATTCCCTCAGTCAGTCAAGACACAACCCGACCAGCCTGTTCGAGAATCCGAGCAGGAAGACTTTGCAGATTATGATTCCGCTGTGACTCGCCTGCAGCAGAAGTTGATGCATTCGTCCCGACAATCTTTGAATGAAGATGTGGAGTCAGGACATGCATAAGCAGCGGGAGTGGCAAGAACGGACTGCCGGTTGTGCTTTTCCCTTTGGGAAGCAGGCGATCCTGCTTGTGGTGTGTCTAATGTCATTGGCTGGGGGGCCTCGCGTGGTTCAGGCACAGCCCCCTGTGACGAATCAGGCTCTGTCGAATCAAAGTATTGCCAATCAGAATCCTCAGGTCGCTCAGCAGCAACCCACTCAACTGGCACCAGAAAATAGTAATTCTGGCGTGCCCGAAATGTTGAATGTAGAGCAGATGACATCGCCTCAGGGGTTAAACTCCACTCTGAAGCTGTTTTTATTATTGACCGTTTTGAGTCTGGCGCCTTCCATCCTGATCATGACGACAAGTTTCATTCGTTTTGTGATCGTCTTCGGTTTATTGAGGCAGGCGTTAGGAACACAGCAACTGCCTCCGAATCAGGTGCTGACTTCACTCAGCCTGTTTCTGACAGTGATGGTGATGGCTCCCATTTGGGAAAAAGCCTATGAAGAAGGGATTGTGCCTTATACGCATCAGACAGAACAGGCACCAGTTTCTCTGGAAGTCGCCTTTCAGAAAACAGTGTCCCCCCTGCGGAAATTTATGAGTGATCAGATTGAGCTCACGGGAAACAGTGATACAGTCTGGATGTTTCTGGATTATCAGCAACCGCTGCCCGGTTCTCCCGGCGCAGCCGATTATCAGGCCCCCAGTGATTACGATGAAGTTCCTCTGACCGTCTTGTTGCCGGCGTACATGTTGAGCGAAGTGAAAACCGCGTTCCTGATTGGTTTTCAGTTGTATCTGCCTTTTATTGTGATCGATATGGTGATCAGCTCGATTCTGATCAGTATGGGGATGATGATGCTGCCCCCGGTTTTGATTTCCTTACCCTTTAAAATTTTGTTGTTTGTGTTAATCGATGGCTGGCTGTTAACTGTGGGCATGTTATTGGAAAGCATCAGGGCCGTTGGTTAAATACGGGCGCCCGCATTGCGCCCGGAGCATTCTTAAATACAGGTGTCAGGTATGGATAGTTCAACAGTTCTTGATCTGGGAAGAGAAGGATTACTGATCATGCTGGAAGTCAGCGGTCCGGTGATGCTGACTGCCGTTGTTGTGGGATTGGTCATCAGTATTGGTCAGGCAGTGACTCAGATTCAGGACCAGACGATCAGTTTTGTTCCTAAGATTATTATGATGGTGCTGGCAATTCTGTATACATTACCCTGGATCACTTCATTGCTCGTGGAGTACAGCACAAATCTGATTACCAATATTCCTTCCCGTCTTTGAATTTGGGAACGTCGCTGATACAGAGAACATGAGAAACCCGTGAGTGAACTTCTCGACCAATACGTCATGAATCCTTTGTTGCAGCTGGCTCCGGGACAGATTCTGCAATGGGCCATGCTGCAGTTTTATGCATTCACGTTGGTCCTGGTCCGAATCAGTGGTCTGATGATTATTGGACCGGTCTTTGGACAGCCGATCTTTCCCACGAATATTCGCGTGTTATTAATACTCACTCTGGCACTGTTGATTACACCGACGTTGCACGATCAGGTCACCGCTGGTTTTTATGAACTGGATGCGAATCAGGATCAGCGGCTCAGCCAGGAAGAAATCCCCTCACATTTGCAGGATCGTTTTGAAGCGCTGGTGCTCAGTGCCGGTCGTCAGGGGACACGCGAATTGACGGTGAATGACTACAAGTTTGTGGTCAACATGCCAGCCTCATTGCTGGATTATGTCTGGTCGATTCTGGGAGAACTTACGTTAGGTTTTGCACTGGGTCTGGGGGTCTACATTATCTTGTTAAGCCTGCAGATGGCAGGTCAGATGATTGACCAGCAGGCGGGGATGGCTTTAGGCGAGGTCTTTAATCCCGGTTTTGATATGAATGCCTCGCTCAGTGGTCAGTATCTCTATTTTATCGGGATTACGGTTTTTCTGGTCATGGAACCGGTGAACGGGCACTTGTTAATGTTGTCCTCTTTGATTGATACGTTTCAGGTCTTTCCGGTAGGGGAAGGCATCGTTTCCACGAATACGCTCGATCTGCTGCAGACATTAATGCATCAGTCGCTGGTGTTATCTATTAAAGTGGCAGCGCCGTTACTGGCGATCAGTGCGTTGATTTCCATTGCAATGGGCTATCTGGGGCACACGGTTCCGCAGATCAATGTACTGGTGATTGGATTTCCGATTCGTGCCATGATCAGCCTGCTTGTGTTGATGTTTACATTGTCGGGAGCGGCAGACATTGTGGTGGAATCGATTCCGTCGGCCATTGACCAGTTGAGTCGCAGTGCAGTGATGTAAGCTAGAAAATGGTTTGAGACCAGAGCCCTATGGCAGAAAATGACAGTGGAGAAAAAACCGAACAGCCCACCGATCGCCGGCGCACGGAAGCCCGCGAGAAGGGGAATATTGCGAAAAGTACGGACTTAAATGCGGCTGGTATGATGCTGGCTGCGGCCGGCGTGCTTTATTTTTTTGCAGTCAGCCTCAGCAATGAGATGAAACACTTTATGGAGGTCACACTGACCACGCCGGTCTGGCTGCAGATGGAACCTGTGAAGTTGATCGAGCGTTGTGAAGCCATCATCAAATTGTTCCTGCAGGGAACCGCGATGACGATGATTATGTTGTTTATTTCAGCGGTGCTCTTGAATATTGTCCAAGTTGGTTTTCTGATCTCGCCGGATGTGTTGCAAATCAAGTGGGAGCGGCTCAATCCGATCGAAGGAGCGAAACGGATTGTCTCAGTCCGAGGCTTAGTGAAACTGGCTGTGAGTCTGGGGAAGCTGACCATCCTGGTCTTGATCGCGACCTGGTTCAGTTATCTGGTCTTCCCTAATTTTCTGGCATTGATGGGGGCCCCTCCGGAAACAATTCTGCGTGATATTTTCAATTCCACCGTCGAACTGGGGATTCTGCTGGCTCTGGCTTTGATTGTGCTGGGGGGCGTTGATTATGCATTTCAAAAGTGGAAGCATGAAAAAGACCTGATGATGAGCAAGCAGGAGATCCGCGAAGAAATGAAATCCATGGAAGGAGATCCGCTGATTCGTCAGCGGCGGCGCGAAGCACACCGGAAACTGGCGATGTCGCAGGAACTCTCGAATGTGGAAACCGCGGATGTGGTGATTACAAACCCAACTCATATTTCGATTGCGATCAAATACGATCCGGAGTCGATGCCCGCACCAGTTGTTGTCGCCAAGGGAGCAGGCGAGATTGCGTCTCAGATTCGTAAGATTGCGAATGAACACGGGATTCCGATTATTGAACGGAAAGCGTTAGCGCGGCAGATGTACCGTGAAGTGAAAACGGGCCAGGAAATTCCCTTCGAATTATACGAAGTATTCGTGGAAATTATGGCTTACGTCTATAATCTGACCGGAAAGTCGATGCCGGATGCTTAGGCATTACTGAAAACTTGGTCTGCATCGTCAACCGAGTATCACAGTCACCGGAAACGAGGGGCTTTACAGCCACAAAATTATCTGTTTTCGTTAATTTTCAGTAACAAAAGCCCGTTTTCTCCCAGTGATCTCTGGTGTTTGATCCCATTTCACACCAAGATACTAGGTAGCAGGATCAGGTGATCGAGTTAGCGACTTTCAGGCTTGTTTAAGGGGAATGCATGCGTTGGGAACATCCGGTTCAGTTCGCATCGCAGAGTGATGTTGGCTTTCGGCGGAGGAATAATGAAGATTCCATCTCGGTCCGCATTTGCAAAGACCAGGAAAGCTGGCGAGACCATGGGCACTTCTTTCTTGTTGCCGATGGAATGGGGGGGCACGCCGTTGGTGAACTGGCGAGCAAGATAGCCTCAGAGACCGTGCCGCATACGTTTTTTAAAAATAAACCCGGGCCTGTTGCGAAATCATTGAAGTCGGCCATTGAGGTGGCGAATCAGGCAATCAATGAGCGGGGCATGGCCAATCGTGAGTTCATGCGCATGGGCACGACTTGCAGTTCACTCTGTCTTTGTTCAGAGGGAGCGGTCATTGGTCATGTGGGGGATAGTCGAGTTTACCGGATTCGTGAAAACCGTATCGATCAATTGACATTCGACCATAGCCTGCAGTGGGAACTGATCCGTCAGGGGCGTATGCGACCTGAAGAGGTTTATCTGAATGAGCCCCGGAATGTGATTACCCGTTCTTTAGGTCCCGAACCGGTCGTGAAGGTCGATATCGAAGGCCCTTATCCGGTGATGGAGGGCGACTGCTACGTCTTGTGCAGCGATGGATTGACAAGCCATCTGAAAGACGAAGAAATCGGAATGATCGCCAAGTATCTGGAGCCCAGTGATGCCTGTCGGTTGATGATCAATCTGGCCAATTTGAGAGGAGGCTCAGATAATATCTCGGTGATTGTGGTCCAGGTGGGAGAGTTACCCGATGGAAATCTTTCACAGGAGCGACCGCCAGAACGCGAGCCCGACCTGGAACTTGATAAAGGGTATGGAGAGTGGTTGTGGCTGGCAGGAGTCTGGGGCGCTTCACTCATGGTTGCGATTGGGATCCTGATGTGGATCTTAACAAAATTTGACAGAGGGGAATTCCTGACATTTGGTGGCATGTCCCTGTTGGTGATGCTGCTGGTGCGAAAGGTGTTTGCACAACGCGAGTCCAGCAAGCGTGAGGAGTACCTGGATAAAAATAAAACCGTGGAATGGAAACCTTACCGTTCGGAACGTTTGAAATTCAACACGGATTTTCTACAGTACCTGACGACAATGGAGTCTGAGTTGCAGCGGGCCGCGATGGAGGAAGAGTGGACGATTGAATGGTCGGCCCATAACAAGATTTACTACGAAGCCAAAGAGGAGCTGGAAAAAAAGAAATATCTGCAGGCGTTCCGGGATTTTTCCCGGGCGATTGATATCCTGATGACCGGCTTGCATTCATACCGCAAAGAGATGGTTCATCAGGCCCGCTGGAAAAAAGGGCCTCCGTCGTCATCTCAGGAAGATTGACGTGCAACTCAGGTGTGAGGCGGAAGAGAGTATCCCTCCTGGATCCGGTAGAAGTTTACTAATTTAACATTGGATTCCCGCTTCATTTCAGGTATGATCCGGCTCTGATTTCAGTGACTTTGAAGCACTTGTGACATGGAGGTCGGTGTGTTCTTTACGCAAACCATCAGGCGGAAGTTAGGTCTGGGGCTGGGAATTATAGTCTGTATGCTGATTCTACTGGCATACGGGGCTGTTTCCGGGCTGCAATCCTATGATGCGACTGTCCAGGATTTTAAATATTCCCTGAACGATTTGCCCAACCGCGATCGGATGATTGTCTCGGTTGCCGCCCTCAATGAGCCACTTCAGAAGATCAGGAATGCGCGTCCGGATTCTGCAGCCAGCGCCCATTATCAGCAGAAGTTTCAAACGCAGTTAGATGAAGTTGAGGCTGAAATTCACGGGTTTCTGCTTAAAGTCGATAAGTTACCGGACCCGGCTTTGGGGACCTGGAAAGGATTTGTAAAGTCACAACTCAGTGAACATAGTGCGAGCAAAACAACATGGGAGAAACTGTCTCTGATGCAGGCTCAGCTGGAGAATCCTCAAGAGCGACACGAGGTTGCTGATAAGATGATTCTGGAAGTCGCACGACTGGAAACGCTGATCATGGAAGTCCGAGATGTTCCTTCCAGTACCAAAGCCGTGTTGGACCGGGCATCAAAAGTCTATCGGTCCCGCTCAAATCTGGTCTGGGTCACTTGTGTGGTCGTTTTTATCGCGTTTGGCTGTCTGATCTGGTACGGACACCGGACCGTTCTCACGCCAATTCAGGATCTGCATGAAGGAGCCCGGATCGTGGCTCAGGGGCATTTTGATCATCAATTCAAGATCAAATCGAATGATGAGATGGCTGAGTTGGCAGAAGCTTTTAACCAAATGACGATGCGGTTCAAGGAAAAAAGAGATGAATTGAACCATAAGGTCGACGAACGCAGTAAACAGCTGGTACGATCGGAAAGGCTGGCGGGAATCGGGGTTCTGGCAGCGGGGGTGGCCCATGAAATCAATAACCCGCTGTCTGCGATTTCGATGGCGTCTGAATCGCTACAGGGGCGGATGCAGGATCTGAAGCCGCATTGCGAGGAGTCTGAGATTCAGGTGGTCGAGCAATATCTCGGCTTGATTCAGCGAGAAGCGATGCGCTGCAGGGAGATCACCTCAAAGCTGCTTGATTTTTCCCGGGGACAAAATTCCGTGCGGAGTGTGAATGATTTATCCGGCGTGATCGAAGAGGTGTGCTCCATGGTCAGTCTGATCAAACGACTCAAAGGGCGGAATATCCATTTTGAAGCAACTCAGCATTGTAACGCTGAGTGTAATCCAGCCGAAATCAAGCAGGTTGTGCTCAATATTATGACCAATGCACTCGAATCGATGGAGGTGGGGGGGAATCTGGAAATCCAGGTGCGAGAAAATGTGGATTCGGTGACTCTGATTTTCAAAGATGACGGGTGCGGGATGACCCAGGAAGTGAAGGAAGGGTTATTCGATCCTTTCTTTACACAACGCGCCGATGGCACGGGGACTGGTCTGGGGATGTCGATTACACACCGGATCATTAAGGATCATGGCGGAGAGATCGAAGTGGAGAGCGAAGGGCCAGGGAAGGGGAGTACAATTTTTGTCGAACTGCCCAAAAAAACAAAGTCACAAAGCAAGGCCGCATAAAAAGTTAAGTAAATTTATTGGAATCTGACTTTCTGCAATTCTCCGATTGCCACGATTTTGAAAATCTGATATCAATCGTCTCTCCCCACGAATGATTCACATAAAGTTAACGATGCAGGAGAAAATGGATGTTCTCTGTACAGCACATTGCCTTGAAAATTCCCCTTCCTTACGTTTCGCGTATTGTGCAGAGAAAGGTCCTGGATGGCGTCCCGGTTCCGGGGCGACGCAATTGAATGTCGATGCTGGAGACAACGATGAGTTCGACAGATTCGAACAACTTTTCTTCAGAGCCTTTCCCCTTATCCTTCCTGAATACCATTCGGTTATGAAATTTGTTAAATGGCTTTCTCTTTGGCAGGATGCCAAAGCGGGAAGAAGGAGCACAACTTGAGTAATTCGGTCAATAAATTACGAGTCTTGTTTGTCGATGATGAAGCAGCCATTCGAGAAGTGATGCGAATTGAGCTGCCACGGATGGGACATGATGTCACCATTTGTGAAGATGGTCAGTCGGCTTTGACTGCGTTAGATAAGATCACATTCGACGCCGCAATTGTCGATTTGCGGATGCCTGGTCTTAGCGGCTGGGATGTGGTTGATCATATTAATAAGGTCTCACCAGAGACAGAAGTCATTATCAGTACCGGTCACGGTAGTATTGATGAGGCGATCCAGGCGATTCGTCGTGGTGCCTACGACTTTTTGCCTAAGCCTTGCAAGTTGATTGATATTGCAACCGTGCTCCAGAAAGTGGCTGATAAACGTTCCCTGCAGAATAAGAATTACGCGCTGGAATCGCGGTTGAAGAGTGTCGAAGGTCCCTGCCAGATTGTTGGGGAAACGCCTCCGATGCTGCGGGTGAAAAAACTGATCGAGAAAATTGCACCGACCGATTCCACGGCCCTGATTCTGGGAGAAACCGGAACGGGTAAGGAACTGGTCGCGCGACGTGTGCACGATTTGAGCGCGCGTGCTTCCATGCCCTTTGTGCCCGTTAACTGTGGCGCATTGCCTGAAAATTTGGTAGAGAGCGAATTGTTCGGGCATCGTAAAGGTGCTTTTACCGGAGCAGATACGCCACGCAAGGGCCTGATTGAAATTGCCAATGGCGGTACGCTCTTTCTGGACGAACTGGGTGAATTAGACAAAACCATGCAGGTCAAGCTGCTGCGTTTTCTGGAATCAGGTGAAGTTCGGCGAGTGGGGGACAGCGAAACGTTCCATGTTGACGTTCGCATTGTCTGTGCCACCAACCGGGATTTGCAGGACATGGTCAATGAAGGCACATTTCGTGAAGACCTTTATTTCCGCGTGAATACGTTTGAGATTAACTTGCCCTCTTTACGAGATCGAAAAGGGGATATTCCGGCGATTTCCCGTGTGTTGTTGAAGCGGCATTTGAAGAAGGATTCGATTCCCGATGATATTCTGGCACCGGAAACGGTTGAGATCCTGCAGTCTTATGACTGGAAGGGGAATGTCCGGGAATTAGCAAATGCGTTAGAACATGCGGTGATTCTATGGGATGGTTCGCAGATCATGCCAGAAGATTTACCAGCCAATTTAACCCGTAATTCTTCGATTCCCATTTCTTCCGGTTCGGCTTCTGTGAACTGGACAGAGGGGACAGAGGGAAAAACCCTGCGGGATATAGAAATGGAAGTAATTTACCACGTCCTGGATAAGCATGATGGTGATAAGCCCAAATGCGCGGCCGAGTTGGGAATTGCTTTGAAGACACTTTATAACAAGCTGAATCAGTATCAAACCCGGGCTGCTGGCTAGGTAGCGTTTATTGATTCGAACGGTGGCTACCCAAGACGTCCAACCGGGGCTAACGCCCTGCGGCTAGTGACTTTTTTTGCGGTCATAGTCTAAGAAATAAAGGCTATATCACACCATCGGCTACGGTTTGATCTTACATAGCTCACTCTGTCGACCGCAAAATCACGCTCAAAACTATTAAATAAACACTTTCTAGTTGGTTTGGTCGCTTTGGATTCCAAAAAAAATGCTCTGGTAAAATACCAGAGCATTTTTTGAAAGCATTTCGAAAAATGACAGGTCACCTACATGGCGTTGATGACCTCATTTTTAAAATGGCTGTAGCCTGCAATTCTGCAATCACAGGCTACGTTGTGAGTTTCTTTTAGTATTTTCGAATAACCCCAGTCACAACTCCAAGGATGTCAACGTTTTTGGAATAAATTGGTTGCATGCTGGAATTCGCTGGCTCAAGACGAATTCGATCGCCTTCTGAGTAGTAGCGTTTCAGTGTTGCTTCCTGGCCATCCACTAAAGCGACAACAATGTCGCCTTCTTTGCATGTATTCTGCTTGTGAACGATCACATAGTCGCCATCCGCGATCTGATCTTCGATCATGGAGACGCCTTTGACTTTCAGGCAGAATTGATCATCTGGATCGAACAAAGGTCCGAAATCGATGTGCTCATCATCCTGTACGGCAAGAACAGGGCTGCCAGCGGCAATCTGTCCGGCTAAAGGAAGACGAGTTCGCTTCTGTGAATGATCGCAGAGTTGGATTGCCCGTGACATGTGAGATTCGCGGGTAATGAGCCCTTTCTTTTCCAGAGCCTTCAGGTGGCACATCACGCCATTGGGAGAGCGGATGCCAAAATTAGCACCGATTTCACGGACAGTTGGTCCATATCCCCGATTGATAATTTTGTCTTTTAAGAAATCATAAATCTCTTGTTGACGTTGTGTAAGGTTTGCTTTGGTGCCTGCCATAACAAAGTACCTCATTTCTTAAAGAAGAGTGAACTAATCATTGAATCCTGGAACAAACAGGAATTCAGAAACGTATTACCCAAAACAAACATGAATTGGGATTTAAAAAACCATATACGTTATCAGGAAAAAGAGGATGTTTCATTTGTGTGATAAGCACTGAAGATCCTGAGTCTCGCATATGTCTTTTATTCTAGTATACTGTCGTCTACACGGCAAGTATGGCAATCAAAAAACATGAGATTCCGAATGCCATTTAGAAGTTTTTATGAAGATCCTTTTTTAGGGTTTTGATCTAAGTGATTAAATTAAAACAATTTATAGTTATTAAATTATGTTATAAAAAAAAAGATGTTTTTCTGGATATTTGTCAGAATGTTCATAGAGAGTTGCTAGCAGTACTGTAGGTGAGTTGACCGATATTAAAAGTACCCTTTAAAAAAAATCGTCAAAATAAGAGAAAAGCATCTTCTACGATATGTGTTTATCTATGAAAAGCCAGCACTATATGCTCGTCTCACTAGTAGGTTGTATAGTGAGGAGGGATTCTTAACAAAGAAAATCAGGAAATTAATAATAATTTAGACAAAAGCAAAAAAAAAGTAGATGGATTTGAAAGTTAATGTATGTCTACGTAGCGGCTTATTGTGATTTCCGGGGAAACAGGATTCTCAAACGAAAATGAGTAGGAAAACGAATAGTCTGGAAGATCTAAGGGCACTTTCAGGAAATCCAGGAAGTGGGAGCTCCAAGAGAGGTGATTGAGCAGATGAACCCTGAAACCAGATTGCGACGCGGGTTCACGTTGATTGAATTGCTGGTCACTTTAACCATTATTGGATTGTTGGTTGCTCTGTTAGTGCCTGCCGTTCAGAGGGTGCGGGAAGCAGCCCGCAAAATGCAGTGTGCCAATCATCTGAAGCAGATCGGTCTTGCGGTTCATGCTTATCATGGTTCGCACGGAGTTCTGCCGTTTGGTGTCGGCACTGATTATGATGGTCCCATTTCTTCGCTGGGGACACTCAATGATCGAAGGTATTCGGCCCATGCGATGTTGCTGCCTTACCTTGACCAGGCCGTTGTCTATAACCGGCTCAACTTTAATGTTGCTCCCTTTCATCCTTTTGTGAATGCGGCCAATGATGCGCAGGAAGAGTTAGCAAAGCGGTTCAATGAGGTGATCAACGGTCCGGCTGCTGAGACGAGATTGAGTGTTTTTCTCTGTCCCAGTGATCTGGATCGTCTGAAAGGTCGCTGGGGACCGAATAACTACCGGTCCTGTAATGGAAGTTCCTGGTCCGGCCGGGACGGGAATGGCATGTTTGGCCAGAACAGCAGTGTCCGGCTGGGGGATGTGAAAGACGGCCAGTCCAATACGGCCATGTTCAGCGAGCATTCTAAAGGGACCTGGGATGATACAGTGATCGACCCCTTATCGGATCTCTACAATCTACAGGGGGTCTGGACGGAAAGTCAATTTTCCGATGCCTGTGGGAGTTTGACTCCCCAGACAGCAGGCGCTTATCAATATGATGTTGAGTCGGGGCAAACCTGGTTGGCAGGCAATATGAACTGGACTCGCTATAACCATGTACGGACTCCCAACCGCATCAACTGTAAGAATGGTTTTACCTGGGATGGCGTGATTCTGAATCCCTCCAGTTGGCACGCGAATGGAGTCAATGTGTTGATGGGCGATGGTGTTGTTCGATTTGTCAGTGAAAATATCAATGCGGAAGTCTGGCGGTCCTTGGGAACCATTGCTGGTGGCGAGCAGAGTGCGGGGCTGGGACTATGAAGCAGATGATGAAATCCGGACTGCATTGGGGAGTTGTGCTGTGGATAACGCTCAGCATGCTTTCACCGTTGGTAGCAGACAGTTCAGATCGCGAAATTTATTTCAGCTTTTTAGGTGAGCAGTTTGATAATGAATTGCTGGTGCCGCTCGGCAGGGGGACGGTCAGGTTGCTGGAGCCGCAGTCTGATGGTTTATTATTCAACCTGCCAACGGGTTATCAGCTGAACGCGGTAGGAGTCAGCCCCCGTTTTCAGATTCGGGGTGATTTTGAAATCATTGCCTCTTATGAAGTTCCCGCGTGGAAAAACCCGGAATCGGGCTACGGGATGGGGCCCGGTCTGTATCTGAGAATGCACGATGAGAAAGAATCGGCGGTCAACATCGGACGATTGCTGCGTCCGAAACAGAAACATGTTTTCAATGCAACCTTATCTACGACCGAGGACGAGAAACGAAAGCATGATGTGAAACTATTCGAAGCAAAAGCCGATTCCGGAAAACTGAAACTGGTCCGAGAAGGAAGCCTGCTGACGTTTTCCGTGATGGATGGGGGAGACGGTGCTTTTCGTGAATTACGTGAGGTCGAACTCGGAACCGCTGATGTAGAACTACTGCGACTGGGAGCGCAACAAAGCGATGTCAAAACTCCTGTGCAGGTTTTATGGAAAGACCTGTTTCTTAAAGCGGCGTCTTTTCCGAATCATCCTGATTCGTTAGCCAAAGGGGAACGCCAGCATGTGCCCCGTTATCAGCCTGCTCCTCAGCCCGAGTCGATTTCCCTGTACTGGAGTGTGCTGGGAGGAGTGGGTTTGCTGCTTGTTCTGGGAACAGTCGTCTGGGGCAAGAAACGGGTTTAAGCGTTGGCCTGGTTTATCTATGTGACCTGCTGTAGCCGGCGGCTTTGAATTTCTGTCTGGGAGATGACATTGGTCACTGTCTTTGCTGTTCTCATCTGTCGGCCATGTGATCCTGAAAAAAACGGGCTCGGGCTGGCATCTGTGAAGGGACTCTGGTTAGACTGGATACAGCGTATTCAGCCTGAAATTCCGGCTATAATTTTCTGTCATAGAGCAACATACGAGAAAGCGGGGGAACGATGTTTCAGAATGATGACCAATTCTCAATGGATCGCAGGTCAGCTTTGCAAAATATTGGGTTGGCATTATTGTCAGCAGGCGTTTTCCAGGGAGCTTCTCGTGCAGGGAATGTTTTCGCTGCCGAAGAGATTCCCGCATTCGATGACAGTCGGCTGGGAGAATTAAAAGATCTGAATGGCTATTTCCCGTTTATGCCAAGCGAATCACCGGAAGCATGGGAAGAACGGGCTGAGTATGTGCGACGACAAATCAAGGTGGCCGCTGGAGTCTGGCCGGAACCGGAGAACACCAAGATCAATGCAACCGTGCATGGCAAAGTCGATCGAGATGATTACACGGTCGAGAAAGTCTTCTTTGAAAGTTCTCCCGGATTGTTTGTCACCGGGAATCTGTATCGGCCCAAAGGGAAGCAGGGGCCTTTCCCGATGGTTCTGTCTCCACACGGTCACTTTGCGGAAGGCCGGTTTTATGACAGTGGCGAACAACGCGTGAAGGCAGATATCAAGGCGGGGGCCGAAAAGTATGAAATCGGGGGCCGGTATCCACTGCAGGCCCGTTGTGTGCAACTGGCGCGGATGGGATGCATGGTCTTTCATTATGACATGCTCGGTTACGCGGATGGATTCTGCCTGAGTTACGATTTGATTCATCGTTTCTCCAAACAGCGGCCGGAGATGTCGAGCGAGAAGAACTGGGGATTATTCAGTGCGCAATCGGAATTGCGTCTGATCAATGCGCTCGGTTTGCAAACTTTGAATTCGATACGGACGCTGGACTGGGTGAGTTCGTTGTCTGAAGTGGACCCGCAGCGGATTGGGATTACCGGTGCCAGTGGTGGTGGAACACAGACATTCATACTGGCGGCCATTGATAATCGGATCACAGCGGTGTTTCCGGCGGTGATGGTCTCGACGGCGATGCAGGGGGGGTGCACTTGTGAAAACGCGACTTATCTGCGAGTCGATACCGGGAACATTGAGTTTGCGGCGCTGGTTGCTCCTCGTCCCCTGGGCATGACGGCTGCGAATGACTGGACGAAGGAGATTGAGACCAAGGGCCTGCCCGAACTCAAACAGCACTTCAAAATGATGGGTGTTCCTGAAAATGTGGTGGGGAAATATTATCCGTTCCCGCATAATTATAATTATGTCAGCCGCGCGATGATGTATGAATTTTTCAATCAGCATTTCAAGCTGGGAATCAAAACGCCAATCATCGAAGCCGATTTTGAGCCTTTGACGCGTGAAGAGTTGTCGGTCTGGAATAAGAAGTATCCAGGTCCTCCCAGCGATGAGCAGTCAGAAATCAAAATTCTACATACTCTGGCCCGGAATAATGCCAAACAGATTCAGGGGCTCACCCCGCATGATCAGAAGAGTCTTGCCGAATATCGGCGTGTTGTGGGAGGGGCGTTCGAAGTGCTGGTGGGACGTCCTTTGCCTGCAGCGGATGATCTGGAAGCAGAGCAGATTTCGGAAGAAGAAAAGCAAGGCTTTCGCCAGTATTCCACATTGATTAAGAATAAACGCTATGGCGAAGCGACTCCGGCTTTGTTTTTACTGCCGGATCAGTGGAATCAAAAGGTCGTGATCTGGCTGGATGACAAGGGGAAGGCCGGATTACTCAAGCAGGACGGCTCTTTGACGGCGCCAATTCAGAGACTGGTTGATGCCGGGACAGCGGTGGCGGGACTTGATGTATTGTACCAGGGTGATTTCAACCAGAAGCAGCCTGCGCCGACGGAAATGCCCGTGGTGAAGAACCCGCGTGAGTTCGCCGGTTATACATTGGGCTATAATCACCCGGTGTTTTCCAAGCAGATTCACGACATTTTAAACGTGCTATCTTTTGCGAAGCATCATGAAAGTAATCCTCAGTCAATCAGTCTGGCCGGTTTCGGCTTTTCCGGAGTCCGGGCGGCTGCGGCCTGTGCGCATTCACCAGAGTTAATCAGTCGTCTGGCAGTGGATACCGGCGGGTTTCGATTTGCCGAAATTACGAACATCCGGGATCTTAGACTTTGGCCTGGTGCTGTGAAATATGGTGACGTGACCGGATTGTTGTCGCTGTGTGAGCCGGCTGCACTCTGGCTGGCGGGCAGTTCGGCGACGGTCCCGAAACTGGTGCAGGCTAGCTATAATTCTGCTGGTTTGTTAAACAAAGTCGAGATGTTTCATGAATCGGCAAACAGGGAAAATGCAGCCGTTGACTGGTTATTGAAAGGTTAACCGCTTTCAGAACGTTCGAAAGTCAAAAAAAGTAATGCAATTCACAGATGAGTACTTATACTATTGTGAGTTCGTTAACTAACCGTCTTAAGCGCGTTTCTGGGGAGCCCTGCCATGTATTCAGGAATTCAACTCAAAAAATGGTCTGTGGCTGGAACGTTATTGGCGCTGATGATATTCGTCGTGCCGGTTTCTGGGACTGCTGCCGAGCGCGTGCAGCTGAAGTATGGTTGGGAGAAAGGGCAGCGGTATGCGTATCAGGTGAAAATCGATGTCTCTATGGAAGCCTATACTGATCTCCTCACCGGTGTTGCGCAGTATGAAGTGATCAAGTCGGATGCAGACAGTTTTGCTGTGAAGTGTACGGGCAAACTGAATTCTGTCACGAAGAGCAAAAGTAAGCGACTGCTGATTCCGCCGATGCGTATCCATCGCCACCGGAGTCCATTTGCCGGTCTGGCCCACAGTATGGCAGGCGCATTTGAAGCTCATGTCTTAGAGTTGAATCGTTTTGGCGAGCTCGATACGGTAAAAGGTTCTTCGTTGTTACCTTATCTGATTGGGCATCTTTCGCAGATTAATCTGATCCCCCTTTCTCCTGATGGGAGTTCTGAATGGTCGGAAAGTGAAAAAACGAGTGTCTCAATTATTTCAACCGACCGGATTCCTCTGCCGTTTCGTGATTCGAATGTTGAAAAAACGATGGGAGCCAGGCAGACGACCAAATATAAAATCACTGGTGAGAAAGAGGATGATGTGACGATCGCGGTCACGCACTCTTATCGAACCGTCGGGACCGTAGATGGCGAACCGGAAATTGAACTTTCGGGGACAGGTACGATTCAGTTCGATAAAAAACAGGGGGGCGTGAAAAGCCTGTTGTTAAACTACAAACTGTTCCGTCGCTCAGAAACCAGCGTCCATAAAATTCCGATTACGATTTCTTCAAAACAACTTTCAGAGGAAGAGTTGACCCGGTTCCGAGCTGATCAGGAAGAATTGCGGAAGAAACATCTGGCCGAGATGAAAAAACGGGAAGCAGCGTCCCAATTCGAGATTCCTGAAAATATCGATGCAGACCTGAAGGAGATTTTAACAGATCTGGCGACCAAAAATATTTTGAAGCGAAAAGCGGCACTCAAGAAATTAAGCCAGGCAAAACCAAAGCAGGAGAATCCGGAAGTCTCTCAGATTATCATCGGGGTTTTGAACAGCAAAGATATCACAGTTGTTGCTGATGCATCAGAGGCATTGGTCGTCTGGTCTACGAAAGCGGATGTGCCTGCCATGATCGAGATCCTGCCAGAAGTGAATATTCTGGGATTGGAGAATATCGCGGAAGCGATCCTGAAACATCAGACTCCTGAAGGTGTCAACGCCGTGGCAAAACTGATGAACGATCCGATTAAGGGGCATAAGATCTCCCCTAAACTGATTGCTTATGGCAGCGGGGCAGAAGGGGCCGTACTGGAACAGCTGGATCCGTCAAATTTTGTGGTTCTGGTCGGTGTGCTGCGTGTACTCAAAGAAATCGGGACTGAAAAAACTCTGAAGAAAATCGAGGAGCTGAAGCGGACCACCGATAATGCGAGCTTTCAGTTTCAAACTGCGGCGACCGTTAAAGCGATTGAAGCTCGCTTGGATCAGACAAAGCGCTAGTTTGGTCTGAAACCGGGACGACTCATTATTGTTCAGATAACTCCTGGGGAGAACGGAACAGCGTCTCTTCTGATTCACTCTCGTTTGAAATGCGGATGATTGCCGGTTTGTCTTCCACAGAGAGTTCATCGATTGTGTTGAAGGAGTTGATTTCCAAGGACTCTTCTTCCACCTTCTTAACAGGTTTGGAGACCGGTTTCGTCACTGGTTTGGAAACCGGGGGTTGAGATGCGATTCGCCTGAACTGAACTTCTTCTTTCAGGGAAGCCTGGGAGACCAGCTTTTCTCTGACAACTGGAGTGGTCACGTTAAGAGGCTCTCTGGATGTTTTTTCGACTGGTTGTTTGGCACTGACCAATTGCGTGGTCTGTGTTACAGGCTGCTTCTGGATTGGAGCTTTTGCCAATGATTTTGTCACTCTCTTCGCTGGCATGTTTTGACGTTTGGGGGTTTCTGTTCGAGGAGCGGTCTTATTCGCTGCCAGTTGTTGTTCTGGTTTTTGTGTCTGTTTTGCCAGGAATATGTTTTTCATTTCCGCCAGTTCCGCAGCGGCCAGACCAGCAGTTTCCAGTGTGGGGTCTTCGGTTAATGCCAGATCATATTCTTGCAGAGCGAGTTCGCCTTCTCCTCTTTGAGTATGAATGTAAGCAAGATTCGCATGTGCTTCCGCGGGCGGCATGACGTTGCGGAAGAGTGTGAAGCTTTCTTTGAAGCGTCCCTGGTGGCCTACGGTTAAGGCAAGATTGTTGATGATGCGTTTGTTGCTCGCGTCATTTTGTAATGCGGCAGTAAAGATTTTTTCAGCTGCGTTGTATTGTCCACGCTGAAACAATGCGTATCCAAAATCGTTTAACACTTCCGAGTTGGTCGGATCAAGTTGACGTGCCTGTGTAAAATAGCGAGTGGCAGCAACGGAGTCTCCTAATCGCGTACAGACAATACCGAGGCGGTGACAGGCTATGACGCTTTTGGGGTTTCTTTTGATATACTTTTCATATTTTTCTCGGGCGGCCAGCAATTCATTTTTACTTTCATCAGCTCTGGCAGCGGCGAGCAGGTTATCGGTGTTTTTCTGACCGGGCAGGGCCGATTTTACCTTGGAAACCTGATTGCCAAGATGGGAGCACCCCTGAATGGAAAATGTGATAAGAAGGATCACAGTTGAACAAAACAATCCTTTGTTGTTCATAATTCTGTTCCTGGCGTTTTTAGATTGATATTGAATGGGATTCAAATCAGATCGATTTTAGTTGTATGATTTAGACATTCATTGAATCTGTTGTTTTTGTGCAAAACTATTCAACAGATTGTCTCAATCCGGCATTGGAGATGAATGTTATTGAAAAGTGGACGGATTCCAAAGAACCCGCCCACCGGATAAAATGTTTCAGCAAAATTTCTTTCTTCGATTAGAAGATGCCAGCGCCACCTCCACCGATGCCACCACCAAATCCAGATCCGAAGCCACCGAATGCACCACCTCCACCATTTCCGCGGTTTCTGAATCCGTTGTTATAAGCTCGATAAGCTTCAAACCCTTCGAAGCCAGGTGTAAAGGCGGGGGCAACCACGACGCGTTCGTCAGCATCCTGGACGTGCATTGCCTGCAGCAATTTGACAATCACGTTCCGACGGTGCATGTCGAGGTCATCATTTCCATTAACCGGATATTTGTATTCATCCGATTCTTTGACAGACATCGAACTGGGCTGAACGACAACCGGAAAAGGAGTTGAAATCATACGAACTGCGATTTGTTTAATGTGATCTTCGCCAGCAGCATTCAGCTTTGCGGTTGCGCCAACGAATTCACTTTCAACAATCACGAAGTCAGAGGCTTCTCCGTTTTCTTCCTGCTTTTGCCAAATGTCATCACTGATTGTTCCTAATGGTGCTACAGAATCATAGGGAATCTGAGCGTGATGCTGTTTATGTTGGCAACCACTGACCAGTATTGCTGCCAGAGCAATAGCAGGCAAACTTGCAATTTTGGGTTGTATAGACATCGCTTACTTCCTTGTATTTCTTTCACATCATGAAACTGAGTGTGATTGGAATTTTTATAAGTATCATTTGGCAAAGAAATAATAACTAGTATTAGTCAGAGAAACCGTAGTCGCCATTGATATAGTATTTGTCAGATTTGGTCTGATGAATATAATCTTTTTGCTGTTGATGAATACGTTTTTTCTGCATGTACCAGACGGTGCTTCTGTGATGCACATCCGGCTTGCCTTCAATATTATTCATGAAGAAGAAGTCCACATCACCAGGTTCGGTTACTTCCATACCAGGCAATACAGTCGGAGCATCTTCCGGTTCCATTGGATGAACCAGTTCAGGGCTGATTAAAACAATCAGTTCTGTTTCGTCCCGAGAGACAGCTTTGTTGGAGAACAGAGTGCCTACCAGAGGAATGTCTCCAATGAAGGGAACCCGGTTTAAATCTCCACGCTGTTGTTCTTGAATCAAACCGGCGATTGCCAGAACTTGTCCTTCTCGTAAATCAACTGTGGTGCTGACCGATTGCGTATCCACACCCAGAATTCCGTTAACCGACAGAGCCGGGTTGACGGTACTGAATGTCGGAGTGACTTGTAATCGAATTCGATCTTTATCAAGCACGGTTGGCAGGAACGTTAATTGAGTACCAAAGCCTTTGAAGGTTGTGGTGGCTGCTTGAGCACCGCCAACTCCTACGACGGTCGGAACTGCGAACTCACCACCGGAGATGAAGTTTGCAGCACGGCCACTGATGGTAACCAGGTTGGGTTCTGCCAAAATTTTCGCATAACCATTTTGAGCGAGAGCTGAGATGAACAGGTCGACATGTTTACTGTTTAAAGATGCTGTGACCAGACCAGTTCCACCACCTGCCAACTGTTGTGCGACTCCGGTGAAGATCTGGCTGAAACCAAATTCTCCAGAGTTGACAATTAAGTCTGTACTGGCAGTCCGTGCGGCAGAGCGGTCAATTTGAGCAATGCGAACTTTCAGCATGACTTGTTTTTCGCCTGGAACTTTCATCATGTCGATGACAGTTGCTTCAGGCAGTACCGCACCATCAGGAAAGGGATCTGCAGCCTGACCTTCTGCGAATAATGACCCATTTCCAATCCCGCCATTGTTTCCGCTAGATCCAGAGCGGGCTCGGATGATGCTGATGATTTGGGTTGCTTCCTGCTCGTCACGAGCCTGGCCACGCACGATCAGTTTATCCGCAAAAGGAATTAACTGAATTTTGCTGTTGGGGAAGAACTCGTTGATCATTCTCTGGAATTCGCCATATTCCATACGGCGTAAATCTTCGATAGAGTTGTCACCTTCCACTTTGACTTGCACACTCAAGATCTGGGGGTTTGCTTCTTCACCCAGCCAGAGAGTCATGGTTGTGGTGCCGGTTTCTTTACCGATCACTTCAACTTCTTGTGCCCCGAAAGCGACAACTTCGATTTTAGAAGGGTCAGCAATCGCTACGCGGAAGACGTCCATTTTCATTTTCAGAATTTTTGAATGCCGTTGTTGGACACTTAATTCCACTTCGGATTCATAAATTCGATCAACGAGTTGATGAACTTTTTCTTTTGTTTTGGTGCTTACAACTGGTTTGTTCTTGTTTGCTGCCCCAGAAGTAAATTTGGTTGATTTAATTTTTCCTGGAACAGGAGGAGCTGGTGGTACCTGTGCAGCAAGTGGTGTCGCTGTAACAGCAACACCGCAGGCGAGTGCCAGCATTGTGCGTCTTTTCCATGAGGCGTTTATAGACATACTTGTCTCCCAATCCTTTGGACGTCAGTAATGAGATGTTGGAGTTAGTAATTCGTTTTATAGATCAACATTCACATTAAACCACGTTTAATGGAATCTATTTCAAATATTAAACCCTGGTGCGACTTCCTGTTGCATCTAGTGGTGATCCTCGGTCTGATTCATTCTTATCAGGCCCTGGGGATCCAGCTTTCCAAACTTCAGGTGTGAACTAAAGCTTGAAAATCACAGAAATCTATTGTTCATAGAATTCCAGTAGCATCAATCATATCGGAAAAACCTATACGGGAGGTTAATATTAATTTTGTCACGTTTCCCAGATTGTGCAAATTTTAAGATTTTAGTGATTTATGCTGTTTTCTACTTTACCTTTGACGACTATCAGGTCGAAAACGATCTATGGTGAGAGACATTGTGCTTTGGGTTCAGAGTGTATTTCAATTGTTAACCACCAGTATGCCTAACTAAAATAGTTGTTATTACAACATAAAATATAAAAGGTGATCTCATGAATGCGAGTTTTGCATTGCTCATCGGTTTAAGTGTATGGCAGTATGACGGGGAAGTCATTCCTGCAAACACAGTCAGTGCTCCCGCAACAATCTCATTAGCATCAT
The DNA here is from genome assembly GCF_007744675.1 of Gimesia alba. Classification (NCBI taxonomy): domain Bacteria; kingdom Pseudomonadati; phylum Planctomycetota; class Planctomycetia; order Planctomycetales; family Planctomycetaceae; genus Gimesia; species Gimesia alba. The sequence continues at coordinate 2,819,086 of NZ_CP036269.1, forward strand.
GTGAATGTAGTTATCCTGCAGCTCATTCCTGTATGTCAGGTGGGGCATGTCAGTCTGGGTGCGGTACAGGTGGTGGAGTTGGTGTATGTGGAATGTGTGGCAGCGCCTATTGCGATGGATGTTGCCAGCTCAAGAAACGGCCCTGGTTGGATTGTAGAACAACCGGGGACATGTATCCTCATTATGCTTATACTCCCGTCTATCATGGTTATTATTACTTTCGCCCGTATAACTATTCGAATATTTTGAGACAAAAGGGAGAAATTATTGCTCTGGGTGGCGATCCGAAGGCTCCTTATTCTCATAAAATGTTCTCGCGAATCTATGAGCAAATTGATTTGACTGCGTATGAAGAATCTCCCGCAAATGGTGAGAATCTACCCGTTCTGGAGCCAATTCATAACTCTCTCCCCAGCCTGGAAGATATTCTGAAAAGCAAGTAAGTGAACTCTGCTTTGAAATTGCAGACTGAATGAGTCAAGTGAAGTAAAAAAGATCTGTACCATCGTGTGCAGATCTTTTTTTTATTGAGTATCTCCAAAGCAATTGTGTAACTGTTAACAGAAACGATCAGCTTTACGGTTGAGGAAACGTTGTGATGGAAACTGATTCAGGGCAGCTTCCCACTGAATGGCGCATGGGGCAGGGGGAATGGTCGCTGGCAACTGCAATGATCTGGGGTGCATGCCTGTTTTTAATGTGCACGGTGACCATTGCAGATCCGGACCTCTGGGGCCATACGTTATATGGACTTCGGGCAATCGAGCAGGGTACTCTGGTCGAACGAACTGATCCGTTCTGTTATACCGAACCTGGTGCTGTCTGGATCAACCATGAGTGGTTTTCAGAATATTCTTTTGGCTGGCTCTGGAGTCACTTGGGGAATCTCGGTCTCTGGCTCTGGCGCAACTTCTGGTTGCTGGTTGTATTTGTTCCCGCCTGGATTGCGTTGCGAAAATTCGAGGCGAGTCTGGCAGCCGCTGTTTTGCTGTTGATCTATACTGCGTTCTGTCTTGCACAGTTTGTGGTATTTGTCCGCCCGCAACTGGTCACTTTTGGCTGTTTTGCCCTGATGCTATTAATCCTCAGACATTTTCTTGATCACCCGCAATCTAAAGCGATCTGGTATCTGCCTGCCGTGATGTTGTTTTGGGCAAACTCGCATGGCGGCTTTCTGGCTGGTGTGGGAATTCAAGGAGTGGTTTTGCTCTGGATGGGGCTCGGAGTAATTCAGTCACGCTATCAACGTCGTGATTTTTATCGACTGGCAGGTGCCATCGGTTTCGCCTGGGGCGTCACGTTGTTGAATCCCTATGGGATTCATCTGCATCAGATGTTATGGGATCATCTGATAACAAAGCAGATCGTTCGTGAATGGCAGCCACTCTGGGAAGCGCAGCAGGCGTTGTTGTACTATATCCCGTTTTTACTGATCGGACTGGCGTTTTTCGGTTCGCGAAAGTGGGAGTGGATCGATCTGATTCTGATTGTTGTGGTTGCGTATCAGGCAGTGAGCCATATCAGGCATGTCGCCTTACTGGCGATTGCGGTCATCATATTATTACCGCGGCCTATCTCCGATGCGATTCGAAATTTATTTCCGCACTTGAATCAACAATGGGCCGGCGATCATCGGCGCGGCTTTCGTTCTCTCCTTGTTGGGGCAAGTGTGTTAACCGTTTGCGGTCTGGGAGTGCATACTATCGTCAATCTGTGGAATGAGTCGATTGCTCCCTGGCAAATTGGTGTTGAAACTCAAAGCAGAGCCCCCGGAATGCCGGTGGCGACGATCGAAGTCATGCAGGATGAAAAGTTAAATGGGAATATCCTGACCGATTACGGCTGGGCTCAGTATGTGATCTGGCAGACGTTCCCGGAATCGCGGGTTGCCTTTGACGGTCGTTATCGAACTGTCTACTCGGCCAAGCTGGAACAGGAGTTTGTGGATTTTCAAAAGCTGGATGCCACTTCAGAAGGGCCAACGCCGTTACTCGATCAGTATCCGACGGAAATCTTATTGCTGCCCCGTTCTCTGCAGGTGCGCGGTTATTTACAACATCGAACAGACTGGGTTCAGATCTATGAGGATTCTCAGGCGATGCTCTGGGTTAAAGTTCTCCCCCGTTTTCAAGAGATCATTACGCGCGCAAAACAAAATCAACTGACACGACCTGAGATTCCCAAATGGTGTCTTTTTCCCGCAGATCCGAACACACTGACCAAGTAAGTAAATAGATTTCGAATTGAGCTTAAGCTGACTCTTAACAGATGCTTACAGGGTGAGTTCTTTATTTGTACTTCGCCTTATGGTTTTACCCGAGTGAGAATATTGGCGTGTTATCTGGGACATTTGATTTGCCTGACCCTCCAGGATGAACGTCAGATGCTGTAGATGCAGGAGGCTGACTGCTTCCTGCATCCTGAATGATGTTGAAAAATGGAACTGTTAATGTTCTTTGAAAAAATGAAAATGCTAGGCGCAAGACGATTTTGCTTGGTACGATGGATCTATTCCAATTCTCGATCTTTTTCACGCGCTTTCAAAAATCATGCCTGATGTAAACAATTGGGCATGAGGGCAACTCATCAAAGGTTGAATCATGAAACATCTCCATCAAGCTTGTCCGCGGCTGTTTTCCATTTTGTATTTGACCTTTGTAAGGAAACTTTTTTCAAGGTCATTGATTATCGTGACAGCCTGTTTACTCTCGATTCTTTTCTATGAAGTTCCAGTATGGGCTCAATTCAACGACTTGCTTAATAGAATCCCTTCCAGTGCCAACGCAATTGTCGTGATTGATGTGACTGATATGCATGCCAGCGCGTTAGCTCGAAAAGAGGGCTGGCAAAAAAAACATGAAGCTGCTTATGTCGAACGGCCCCTTTATTTACCACCCGAAGCAGATAAAATTGTCATTGCAGCGCAACTCAACTTTGCGAATGACTTAGAGCAAAACTGGGAATTGGCGGTCATGGATTTAAAAGAGCCAATCCCTATGCGCTCCATAGCACGGGCGGAAGGTGGCTATGTAGATTCGATTAACGGATTGCATTCAGCATGGACGCCCAGTGATGCTTACTTTGTCAGCCTGAGTACTTCTCATATGGGGGTGATGCATCCCGCTAATCGACAAGCCGTTTCGCGCTGGGCCGACTTCGGGCGAACGAACTCCAGCCTGGTGATTTCACCTTACTTGAGCCAAGCCGCAAAGGTGATACGCAGAGGGGGGCCACAGATTGCGATGGCGATCGACCTGAAGGATAGCATTCCACCTCATAAACTCGAGGAAGGTCTAAAGCAGTCGAAAGTATTGAAAGGGAATGAACAAAAGATTAAAGAGCTGGCTGAAATCATCGGCGGAGTTCAAGGTATTCTATTTTCCGTAAAGATTGGAAGCAAAGCCGAAGGAGAATTGCGTATCGATTTAAGTTCGGAGACAGCAAAGAATTCCAGTTTGGCGAAATCGATGGTTTTAGAAATCGTAGATAAGCTGGGAGTGCATTTGGATGATTTGGAAAAATGGAAAGTCGAATTCAAAGACAAATCGATGATTCTTAGCGGCCTTCTTTCGCAAGATGGAATGCGTCGTGTGTTTAGTATCCTGGAAATTCCTTCAACAAAATTCAGTGAATTGAAAGACGAAGATTTAAGTCCGGGCAGTCCTGATGCGGTTGCCCAAGCGTCGTTGACTTACTTTAAGTCAGTCACTGTTCTGATTGATGACTTACGAAAATACCTCAGAACAAATCGCGACAATCATATCGTTTACACAGAACGTTATGCGCGAAAAATTGACAGGCTTCCAATCTTAAACGTGGATGAGGACTTACTCACTTATGGTTCCGATGTTGCAGAAACACTCCGTGGTATTGCCCTTGCGAAACGCGCAGCCGGATCACGTACAGGCGTACGTAACGCCAGCGTCTATGGAAATTACAGTTACAATTACGACTCGAATAACAATTATTACGGCCGACGCTCGAACGCAAATGTAAAGATACAGAACCGTACCGAAGAGCAGTCGAAAGCGACCGGTGTTCGCTTCACCAGTTGGAAAGAAATTGAAGACGAGACAGCAGCAATCCGTAGAGAGATGACCAAGCGTTATCAAGTAGAATTCTAGAAGTGGCATCCATTGAAAGAGAATCCGTGCCGAATCTTGATAGACTCTTGTGGTTCTAATCGAAGGATGGAGGATCAGAGAATAAGTCCAGGTTTGAAACGGGGCCTGCTGGGTTTCCGGTATCGAGTTGAAATAATATTTCATCTCCCTCAATATCAACCACAGTCAAAAACTGATCGCCAACCTGAATTGTATCACCAATGGAAAGTTCGATTTCCAGATTACGGGTTACCAAATCTGCCACGTATGAGCCTTTCATCGAGAAATAGTGGTAAATTCTCTTGGGGGCAGCTAGAAGACTTACTGTTATGTGTACTGTACAAAAAGCCTTGTTGTTGCCAGGGTCTTTAAGGGGGGAGAGATTAGCAGGAGTTCCCGTTTATGGCAATTGAAACCTTTGAAGAACATTAGTTTCGTAAAACGGTTCAAAAAAACAGAGAGAGTTCGGTTCTCACAAATCAAAGAGTTTATAGTTGCATTTGATAGGTTTTGTGGTTTAGGATTACAGAAGCTTCCATCTTTTCTAATTCTTCTATCTTCTTTACTGGTATTGCTTTTCTCCAAATTATGTCATTGCAAGAAGTCCAATCGACGGCCACATTATTGCCACTGGAGTTTGCGCCATTACTAAAGCGCACTCGGTGGGGCGGGGAGCGTCTGGGCACGCAACTGCATAAGTTGATTGGAGTTGAGGGGGATTACGGAGAGAGTTGGGAGTTGTCAGACCATCCCCAGGCACCCACTCCGATTGCCGGTGGTGAGTATGCTGGCTGGACCCTTTCACAACTGATTCAGAAAAATCCGGAAGCCCTGTATGGAACGGGGAAGTATTATTCGACCTTTCCGCTATTAATCAAGTTTATCGATGCGACGGATCGTCTTTCGCTGCAGGTGCATCCTGGTGATACTCAGCAGGAGAGGTTCGATGCGAGCCGATCTGGAAAGTCGGAAGCCTGGGTGATTCTCGATGCTGTGGAAGGCAGCTGTATTTATGCGGGGTTAAAGCCAGGTGTGACGGAAACGCAGCTTAGACAACATCTGGAACAGGGGATTGTCGAAGAGTGTTTACACAGTTATCCCGTTCAGAAAGGGGATTGTGTTTACATTCCCTCAGGGACTTTGCATGCGATTGGTGAGGGAGTCCTGCTAGCGGAAGTCCAGCAAACCAGTGATGTTACCTATCGTCTGTTTGACTGGAATCGCCTGGATCAGTTGGGAAATCCGCGTCCCTTACATATTACAAAAGCCTTCGAGAGTATTGACTTTGAACGAGGCCCCGTTGATCTGCTTCAACCGCGGGTCCAGTCCGCAGGCACGCATCAGATTGAAGATCTACTGGAGTCTGAGTATTTTACAATCCGACGCCATCACTCCCCAAGTTCGTTCCCTCTTAAATCCTTGAATCAACCGCAGATCCTGGTTGTGCTGGAAGGATCAGGGCAGTTAGACTGCAGTGCGGAAACCTATGAATTATTCCAGGGAAAGACCCTGTTGATACCGGCGTCAGCCTCTGATTGTCAGATTCACGTTGATGACGAAATCACATTTCTGGAAGTCGTGCCAACTTAAGTGTTGGTCCGGGGGATGCCACCACATCTTCTGATTTCTAAAGTATCAGACGCGTTGATACCGTTTGTAGCCTTCCAGTTCAAAATCATGCAACGTGGTTTCGAGCTGCTGTTTGATTTCCTGCAGGCGGTCACCGTCTTCGATTTTTCGGTCGTGTTCGTCAAGCACGTAAAACACATCCACAACCTGGTCAAGGTGTGTTGAGATTTTCGCCATGACGACAGAGAGCCCCATGCGGCTGATCGCGCGCGAGACGATATAGAGCAAGCCCGTACGGTCATGCGCAATGACATCGATAATCGTGCAACGTTTGGAAGACTGGTTATCGATTTCCACGCGGCCCAGATCGAACTCTCCACTCAGGCTGGCTGATTCCTGAAAACGCTGATTGTTTAAAAACATGGTTTTGGCATCACTTTCGCCGCTGACCGCTTTTCTGATTTCTTCTTCAATCTTATCGATGCGGCTGCGAGGAACCTTTTTCGAAAAATCGTTATCGATCACATGGAAACTGTCGACGCCGCCGCCGGAAACGCTGGTGGTAATATGGGCGGAGACGATCTCCATGCGTTTGGCGGTGAAGACACTGACCATCCGGTGGAAGCAGGATTGCGAGTACATTGCCGGTGCAATCACATGATAATTTACGGTGCTGGTCTCGGGTTCAAATTCGCCCTCGACGACAATCTGATCAGCGGGAAGATCGCGCAGGATTTCGATATCCGCGGCGATCCGTTTGGAAGAAGAAACCAGCAGATAATGCGGCGAAAACGAATTGAACAATTCAGTAAACCACGTGTCTGTGCTTTCCTCATGCTCTGGAACTTGCGGGAGATTGAGATGGCTGCGCACGCGTTGTTTGACGCGGGCCAATCGCTGGTCCCGGTGATAGCGGGAATGTTTCCCGCCGAGTAATAACATGGTGCGCTCATAGAGGTCTGCCAGCAGCTCCGATTTCCAGTCGGTGAACACGCCGGGACCGACGGCGGTAATATCGGCGGCGGTCAACACGTACAGCATGCGTAATTTTTCGGGGCTGCCGACTTTCTGACTGAAGGCGAACAGGATGTCAGGATCCGAGATGTCGCGGCGAAATGCCAGATGCGCCATCGTGAGATGCTCCAGGACCAGGAACACCAGTAGATTCTTCTCTTCCTCTTTCAGGCCCATGCGAATCGCGGTTTCGGCGGCAATCATCGCACCGACTTTACTATGGTCTTCTCCGTAGCCTTTCCCGATATCGTGTAACAGGATGGACAGGTTCAGAATGTCTTTCTTTTCGATATTCCGATAAGAACTCCCCAACGCAGAGTCATCGTCGGCAAAAGTTTCGGATGCTTCAATAGCACGAAAAGTGTGTTCGTCGACGGTGTAGCTGTGGTACTGATTGAACTGAAGCAGACAGTAGGCGTGTTTCATATAGGGGATCAGAATATTCAAGATCCCTGTTTCAAACATGATTCTCAAGGTGGGGCCCAGGCTGTTACTCCGAGCAAGGATGTCGCGAAAGAGATCGATGGACCGGTTGGTCAGTGCGGAAGGCAGCTTCAAGGCGGACTCGCGGATGGCATCGAGCAAATCCGGGGCAATCGAAATCCCATACAGTGAAGCGGTATCGAATAGTCTGAGGATTTCTTCCAGACTGCTGCAGACTTGGCCCCGGTATTTAGGAACCACATCCAGATGATCGGGAACAATCTTGAGAATGGAATCGGAACGGTGGGTCATGAGAAAGTCGTAGACCCGCGACAAAAATGGCTGCGGCCGATGTGCTTTGATAAAGCGTTCGGTAATCTCCGCGACGGCTTTACTGTGACGGAAGTATTCCTGCATCAGCAGTTCCACGGGGCGTTGCCCGTTCGTGCCTTGAATCTGGCGTTGTTCCGCCATCCAGAGTTGTGTGTCTTTGGTAAACAGGTCCTGTTGCCGGCCCGCTTCATAATGTAGTTGAATCCGAACTTTGAGCAGGTAGTCTCGCGCATTTTTCAACGTGCGGACATCGCGACTGGTGATCCGGCCATCCAGACGTAACATGTCCAGGTTCGCGGTTCCATAACGGGCGAAGCCAACCCAGCGCAACAGGTGGATATCGCGCAGGCCGCCCGGCGAACGTTTGATGTCGGGTTCCAGCTGCATCACGGCGCCGCCGTGCTGCTTGCGCTCTTCCCAGCGCGCTGCCACACATTGCTCAAAAAAGATGCGCCTGCGAAATAAAATCACGTGCCGATAAAAAGAGCGTACAAGTTGTTCAGAGAGGTGCTCGTCTCCCCAGATCGAGCGGGCTTCAATCATCGCGGTGGCGAACTCGGGTTCGGTGCGTGCCATCTTGACCGAATCCACAATGGTTCTCACACTGTGTCCCAGTTTTAAGCCGGCATCCCAGCAGCTACGGACCACGTTCCCGACAAACTCCGAGAATTCATTGACGATTTGATTGCGATAGAGGAACAGCAGATCGACATCGGAATAAGGTGCCATTAAACCGCGTCCGGAACCGCCGATGACAAGGATCGCGCTGTTCTGCATCAGCAATTTCTGTTGTGCTTCAGGAAGCTGTTGCAGGTGATCCTGAATGATTTGCAGGATCAATTGTTCGATGGATTCAGCAATCGCCGTTGCGATCTGCAAACCACTGGCGCCAGTGCGCAGCAGTTCCTGCCCCCGTTGTCGGGCTTGCTCCACCTGATTGCGGTAGACAACAAATTGTTGTGTAGAGCAGGGCGGAGAAGGCTGTGACATCATCGGTTCCAGGCTGAAACGAAAAAGAAAAAATGGTTGTGGCCCGGGTTCATGACAGAGATGTGCAATGTGAAGCAATCAGTCAATCAGACTGCTTCTGCTCCGGTTTCGCCCGTGCGGATTCGAATGACTTCATCCAGATCGGTAATAAAGATTTTCCCATCGCCAATCTGGCCGGTCCGTGCAATCTGAGTGATTGTTTCAATCACTTTGGGGACCATATCGTCCTGAACAACAATTTCGACTTTCACCTTAGGGAGAAAGTCGACGATGTATTCGTTGCCCCGGTAAGTCTCTTTGTGGCCGCGTTGACGACCAAAGCCACGTACTTCACTGACAGTCATACCACTGATACCGATTTCCGAAATCGCGTTTTTGACTTCTTCCAGTTTGTAGTGTCGTATGATTGCCTGAATTTTTTTCATCTAAGACTTCTTTCGAAAAACCATAATTCGCACTCACGCCCGGAATGATGTAAAGCAAAAGGGGGCAGTAATGCGCCCCTCGCTTTACGGTCATAGTTAGAGGGCGGTATCGCCTGATTCACCGGTTCGAATACGAATAATGTCTTCGACTGGCATCACAAAGATCTTTCCATCGCCGATCTGTCCGGTCCGCGCTGATTCCAAAATCGTATCGACTACGCTTTTGACCTGATCATCGGGAACGATCACTTCCATCTTGGCTTTGGGTAGAAAATCAACCGTGTATTCAGCACCACGATATTGTTCCTTATGGCCTTTTTGGCGCCCAAAACCACGGACTTCTGAGACCGTCATACCTTGTACACCAATTTCTGTCAGAGCATCTTTGACTTCTTCCAGTTTGAAATGTCTGATGACAGCTTCCACTTTTTTCATCGGAATTATACTCCCAGGAAAATGCTCGGTTTTCTTCCAGCGCTTTCAGAAACCCAAGCGACTATCACACTTAACTATTATATCGCATTTGGGGAGAAATCTCGATACCTCAATTTAAATTCCCCAAAAACAATAAAAACTATTGGCCCGAAAGGCCTTTTGGAGCCACTTTCCTAAACATGAGAAAGAGAGCCAGCCAACTGCTGGCTCTCAATTCTCAGGATGTTATAGGAAAATGTATCCTTCTTCACCATGCTGACTCAGGTCAAGACCCTGAATTTCACCATCTTTACTGACCCGCAGGCCCATTGTTAAGTCGATCACCTTCAGGATGATGATGGTGCCGATCACGGAAATCACAATCGCCGCACCAACGCTCACCAGTTGATTGATGAACTGTTGCGTATTGCCTTCCAGTAAACCGGATCCTTCCGCATCTCCGGTGATCGCTTTGGTCGCAAAGACCCCCGTGAGGATGGCTCCCACGGTTCCCCCTACGCCATGTACGCCAAAGGCATCCAGCGAGTCATCGTATTTGAATTTTGATTTCAGAGTAGTACAGGCAAAATAGCAGGCAAACCCGGCAATCAGACCTAAAATAATTCCTGATAAAGGAGTCACGGTCCCACAGGCGGGGGTGATGCAGACCAGACCTGCGACCGCACCAGAACAAGCACCCAGAATACTCGGTTTCCCGTTATAAAACCACTCGGCAGCAGCCCAGGCGAGAACTCCCGCGGCGGCAGCCAGATGTGTGGCGACAAACGCATTGACGGCGGCTGCATTCGCACCACCGGCACTACCCGCGTTGAAGCCAAACCAGCCGACCCAGAGCATTGTCGCGCCGATGAAAGTATAGGTCAAATTGTGGGGTGGCATTGGTTCCTGGCCATATCCCAGTCGTTTTCCCAGTAAAATGGCACAAACCAAAGCAGAGAATCCGGAACTGATATGTACAACAGTTCCGCCAGCGAAGTCGAAGGCGGGGAAAGCCGCACCTTCATTCCATTCACACAACCAGCCGGTATCTGACCAGACCCAATGTGCGATAGGGCAGTAAATCAAGGTTCCCCAGAGAACTGAGAACACGACCATCGAACTGAATTTCATGCGTTCCGCAAATGCTCCACAGATCAGAGCGGGAGTAATGATGAAAAACATCATCTGGAAGACCATAAACAGTGAGGTCGGAATCGCACCATTGTCAGGGACAACGACCGCACCATTTTCCCAGGTCGGGATGATCCCTTTTAACAGGACATGATCAAAACCACCTACAAAACCACCGAGAATGTCTGATCCGAAGGCAAGGCTATAGCCCCAGAGTGCCCAGATGACAGACATGAGTCCCATCAGGAACACACATTGCATCATGACGCCGAGAATGTTCTTTTTCCGAACCAGTCCCCCATAAAACAGTGCCAGTCCCGGGGCGGTCATCATCAAAACCAAGGCGGATGAGACCATCATCCAGGCCATGTCGGCACCATTTAAGGCAACTGAAGCTTCTAATTGAGCAGGCGCTTCAGCACCAGAGGGTAACGGAGGAGGATTTGATGCTTCGTCAGCAAAAATCTCTCCGGTACCTAATAGGCTTAAACAGCATGTTAAAAATGTACAGTACGTAATCTGTCTGTAGACTCTCCTCATTACGGGGCCTTTCCGAGCGCAAATAAATTATCAAAGCAGTGAGCGAGCGCTTTGGTTCTCTGAATTGATCGGACGATCTGTTTGTGAAATAACCATCTCAGACGATTCTGTTTGAGCGCAGTTTCATCTAATTTGATTTTTTTCTTCAACCGCAATTGCGGTCGGACGTAACAGACTTCACCATATCCACGTCTAACATGATCTTACGATCAAACCAGTTAACGCGTCAGTCTAACAAAGCTTCGCCGTAAAATCACCTATACCGGAACGGGTTTTGTTCAGGTTTGTTTAAGATATGGTTTACTTTCAAGTTAAACATTTGAATAGTGTTCTGCCTCCGGGATACGAACTCCTGGTGCCTTGTGGAATTTTATTTCTGCTGGGAGCAATTGTGGGGCAGGGGATTAATGCCTGGGTGAGGCGGATGTCGCTCAAGCCGGTCATTCAGCCTCTCTCGCGCTGTCAGGCATGTGGTGCGCGCATTTCACGCTGGAAGCTGATCCCTGTGTTACGCTGGATTCCGCTACAGAATCGCTGCGCTGCATGTTCGAAACCTCTCCCTCGCTCAGAGGTTTTCCTGGAAGTAATGACCGGGGTGTTGTTTGCGTTTTATTATTTTATGGTCGTCCAACTCCGTTGTCTGGAGATCCCCTCGGTCATTCCTCCCGAAGGAATGTTTGAATGGCGATTGCTCTATCACTATATCTTACTGACATTGCTGGTGGCAGCGACCAGTATCGACTTTCGCGAGTATCTGATTCCCGATCAGATTACGATGCCCGGTATGGTCATCGGCGTGGTGGGAGCAACGGTAGCAGGGCAACTGCAGATTGTTCATTTCTGGGTCGATTGGAATCAGGCGATTCCCGGTTTATCAGGACCTTATATTCCCGACTGGATCAAAGCACATTCGCATTGGCACGGTTTGACCTGGAGCCTGGCTGGTCTGATTACCGGTGCCGGACTGACTTGGGGGTTGCGGCTGGTTTCTTCTGGTTTGCTCGGGCAGGAAGCCTTAGGGCTGGGTGATGTGACAATGATGGCGATGGTGGGGAGCTTTTTGGGTTGGCAACCGATTTTGCCGATTCTGTTACTGGCACCCTTGTGTGGGTTGCTGATCGGCTTCCTCAGTCGTGCAGCGACAGGGAAAACCTATTTGCCGTACGGTCCTTATTTGTGTGCCGCGACGTTGATCGTATTGATGGGCTGGCGCTGGATCTGGCTGGCAGAATGGCCGGCGACGATTCCCGGGGCACCCCCTGTCTTCTCGATTCGAAAATTATATGGGGATGCGACAGGGCTCGCCATGCTGGGCGGTATCGCGCTGGGGGCGTTGATTCTGATGCTGCTGTTGCTGCGAATCTACCGGGCCATTCCCATTAAACGACGCTAAATCATCCGAGGATGAAAGCCAATCCGATACCGCTTCAGATCAGGTCCAGCTTTTTGTGACGCCGCTGGGGAGGTCGCGAACATTCGTCGCAGATGCCATACACTTCCAGGCGATGCTCGTTCATGCGGAAATTGATTTGATCCGCGAGCTTTTGCAGAATTTCCGCAATATCGTCATTCTGAAATTCAAACAGTTCCCCGCAACTTTTGCAGATGAAATGATCGTGTTGCGGATAGCCGTAATCGTGTTCGTAAACGTCTCGGTCGTTTGTTCGCGCCACTTTTCTCAACAGGCCGGCATCTTCGAGCCAACCCAGCGTGCGATAGACGGTGGAGCGGCTGACGCGACGTCCCGTTTTTTGCGCGGACATCCGGTCGACCAACTGGTCGGCATCAAAGTGTTCGTGGGAAGAGAAGACTTCAGTTACAATCAACTCACGTTCCTGAGTTAATCTCATTCCTTTTGTGGCCAGGTACTCTCTGAATTTCTCCGTGGGAGAAACAGCGATTTCCAGGCTTTCAAAATTGAGCACTGTTGATCTCTTCCTCTTCTAAAGTCGTCAGGTACGCGGGTTATTCTGATTCAGGTTGATAAATATCGTGGTCGTTTTCACGTCCCACTTTTCGCAGCAGACCGGCCTCTTCCAACCAACCAATTGTGCGGTAGACCGTCGAGCGACTCACGCGACGCCCGACGCCTTGATCTGACATTCGCTCAACCAGTTGGTCTGCGTCAAACTGTTCGGAAGAAGAGAATATTTCATTCACGATTAACTCTCGTTCCAGAGTTAATCTCATCCCCTTCGTCTCCATGTACTCTCTGAATTTCTCAACAGGAGACATCGCGATCCCCAGACTATTCAAGTCGAGCACAGTTGGTCTCTTCCTCATTTATCTCTACTACGGCCAGAGATGATTACTCGGAGTCGCTGAATTGATCCAGCAGGCGACTTAAAGCGGCATCCAGCTTTTCGTCGGTCTCGTAAGTACCATCATCAATGGCTGCCTTGATTTGTGCTAACCGTTCTGCTCGCATTTCAGAGTCGTTCGTCATTTCATCCAGCATACGCCCTGCGGACGAGATCTCTAATTCATCTTGCGGTGAAGAGATCGGTTTCGAGGCAGGCGTCTTATTGGTGTTGGTGTTACTCGGACTGATCTGCTTATTAATAGGCAGTGATCCGGAAATAGAACTTGTGCCGTTAACATCCATGGCGGCATTCCCCCTGTCACTTGATCCTGAACCAGTCGGGGGAGAATTCTCCCGACCATTAGTTACTGTATGGGGTTCATGATATCGTAAGACGGGGGATCGATTCAACTGGTAGTCTGCAGTCATCGCCAATTCTTTCATTGAATTCACTGAATTCAAGTGATTTTGCTCCATAATGTAGCAAAAGAACACCTGTTTTCAGATTGTCATCAATATTGAATGTCGAATGGCTTCCTGCACATCCTCCAGCTCAATGGTATATAAAACGAGATAGGGCTTAGTAGTAAGACATGTTCCTATGTCTTTACGGCCTCAATCGTTGAGGGGAGTCTGAACCTTAATTCCATCGACGTAGCGATTGTAAAAAGTTTAATTCCGGAACAGGAAAACCGCCGTTCGAACCAGGACACGTTGGCTGGTAACGATTATGCGGATTACAGGGAGGGGGAAATCCCTGAACTGAACGCCGAGTGTGACTTTTTTTATTAAGTCGTTCAAAACACGTGGTTTATGTGAAAATAAACCGATTATCCGCGTGCGTAAGGCCCTGTGGCGATGCCCTGATAGCGATCGAGGCCCGCTTTCAGAACGTCGCGTACCGCTCCGGGAACCTGTTCGATCTGTTCCCGACTGATATCCAAATGAGTACAGGCGCGGAGCCGGGTGTGTCCCATCGCGCCAATGCCGACTCCAACCTCGTGCAGGGCTTTCGATAGTTGCACGGCGTTACCCAGTTCAGGGTGGATATCAAAGAAGACCAGATTGGTTTCCGTTTCCGTGGGATTTGTCGTGATGCCTTCAATCGGCGCCAGTTGCTCGGCGAGGAAGCGGGCGTTGTCGTGGTCCTGCTGCAAACGTTCAATATTGTTTTCCAGTGCATAGACACAGGCAGCGGCGACAATCCCTGCTTGCCGGAGGGCACCGCCGAAGACTTTGCGCGAGCGGCGTGCTTTCGCGATCTCTTCTTTCGAGCCCGCCAGAATCGATCCCATGGGACAACCCAGGCCTTTGGAAAAGCAGATTGAGATCGTATCGAGGGGGGCGCAGACATCCTTGATCGAGTACCCGGCGGCGACAGTCGCATTGAAGATCCGCGCACCGTCCATGTGTGTTTTCAAACCGTTTTCGTGAGCCCAGTCACAAATTTCGTTGAGTTGATCGAGCGGGTAATAGTGACCGCCGCCGGCGTTTGTTGTATTTTCGACGCATAATAGCCGGGTGCGACACAGGTGCTGGTCATCGGCGCGAATCTTTCCACGTAGTGTGTCCAGATTCAGCATGCCTTTCTCGCCGGTCAGGGTACGGCAGCTGACGCCACTCAAGATGGCGGGGCCACCACCTTCAAACATCGCAATGTGCCCCAGTTCGTGAATCAGTAATTCATCTCCGGGAAGGCAGTGCGATCTGAGCCCCATCTGATTGGATTGCGTGCCCGAACAGGCAAAGACAGCCGCCTCTTTCCCCAGCATATCACAGATCATCGCTTCCAGACGATTCACGGTGGGATCTTCTCCGTTCATGTCATCGCCCAGCTCGGCGGTCATCATGGCCTGTAGCATTTCCTGGGTTGGCTTGGTTTTGGTATCGCTACGGAGATCGATATAGGCAGGGCTGTGAGGATCCACGGCTGGTTTCCTTGTCATTGATTGTGGTAAAGTTTGATTCATTCTGCTCTGGAAGTGGGCGAATTGCAATTCCTTCCGAGTCTCATTTATTTTGAGCGGCTATCTGCAGGTCGTCGAGGGAAAGAAAACTGTTCATGCTGCCAGAACGAAAGCCCTGCAGGTCCAGTGTGACGTTCTGGAAACCGAGTTGCAGGAATTTCCGGGTAATTTGTTCGAGCGCGGCGGGAGTGGTCAGTTTCTGGATCTGCGGGAGAGGCACTTCAATGCGTGCCAGTTCATTGGGCTCCAGGCGAACGCGGAGTTCGTTGATCTGGAACTCGTCCCGCAGAAACGCTTCGGCTTGATCGATTTTTTGAACGCGTTCTTCGGTGACTTCCACGCCATAGGCGATGCGGCTGGAAAGGCAGGGGTGGGCCGGTTTATTCCAGATGGGAAGTTCCCAGTGCCGGGCCAGGTCTCTGACATTTTCTTTGGTAAATCCGGCTTCGATCAGCGGACTACGGACCTGAAAGTCGGCCGCCGCCTGCATTCCCGGGCGGTGATCTCCCCGGTCATCCAGATTGGCACCATTGACGAGGGTGGCGTCTTGCCATTCATCCTGGGCGACAGCGTGCGTGAGCAATTGATACAGTTCTGTTTTGCAGAAAAAACAGCGGTTAGGGGCATTCGCTCGATAGGCATCGGTGGCGAATTCAGACGTGGAAATCAGCCGATGCGGAATGCCAATCAATTCTGCCAGACGGATCGCTTCTTCTTTTTCGCCGGACGCCAGACTGGGGCTGACCGCGGTGACCGCCAGGGCATGCTCACCCCGTGCCAGAAATGCGGCTTTCGCGACAACGGTACTATCAACACCGGCTGAAAAGGCGACGATGATTCGATCCAGGGGAGACAGAATTTGCTGGAGCTGTTCCAGTTTCCGTGATAATTCTGGTGACAGTGGCATACAGAAAGTGACGGTTCTAAAAGAGGTTATTGTGAAATTTCTCAATTTGACCTGATTATAGACGCCCTGAGACAGCGTTGTCTTGGAACATCACGCGAAAAATCTCCGGTTTCTGCTCAGTGGTTGTCAAAAAGAGGCGAATCCGCTTGAAATTGTGGAGGTTTAGTCCAAGGGAGATCTTTTTTCTCATTCTCGGGCTGATTATACTGGAATCAGAGAATCCAGAACAGCACGTTGATAGAATAGAAATCGTCTCTATCGTACCACAGCGACTGCGTTTTCCTGCAAAACTCCAGAGGGCAGGGGGGCACGCATTCCAGTGCCAATATATCGAATTACAACACAATGAGGGAAATTATGTCATACCGGCCCGTTCTAGTTACGCGAATCCTCGTTGCACTGATCTTATGTTGCAGCGTGGTGGCGATTCCGGCTGAAGCAGCGAAGCTGACATTAGAGCAAAGGAAGGAACTGGCTTCGATCAAGAAGAACCTGGGCAAAGTGGCAGTTCTGATTCGACAGAAAAAATATGACGAAGCAAAAGAACTGACGGATACCGAAGAAGGGAAACTGAATCAGCTGGCTCAGGATGCGATGCTGGCGGAAACCGACCCGGTGCTGGTTAGTACGAAGCGTGTGATTGCCCTCCGCCGCAAAGTGCTGGAAAAAGTGATGGGGGGCGGCGGAAATAAAGGAGCCGCAAATCAGGGAGTCAGCTTTGAGACTCAGATTGCGCCGATCTTGAATGAAAAATGTGTGAACTGTCATGGTGGTCAGCGGACAAGTGCCAATTTAAAGCTGGATACGTTTCTGGGCATGAAGCAGGGGGGGCGGAGTGGTTTGTTACTCGTTCCCGGCAATCCAAATAACAGTTTAATCGTCCGCAAGCTAGTCGCGCCCGGAAATCAACGGATGCCTCGTAATGCAGGCCCGCTGGAACCGGCCCAGATTCAATTGATCGGTCGCTGGATTGCAGAAGGGGCGCGGTTTGATGGAGAAAAAGAGACAGACCCGATCGGCGCTTCGGCTAAGAAAAAGAAAGCCCCCGTTAAGGTTGTCATGGCAACCGGTGATGAAAAAGTTTCCTTCATGGAAGACGTCGCGCCCTGGATGCTTGATTTCTGCATGCGTTGTCATAGTGGAAATAATCCGGCCAGTGGATTTTCCGTCGTGACTTTTGAAGACATTCTCAGGGGCGGCGATACAGGCGAGGTGATTGTTCCCGGTAAGCCGGACGACAGTCGTCTTTGGCATCTGGTGGGGTTGCAGGATCCGATTAAAATGCCGCAAGGTCAGGCATTGCTCAAACGCAAAAATGCCAATGATCTGAAAACTTGGATCGAAGAAGGGGCCAAGTTTGACGGCAAAGATGCCAAAGGGAACCTCCGCGCCATGGTGCCGACCGAAGATGAAAAACGGATGGCAGAGTTGGCGAATCTGTCGCCGGAAAAATTTGCCGATCTGCGGCGGGAAACCCTTGAACCAACCTGGAAACGCGCCGTCAGTAATGAAAAGGCAGAGCTGCTTGAGACAGATGATTTCATGTTCTACGGGAATGTGAGTGCCGATCGGCTTAAAGAGATCAGTGGCTGGGCACAAACTCAGGCGGATGCGCTGCGAAAGCTGTTTAACGAAAAACAGAAGCCGCTCTGGAAAGGGAAGCTGGCCGTATTTGTGTTCAAAGATCGGTTTGGCTATTCGGAATTCAATCAGACGATTGAAGATCGCCGTGTCGATCCGGCGACCACCTGGCACTCCAAAGTGTCACCGACTTATCTGGACGCGTATCTTGTGCTGCAGGATGTGGGGGATCAAGCAGCCGCCGATTCGCCCGGCTTGCAGACCAATTTGACAGCCGGACTGACGAATGCGGCGATTCAACGCGGAGCAGGGGATGTTCCCATGTGGGCTTCGCGTGGTCTGGGAGTACTGCTGGCCTCAAACGGGGCTTCGGATCAAAGCTATTTCGAATCGTTAAGGCAGCAGGCGCTGGAGGCAGCGCCCAAAGTGACGCGCCCCGAAGAACTGGTCGCAGAAGGGACGTTTTCACCATCAGAAACGACGGCGGTTGGCTTTACGCTGGTCGAGTTTCTCATCAAGAGTGGTGGCTTGCCTAAAATGGCGCTGTTGCTAAGGGAACTGAAAGCAGGAACCTCTGCTCAAGCGGCGATCCAGAAAGTGTATGGCACCAATTTGCGTGCACTGGCGACGGCGTATGCCCGTACGTTACGGCCCGGTAAAGTAAAGAATTAATGCGCTCGCGCTGTTCTTGCACAAACGCAACATGACTTCCTGATGAGAGTCGGGATGGCAGCCCTGTGATTCTGATTCCAGTCCGCTATAATCGACAGCCTTGAGCTTTTCGTTTTTATTGAGTGTGATCAGGGCGCGTAATTCTTATGATGGATGTAAATATTGTTGGTGGCGGCGTGATTGGCCTGTCCCTTGCCTATGAGCTGGCACAGCAGGGACTGTCAGTCGCCGTGTTTGATCGACAGCAGTTTGGCCAAGAGGCTTCCTGGGCCGGGGCGGGAATGTTACCCCCGGCGGATCTTCAAGCAGCAACGACTCCCGGTCTTCAATTGCGTGCCGCAAGTCGACTGATGTGGTCCGACTGGTCGAGTCGTTTGAAGGATGAGTCGGGCGTTGATAACGGGTTTGTCAACTGCGGTGGTTTTCATGTCGCGCTCCGTGATGAAATGTCCGGCTGGACTGAGTATGTTTCTGAATGGCGACAGGCGGGCGTTGTTCTGGAAGAATCTGAGCCAGAATTGCTGCGCGAGCAGGCTCCGTTTCTGAGTCCGGAAATCCAGGCTGCCTTTTATTTGCCCGAGATGTGTCAGGTTCGCAATCCGCGGCATTTGAAAGCGCTGCTGCTGGCGTGTGCGAAGCAGGGCGTTCAATTTCATCCCGGCACGCCGATCATCGGCTTTGAACAGCGGGGAACTCAAATCTCAGGCGTCCGTACTTCCACAGAAATTCACAGAGCAGGGCGGACGGTGATTGCAGGGGGGGCCTGGTCACCCGAAGTGCTCTCGCGACTGGGCCTGGGTTGTGAACTGGTTCCGATTCAGGGACAGATTGTGTTGCTGTCGATGGACCGTCTGCCATTCACTCAGGTGATTGAGTGTGGCAGTCGCTATCTGGTTCCACGGAGTGACGGGCGAATTTTGATTGGCTCGACGGAGAGCAATGTCGGATTTAATAAACAAAACACAGCGGCAGGTGTGGGAGGGCTGATTCAGTTTGCTGAGTCCATTGTGCCATGTCTGAAAGAAGCGACGTTCGAGCGCGCCTGGGCCGGCTTGCGTCCGAAGTCGATTGACGGTCTGCCATATCTGGGAAGTGTTGATGGTTTTGAAAATCTATTTATGGCGGCAGGCCATTATCGGGATGGGTTACAGCTTTCGCCGATCACGGCGAGATTGATGCGGCAATTGATTTGTGGCGAAGAAGTAGAGATTTCGCTGGAGCCGTTTTCCTGTTCGCGCGGGATTCAAGAATGCGAGGAGAACTAAGTTGAGAGCCGTTGTGCAGCGAGTGTCTCGTGCGAGTGTGACCGTGGAGGGAGAAATCACAGGTCAGATCGAGCAGGGCTTTTTAGTGTTACTGGGGGTCGGCCAGGACGACACGCAGGATGATGTAATTTATCTGGCGCAGAAGACCGTGGGTCTGCGCGTGTTTGAAGATGCTGACGGCAAAATGAATCTGGCGTTGGCGGATGTGAAAGGCAAGATGCTGGTGGTGAGTCAATTTACGTTGCTGGGAGATTGTCGCAAAGGACGGCGTCCCAGTTTTGTGAATGCCGCCCGTCCCGAACAGGCTGATGTGCTGTATCAAAGTTTTGTCGCGGAGGTCAAAGGTCACGGCATCGAAGTGGCCACAGGCCGCTTTCAGGAACACATGGATGTGGAACTGATCAACGATGGTCCGATCACACTGCTGCTGGACAGTAAAAAAGCGTTTTAAAGACGACATTTTCCCGCATCGTATTTTTTGACCGATGCACCCTGCTTTGCTGTTTGTCAAATCGGGCTGGAGTTTCGATTGACCCTTCCATTTTCGAGCAAAAATCTGGTCTTTGCGCTGACCTCTATTTTTCCCTATAATCCCCTACCCTCGATTTTCTGAAAAATCGGGGGAGTATCGGCAGGGGGGAGGGCCGCCTCCTATTTTTCATCATGGATGACCAGGGTTAGACAGGACGTCGCAATGTGGTTTGATTTACTGATTGTTGCCATTCTTTTTTACGCAGTCTGGAAGGGGGCCTCGAAAGGGGTGGTCTGGCAGTTGGCTGCGATCGCGGCTTTGGTACTCTGCTTTGCTTTTGCAGAGTCGCTGTCTTTACAGCTGGCACCGATGATCAATGTGAAACCACCCCTGAATCGCTGGATTGCGATGCTGGCGATTTATATTGGCTTCTCGTTTATTTCGTTTACATTGGCGCGAAGTTTGAAGTCGGCCATCGATTCATTGAAGTTCGAAGAATTTGATCGTCATCTGGGAGCCGTTCTGGGATTGCTCAAGGGGATCATCTTTTGCTTATTCCTGACATTCTTCCTGATTACGATTTCCGATTCGGCTCGGGCTGCGGTTGTGAAGTCACACAGCGGTTATGCGGCGGCGATCATTTTAAACGAAATGGCGCCGGTGATGCCTAAGGAACTGCACGAGGTGTTGGATTCCTGTCTGGAGAACCTGGATCATCCCAACGTCCCCATTCACCATCATGACGACGGAGAGCTGTTTGGCGATGACCACGACCATGATCATCACGGGGACGATAATCCGTTCCCGCCTGGTACCAACGATTTGCCTAATCCGTTCTTTGAGCGATCCGGGGGAGATGGTTCCGACGTGCGAACGACGAAGCAGGATTCGTTGCTGAAAGAGATTATTAAAAGCATTCCCAGTTATCTGCGAGGTGAACTCGAAGATAAGGTAATCGAAGCCTACAACGCGATGGATCCGGAAGATCGGGAAACATTTGCGAACCAGATGAAGTCTCAGATTCCCGGAGTATTGCAGGGTGTCACTGAGCACTGGAAAAACGGACAACCCAAGGCTGCTGGTCCAGCGAATGATGCTCAGTTTGATGCAAATGGAAATCAGCAGACCACTGTGGAGCGGACAAAGCTGTTGCAGGCGATTGCAGCCGTCTATTCTGACTATCCTGAGACGCAGAAGGACCTGATCGAAGGGTTTGAAGAAGATCTGATCGGAGTACCAGATCAGGTGGTCATGGCGGTCTTAAAAGACTGGCGTGCGGACCTGCTTTTGATCGGGGGAGATCCGGACCCGAAAACCGATGTGTCGACGCCGTTAGACAAGCGCGTTTTGCGTCAGTTAGAGCTGCAGAACGTCCCGCTGAATTCACTCGGTTCGGCGCTACAGGAGCGGATGCAGAGTGCACAGAGAAGATAGAACCGCGGTAGAGAATGATCAAAGAAAATAGAGCCGCTTTCAGAGAGAAACAGAACCGTTTCTAAGAGGCTGAGAGTGGCAGACGTGAAGCCGAAATGAAACGTCGCGAGAAATGGCGACGTCGAAACATGGGGAATTGAAAACCCTATAAAAATAGACTAAAATTCACCGCGAACTTAACATAACGGACATGATCAGACGTACAAGCATACAATAGTATGCTAGCGAAGTTCTCAAGAAAAATTCATCTTGTACACTACTTCTTAGCTGCTCCATAACTCCAGTGATTTAAATCCGCTTTTCAGCGTTTGGAGTCGAATTCTTATTGCAGTGTAGTCACTAAAAGCAGCTATACATTAATGAAAAAACCCGGTGTTGAAGCACCGGGTCGAGCAGGCTGGATCATGACAAACAGCCTGCTGTACGATGAGTTTGGTTAGTGCAGAGAACCCATCGCGTCAGAGATTATACGCGAACCGTATGCCCTATTCTAGCCCAACTCTAATTAATTCTAGGGCGTGCGGAAATTTAGGAAAGTGTGTAATCATGGCTAATTCGCCACTTCACTTTAATGTTGATGCCAAAGAAGGCGCAACAGTCTCACGGATTTCAGAATCCAAAACCCCAGGTCTCTATTACGTCGATGTTGCGATCATTGGAGCTACTCTAAGCGGTCAAGCCAATGGGAACGTAGTTGAAGGGATTGCAGAGGGTCAACGTGTAGACGTTCGCGGCGACATTGAAATCAGTGAATTCAATAATCAGAAAAGATATCGATTTCACTTTCATTCAATGACCGCTCCGGCTGCTGGTCGGGCTTCCGCATCGTCTGCTTGATTAGATCAGAGATTTGAGGGGGGTACTGAGCCGCTAGGCTCGCTAACCAGCCCTAAGCGGTTCAGTGCTCGTTTCTTTGCCTACGAGCAAGCTTGCCCCTCTCTGTCTCTGCTCGCTTGAGTCGTCAATTTTCAGGGGGTCACCCAGTGATTCCCCCTTAAAAATGATGGATCAATGCGGATGAACTTTAAGGAGCGTTCTAGCAATTCTTTTTATGGAGGTTTCATGATGCCTAAAAAAGTAAAAACATGGGAAGTGGTGCTTTGGGGGACTGGAGTTGATTCGCATTGGAATCATTCTACATCCTTTAGGACTGAGCATGTATCAGAGGTCTCAGAAGAACGGGCAAGGGCTGAAGCACGTAAGCGGTACGCTGTTAACGGATGGTCAATTTATAGCGTTCGGCAAGTTGAAACAGTGCCCGTTGACCAATAAAGAAACCCGCTGAGGATGGCACTCCTCGGCGGGTTCAATGTTTCTTACTTATCACACAATAAGAAGGGTATTTTGTACCATGATTCCACGATCAAGGCAAGGACGTTTTGGGTTTTTATTCGAAAAATCGACTCAGGGAAGTATAGGCACTCAGAGTCAAAGTGGGGCAGGGGAGACAGGGACGAATCCCGGTACAAGTGGCGTCAATGGGGGCGTGGATTGTCCTCCGTGGCGTCTGCGTGTTGATGAGGGGGGCGGCGGTGACGCCGCCCCCCTTTATCTTGAAAAGAAATGCAATACTGTGGAAAAGGAAATCGACGAACGATTCCGAACAGTGGAGGTGGATTATGTCTATGTGGGTTGTTCCTGCCGTTCCCGGTTTTGTCCTGATTGCGCTGAAGGTCAGGGGGTAGTCCTTCGCGAGCGTGTCCGTGCGGCGTGCAAGAATTGGAAGCATTGCCAGATGTGGACGCTTACCATCGATCCGGAATTGTTTGGTAACGATCCACAAGCGGCATTCGAGTACTGCAAAAAGAAAAAGGTCATCGGCGAGTTGGTTAAAGCTCTACGTCGTGATAAGCGTTTTACTATGGGGGACCATTATTTTTGTGCCGTCGAATGGCAGAAAGAAACGGAATTCGTGCATTATCATTTGCTTGTCGAATCCAAATACATTGATTTTGATGCCGTCTGTCATTATTGGAATCTGAACCGACCTAAAACGGCTCCACCGGTTGAAGGTAATCGACCGGGGTTTGGTTCGGTCAAATTCACTTCGAGGAACAAGCAGCTAAACAGCGTGTCACATGCGATCAATTACGCTACGAAATATTTGATTAAATATCCCGATCATGGCTTTCCAGATTGGGTTATGAACTATGCAAAGAGGATAGACCGATTTCATGCGTCAAAACTATTTTGGCGTCAAGCCATGACTGAGGCTGAAATAGAGGCACTCAAAAAACCTGAAGTTCTGCATCCGGTCGATTGTACCTGTAAAAAATGCACTCACGAATACGAACCGCGATCAAAGAGAAGACCGCACGTTGAGCGTATCGAAAAATGCAAGTCAACGGGCTGTGTCCTGCAACGTAAAATCGTGACCTATCCGGGGGGAATTGTTAAACGTTATCACGCTTACTGCTTCAGTGTTGATGAGGACTTTGTGACAACAACACAACGTCTCGAAAATTACGAGGGGAAACGCGAAACGGTGCTAACTCTCGATGAGTATGCAGAAATGAAGCAGGCGGGCCGCTGGTCGTCTGAATTTGAATACGACGTTCATTTCCAAGAACAGCACGTATTGTTTTCCAACCGACCAGCAATCTATGAGGGTGAATTTCAGTCAGGCGTTTTGTACGAAGGGAATTTTGATGATGCATTTCTAGTCACGGAAGGAGGATTTTGATGTTTGGATTTTTAGATATAATCGCTTACTCGATTATGATTTTGTTTCACCTGGTGTTGTTAATGCTAACCGTCTTTTTTTCGTTTGTTGCAGCTCAAACCTTGCGTGATCTCAGACAGGCGAGATCTGAAGCTGAAAAGAAAGAGCAGGGCGGTTATGCAAAATGAAATTGCCTTGGAAATGTTGGTTCCATTTATTGAAAATGTCGCTTCAACAATGTCGTTTGCTGTTTCCGCGATTTTGTTTTACTTCAGTGCTTTTTATGTTCTGAAATGGGCAAAACGTCTTGTCGAGACTGATCTTCTCAAGGTAGACGGTCAAGGCTGGAGCGAACGCGAAGACGACATAACCTTTCTCAATTCAGAAAGCTATCAGGATCATCAGGAATAGGAGATAGATTAATGATTCGTGAGATTATCGTATTGGCTATGTTTGCATTGGTTTTGAATCTCTGTTTTTTAACGTGGATTTATTACATGAGAACAAAGGCAGAATTCAGGGAATTGCGGGCGGTCCGTTTAATGCTGGCTCCTGAGGTTGTTGAACTGCTTACCGGGCGTTCTGCAGGAAAAAATATGCGTGGAGAATCAGTCCAGGTCGATAAGGGGCAGAAGGAAGCGTTTTCTTTTGGTGACGAAATCGAATTTTGAAAGGAGTAGGGGTGGGAATCGCAGATCTTTTACAGTCCGTTGGTATCGCTGCCGCTTGGTCGGTGGGGGTCTTGATATTGGCAGATATCGTGTTTGTGATACTCACCATGTACATCGCCTTTAGGATTATAAAATATGCTCTGTCGTGGTTTACAGATGGCAGTAATGGTTTGAATCTGATCGGTATGTTGATTGCCTGGAGGGTTCCGGGGGCAAGGTGGGCAATCGCTTCAATGATGGGGACAAATACAGCGGCGAATTCCTCACGACAATACAAGCGAAAACGAAATTATAAAAGGCGGTCAAATTATTCGAGATAAATTCTCAAAAAATATGTGTGGAGAATTGAGGGCTGACGATCAGTAAAAAGACGTCAGCCTGTTTTGTTTAAAGAGGTGAAAAAATGGAAATCGCGACTGATGCCTTTACACTTGCCACTCTATTGATTTTTGCGGGGTTCATCATGTCAGCGGCGATTCATTTTATAACTTTTACGATTTCGGGCTGGAAACATTTTTTTCTCGGTAACTGAAAAGAGGTGATTTTCTTGAACGGATTTCTTGAAAAGCTGGATTCATGTAAAAAAGCAATTTTGGTCGTTCCTGCCATGTTGCTTGCGTTGTCGTTGGGTTCGTCTGCTCAGGCTCAGGGGTTGACGATCACTGATGTAACAACGGCAGTTGACGTTCCCGGTCTGATCCAAACCGGGGCGGGGGAGCTGGCTGCTATCGTGGCTGTTGCTCTTGTTGCCACAATCGCATTCATGATTGTGAAGTATGCAATGCGGTGGTTCCGCGGCGTTGCATAAAGTGTGCTTGAGGTTTCTGTCTCCTTGGTGAAAAGGGGCGGGGGGGATGTCGGGGGGTCTTTCCGAATTTCTTCCTGCCCTTTTTTTTCGTACAAAGCAAAATGGAATTTTCTTATGTACTCAGAGTTTTCAGATTATGAATCAGCGGTTTTGCTTTTGCTTGTGACTATCGCGATCACAACGGGCTTGAATGTGGGGCAAACGATGTGGGATCTCATTCGTAGGGCTGCAAGGGAACGTAATTTTTGGCTGATGGTGGTTTCATTGTCCTTATTCGTTATGCCTTCTGAATCTTATTCTCAATGTCTGAGAGATGATATTGTTGATCTACAGGTTCAGTCGTTTGGTTCTGGGGTTGTGAGTGCTGATTATGGTATTCAAGTTGCGTATACTTTTGAAAATATATATGGCCAACTTGAGACAGAATACAGTTGGTCAAAGTGCACTCTGAGTGGTTGTTCTTATGCCAGTATAGGCCAGTTGTGTTCTATTTCAGGTCCGGGGTTGCCGGAAATGTGGTGGGCCGTTCAAGGCTATCCAAGCACGAATCTTGCTTTGAATTATGGCTATGGTAGTGTGGCAAATGGTCAGATAGGGTCGGCTGCTTATCAATGCGACTGCAACGGAAATCCTTCCGGCTGTCCTCCCGGTCATACATGGAGTGGTACGAGCTGTGATCCCGATGGCCCATTGCCGCCATGCGGGCCGGGATATACGCGTGATGAATTAGGTTTTTGTGTCCCCGATCCGAACAATCCTCCTGATCCATGTGGGGAAGGGTACGTACGCGATGAGTACGGGGTGTGTAATCCCGATCCGGAAAACCCGCCTGATCCGTGCCCAACGGGGCAGACTCGCGACGAATATGGGAACTGTGTAACAGAACCTTGTCCTCCCGGTCATACGGCAGATGAATACGGGAATTGTATCGAAGATCCTTGCCCGGCAGGTCAGAGCCGTGACGAAAACGGGAACTGTGTTGACGATCCTTGTCCCGCTGGTCAAAGCCGTAATGATCAGGGCGAGTGTGTAGACGATCCCTGTCCTGAAGGTCAA
The DNA here is from genome assembly GCF_007744675.1 of Gimesia alba. Taxonomy (NCBI): domain Bacteria; kingdom Pseudomonadati; phylum Planctomycetota; class Planctomycetia; order Planctomycetales; family Planctomycetaceae; genus Gimesia; species Gimesia alba. The sequence continues at coordinate 2,845,825 of NZ_CP036269.1, forward strand.
CAGCGAGACGATGAGGGGCAGTGTGTGCCGATACCTTGTCCGAACGAAGGGGAAGTGAGAGACATTGACGGCAATTGTGTTGTTCCGTGTGCGAGAGATGAGATTAGAGGGCCAGACGGAAACTGTGTGCCGGGCGAATGTCAAGAGGGCTATCATCGCGACGAATCCGGACAGTGTGTGCCTGGCTGCCCAGAGGGGATGACGGAAGATGAAAACGGGGTTTGTCAGTGTCCGGAAGGGCAAATTTATGATGAAGAATTCGGCGGTTGCATACCGACACCCTGTGATGATGCGGACGGGGATGGTTGCTGTGATGAGATCGATCCCGATCCCGCAAACTCAGAGTGTGGATGTACTCGTACTGAGACGGATACGTGTGGTGAGTGTAAAGAGTGTGAGAAAACAATGGACGATGTGTTGAATGATTACATCGATTTGTTTGAGCAATTCGGCGTAGATATCACTCCGTTTCAATCTGGCTCTGATCAAGCACTGAGTTGGATCATTCCTTTGCCGACTGTGGGCGGTTACTTCAGTTCTGGTCAGACTGTGACCATTTATAGCGATGAAAGGTCGATGGATGCGGGGCCATTGAAAACGGCTCTGGGTACGGCTCGTGCTGCCTTTCGGAATATTCTTTTAGTGGTACTGATTCTGATATCAGTACGGTCAATTATGCGTGTCTTTTTAGGATGAAAGAAAATGCAATCATTGTTTGAATATGCGTTTGGGTTTGGGGAGTGGTTTGACAAATTGATCAACTCGCTCTTGTGCTGGTTCAGTTCTGCTTATTGTTGGTTTTTCACTGTGATGACGGATTGGATTTATTCTTCTGTGGCTTATGTGATGCCGACAGAGCCGGGTTGGTACTCCGTCGATATATCAACATTCATTCCTTATTTTCAAGCCTGCAACGCATGGGTTCCATTAACAGAGGGGATGTTAGCGATTGCGTTCTGGGCTTCGGTCAAGATTCCGTTTAGTTCATTGAAATATGTGGTTGCGTTTTTTGTTGCTAAGTAGAAAAGGAGATTGCCAAGGATGGCTTATCGAGACCAGTTGATTGTTACGGCCGCTCCGTCTGGAACGGGCAAAACGTACGTTCGTGGTGTGCTCTACATCATGAAGATTTTTCTCCCCGATGAAGAGGGGGTTTTGTATTCGAATTACCCGCATGATTTGGATGCGATCAAAGAATACTTTGACGGCAAGATTGAGCCTGAGGAAATCGATAGACGGTTGCAACGTTTCCCGGCTGAAGTCCTCGACGAATGGCGGGCGGGTGTGTCGGGTCCGTGGGAATATTTCAGCGGTAAGGATCTCAAAGGGGCTCACATCGCCATTGATGAGATTCATAACTATGCGAGTCAAGAGCGTCATTCGAAAGAACACATTGACCAGTGGAAAAAATGGTTGGGTGAAATACGAAAGCGTGGTGCGACTGTTGAACTCTTGACACAAGCTCAGTCAAAGATTCCCAAAGTGCTACTCGATGAATCAGCGTATCTGATTCGCCTGGTTGATTCTCAGAGTCGGCCTGATCCGTTCTTTAAAATTGAACTGGCTGACTGGTACGAAATGTGTGCTGCGTATACGGGAATCTATCCGGCTGCTGTTTGGGAGATTAAAGAGCATCGGCACGGTAAGACGTTCAAGGAGGAATCCAAACGAAAGTGGAGGCGGGACTCTTATTACTACCGCTTTTACAATTCATATAACGATACAGAAGATGGGGAAGCCGGCACCGGTGAGCCGCCTCCGAAGATGTATCAGAAGCTTTCGTTTCTTCGCCTTCATTGGTGGTTCCTGAAGAAAAATTTTGTGACCATCTTTCCGCGAACGATTGGATTTGCCCTCGTTGCCTGGCTCGCTTTGGGTGGATTCGTGACTGTGATGCATTACATGATGGATCGCATGATGGCTACGGCAAAAGGTGTTGCTGTTGAAAAGTCAGAGAGTCAATCTGGTGCAAATGGTCTTGTTCCCGATGATGAAAATCTGGGTGAATGGGTCACCATCAAGCAGCGTAAGGAAGCGGCAGAAGAGTTAGAACGTGAGCGTGCTCGTGCTGCTGAGTTGGAAGCGTTCCGGAACGAAATGAATCAAAATGTTGCTGAAGTGAAACGGCGTGGTGATCGTATCGGGATGCTGTTTTCAGATTACGCCGTTACCGAAAACGGGCGGATGGTTCGACGTGGTGACGACCTCTATACCTATTTTGGATTGAAAATCATCAAGGAAATTAAAAAGGATGAAGGAAACGTATATTTCACGGATGGCTCTTTTACTCATATTGGTTACGGTACTCGTCGGTTGTCGGACAAGATCGAATCAATCACAAATCCAACCGTTCAAAAAGCATTTGACGGAATTGGTCCAAGAGGTCAAGAAACAAGAAAGCGAAGTCGCTTCACAAATGAAGAAAAGCGACTTATTAAGCTTCAAGGCAGTCGACCAACCTCTTTATTCACTCCTATTGGAGATGTCAAGAAAATCCAGGAAAACCATCGTCGCCGATCAAACGTTGATGCAGCGAGGCGTGACACTGGAAGTAATTGAACAGGATCTGACATCTGTTTTGTCAATGGTGGCTCGTCATTTGGGTGTAGATGTGGCTCGCAACGGTGATATGTATTTCATCGGCGAATTGAAACCGGAAGATCTGGGTGTGATGGTACGGCGTGTACGACGGCTCGATCAGGAAGCATTACAGCGAAGCTTGGAAGCGGTTTTAACTCAGAATGGGAAAGTTCATACTCTTAGTGATGGTATTGTTATTGCGTCGGACTCTGTGGAGGTGCTTCAGAAAGTCGATACGGTTATCGATGCGATTCATAATAGTGCGGCGGTAAGCTGGTCGGTCCAATTGTATGTGGTCTCAATGACTGATAAAGATTCCAGAGATCTCGGTTTTGATTTGAGTCCGGCCGCTGAGGTCAGTTACAGCCTGGCTGCTTTGACCAGTGGGAATATGGTTGAACTCGGGAAGATCGAAGCAAAGTTTGATGCGGTCATGCGTGCCTCTGATTCACGATCGACGTTAAAGACGATGGCAGAGCCGATGTTTATGCTTGCTGATGGTGAAATGGGAACGTTTCATCGTGGTGACTCTGTACCTGTCCCTAAACGCTCTGTGAGCGATCAGGGTGTTGTTTCTACGACAGGCTACGAATTGATCGAATCGGGTGTCTCTGTTGATGTGCTGGTACGTGAGGTAACAGATAGCGTTGTACGTCTTGAAGTGGATCTAAAACTTGATGAAATTGTTGAGTTGTTAAACGATGAAGCACCATTCTTGAGCGGTGAAACTTACAGGTGCAAATCGTTGCTTCGTTCTGGTCGTGTTGCGTTGATTGGATCACTCGAAAGAGGGCGTTCAAAAGGTGTTGCTTCCAAGTTTCTAAAATGGGGTTCATCCGACGAACGAGAGAAGTCGATTGTGCAAGTATGGGCGCGTGCTTACCGTGTTGATTTGACGGCTTTGGCGAACGATGAAGCGAGCGGGCCGAGCGAGCTGAAGAGTGAGCCGTTCCGCGTTGATTTTGATATTTGATTTTGGTTCTGTTGGTGTAATTTGTAATGTATTTTGTCAAAGAAAAAAGGATTGGACTTGCAAGGAAGTGATGAACAAGCTACTTTGAAACGCTAATAGAGTTATGTAGTATGTATAGACGTTTTTTGATCATGAACTTAACATAACGGACATTATCGGACGTTCGTGGTGGGGTGCATTATTGGGGATGGCTGTGTTGCCTGTCGTCTAGTGGCCGGGATTTTGTGATTGAAATTCCCGTTCGTAAAGCGTCCTCTGCTCCCTTGCGGAAGGGCCTCTGAGCGGCACATTGATTGTGTTCTGCTGCTGCACTTCAACGCGCTCTGCGTGAGCCCTCATTGCCACTGTGATTCGATGCTGTAGATCGTGCTGACCATGCAGAATCTGGTGACGAAAAATGGTTGTTTCAGGCGTGCGTTTCCGTGCCCCGATTCGCACCTTTTGACCGGTTCTCTGCAGTGCTGTTTCTGCGTCCCATTCCCCTGTGATTCTGGCCGCTTTCAGAGCTCTGCAAGTCGTCGAATCGTTCCATTGGAAATCGGCTTCCCGAAGTACACAATCACGGACCTGCACGCGCAGAATCGCGTCTCTGGCGGCCTCAAATTGGAATTGTGAAATACGTATCGCACTTCTCATATTGAACTCACTGGCGGGCCTCTGAGAGACCGGTTTTCTTTTGTCCCGAACCAAAGACCGTTTTTCATCCTCGCGGATCGATTAATAGAATCAGGACGCAGTCCTCGGTTGAGATTTTGACCGGGAATCGTCTGTTCTTAGAGCATAGCATCCAAATGTGGTTTAGACGTGCAGAGACTGACAGAACTTTGTCCCACTGCTGTTGGCATGGCATGAGCCCGGCTTACCGTCAGAGTCGTAGTAATCCTGCCGTCCGGAATATGTTTCGCCAGTTAGCGTTTCTTAATTCGAATTGGTCTTTGCAAATGAGGAGAAACCGGGGCTAACGCCCTTCGGCTAATAAGTCTTTCTGGCTGGCAAGTACCCAAAAACTAGATCAGCCGCACGACGTTAGCCGCGGTTAAAACCGACCTGGGTTAGATTGAGGTCCTGGTAATCACGTTCAAAACTAATAAATAAACACTGCCTATCCACAAAAAACGCCCGTTGGATCCTTTCTGGAATTCCAACGGGCGTTTGTGTTTTGAATAAGTTCTTGAAGCCGGTTTGTTTTATTCGGCTTCGACTCCTTCTACAGACTCATGGAACATGCCGATTTTGCGGAACTTTTCGTAGCGCTCGTCGACGAGTTGATCGAGTGGCGTGTTTGTCAGCTGCTTCAGGTTGGCGGAGAGCGATGCTTTCAATGCGGCCGCCATCTGTCGGTGATCGCGGTGGGCGCCGCCCAGTGGTTCAGGGATGACTTCGTCGATGATTCCCAGGTTGAGCAGATTCTGGCTGGTGAATTTCAATGCGTTAGCCGCTTCGTTTGCGAATTTGACATCCTTCCACAAGATGCCAGCACAACCCTCCGGAGTGATCACGGAATAATAAGCATACTGCAGGACGGAAATGTGGTCACCGATGCCGATTCCGATGGCACCGCCCGATCCTCCTTCGCCAATCACGACACAGATGATGGGGGTTTTCAGCAGCGACATTTCCCTGAGGTTGATCGCAATGTTGTAAGAGATCCCTTGTTCTTCCGCTTTGATGCCCGGATACGCGCCCGGGGTGTCGATCAGGCAGATGATGGGGATGCCGAACTTTTCGGCCATCTTCATTTTGGAGAGCGCTTTGCGGTAGCCTTCCGGGTGGGCACAGCCGTAAAAGCATTCGGTGCGTTCTTTGAGCGTGCGTCCTTTCTGCTGGCCGACGAACATGACTTTCTGGCCGTCGAGTTTGGCAAAGCCGGTCAGGATGGCCCGGTCGTCACCGATGGCCCGGTCGCCGTGCAGTTCTACGAATTCATCAAAGACCAGTTCGAGGTAATCCAGGGTCTGTGGTCGTTCCGCGTGCCGGGCGACTTTTACCGTGTCCCAGGCATCCAGGTTTTCAAAGATCTCACGTTTCATGCGTGTGATTTCCAGACGCATGTTACGAATCGCATCTTTGGTGTTGGGAGTCGGGTTGGGTTCCTGCTCGATTTTTTTGAGCTGTTCTTCCAGTTCGTAAATCGGACGCTCGAACGGAAGCTGATTAATGACTGACATAATATGTGAGACCACGTTTAAAAAATGAGGGTGATTATGTAACGCTGCGGAGCATTTTCGGATATGCCGGCAATTAATGCAAGATTTTATCTACTTAGATCACATCCGGCAATTCATCCATGAAGGGCAGATCGTCGTCGTTTTTCTCTTGTTTCTTGCTGTCGTCGCTCTGTTGAGCCGCCGGCTGCTGTGGTGCAGGCGGTTGTTCAGGCTTTGGTGGTGCCTGTGACTGGGGAGCAGCCGCCGGTGGTGGTTGTGGGGGCGGCGCAGCGGGTTGACCAGGCTGTGGCTGTCCCGGTTGGGGCTGAGGGGGTTGCTGCTGCTGTGGCGGCGGTTGCTGGGGTTGTTGCTGTGGTGGATAGGGTTGCTGTGGATAACCCTGTGGCGGGTACCCTTGTGGCGGCATGGGTTGCCCCTGATACTGCGGCGGATACATCATCGGCTGCCCCGGCATGGGTTGTCCTGGCGGCATCGGCTGCGGTGGGTACATCGGCTGCTGGTATTGCGGCGGGTATCCACCGGGCATGGGTTGAGGCGGCTGTTGCTGTTGTGGTGCTGGTTGGGGCTTCTTTTCTTTTGGTGGCTCCGGTGTGGGCTTCTTCTTCGTATTTGCTTTTCGCTGGGCAATCAGTTCCGCGGCCAGTTTCGGGTCATCTTTCACCAGCTGTGACAAGCGGGCGTCCGCGCGACTGTCGAGTCGTTTTTCCTGCATCGACTCTTTTTCTTCCTGGTCTGCTTTGGCTTTGTTCTGCGCGATAATTTCCGAAATTTCCGCTTTGAACATTTTGACGTTTCTGAGCGAAGAGACGACTTCTTCCATCGACTGGAACCGATCTTCCGGTTTCTTAGCCAGCATCTTCAGCACGAACTCATCAAATTCCGGTGCGACATTCGGATTAATACTGGAAGGAGCAACAGGGCGTTCTCCAATGTGTTTCAGCAAAACTTCCTTGGGGTTTTCGCCGTGGAAGGGAGTTTTTCCCGTGAGGACTTCGAAAATCGTAATCCCCAGACTATAGACGTCGGCACCGGGACCGAGGGGGAGTTTTTTGATGGTTTCGGGAGCGATATAGGAGCGTGTTCCCTGGACGGTCTTGGGTTTCCCGAAGAGCTTGCCGAGCCCTTTGGCGACCGGCACGGCGAGGCCGAAGTCGATGACTTTGACTTCGGAACTTTTGCTGATCAGAATATTTTCCGGTTTGATATCCTTATGGACCCAGCCTTTTTCGTGCATGTGTCCCAGTGCCATGGCCGTGGATTCGATCAGCTTGCGCAAACGGGACTGGACACTAAGCCGATCGGATGAGAGTTGCGAGCGGAGGTTGGGAGCGCGGAAGTAATCCATCAGCAGGTAAACGTGCTGTTTGGATTTCACAAATTTATGCAGGTAGATCAGGTTCGGGTGATCCAGAGCCCCTGCCACCTTGGCTTCCAGTTTCATGGTGGCGACAATTTCCGGGTTCTTCATGGGTTCCGGTAAAAGCCGTTTCATAACGAAACTGGTGGTGGCCCCCTCTTCTTTCACCTCCCAGATCTGAGTGGTGGTGCCATCGGCGATGAGGTTGATGAGTTTGTACTCATCAACCATGCTATCATCTTCTGTCGTTTCTGTTGTTTTTGCTTCAGCCACCGCGCAACCTCTTACTTTTTAAGTGATCCAACATGGAATCGCCGGAACTCATCGTAAGTGAATACAATGATCTGTTTTTCTGGGTTCTTGTTCGAACCTGAAGTGAACGTTGCGAATGAATTGCATCAGGCAGGGATGCTCTCTTCGCATCATATAGTGTAACGAGATTGCCGACTTAACGAAACAATGGATTCTAAAAGCTGACCTTTTTTTCAGGTGCTTTTGCTGCGGGGCGTCCGGGTGTTGTTCCCGGGGAAGTCTCTGTTTTGCCAATCTTCTGGGTGGGTTGAACCTGTGTGCCATCTGGCAGAGGCTGTGATGTACTGACGATGATTTCATCATCCTTGCTGAAGGGCGCAGACACAAACAGGCGTTCCGGGCCGATCTGTCCCAAAATCTGGGGTTTCAGGTCTCTGATCACATTTTCACGAACGATCTGAATTTTCCGCTCCCCTTCGGGGGTGTTGCTGACAGAAATTGTGGGGATTTCGGCAATCGGATAACGCGGAATCAAAGCCACGCTCACCGCTTGTCCCGGCCTGAACTGATTATTTTTGTTGTCCAGAATCACCACAGCAGACGTGATGGAATTCGCCAGATCTCGGAGTTTTTCAAATTGGGGCGCGAGCGGAAGTATCTGATCGAGGTCTGCTTGCGTCGCCTGTTCTTCCACGCTCAGGTTGATTTTTGCCCCTTTCAGGGCTTGTTCGCGTGCCAGGGGAATTTCAACTTGCAGTTTTGAGGTGTCCCCCAGTTCCAGCAGGGGCTCCCCTGCTCTGACAAATGCACCGGGCGCGGCGAAAATGCGGAAAATTTCCCCTTCAAAAGGGGCACGGATAATCGTCTGTTCCAGGCGGATGTTGGCGATTTTCAGTTCTGCCTGTGCGAGATCGAGTTTGGCTTTGGCAATCGCGGCTGCTTTGCCTGTTGCATTTTTGTGTTCCAAGGTCGCTACTTCCAGTGCTGCTTCTGCGCGGGCGACTTCCGCCTGAGGGATGCTGGGATCGAGGCGAACTAAGACTGCTTTCGCTGTTGATTTGTCTCCCGGTTTGACATCAATTGCATGTACGATTCCATCGATGGGTGAAGCCAGCGAGAGTGAACGTACGGGCTTCAGATTGAGGGGCACGTAATAATCACGGGGATGTCTGAGTGCGATGGCTTCGCGTTGAATTGCTACGGTCTGTTGCTGGTTGTCAGCTGGCTGAGCCTGGATCGGAGTCGTTGTCAGCAGCATCGCGAACAGCATCCAGAGGCAGATGGATCGATTATTTTTAAGGGGGACGGGCCTTGAGGAAGTCTGAGCATTGAACTGCATTATACTGGAGCTTTCATGTACGAAATGTGTCACACGTGAGCAAAAAATCTCTTATTCAGATTTTCGCTGACAAGCGTTGCAGTTTCAAGCAGTGTTTGCAGATCTTTCCGGGTTTTCACAGAAGATCTCAGTACGTGCTAGCTAGTGTTTTTTAATTCGAGTGCCTCTCTGCAAATGGAGGGAACCGGGGCTAATGCCCTTCGGCTAATAAGTCATTCCGGCTGGAAATCACCAAAAACCAAATCAGCTGCACGGCGTGAGCCGCGGTGAATACCGATTTTGGTATGGTTACAATCATGAGAGTCACACTCATAACTATTCAATAAAAGCTACCTAACACTCAGTGTTTGCTGATGCTTATTGACAGAGGACCCAGCCTCGCAGTTTGATACAGCAGGCTGAAGTGCAGTTTTTGGTATCAGCCCAGAGTTGAGAGCACCAGCCTCGTGGTTTTTCTGCAACCAGCGGAGGTCGTTCCAGATCGAACGTGACCGAAGGGACATAACGCTCTGATTTTACGATGCCTGTCACCAGCGAGGCGGGAGAAACTTTTGCCGGTGCATTGGCTTTCATCAGATTGCAGGCCGCTAAGGCATCAATCGCATATTCTGCACAGTGCACTCCCTTGGCGCGATTTCCCGTCAGATGATGTTTGATGGAATACGGCGTTCCCAGCTTTTGATCCAGAAAACGTTCATACTGAGCCGTCATTTGCTGGTTGAAGGCGGACCTGGGTTGAAAGACATGGATCGTGGCAGGACGCTGCGTGTTCAAATATCGTTTGAGCGTCAGGCAGCGGACTCCGGTTCCGTTCATGCTGTCGTAAACTAAGGGCTCTCCATTCCGCATGACAATCATGGCGACGTGGGTGTAAGCGCTTTGCGTAAAAATTCGGACTGCCAGGCAGTCACCTTTACTGAAGAGCAGCGTGCCAGTTTGGACGCGGGAAGAAAGCGAATCGGCCAGTTGGTCGAAGGTCGTAAAATTGGCATTCATTTGCGGGGTTACAGCCTCGATGGGCTGATCATTCCTTTGGGGATCCTGTGGGGTGGAAGCTAAGACAGCAATCGACAGGAATAATGACATAACAGCCTCCTTCTGAAAAGATCAATCTACTACCGGCATGGGCAGATCTGCCTTGTGCCGAATTCGCTAATCTCAGTTGCTTCAATGATATTTTCACATCAGTTCTTCGTTGTCAACGAGAATCTCTTGGAAAAAGATCAGAAAAAAATGAGCGAATTCTGAAAATCATTTCTGCAGAAGTCAGGCGGGGCGCATTGAAGTGCGAGAAAAATGATCAGTGACCCTCTGTTATATTCGCGAATCGTTTGTTATTCCGGTTTTCTGGCACTGAGCATGAAATGGTGCACGGCGCCATCAATGGCGACATCGGTAAAGAGATCGAGCAGCCGGTGCGCGTACCATTGATATTGTTTGGTTGAGAACTGTAACAGCCCTCCCGGTTTTAATGCACGCAGACTTTTTTGTAGAAAGACTTCGCCTTGTTCTTCGCTGTTGAAATAGGATTTGTTGGTGAGAATATAATCATAGGCCTCGGGTAAAATGCCCTGACCTTCCTCACATAACTCCACACTGACATTGGTCAATTGATTTTTGGCAATCCCCTGCTCCGTACATTTGACGGCGCGGGCATTGCTGTCAATGGCATGCACTGTGGCAGAGGGACAACGTGTGGCGGCGACGAATGCCACGACTCCCGAGCCGCAATCGACATTGAGAATGGTGGCGTTCTCTGACAATTCCATCAGATTGGTCAAAGCACGGGCGCTCTGGTTCGGACGACGGTGACTGAAAACGCCGGGCAGCGTGTAACCGTGCAACAGCGTCTCACTTTCCCGTACGACGAATTCATCGAGTAGAGTTTTCTTCTCAGGCAAATCCTGTGGTTTCTTTACCTGATAAATAATGCCGGCGTCTGACACGATCCGCGTGACTTTGTTGAACAGTGATCTCAGGAGCTTATGATATTCATAATCTTTGGTGCGCGACGAAGCGATGATCAACGTGCCTCCCGTTTGCAGGCTGTGTGCAGCGGAGAGTGTTAAGTCACGGATATACTCATCGGAAAACTGTTGCGCCAGCGGCAGCAGTGCGGCGTCATATTCGTCGACCGGGAATTCGCTGTCACAGATGGTGCTCCATTCTGTGGAAATGGTTTGCTCTTCCTGGATGAGGCTGCACTTGTGCTGAATGCGGCTGGAAATGGTCTTGTCAAAACTGAAGCAGTCCACGTGCGTGCCTTCGATGTTGCGCTGCAATAGTGCCGTGGTCAGTTGATGCAGGTTCGATTGAAAACAGAGCGTGCGCGTGGCGCTCCATTCCGGAGTCAGATAGTCCAGCAGCATTTGTTCGGGCGGTGGTAACAGCTTTTTGAGGCGTTGTTTTTTTTTCGACTTACGCGACATGGTGATTCATTTTCAGGAATTTGATCAGACAGATTATCTCACAGGTGGATTTGCAGATTTTCGTCAATTATAAAACCCGGCAGATAAAACATTTCAAGTAATGATTTTCAGGACAACTGGGAGAAACGGGGTGGTCAGCCGGTTGCCCTCTCTGTTCCAGAATCTGTAAGTGGCGTCCGGTGTGTTGAGAAACCGAAGCCAGCATCTGTTGAAAGTCTTGCTGGCTGATCAGTCCGGAGCAACTGCAGGTGACCAGGATCCCCCCCGGTTTCAAAACATCAAAGGCCAGACGGTTCAGGCTGAAGTAGCCTTTCAGCGCCTGTTTGACACCGCTGCGATGACGGGCCATTTTTGGCGGGTCCAAAATGACCGAGTCGAATTGTTCTCCGTCTGCTTTAAGCTGTTCCAGAACGCCATAGGCTTTCCCGGTTTCGAATTGAACCCGATTGCCGACGCCGTTCAGTTCCGCATTGGCTTTCGCCTGCTCAATGGCCGACTGTGAGGAGTCATAAGCGAGAACCGATTGGGCTGCGCCGTTGATGACCGCGTTCAACGCAAAGGCGCCGGTGTAGCAATGAAGTTCCAGCAGGCGGTGGTTTTTGACATAGCGAGAGACAGCGAGACGATTGTCGCGCTGATCCAGGTAGAAGCCGGTTTTCTGACCGGTGACCATACTCATGCCGTAGCGGACGTTGTTTTCTTCCAGAAAGAAATGTTCGGGAGGCGGGTCGCCGTCGAGTAACTGATCAGTGATTTCGAGCCCTTCTGCTTCGCGCATCCCCTTCTCTGTTCGCAGCCAGATGCCTTTGGGAGAAAAGCGGTCTTTGAGAAACTGAATGACCAGATCCTGTTTCAAAGAGAGTGCCAGGCTTGAGAATTGAACCAGGAACCATTCTCCATAGCGGTCAATCGTCAGCCCTGAGAGTTGATCGGCTTCGCTGAACACCAGACGGCAGCCAGTTGATTCCAGGGAATTGAGCAGTCCCACGGATTCGCGGAGTGCGACGGCCTGTTCCAGGCGATTGAGCCAGAAGGCATCGTCGAATTCCTGTGTTTCCTCCCAGGAGTAGAGACGGACGCGGATATTGCTGTTCGCGTTAAATAAACCCCGGGCAATGAATTCCCCCTTGTCCGATTGCAGGATGACTTCCGTACCTGGTTCGGGAGAGCCTTCGATCCGGGAAATGGCACCGGCAAACACCCAGGGATGACGCCCAAAGAACGGGAGCGCACGACGTGGCTTGAGTGTGACACGCGGCAGAGGTTTCGTTTCGGCAGCGGTTGTTTCGGTGGCGGTAGTCGCGTCAGCCTCGAGCGGGCTTGAATCACTCATGAGAGTTTTCTAATCAAAAAGATCGGTAGAGCGTTTGTCTCTATCGAAAAAGAAATAAGGGACGTTCATTCACAGCGCGAGCCGGGAATGAACAGAATGTTGATTGCTATGCGGTGCAAGCAGTCGTTCCGCATCGAAAGCGGCTTGCATTTATGATTTATGCTTCACTGGAAGTCGATTTGGTCGTGCCTTCCACTTCCGCAAGATAAGCCAGCAGTCGATCCCGTTCGTTTGTCAGATGTCTGACACGCAAGAGAGAACGGACACGCGTTGTGAGTTCAATGCGATTCACGGGTTTGGTTAAAAAGTCATCACAGCCCGCTTGAACGGATTTTTCAATGTCTCCCATTTCATTCAAAGCCGTAATGATGAGAATGGGGATATCTCTGGTCTCTTCATTTTGTTTCAGTTGCGTACAAACTTCGTAGCCACTGAGTTTGGGCATCATGATATCCAGCAGGATCAGGTCCGGTTCGATCTCGGCGACTTTATCCAGCGTTTCTTTTCCGTCATACGCCATGAACGTTTCATAGCCTTCATCCAACAGGTAGGCATCCAGCAGTTCGCAGTTCTGATGGTTGTCATCTGCGATAAGTATTTTTGAATTCTTCAAAGAGATTTCAGACGACATATTCGTTTGCCTAAAGTGTAAGATCGATTGAAAATCTGGCCCGCTCAGTTGGCATGAAGCATGATTTCATGCACTCTGAAAGTAATTTATCTCATTTACCGGGGAATCACAACAACCGCTTCCCCGTTTTTTACTGGCCGCTGCTCGTTTTCTGGGTGATTTCTATGAGAACCCGATTCATGCGCAACGGCAATTGTTCCCACATCCGTTTGATTCGAGTTGTGAAGTCGGACGTTTGCAGCCGCAGCTCTGTTTGTTGCAGCCACAGCCTGACTGGGTGGCTCCTACCGCTTTGGTGACGGGGGATGCCGCGATCAGTCGACGGAGCAGGACTTCATTAATCCGCCCGCGAAAACGAATCTTGCCATCAAAGGCCACAACAGGGACACACGTTCCAAACTGTTCGACGAGTGCCGGGTCGCTGTAGATATCGACAAAATCAGCGGGAGGCAGGTAGGCCGCGTAATCTTCCAGGATTTCTGCTGCTTCCTCACACAGAGGGCAGTTTTCTTTGGTATAAACGAAGAGGGTTTGAAATCGCTGGCCCTGCTCTTCGGGCATCCAGTCTTCTTTTTTCTGGCTGACGTGATTGCGTTCGGCGTGTTTCATTTCCGTACTGGAAACCTGTTTCAGGACGGCAACGCCGCCACACGACAGGCAAAGTGCCAGTAATTGCCAAATTGCAGGGCTCTGATACCAGGAACGCGGCATATTGAATGGAAGCCATTCGGTCCCGGTCAGCGAGAGGGCTAAAATACCTAAGCCTAGAAATAGCATAGAGTTCCCCAAAAAAGGGAGCCCTTTAGGAAGTTCTTCTTTGTGTGCGATTGTGCTCATATGATTTTCCTCGGTCGCATCCCTTCTCTCTGACTCTGTACGGAGTACCCTACCCTTCGTCGCTCTCTATAATAATCATCGAAATTCTTCCTGGAATATTATAGTCAATTGCCCTGCTTTTTAAATCTCTTGGTGGTTTTCACAAGCCAGATTGGTGGATCGGGGCAGAAATCGGGAGTTTTGAATACTGTTCAAAAGGTCCTTTTGGGAATCGCGGGGAAAATGGTCCTGGATGCAGTGCTTTGGCATTATCGGGGATTCGAGAGATTCCCTAAACCAATACTGGTCAGTCACTAAAACGGATGCTAGAGTGTTACTATTACCTTGCTAAGTATTGAGATTCATCGCAGGACACGTTGAGCGAATTGGTAGAGAATGGCAGGAAAACTAACGGCCGAAGGGTTTTTAAACCTGGTAAAACAAAGCGGTTTGGTTTCGGTCGATCAACTGAAAAAACTCCTCTCCGAATATCAGGAACAAGGGATCAAGCTGGGTGAACGGGAACCGGCTGAGATCGCTGACGAACTGATTCAGCGGACGCTTCTGACGCGCTGGCAGGCTAATAAGCTGCTGCAAGGCAAGCACAAGGGTTTTTTCCTTGGAAAATACCGTTTGCTGGACTTAGTCGGAAAAGGGGGCATGAGCTCGGTCTATCTGGCGGAGCATGTGCTGATGCGTCGCCGCTGTGCGATCAAAGTACTCCCTTCTAAACGTGTGAATGACGCCTCTTACCTGGCGCGGTTTCATCGCGAAGCGCAGGCGGTGGCCTCACTGGATCATCCGAATATCGTGCGTGCCTACGACGTCGACCATGAAATGGAAAATGACGCCGAGATTCATTTTCTGGTCATGGAATATGTAGACGGACAGGATTTGCAGGAGATCGTGACGAAGAACGGCGCGCTCGAGTTTCGTGATGCCGTCAATTATATTCGGCAGGCAGCCAAAGGGTTGGCCCACGCGCATGAAGCCGATATGGTGCACCGGGACGTGAAGCCGGGCAATTTGCTGGTCGATTCCAAAGGAGTGGTCAAGATTCTCGATTTGGGTCTGGCCCGTTTCTTTCACGAAGGCGAAGACAAATCGCTGACGATTGCCCATGACGAAAAAGTATTGGGGACGGCTGATTATCTGGCGCCGGAGCAGGCGATTGACAGTCACATGGTCGATTCCCGAGCAGATATTTACAGCCTGGGATGTACGCTCTACTTTTTGTTGACAGGACATCCCCCTTTCACCGAAGGCACGCTCGCGCAGCGTCTGATGGCTCATCAAACTAAAGAGCCGCCGCCGATTACCAAAGACCGGCCTGATACTCCCGAAGATCTGGTGAAGATCTTAGAGAAAATGATGGCCAAAGATCGCGACGAACGCTATCAGACGGCCGATGAAACCGCAGATGCCTTGTTTGAATGGCTGCAGAATAATACAGACGAAGAGTGGCGGCAAAATAATTTAAGTAGTGGTCTGGGATCGGGGGTTGGTTTATCGCAATCGGCTTCCGGAGCGCAGGATCAACAGAAAAAAAATCCCGAACTGGCTGCCTTTCTCTCTAATCTGAAAGAAGAATCAGGGATTCAAAAAGGCCCTGGTTCTGGTGAAGTCAAACAGAAGCCGGGCAGCTCACCAGAGCAGCCAGCCACTAAGCCTTCCTCGGACGTCCGTGGTTCTTCGGTCATCAAAGAGGACAAAATCAGTTCTGCATCGACGCGGATCGCAGGGGCGGCAGAAACTCAGCAGAAACTGGAACCGAAACCGACTGCTCCCGCCGCGAAACCGGTCAAGAAACCAGTTGCCAAGCCGGTTGCGAAACCGGTTGCCAAGGCAGTCAAACGCCCCGCGAAAAAAACAGCTCCGGTAGTCGAAGCACTGCCTTCCGACTCGGCTGTGATGGAAGCGGAGCCGGATGAAATGGAGGCAGAAGTCGTTGAAGAGGCGGCACCGGCTGAACTCTCACTGACCAGCCAGAAATGGTTTATGCCCGCAGTCGTGGGGGGCGGGATTGGTCTGCTGTTGATTGCAGGCGTGGTGATGTTTGCATTGTCGGGGGGAGCAGAAGAAAAGCCACAGGAAAAACAGGTTGCCCAGCCCGAAGAGGCAGAGAAAAAAACTCCCGAACCGGAGACGCTGCCTGAGGAAATTAAAGTTGGTCCTGAAGAGCAATATAAAACGATCGCTGCAGTGCTCAAAGACATTCAGATTGTTTTCGGTAAAACCTTTGGAGTCGACAGCAAGCATTACACGATCAAAGTGGTTGCAGGCCAGGAGCTAAAAGAACGCATCCAGATCGATAATTCAAGTCTGAGTTATCCCAAGGGAATCACGATTGTTGCGGAGAGTGGTAAGCCGGTGATCCTTGCACCTGACGGGCCGGAACCGGTGATTCAGTTAAAGGGGATGGAAGGGTTGACGATCGACGGTTTTCTGATCAAAGCTCAGGGGAAAAAAGTCGCGGTTCAGTTGGCCGATTATCTGGTGGGGACCAAACTCAAAAATCTGAAAATTAATGATTATCAGTCGACCGGCATTCTGGCTACCGGCGTTTCCGGGCTGAATGATGAGCCGTTTCTGTTGGAGAATGTCAGACTCAAAGCGGGAAGTCCTCAAGCGATTGGCCTCGATTTTACTGGCGAGACGAATCACAGCATTATGATGTCCAATGTGCGTTGTCTGAATGCAATGCAGACAGGGGTGCGGTTTTCTTCGAGTGTCAGAAACACGCATATTAAAGAATCGATCTTTTCAGAATCGTCGACCGGCATCCGCTTTGAATTACAGGGGGATGACCTCAGTAATTTGAAATTGACGAACAACACGTTTTTTATCGTGAATGCGGGGATTGTGATCACCGCCATGCCCGGGCCAGGGAGTGAAGCCATTCAGATTTCCCGTAATCTGTTTGCCACCCTCGAAGGTGCCGAAGCGAAAGTCGAACAGCAGAACGATCCCAAAGTCTGGGCCAAAATTCTGACCGCGCAGGAAAATTATTCTTCGCGCACCGCACCCAAGCCGATCCCCGCTGATGAACTGGATCTGTTCAAAAACAAAGGCAAACGGGGTGATGCCAATTTGAGTAACTTTGTTTCGACGACACCCGGCGATGAGAAATTCCTCTCCCCTGCCCCGGATAATCCAGCCCGCAAAGTCGCCGGCACCCCCGGCGGCATGAAACCGTATGTCGGCGCCGTTGGTCCGTAAGTGACTTACCTGGGTGGGACCGAATATAATTCGGTCCGAGCGCAGCGAGCAGGAAATTGACAGGAAAAAGTGGCGAATGATCCTGCCGCGATGATATTGAAAATGAGCGCTGGGGTGGCACTGTTGGCTTGCCAACAGTGAACGGGAAAAGTTATCTGATTTACGAGTTAATATTGAAAAGACGCAAGATTCTAAAATTATTTACGTCAGTCCCAGGTCTTCGTAAATCGCGTCGTTGATCTCTTTCGCGCGGCGTTGATGTTTGGGTTCGCCCGGTCTGCCATTCGCCACGACGGCGACCACCAGTTCTCGCTCCGGGTCTGCAAAGGCAATGGACGACTGCGAACCGCCGTGCCCGAAGGTTGCTTCGGAAGCATATTTGCCGAAGCCATAAGGGACGGTTTCGTCACCGTAGCGATTGGAGTTCACGATGAAGCCCAATCCGTAGTCGACCGTGTGCTGCAGCGTCAGGTCGAATTCGCCGATGCGGTGTCGGCTGGTCATGGTCTCGACTGTCTGCGGTTCAAACAGCGGCATGCCTTCATTCAGCAGGCATTCATAAAACCAGCCCAGTTCGCGAATGGGGCCGCGCGCATTGCCGCCCGGCGAGGGGGTCACGCATCGGGGGGCTGCATGCCAGTCCGTGAGCTGTATCTCCCCTTTTTCGCGCTGATAGACATACGCGATCTTGTCCTGGATCTGCTCATAGACCTCAGGCGGCATGCCCACCCAGCTGTCTGACATGCCCAGTGGCTCCAGAATCAGCTCCCGCATCAGTTCGGGATACGGTTTTTCCGTGAGCCGTTGCAGGACTTCTCCCAGAATGAACCAGCTGGAGGTGACATGATAGCCGGCTGTTTTCCCGATTTGCCAGTTCTCTTCCAGGGGCGCATCATAAATGCGCTGCAATGTTTCGTTCCAGCTCAGTTCCGGCCAGCCGGTATCCACGGGACGAAAGCCGGCGGTATGGTTGAGCAGATGGAGTAACGTGATTGGTTCTTTACCGTGTGTGCCGAACTCGGGGATGTATTTGGTAACGCGATCATCGAGACCCAGTTTTCCCTGTTCCCAGAGACGAGCGATGGCCATCGCCGTCAGTGGTTTGCCGGCGGAGAGCCAGAGATTGATCGTATTTTCCGTCATCGGTATGCCGGGCCGGGCTTCGCCGACGCCGGTATCAGCGATCACCGCTCCCTGGTGTGAGACATAAATCTGAACGCCGGTATGCAGTTCTTTTTCGATGCCTTCCAGGATACGCTGATGGGTTGAGGGCAGACGATCTTGCAGAGACGACACGGGAGACTTTCTGATTTGATGGAACGGAAAAAACAGGCTTGTTGAATTTCGCTTTTAGCGGAAGCGAGGCGGTAATTCAACTATAGATGAGAAAGGCATAGTTACATGGAACCTGGATCGTGTTGTTTCTCTATCCATTTACTGTGATTTGGGGCATGTTTCCACCGTCGTACCAGCACTGTCGGACAAGCCGAGCAGTGGCACACAACCGATGAAACTTGTCTCCAATAATACCAAATATGAGACACGCGGGGGTGGCACTGTTGGCTTGCCAACAGTGAACGGGAACACGCTATCGCAAAAGGAAAAGTAGCGACAACCCTATGTGGTTGCCCGCGGCATTGATGTGGATTGTGTGTTGACGTGCAGCGTTGATTCTGGTTCCGTTCGGAGCGTGATGTAAAATCGAATGTCGCCAGGCGGGCTGACACATAGGCACTGCCCCTACGAATCATTGAGGGTCGAATATCTGGGTATCGAACCATGCTGTTGATTCCTGTCTGAAACGAGTTCTGTTATGATGCATGCTGCATTCGTTCGTCGGCGCAAGATGACGAATCTTTGACTGCCTGTTTTGAAGGGAAGCGAGGCGACCTGCCATGAAGATTACCGCGATTAAAACCTATCCCGTGCGAATTCCTCTCAAGCCGGAACGCCGGATGATCTCGGCACTGGGGAAGCATGATGTCTCCCACTATCTGGTGTTGCGTGTGGAAACGGACGCCGGCATCGAAGGAGCCGGTGAAGCGACCGTGCTCTGTCGCTGGAGCGGAGAAACGGTCTGGGGCGCGCAGGCGATTGTGGATCATGTTTTCACTCCCCTGCTGCTCGGGCATGATCCGTGTGACATTGACGGGATCAATCAGATACTCGACCGGACCGCGCAAGGTAACTGGTTTGCCAAGTCGGCGATTGAGATGGCCTGCTGGGACATCAAAGGCAAAGAAGCCCGCCAGCCGGTTTATGAACTGTTAGGCGGAGCCGCCCGCAGTCGTTCGATTAAATGCCGGTTTTCGATGGGCGCCTATTCGCTGGAACGTGCCGAACGCAGAACGAAAGAACTGGTGGCCGCCGGCTTCACGACCATCAAAGTCAAAGTCGGCACGAATCCGGATGAAGACGTCGCGCGGGTCAAAATCGTGCGCGAAACAATGGGCCCCGATCTTGAGTTGACTATCGATGCGAATGCCGGTTGGGATGCGCGGACTGCGATTGCCGCGATGCAGCGAATGCAGGAATATAACGTGGCGCTGTTCGAGCAGCCCACTCCCCGTGGGGACTTTGCGGCGCTGGCGGAAGTGCGGCGGGCGATTGAACCGGAAGTGATGGCCGATGACATCTGTTTTGATCTGGCGGATGCGAAAGAGTGTATTCGCAATGAAGCCTGCGACGTGATTAACGTGTATCCCGGCAAAAACGGTGGCATCAGCAAGACGGCGGCGATTGTCAAATACGCGGGCGAACATGGCGTTCCCTGCAGCATCGGCTCCAATCTGGAACTGGATATCGCGTCAGCCGCCATGTGTCATTCCGTGGTTGCCAGTCCGAATATGAATGTCGAACAGTATCCCGGCGATATCCTCGGCCCCGAATACCATGAAATTTCCGTCGTCAAAAATCCACTGGTGATTGAAGGCCCCGTGATCACAGTCCCGGATACGCCAGGCCTGGGGATTGAAGTCGACTGGAGCATTGTCGAAGCGAATGCGACGAATTGAATCTCTGCGAATCATTTACAATCAACTTGAAATAGAATTACTTCACTGGAATCCACTCTCATGAATGAAAATCACGTTGCCTTAATTACCGGATCAGCCACAGGCGTGGGGCGTGCTTGTGCCCTGCGGTTTGCAGAAGAAGGCTTTGACATTGTGGTGAATTATTCCCGCAGTAAAGAGGAAGCCCTCGAAACGAAATCGCTGGTGGAAGCCGAAGGTGTGAATGCATTACTCATTCAATGTGATGTGAGCGATGACGGCGCCGTGAAGCAGATGATCGGACAAGTGGAATCCGAGTGGGGGCGGCTGGATGTGCTGGTGAATAATGCGGGAACGACCGAGTTCATCGAGCACAAAGATCTGGACGCGCTCAGCGAGGAAATCTGGGATCGCCTGCTGGGCGTGAATTTGAAGGGGCCCTTCTTCTGTATTCGCGCCGCCGCCCATTTATTACGTGAAAGCGAATTCGGTTCGGTGGTGAATGTCAGTTCGACCGCCGGCATTGATGGTCGCGGTTCGAGCGTCGCCTATTGTGCCAGTAAAGGGGGCTTGAATACGATCACGAAATCGCTGGCCCGCGCACTGGGGCCGGAGATCCGCGTAAATTCAGTCTGCCCTGGCCCGATCGACAGCCGCTGGCTCAAACGGGTGATGACCGACGAACAACTGGCAGAGATGACCGCCGACTATCCGATCCCCCGTCCTTCTCTGCCCGATGATATCGCCGATACGGTGGTTTATCTTTCACTGGGAACGACACTCACCACCGGGCAACTGCTCGTCGTCGACGGCGGACGAACGATGTGATACCTCAAACGAACCGCATCGATTTAGCGGGCAATCCTTTGAGGTTGCCCCTGCTTGTTCTCTTTATGGTTGCGTGTTCTCATTCACTGTTGGGCAAGCCAACAGTGCCACCCTCTGAGCCAACAATGCCACAACATACGTGTTTCCTGTTTGTTCTTTCAATATGAATTACCGCTGGCGTGTGCCACTGTCGGCTTGTCCGACAGTGCTGGTGCAATTGCTAAATCAGGCGCCCAATCCCAAGATAGATCCGTCTTTTCGATACACCTTAATCATTGTGATAACACATTCCGAATGGAACCAGAACTAACTTCGTGCCCCGTGATCTACTCGGACTGGTTCCAGTAAACTTTCAGGTTGTGCGAATTGCGACCGGCGGCGACGATATCGATCTTTCCGTCGCCGTTCAGGTCGCCCAGGCGAATGTCTTCACAGGCCATGCCGTTCTCATCGATCCAGGTTGACTTCCAGTTCTTGCCGGATTCATCGGTTGCCCAGTAAACTCTAACGCCGACCTTCTGGTCTTTGTTGGGAGTCCGCCAGCCGGCGACAATTTCCTCTCGTCCGTTACCAAACAGATTCGCGGTCGCGATGGCGTGTCCGGCTTTGATATTGTCGTCGAGGATCTGGCGACTGATGATGGAGAGCGGCTTGGTTTTCGTGTTTTCATTGCGATAATCGGCCTGATATAAAACCAGCTTGTCGCCGTGCAGCGGTTCGATGGTGGCGATAAACTGGCTGGTGGGAGCCAGCAGTCCCATGCGGATTTCACCGCTGCCTTCGATGACAGGGAACGGCTCTTTGTTCCACTGTCCCTGATCAAAAGCGAGTAGCATGGCGCCTTCGCGGCCCGCATAGAGAATCTCTTCGGCTTCCGTGTTTGGATTCCATTGTGCCGGGTCGAGATTGTGTGTGACGTGCAGGGTGTCTTCGATGACGGTCTGTTTCCACTCGTCGCTAGGGTTGGTCGGTTTTTCATAAGCGATCAGTTTGACGCCGGCCCCTTCCCCTTTTTTATTTCCCTTACCGTGTAGCGGAGAGACGACGAGAGCAAATTTTCCTTCACCCAGCTTGACCCAACGCATGCGATGAATCACCGGCTGATTAGGGAGCTGGATCGGGTTCCAGAGCTGTGTTCGGTCAGCCGGTGGTTCCAGATAAAACACCGCGCCGGAGTTGAGCGTATCGCCCGGGTTCCATTGCGCACCCACGGCGATTTCGACTTTACCGTCGCCGTCAATATCGCGGGCGGCGATGCAGACATTGTCCCGCTCGGTCAGGTTCTCGGCGATCACGTGCCGTTTCCAGGTCGGGTTCTGATACCAGACGAATTCTTTTTTGTCGGCGAGCAGAATATCGGGCTTGCCATCGCCGTCCACATCACCGATGGCGGTACCGTATCCGATTTCAACTGTATCGTCGATGGTTTGTGGTTTGAATTCAGGAGCATGGTCAGCGGCAAATGTAACCGTAGAACAGCACAGGCAGGCAATGAAAATGAAGCGCATCATCGGAAAACCTTGTCGGTGGGAGGACATCAAATTGAAAACAGATTACAAATATGATTGAAGCTGATCGAACGCCGGAATGCAAGGAATTCCCGGATTGTTATGTCGAATGATCCTGATACGATGATATCACAATCCACCAATCGGGGTATTGGCAGTCTGGTTCAACTGCTGGGCCAGCACTGTCGGACAAGCCGAGCAGTGGCACCCTGCTTGGGTTTCGTTTTCAAATGATAAGACATCGGTGTGGCACTGTTGGCTTGCCAACAGTGAATGGGAAACATTTTTTATTATGCGAAAAGTAGGGGTCGACCCATGTGTCGACCCGCCTCGCGACATCCTCATCAATTCACAGCCACAACGGAACTACGCATAGCACCCACGCGCAAAATTAAAACCATGCATACCCCACGGGCTGACACATGCGTCAGCTCCTACGAATGGACTCGGTTTAGCTGAATAACTGCTTGAGTGGTTTGCCGCCGTCGTTGATGGGGATCGGGCGATCGAGCGAGTCAGGCAGCATCAGACCGGGGTCGATGCCCAGTGCCCAGTAGATGGTGGCGGCCAGGTCTTCCGGTTTGACCGGATGCTCTGTCGGTTTGGTGGCTTGACGATCGGATTTTCCGTAGGTCGTGCCCCCTTGAACGCCTGCGCCCGCCAGAAGTGCCGGGAAGAGCTGGCTCCAGTGGCCGCGTCCCCAGGTTTTGTTTGGTTTGGGGGTCCGGCCCATTTCGCCCAGTGCCACCACGAGTGTGTCGTCCAGCATGCCTCGTTGGTCGAGGTCCGCCAACAAGGCCGCGCATCCCTGGTCGAACGTGGGCAGCAGATTGTGTTTCACGTCGTCACTGTTGCGGTGCGAGTCCCAGCTGTAGCCGTCAACGCAGTCGTAATGCACGGTGACGAATCGGACGCCTGCTTCGACCAGACGGCGGGCCATCAGACAGGATTGACCAAACAGGTGCCGTCCATATTGATCGCGGAGTGGTTCCGGTTCGTCTTTGATGTCGAGGGCATTGCGGGTGTTGTCGGAAGTCAGGAGGGCTAACGCACGCTGGCGGAAGCGATCGAAGACCATCGAATCTTCTTTGTCGAAGTTGCGCTTCATGTGATCGAAGTGTTTGAGCAGATCGATCCGCCGTTTGATAGTGGAGAGTGGTACTTCCGGCGCGAGCCCTTCGATTTCGAAACTGAGTTCTTCATCGGTGCAATCGCGCCAGTAGGGGTTGTCGGTGGAATCGCGACTGTCCACGGTGGTCGGAAGCGGATTGTAGGCCCGTCCCAGCCAGCCCGCGTATTCACCCGGACGCATATAGCGGCCGCCGGCTTGCAGACGCCCCAGACGATTGGGGAGCACCGAGTAGTTCGGCAGATCGCGTTCCAGTCCGCCGGGAGAATGCTGTGTTAAATACTCAACGACCGAGCCCATCGAAGGCCAGTCTTTGGGAGTCGCATCGAAGCCGCCGCCGACGGGAACGTGCCAGCGTTTTCCGGTTTGAATATAATGGCCGCCGCCACTGTGATCGTTGAAGGTGTGCGTCATGCTGCGGACGACGGAAAATTTATCAGAGAGGTTTGCGAGTTGCGGCAGATGTTCGCTGATTAAGAGTCCGGGCGTGCGGCAGGCGATTGGTTGAAAGGGCCCGCGGATTTCGCTGGGCGCTTCCGGTTTCATGTCGAAGGTTTCGAGTTGGCTTGGGCCACCAAACAGAAACAGGAAGATGACGGACTTAGCCCGACCCCCGGCGAAGGGATTGACGTTCTGCTGTTGTTCCGCCTGGATCAGCTTGGGGAGTGACAGTCCCAAGAGACCGGCGCCGCCTGTGGTGAGGACTTCGCGGCGTGACATGCCCTGTGAGAATCGCTGCGGCTGATTCAGAATCGAGAACATTCGAAATTCCTTTCTCTCGTTTCAGTTTGGCACGTGAAATCAACTCACTCTGTAACTGAAAAAGATATCCGGCGAGGCAGCCGGGACAGACAGCGCGCCATTCTAACAATTGATCGGCCGGCTGTCTCTATAATATGCAGGTTTTTTGATATGTTTTTAAAGGAGATTAAAAAAACAGAAATCGATGGTGGGTTTTACGGAATGGTTCGGGTACAGTTGAGATTGACCCTCTTGAAGCGAGGGTCTGGCTCCAGCGCGCACGTTAATGGCTTCTTTGAATTTCAGGAGACTTCTCTTATGCTTTCGATGCGGAAACAGGCGGTTTTATTCGGCTTATTCATTTTTTCTTTCAGTCTCCAGACGCATCATTCTGAGTTGCAGGCAGAAGACTGGCCTCAGTTCCGCGGACCGAATTGTTCGGGTGTTTCGACCGCCAAGAATCCGTTACCGGTTGAGTTTGACGATCAAAAAAATGTGATCTGGTCGGCTAAACTGGGCGATGGCATTGGTTGCCCCGTGGTCGCCGCCGGTCGCGTTTTTACCTCCGGCATGGTGGGCAAGGATAAAGTGGGCCTGTATGCCTTCGATGCAGAGACCGGGAAAAAACTCTGGGAGCGAGTCTGGAAGACCGGCGATCTTTTAGAAATTCACAAAACCAACAGCTTTGCCGCCACGACCCCGGCTGCAGATGACGAGCGGGTTTACTTTTACTTCAGTACGCTGGGTATGCTGGCCGTTGATGCCGAAACGGGAGCCGACGTCTGGGAACAGAAACTGCCGGTTCCCTACTTCGTGTTCAAATGGGGCGCGGGCATGTCGCCGACATTGTATAAGGATCTGGTTCTGTTCTGTCAGGATGACGATCTGGCGCCCGCCTTTTACGCCTTCAATAAAAAGACCGGGAAGATTGTCTGGAAAGACGACCGCAGCGATCAGGCAGTGAACTATTCGCATCCGGTGATCTGCGAAACCGACAAGGGAGATGAAATCGTGGTCGCTGGAACCGGCAAGCTGATCGGCTACGATCCCCAGACAGGGAAACGGCTCTGGAGTGCACGAACTTTGTTGCGGAATATTAAAACGACTCCTGTGAGCCGCGACGGCATTATTTACGTCGCACTGCAGAGTGGCGGGATTGCCAATCAGTGGCTGGCCTCCATCGACCGCTGGGAGACCGGTAACAGTGACGGCAAAGTCACCAAAGAAGAAATTCAGGCGTTTGTCGGGAAAACGAAAGTGCCGGAAGCCTTTTACAAAAAGACCTTTGATCGTGGCGATCTGAATAAAGATGGGGCGCTGGAAGGCAAAGAACTCGATATCGCCTTTCTGCCGCCGGGTAACGAAGCGGGGGCGAAGTTTGGTGAAGAACCGGCCCAGCAATTTGTTCTGGCCGTCAAAGGGGGCGGCCGCGGTGATGTGACGAAAACGCATCTGCTCTGGAAACATCCCACCAAACATACCGATCATATCGTCTCGCCCCTGGTGACTGAAGATCGCATGTTCCTGGTCAAAGGGGGCGGCATTTCGACCTGTTTTGAAGTTGAGAAAGGGAAAAAAATCTGGGGACCCAAACGAATTCAGAACGAGAGTGAATATTTCGCCTCTCCCATTTATGGTGACGGCAAGATTTATGTCGCCGGCGAGAACGGCAAGATCGTGGTTCTGGAAGACGGACCCGAGCAGAAGATCCTCGCCAAAAACGACATGGGCGATTCGATTCTGGGCACGCCGGCCATCGCCGACGGCCGGATCTTCATCCGCACCCGCGGCAAGTTGATTTGTGTGGGTGAGAAATAAAGCAACCTGATTTTCAAGGCCTGATTCAACCGTTGGACCAACACTGTCGGACAAGCCGACAGATGGCACCCTGCTTGGGTAGTCTACATCCCAATCAGGACGTTGTGTGGCACTGTTGGCTTGCCAACAGTGAATGGGAAAACACTCTCATTAATATAATTGTAGGGAGCGCCCTGTGTGGCGACCCGCGGTATCGATGTCGTTTGTGTATTGACGTGTGACGTTGATTTTGGTTCCGTTCCTCGCGTGATTTGAGGTTGGATGTCGTGAGGCGGGCAGGCACACAGGCACTGCCCCTACGAAAAAATAAGCATCGAATTATTGCTCCAGTTCGATTGTTCTTTCTGACAATTTCCTGTTGCCTGCGGCAATCCCGAATTGTATTCGGGACGACCTGCTACTTTACCTAAAAATTCCCCACTCTCTTGATCTTTGCCCCCGATTTGTTAATATGCACAATCGATTGTGCAAAGGGGTTCTATGAGTAAATCTACAAGTAAACCGATCACGCTGAAAGAGGTGGCCGAAGCCGCC
Organism: Gimesia alba; assembly: GCF_007744675.1. Lineage (NCBI taxonomy): Bacteria > Pseudomonadati > Planctomycetota > Planctomycetia > Planctomycetales > Planctomycetaceae > Gimesia > Gimesia alba. The sequence continues at coordinate 2,872,473 of NZ_CP036269.1, forward strand.
GGGGTGAGCGTGTCGACTGCGTCCCGGGCGCTGTCGGGGAAAGCGGAAGCGTATCGCATCAGCCGGGCGACTGAACAATCGGTACAGGCGGCGGCGAAACGTTTGCAGTTTTCTCCCAGTCTGCTGGCGAAGTCATTGCGCTCACAACGTACCAAACTGTTAGGCGTGGTGCTACCGAACGTAGCGAACCCGTTCTTTGCGGCGATCGCCCGCGAGATCACACTGGCGGCCGAAGAGAATGAGTTTTCGGTGCTGCTCGCGGACAGTCAGGAAAACAGTGAGACCGAAGTTCATCTGGTCGAACAGCTGCAGGCCCGGCAGATTGAAGGGCTCGTCGTCTGTCCGGTTGGAATTGCCCATCAACATCTGAGCAAACTTGCAAAACAGAATTTGCCGTTGGTGCTGGTCGACCGGGGATTTGATCATAAAGATCTGGTGACGGTGACTTCCAATCACCGGGACGGCGCACGAGAAGCAACGACGTTGCTATTGGAATCGGGGCATCAGAAGATCGGCGTACTGCAGGGGTTGCCGGATACGTTGCCCAACACCGAACGTCTGGTTGGTGTGCGTGACGCATTTGCAGAGCATGACGTGCCTTTCGATCCGACGTTGATTGCCGGAAATCATTTCGATGAAGCGTCCGGATATCAGGCCGCTTACAAATTGCTGTCTGATCATCCCGAGATCACCGCACTGTTTGCCTTCAGTAATCAGAATGCATTGGGTGCCTTACGGGCGGCTGCAGAACTAGGCCGCACGGTTCCCGAAGATCTGTCGCTGATCGCGTTCGATGATCACCCCTTCGCCGCATATCTGGCAGCGCCGATGACATCGGTTTGTCAGGATGTGACTCAACTGGGACGCCTCGCGGCCCGGCTGCTGATCGAACAAATCAAAACGGGGCAACCGCCGCAACAGAAACAACATCAAATTCCGGTCCAGCTGATCAATCGCAGTTCGATCAAGAACATCGAATGAGAGGCGGGACGATGATTCAACAGAATAAGGATCAAATGAAATGAAACGACTGACTCAGACGCTCACCTTTCTCATGCTCGGTGCGTTCGCCCTGCTTTTTTGTGACAACAGCTTTGCCGCGGAGCCGGAGCGACCCGTGCCACTGATTTTTGATACGGATATCGGTAACGACGTGGACGATGTGCTCGCGCTGGGCATGATTCACGCACTCGAAGACCGTGGCGACTGCAAGCTGCTGGCGGTCACGATTACCAAAGACAACCCGCTGGCCGCTTCGTTTACCGATGCGGTAAATACGTTTTACGGGAAAGGTAACATTCCGATCGGCATCTGTAAGAGTGGCGTGACACCGCAGCCGGGCAAGTTCAATGTGCTGGCGGAAAAGAAGGACAATGGCAAACTGCGATATCCGCATGATCTGAAGGAGCCGAAACAGATTCCTTCTGCGGTCTCCGTGTTACGCAAAGCGCTGGCGGGCGCGAAAGATCATTCAGTGGTGATCGCGCAGGTTGGGTTCTCGACGAATCTGGCGAACCTGCTCAAGTCACCTGCGGACAAAATCAGCCCGCTCACCGGCGAAGAACTGGTGAAGCAGAAGGTCAAACTGTTGTCGATCATGGCGGGCGCGTTTGAAAAAATTCCGCGTAAAGGCAAGCTGGTCGATCATCGCGAGTACAACGTAGTGAAAGATATTCCGGCGGCAAAGAAACTGGCCAACGACTGGCCGACGCCGATCGTCTGGAGCGGGTTTGAAATCGGTCTGTCGGTCCCCTACCCGCACGAAAGCATTGAAGAGGACTATAACTATACGGCCCATCATCCGCTGGCAGAAGCGTATATTCTGTACAATCCGCCTCCCCATGATCGTCCGACCTGGGACCTGACGAGCGTGTTGTATGCGGTCTTCCCACACCGGGGTTATTTCGATCTCTCTGAATTTGGCACCGTGACCGTAGAAGATGACGGCCTGACGACCTTTAAGAAAAGCGACCAGGGGCGGCATCAATATCTGAAACTGAATGATTTGCAGCGGGCCCGTCTGATCGAAGCACTCGTGCAACTTTCCAGTCAGCCTCCTCAGAAGTAGAACGGGAGTCTCTGATGAGCGAAATGCGACGTGCGAAGATTGCCGTGCTGGGTTCGATCAATATGGATCTGATGATCCGCTCGGCGAAATTGCCGTTACCCGGTGAGACAGTGATTGCCGATTCGAAAGTTGAGAACCCGGGCGGCAAAGGGGCTAATCAGGCGGTAGCGGCGGCACGAATGGGGGCCGACGTGACGATGATCGGCTGCGTGGGAGACGACAGTTTTGCGGAGCAACTTCTGGCCAACCTGAATGCGGAAGGCATCGAGACCACGCATGTTTCACAGCTGGCAAAGACGACCAGCGGCGTCGCGGTCGTCATGGTGGAAGCGAGTGGCGAGAACGCGATTCTAGTGGTCCCTGGTGCCAACGGATTAGTGGGAAGTGCCGAGCTGGAACGGGTGCGGCGCGTGATCTATGAGAGCGACGTGCTGTTGATGCAGCTTGAAGTGCCGGTGGAGACGGTGATCGCGGCCTCAGCAATCGCGCGGGAGGCGGGAGTGCCTGTGATTCTGGATCCGGCCCCTGCACCGGCAACGGTTCCTTCAGGGCTGCTCAACGTGGATCTGATCTGCCCGAATCAGTCCGAGGCAACCGCTCTGTTGAACCGGCCCGCTGATTCGCTGCAGGAAGCCGCGGCACGGGTTTCGGAACTGACGACATTAGGGCCACGGCGGGCGATTATCACCATGGCCGAACAGGGAGCCGTTCTCTTTGAGGGCGAAAGGGTAAAGCAGGTGCCTCCATTTGAAATTAACGCCGTCGATTCCACGGCGGCCGGCGATGCGTTTGCCGCGGGGCTGGCGGTGCGGCTGGCAGAAGGGGCGACATTGTTCGATGCGGCCCGGTTTGCCTCTGCCGCGGGGGCACTGGCGGCTTCGGGCGCGGGCGCACAAACGGCGATGCCGACACGCGAACAGATTGAAACACTTTTACAACAACGATAACAGGAGCGCTTTCATGTATGATTTCAGGAGAATTTTAATCCCTTGTGGGTTGCTGCTGTGTGCCGCGATTGTCGGCTGTGATTCACAGACGGAGCAGACACAAAAGACAAGCGATGCGAAATCGGAAAGCAAAAAACCGAAGATTGCGTTGATTATGAAATCGCTGGCGAACGATTTCTTCTCGACGATGGCCAAAGGAGCCGAAACGCATCAGCAGGAGCATAGCGACGATTACGAACTGGTCGTTAACGGCATCAAGGATGAGCGGGACTTGAGTCGTCAGGTGGCGCTGGTGGAAGAGATGGTGGCCAATGGCGTCGATGCGATTGTGATTGCCCCCGCCGATTCGAAAGCGCTGGTGCCGGCACTCAGGCGGGCACGCGAAGCGGGCGTCGTCGTAATTAACATCGATAACAAACTGGATCAGGAAATATTGGACGCAGAGAAAATTGAGATCCCGTTTGTCGGGCCCGATAACAAAGCGGGGGCGAAAAAGGTGGGCGACTATCTGGCGTCGAAGTTGAAAGCCGGCGATGAAGTGATCGTGCTGGAAGGGATTCGGACCTCGTTTAACGGCACACAACGGCGGCTCGGTTTTGAAGAAGCGATGAAGGCAGCCGATATCAAGATTGCCGACAGTCAGTCGGCCCAGTGGGAGATGAGCATGGCGAATACACTGGCGCTGTCGATGCTCAGCGAACATCCGAATGTGAAAGCGATCCTGGCGGCGAACGACAGCATGGCGCTGGGAGCGCTCGCGGCGGTCAAGAACAACGGCAAAGCGGGCGAAGTGGCGATTGTCGGTTTTGATAATATCGCCGCCGTGCAGCAGGCGATCAAAGAAGGACAGATCCTGGCGACCGCCGACCAGCACGGCGACCAACTGGCAGTGTTCGGGATTGAATACGCGCTGAACTTGCTCAAAGATCCGAGTGCGAAACTGGAAGATCGTGAAACGCCCGTGGATCTGGTGACGGCTGAGGATCTGAAATGACCGGTGATACGCAGTCGCTGCGGTTTGCAGCGCAACACCTTTCGAAAGACTACGTCGTGCGGGTGCTCGATGATGTTGCATTCGAACTCCGCGCAGGGGAAATTCATGCGCTGTTAGGTGCGAATGGAGCCGGGAAAAGTACGCTGTGCAAGATCATTGCTGGTTTAACGCCCGCGACGGAAGGCAGCATGCAGCTAAACGGCTCCCCCTACGCTCCTGAGGACAAGCGGTTTGCGGAGTTGCTGGGTGTGCAGATTGTGCAGCAGGAACTGAATCTGATTCCGACGCTCTCTGTGGCAGAGAATCTGCTGCTGGGCCGGTATCCCCAGCGGTGGGGCATCATCGATCGACGGGAATTGCATCAGCGGGCGCGGGCGGCGCTGGATCGATTTGGCTTGAGTGACATTCGCACCGATCAAAGTGCCGGGAGCCTGGGCGTGGGACAGCAGCAGATGCTGGAGATCGCGGCGGCCCTGGATCGGAAGTGTGAGCTGCTGATTCTGGACGAGCCGACCGCGGCGCTGAGTGCAGGCGAGACCGAGCGGCTGTTTGCCCGACTGGATGAGCTGCGTTCTCAGGGGGTAGGCATCATATATATCAGCCATCGTCTGGATGAAATCGCACGGATCGCTGATCGGCTGACGGTGCTGCGGGACGGGAAATATGTGAGCAGGCATGCGGTGAGCGAGTTTAAACCGATTGAGCGGGTCGTCGACCTGATGACCGGAGAAACCCAGGCGGTTGAGCACGCGCTCGCCGAGCATACGAACCGAGCGACGGAAAAAACAGTGATTCGCGTGGCAGGATTGAGCGGTGGTCCCGTGCAGGATGTGAGTTTTTCAGTTCGCGCGGGCGAGCGATATGGCATCGCCGGTCTGGTGGGTGCGGGACGGACCGAACTGCTGCGATTACTGTTTGGCGCGGATCGGGTAGAACGCGGGGAACTGTATCTGCGTGAAGAGACTACGCCCTGTCAGTTTCGTCATCCCCATGAAGCGGTGGCGGCGAAGCTGGCGATGGTCACCGAGGATCGCAAACAGAACGGGTTATTACTTTCACAGTCGATTCGTGTGAATACGACGCTGACGAGTTTGGATCTGCTGACCGGCGCGGCGGGCGTGATCAATCGTCGGCGCGAAGCGTCGGTGGTGGAAGCGGAACGAAAGCGGCTGCAGATTCACGCGCGGGACATTGAACAGAGTGTGGGGACGCTGAGCGGCGGGAATCAGCAGAAGGTGGCGGTCGCGAAGTGGCTGCTGAAGGAAGCAGATGTGTTTCTGTTCGATGAGCCGACGCGGGGCATTGATGTCGCGGCGCGGCGGAACATTCATCAGTTGTTTGATCAACTGGCGACACAAGGCAAGGCGCTGATTATCGTCAGCAGTGATCTTGAAGAATTGTTCGAGACCTGCGACCGGATCGGTGTGATGTCGGCGGGGCGACTGGTGAGTGAATACACACGCGAGGACTGGTCGTACGATGCGATCATGCAGGATTGCTTTTCAGGATATTCCACTAAAGAGAGAACGACTGTTTCAGGATCAACGCCATGACGGACTCCCCTGCCCCTGTTGTTGAAATCAGTGCCAAGCCGCGCGGCGGACTGACGTATTCCGTTTTCCAATACGCGGGTCTGCTCGGCGTGTTGGTGTTGCTGGTGCTGATTTTCAGTCTGATGAGCAACAATTTTCTCTCGAAGCAAACACTGGTCACGGTGGCAAATAATATCCCGGATCTGTTGGTGATTTCGGTCGGGATGACGCTCGTGCTGATCATCGGCGGCATTGATCTTTCGGTCGGTTCACTGTTGGCTCTGTCGTCGGCAGTGCTCGGAGTCTGCATGGTCGACTGGGGCTGGCCTCTGTGGGCGGCGGTGCCGGTCTGTCTGGGCGTGGGGGCGCTGTGCGGAATGCTCAACGGCGTGATCAGCGTGAAGGCGGGCATTCCGTCGTTCATCGTCACACTGGGCATGCTGGAGATGGCTCGCGGTAGTGCGTACCTCTTGACCGATTCGCAGACGAAGTACATCGGCTCCTCCATTGAATGGATCGGCGTGCCTGTGAAAGGATTTCTGTTCTCGCCTGCGTTTCTGCTGGCGCTGGTGATTGTGGCGGTCGGACAGTATCTGCTCACACGCACGGTCTTCGGTCGCTATTGCGTGGCGATTGGAACGAACGCGGAAGCAGTGCGGATGTCGGGCATTCGAACGGCCCCCTGCTCGATTATCGTGTTCACAATCAGCGGCTTGCTCTGCGGACTGGCGGGCGTGATGCAGACCTCGCGACTGTCCACAGCCGACCCGAACGCGGCGGTGGGTTTGGAGCTCTCGGCCATCGCGGCCTGCGTGATTGGCGGGACCAGCCTGATGGGGGGTCGGGGTTCGGTGATCAATACGTTTTTCGGCGTACTGATCATCGCCGTGCTGCAGACGGGCCTGGCACAGATTGGTGCGACCGATCCGATCAAGCGGGTGATTACGGGCGCGGTGATTATTGTCGCGGTGTTACTCGACGCAGCCCGGCAGCGGTGGAAACGGCGCGGGTGAGCTGTTGTTTTTTGCTACCACGAAAAGCACGAAATGGCACGAACGGGTTTGGTGTTGGGACACTGGTTCTCATCACTGTTGGGCGAGCCAACGGTGCCACAGACTAAGTATTGAACTTGTAATATCATTCCTATATTTGCAGGTTGATTCTTGTTCTATGAGGACTCTTTGTCTTTTAAAAAATTTTGTGATGGTTAACGATCTCTCAATTAATGAATAACTTAAATAACTTAGTTGTTTAAAATTAACAGAAAGATGATTTTACTATCAGATCAGGTTATGAGAGAGGAATTAGAATGAATAGAAGTCGTATTGAAGACGTCTATTCTATCAGGTTTTGATTGATGATTTTCTGAAAACTATTGCTTTCTAAATTAACAGCTAGTACATATGGGGTGGCACTGTTGGCTTGTCCAACAGTGATTGGATTTGGACAAAATTACTGATGAACTTTGTGAAAAAGAGCTGCCTTTAAAAGATTTCATTCTGGTTCTAAAACATGACAAAGAATCGAAAACAGATCAGGCATTATCATGAACCGGGTGACTGCCATGAGTTGACGTTTTCCTGTTATCAGAACAAAGCTCTTTTAACGAATGATGTCTGGAATCAGTTGTTGTGCCAGTCACTTGATCGGGCGCTGGTTCGTTATGAACTGGGGTTGATTGCGTTTGTGATTATGCCGGACCATGTGCATTTGCTGGTTTATCCCAAACAGCAGGAGTGCCAGATTGATCGGTATTTGTTTGCTGTCAAACGTCCGTTTTCGTATCGGATCAAGGAACTGTTAATGCAGGCAGAAGATCCTTTGCTGGATGAACTGATGGTTCGAGATCGGCCTGGGAGCACGGTGTTTCGTTTCTGGCAGGAAGGAGCTGGATATGATCGGAACCTCTCTTCTCAGAAAGTAGTCGAGGCTTCCATTGACTATATTCATCTGAATCCAGTGAAAAAGAAACTGGTGGAACAGTCTCGAGACTGGAAATGGTCCAGTGCTCGCTGGTATGAGAGTGAAGGGCAAATTGTGGATTCGGATTTGCCTGTTATTTCAGGTTTGTCTTGGGATTTCTTTGAAGCCAGTTAGATGTAAGTTAAGTGTATTGTGAGCTGGTTCTCATCACTGTTGGACGAGCCAACAGTGCCACCCCTTTGTTGTGTGACAGTTGCTGATTTGGATTGTTGCACGCTGGATCTTAACACTGTTGGGCAAGCCAACAGTGCCACCCCATAACTGCGACAATGTCCTCCTATTCAAACTTGAATGAATACAGATCGGCGTCTTTGAGTTTGATTTTTAGTTTGACTGGTTGGCCGGCTAGACTGCTCACATCAGTGCCCTGTTTCCAGTGGACGGGGCGGGCGATGGTATCGCCGAAGAGTTCGGTGCAGTCGGCGTCGGTGAAACCTTCTATCGGTTTTCCGTCGGGAGTTTGCAATTCGACGGTGATGCCGCCGGCGGCGGAGGTGGAGAAGTTGAGCTTGAGCTCTTTCCCGGTAAAGGTGATCGGTTTCGTGGTGAATTCGCCCCCCTTCAGCGGCGCGTTGATCGAGACGAAGCCGTCGATCCGCATCGTGTAGCGGCGGAGTTTGCTGCCCTTACCCGTCCAGTAGCCTTCGGTGGCGTACAAGGAGAGTTCGTTGGGGGCGCCTTCCGTGTCGGATTTCGTTTCGACTAACTGCCAGGCGATGTATTGATGCCCGTAGTTCCAGGTGTCTTTACGTTCGATGCCGGGACGCAAGAAAGCTTCGGGCCAGCGTTTGAAATTGACGCCGTCGCGGCTGGTCATGAAGAGTCCTTCGGTAATCGCCATGCCGTACCGGTTGGAGATCGACGAACGCATTTTACGATGCTTCAATTCGGGGAGTGCTTCCATCGATTTCGACCAGCCCCGTTCGATGTAGCGAGTGGGAAAGCCGACGAGGATGTGCGGCGCGCGGTAGTAGGGTTTGATCTGGTTGGTGTAAAGCTGCTCGGGCGGTGCGTCGCCGTATTTCAGGTCTTGCGGTTTGCTCCAGGTGAGGAGGTCGTCGGATGTCGCAGTGCGGATGTCGCGCAGGCCGGACGGCTTCCAGTTTTTTTCGTTGGTCGTGCCTTTGGTGAAGTAGCGCCAGTAGGCGCGATATTGTCTGGTGGCGGGATCCCAGAACGCGAGATTTTCGGAATCGAAGGCGCCGTCGGTGATGACCGGTTTTTCCGAAAGCAACGACCAGTGAATGCCGTCGGGGGATTTGAGAACCAGTAAGCCGTGTGGGCCGCGGGAGCGGAGGATGGCTTTGTATTTTGCATCGGCGGGACAGGCGGGGTTTTCATCTTTGAATACCGCGGGATGGACCGGGTCGGGTTTGGCGGATTTCATCCAGTCGCGATACGCTTTGCCGATGACGATGTTGTTCTGTTTGTTACCACTGCCGGGAGGAAATGAGAAGAGACCCAGGTTGGGGCGTTTCCAGTGAATGCCGTCATCGCTTTCGGCGTAACAGGTGAAGTTGCTGTGGTTGGGGCCGAGCTTCTTTTCCTGTACGTCGAGGTTCCAGGCTTTGTAGTACATGCGGTACTTGTCGCCATCTTTGAAGATGCTCTGATAGCCGCAGCCGGTCCCTTCCCAAGGTTTGTCGTAATTGAAGACGATTTCGCGGGGCGTGGGATGATGCAATTCGAAGCGGGCGGTTTCGCTCTGGGATTCGATCAGGGTGTCGTCTACCAGCAGTTCGAGCCGGGAGCCGATATCAATGGGTTCTGCCGCGAAACTGGTGGCGGTGGTGAGCAGGCTCAGGGAGAAACAGACGAGGAAAACGAGGCGGGCATTGTGTGGCATGGTGTTGATCCTGTGCTTGAGTATGTATGAGCATTTTCATTCTAACCAGATTTTCTATGGGAAGGAAAGTCTGTGGTGATTTTCATTGTTGGCTGGTTCCCAATTAGAAAACGCTCGTGATGACTATATCGTAGGGGCAACCCTGTGTGGTGGCCCGCGGTATCGATGTGGTTTGTGTGTTGAGTGGGGGGTAATTCTGGTTCCATTTCGTGCTTGATACAACGACGATCATCACCAGGCGGGCAGGCACATAGACCTGCCCCTACCTCGGTTGGTACGAAATTGTGAAAAAGGGGTGAACCTGATGCTGGTGACCTTGTCGTATAAAATACACTAAGGTAAGATAAGGGAGAATAAACAAGAATAGAAAAAACGAATGAGAAAGGATTGTTGAAATGAAAAGTCGATCAGGACGTGCTTCGCTGGCGAAGACGACGTTACAGGTGATGGATGTAGGGCGGTATGTGAATCCGCAGGGGGAATCGGTGGCGATTGCTGCGGAGATGGGAGCCTGCAAGGCGGGTTCGGAGTTCTTTGAGCCGGGACAACTGGAACAGTTGCGGGATGAAGTAGCAGCGGTGCCCTGCCCCTTTGAAGAAACCCGTTTTGAACTGGCTAATGAAACGACGCTGGAAGGTTCACGGGCGTTGGCTGCTGCTGAGGAGACGGGGCGGATCGGTGTGTTGAATTTTGCATCGGCGAAGAATCCGGGGGGCGGTTTCCTGGGAGGGAGCCAGGCACAGGAAGAGAGTCTGGCACGAAGTTCGGCGCTGTATGGTTCGCTGAATCTGTTTCATGAGGAATACTACGAGACGCATCGAAAGTTGCGGGATGCGTTTTACTCGGACCGGATGATTTACTCTCCCGGCTGTCCGGTATTTCGTGATGATGCGGGTTCGTTCCTGGATGACAGCTACCAAGTGGACTTTCTGACGAGTGCCGCCCCGAATGCAGGGGCGATTCAAAAACAGCGGCCGTTGATGGTGGCGGAAATTCCGGGGATATTTCAGAGACGAATGGATAAAGTACTCGCATTGTTCGCGGCGAAGGGCTGTGATACGCTGGTACTGGGTGCCTGGGGCTGTGGCGTGTTTCGCAACTGTCCTCAGATGGTGGCGGCGAGTTTTGCGGAGTTTCTGAAACCAGGTGGATCCTATCATGGACGCTTCCGACGTGTGCGGTTCTCGGTACTGGATCGTACGGAAACACAGCCGATTTATGGGGCGTTTGCAGAGTGTTTTGCTGCTGCGAACTGCCATGAATGATTGGGGTTGGACGCTTTCACAAGCACTGTCGGACAAGCCGACAGTGGCACACGGCGGGCTGTTTTGCTACCACGAAAAACACGAAATGACACGAAAATTAGAGTGGGTTGGATTTTGATACTGTTCTTCGATATCGAAAGAGCGAAATTCATGTTTAATGATGGTCATGGTACGATCCTAAAATATGTTTGGGGATTTCACTTTGCAGACGGAGCGCCGCGACTTTCCGAAATCAGCGGGACGATGACTGAAATTACATCACTTCCTGTGCGGGTCGTTGGAAGAGAGACTGTCGATCCTGTTGGATTTTCTGCAGACCTTTCATTTGAGTGTCTTTCTGATGTGAAGGTGCATCTTTCTACTCACAACTCTCAACAGCGGAATACAAAATCAGACAGTCTCAGTATTGATCAAGGTCAGTTCATTACACTGAAAGGATCTAAAACCGACTCAACTCTGTTGTGGACCACTATATTGGCTCTGGAAGCGCTGGGAGGAGTCGATACATCTGAGAATCTTGATGAAGATCGGAGTGAGCGAGGCAGGAAGCAGCGTCAGAAATACAACTGTCGAATTAGCGAGGCCGAGTTACTGAAACGCCATCGTAAAACACGTTTCTGGGATCGGGTCTCGTTGCTGATTTTGATATTGTTATCACCGGTTCTACTACTTTGGATGATCTGCTTCAGTTTGTGGGAGGGAATTCGAAAGTGATTGATTTGCAATCATGAAAAGCACGAAAAGAAACAAATTATCGTGTTGTTCGACGCTGGTTCTTAGCACTGTTGGGCAAGCCAACAGTGGCACCCCTGGTGACTCTGATTCAATACGGTTAGTGGGAGGTTTGGATGTTTCATCGCTATGACAGTCCAGTATTTTATAAAGGTTTGGAATATCATTTTGAAACCGCGATTCCCAGCCTGACTGAAATCAGGGACAAAATGACAGAGGTTTCTTCGTTGCCCGTGTTGATCACAGAAGAAGAGAACCTGGAGAATCCTTCCTATTCAAATAAACTGGCGTTTGCCTGTCTGCCTCAAGTGAAATTGGGCCTCGATTTTTCTCAGGAAGCAAAGATCGTTTCGCTGGAGCCCTACATCGTTGAGAGAACCTTATGCTGGACCATTGAGCTGGCGCTGAGAAACCTGGGGGGAAGGAAAAAGTGCAGAACCGCCGTTGAAGATCCCGATGAGTACGAGCGGGCTGAGGCGAGATGCGGAAAGCAAATGTATTACTATTGTCATTGTCTAAGTGAAAGGGATTTACGCCGGCGCCATCGCAGGACATTGCTCTGGAAATGGTATGCTGCTTTGATCGTTTTGCCCAGTTCGTTGATTCTGTATCCTTTCTATTCGGTCTGGGAAGAACTGAAATCATTTTGGAATGGTGTAAAATCATTCTGGAACAATCTGGAATGGGATTTTAAGTGGGACAGGAAATGAGTGAAAACTGATACTGAATATTACTACCACGAAAAGCACGAAATGAGACAAATTATTGTGTTGTTGGACGCTGGTTCTCATCACTGTTGGGCAAGCCAACAGTGCCACCCAATCGAGTCTTTCTGGAGTGGTGTGTTGGATGTTGGCGGGGTATGATGCTGGTTCTTAGAGTCTGTTCTTGTTGCATAATGATGAAGGAGATTTCATGAGTCGTGCTTTGCTGGTGATTGATGTGCAGAATGAGTATTTTACGGGGGCGCTGCCGATTACTTATCCGGCGGGGCATCTGGAACGGATCCTGGAGGCGATGGACGGGGCGACGGCAAAACAGGTGCCGGTGATTGTGGTGCAGCATCATTTTACTGATCCCGCCAAGCCATTCTTTCAGAAAGGGACGCCGGGCTGGGAACTGCATCCGGAAGTCGCGCGGCGGCCGCATGATCTGCTGGTAGAGAAAGAGCTGCCGGGCTGTTTCACCGGGACGGAACTGGAAGGCTGGCTGCGGGAACGAGACATCGATACGCTCACGATCGCCGGTTACATGACGCATATGTGTTGTGATACGACGGCCCGGCAGGCGGTGCATCGCGGCTTTACCGTGGAATTTCTGAGCGATGCGACGGGCACGCTGGCCTTGTCGAACTCAGCGGGCGACGTTACCGATGAAGAACTGCAACGTTCCATTCTGTGTGCGCAGCAGATGATGTTGAGTGAAGTGCTGGATGTGGAAAACTGGCTCGGGCGGCTGTGAGAACAAATAGCCTGTCAATCTTCTTTTTTCTGTAATATGAATTCCCGCGATCTCGAAAATATTTTCTTAGAACCGATTGAGGATCTGATGTAAAATAGGCTTTAGACTTCTTTGATGACTCGATTAAGGAAGGAAAAGCCATGCAGACAGTAACCCCGGAACGAGTGGCGGCGAAATTAGCGGAATTGAAGCTGGAGCTGTCTCCGGCGATTTCCTATCGACTGGAGACACTGTTTCCTTCATTGGAAGGCTGGTTTGTGAACCGGAAGCTCAGGAAAAAATTCTGGCAAATACAAAAGCTGGAACCATTGCTGACGGAATTGCTATTGGAGCACGAGGAAGTTCAACTGGTACTGCACGGTAATGAAGGAAGACTCACAGATATATTACTGACAGGGTCGATCTGGATTGGAACCACATCCTTCACGGCTCTTGTTTTTACAAATCTACGGGTACTTAGTATTCGGACCGATGGTGAAGACACTCCTCAGAAAACGTTCTGGTCGATTTATTACAGCCAGATTCAAAGTCTGAAACTCACTATATTTGAAAGTGCCAGGTTTTCTCTGAAAGATGGCCGAATTTTATTGTTTTCGGCGATATCAAAAGAAGAATTGGATCGAATGCAGGAGACCGTTCAGGAAAACTGCGACCAGTTTCGGAATCAAGGATTTGATCCCGCGGTCACTCAGTCTCGTGAACAGCTTTGTGGGCACTGTTTCGATGTTATTCCCGCTGGTGTTTATGATTGTGAAAGTTGTGGCGCCACGTACTGGACGCCTGCGGAAGTTGGGATTCGCAGTTTTCTGTTCCCCTCCTGGGGGGATTTTGTGATGAAGCACGACGCGCTGGCAGTCATGGAACTCATTGGTTTTTGTCTGTTACTGATATTTACACTGGCTGCTTTTTCCGAGGGGAAGTATGTGACGGGGATGGCAGTCTTTTTCATGGCCAGCCTGGCAGATGCGATGATGAGTGTGCAGATTGCTACCAAGGCGTTGCATATAAAAACAGCTCCCCACGCTGGTTCTGAAACTCAACAGTCGTTTGACTGGGAAGAGGTGCAATCTGTGCAATCGGATTTCCGCTCGGATTATGCGGATTATCGGGTTGCGGCCTCTACGGATCAATTGTGAAGCCTGGGCGGATCGTATTTCGTTGATTTGGTGATCCGCTCTGTTTTTCTGAGATGCGTCAACGCTCGGCGCTGCCGATTCACGATAAAGAGTACACGGATGATTGTAATCCGGGCCTGTAATCTTGAGTTTTGTGTGTGGGGAGTTTTGCTGATGACTGTTTTACGACGCTGGGCCGCTCTGTTCTTGATGGGGGGCGCTCTGATCCTCCAGCAGAACGTTGTGCAGGGACAGACGATTAATCACAAATTAGAGCCTTATCTGAAATCGGCGAATCTGCCGGCTGTAGCGGCCGCGGTGGTCGAACGGGGCGTACTGACGGAATATGGTGCGGTCGGAACGCGCAAAATGGGTGCCGATATCCCGGTGACGGTTTTTGACAAATTTCATCTGGGTTCCGATGGCAAAGCGATGACCGCGACTCTGGCGGGGATGATGATTGAAGAAGGCAAACTGAAATGGGATTCGACGCTGGGCGACGTCTTTCCCGAATTGAAAAAATCGATGGCACCCGGCGTTGAGAAAGTGACGCTGGAGCAACTGTTGTCGCATACGAGCGGCATGCGTGCCGACGATGAAAACCTGATGAAACTGCTGAAAGATTCTTTTGATGTCGACGGCGATTTGAACGATCAGCGGTACTGGCTGTTGAAGGAGTCGGTCAAGCTGCCTCTGGTGGCTGAGCCCTCGAAGGCGTGGGCGTATAACAACCGCGGGTATACGATTGCGGGTGCGATGATTGAACGCGTCAGCGGCAAACCGTGGGATGAGTTGATTGTGGAACGCATTTTTGAGCCGTTCGAATTGACGACTGCCGGCCTGGGAACTCAGTCGACACTGGGAAAAATCGATGCCCCACTGGGACACGTGATACAGAAAGACGGCAAGGTCAAGTCGTATATGGCGGGGCCGAATGCGGATAACTCGATGATCCTTGGACCCGCGGGATGCGTGCATCTTTCGATTCTGGATTTAGCAACCTGGGCAGGCTGGAACGCCGGGAACGGGACGCGGATGCCTTGTAACATTGTCAGTCCGAAAATGGTGGAGAAAATTCATAGTCCCGTGTTTACGATCAAAGGAGACAAGCCGGCTCGTCCGGGAACGCCTCCCAACGGAAAGTATGCCCATGGCTGGGGCTGGTTGACGGTCGACTGGGCACCGTACCCCCTGCTCTATCATGCTGGTTCGAATGGGAAGAACCTGGCGCAGGTCTGGATCGATAAAGAAAAAGACATTGCGATTGTCGTTATGACCAATATCGGCGGAGTGAAGGCCGATGAGGCGCTGCGTTCGATTGCAAAAGAGCTGTATGAAGATGCGGTCGCGCAGTATTAATTCAGGCGGCTGACAAACGGGATCAAATCTGGACTCCGCTCTCTCATCAATTGATGGGGGGGCGGAGTCTTGTTATAAGGTGGTGTGACTGACGCGGGGCTTATGGCTTTTTACTTCTTCCCGGAACGGACGCACCATGTTGAATCCCATGTATTCCGAACACGCAGACGACTATGCGACGGCGATTCGCAACAACAGCTATAACGCGTTATACGAACGCCCTTCTCTAATGGCGTTACTGCCTGAGTTGAAAGAAAAAGCGGTACTCGATCTGGGCTGTGGGCCGGGCGTGTATGCGGAATATCTACTGAGCCAGGGCGCACGCGTGACCGCCGTCGATCGTTCGCCGGAAATGGTGGCGCTGGTCAAACAGAGGCTGGGTGAGGCGGTCGCTTGCTACGAGCAGGATCTGGCGCAGGGGCTGCCTCAGGAAGCGGACGCGGTGTATGATCTGGCGATCTGTCCTTTGGCGATCCATTACCTGGAAGATTTCACGCCCCTGTTTCGTGATGTCCGGCGCGTCCTGAAGCCGGGCGGCTGGTTCGTGTTTTCGACGCATCATCCGTTTGTCGATTATCCGTTCTCGCCGAGCGGCAATTATTTTCTGACGGAAAAGATCGTGGACGAGTGGGATACGGTCGGGAAACCGGTGCGGGTGGAGTTCTATCGGCGGCCTCTGTCGGCCATCATTCAACCTCTGTTGGAAGCGGGCATGACGCTGGTGGCACTATCCGAAGGGAAACCCGACCCACAAATGGAACAGAGTGACCCGGACAGCTTTCGCAAGCTCTCGACGGAACCGGGGTTTCTGTTTGTGAAGTGTCACGTTTGATTCAAATACTGAGTGCTGCTATCACTCTTGCGGTGAGTTCATTTCACCGCAAGAGTCTGACTCATTTTGCTGTGGTTTATCCAAACACTGGTTTCATACCCAGGGAAGTACGAATGGTGGCCAGCTCTCCGGCGTGTAGAAAGTCGTGTTGCGATAAAGCATGCACTGCGGTGATTGCGTTTTCGGCAATGGGTGCGACTGCCTCGGGAGAGTCTTGCCAAAGTGCATCCTCCTCCAGAGTCTGCGCCCATTTGATGAATCGATCGCGGGCAGTCTGCATGAGCTCCAGCATTTCTTCCCGGCCAGGATAGTCAGCGGGATTGTTGCTGGGGATAGAGCCGTTGGAAAAACGTTCATAGTGCCCTTCGGGCAGACCACTTGGTTCGTTGAGAAATGCTGAGACGAATAAATCATCGGCGAATGCCAGATGGCCCATCACCCACAGGGCATGGTTTCCACCGCCGACGCGTACATATAACTGGTCGTCGGAAAAGGTTTCCAGTTGAGAAAGTACAAAGTTTCGCGAACGCTGAAGTTGCTCAATTCCAAACTCTGACATCGAGTGTGTTTGTTGTTGGGTCGTCATGAATCGTCTCCTGATTTGGGGTGATTAAGAGGAATAAGAGGACTTAACTGGATTGTTCGGCACGTTGTTTGATTTGCTCCAGATTGTATTTCCAACCGGGCACGACGCCTTCTGCATGCGACGGATCGATATGACCCGTGGCGCGATGCAGGAACGCCAGTGTTGTCGTGTCTCCGTTTTCGCTGAGGCGATATTGAATATGAGACATGACTGGATAGGACATAAACAGGGGGCCGGTGATTTCAATCAGAGTAGGAGGCTTGATGACCTGCACGTGGCCCCATAAATGTCCTGCTCCCTCTCCCAGATCGCGAAACCAGCGCCCGCCGGGCCATGCTTCCAGTTTCATGGGGAGCGGTGTTCCATCCGGCATTGTTGAACCGGGGCCAAGTTGTTCAAGGATCGCTTCGAATGACTGTTGAACAGAAGCGGCAATTTCAATTTTGCGTTCAATGTGCAGCGAGGAGAGTGAATTGTCTGTGGCGGTGACCATATCTGTCTACCCTTCTTTTTGTTTCCTGGTTTTCTTTTGTTCTGCCGCTTTCGCCTCTGCGACGGCTTTAATATTTGCTAACTGGTGGTCCCAGAATCGTTCGAATGTCTGTACCCAGTCGAAAACTGGCTTGAGCTGTGTTGCATTCAGGCTGTACCAGCGGTGTTTGCCTTCTTGTCTGACAGTCACCAGGTTTACCTCACGGAGTACACGAAGATGTTTGGAAATTTGCGGTTGGGCAACGCCAAGCGACTCAGCCAGATCATTGACGGAACACTCTTTTCCCGCCAGTTGATGGATGATGTCGCGTCGTCGCTGTTCGGCAATCGCGTTAAATGCGTCGGTAGTTGTGGGTGATCTTGGCATGTCGATTATTGTATTCCCATATGGGAATATGTAAAGGGGCGTTTTATAAAAAAAATGATTTTCGATGCGAGTTCACAGATTTGACTGATCTGTGTTGGGTTACTGGAGCTGAGACTGGGCTGTTTGTTCTACTTGCGATTGCTGGTAAGATATGTCTCTGATTGAAGAAGATTTGATGGAAAGGAAAGGTGTTTCGAACAGATGCAGGAAATCAGTCCTTTGGATGAACCCGAATATTTTTGCCCGCGAATTATTTATTGACGAATTAAGAAATACCAACCTTTGATTGACAAAATAGATTGATAAAAGGGAGATCATGAAAGACGATTCGAGTGAGCCTGTCGAGAATACAGATGAAAATCCGAAAGAGCTTGTACTTGTACTTTCCCCTACTGTGCTTAGGATGGGCTCAGTTGTGATTGTGTGTTTGATCCTGTTAACTATCTATGCAAAAAACATACGCGAATTCCTGATACAGGAATCCACCAGTTCACTGTTGCTGGGGATTTTTCTGGTTTCAGAAGTCATTCAATTTTTCATTTTGATTTACAACAGATTAAAATTGGATTTTTATCTAAACACAGATCCCGTGATTCAAGATCAGGATTCGTTGCGATTATGGAAAACCGTTGTCCAATCAAATCATAAATGGGAGCGAGTCGGTTTGGTGCTCTTATTCGTCCTCTCGCTGCCTGTAGGGATGCTGGTTGGTGGTAAGAGTGGATTTGTGACTGTGGATATGGGGATCGTGTTTGTTGTTTGGGTCTTGCATTTAGTATTGAACGCGTGGAGTGGTTCTTCACAGGACAAAATGAAGGAACTGGAATGTTCAGACGAAACAGCGAACGCAGAATATCGACGCGTGTGCAAGGCGTGGGGGCGCCAGTTATCACCTGATTTTAAGATTGAGCAGGATGCATGAGACCTTTGATACGCCATTTTATGAGAGACTGATAGGGAGGCGTCTAAGTTGGACCCAGCAATGATTGGAATAGTTGGTGCTGTTGGCGGCACTTTGTTGGGAGTGCTGGGAGGCGTCTATGGCACTTGGAGCGGGATCAAGAAAACGAAGGGCCCACGAGAACGGGCGTTTGTGGTGAAACTGTCTGTCCTGTACTGGATTGTGGTTCCTTTGTTTGTGGTGTTGGTTTTTGTATTGCCCAAGCCTTGGAACCACTATGTCTGGCTGCCTTATGGGTTGTGGCTGAGTTATACGATTCGTGACAGCAGTCGCAAACAACAGGCGATTCGGGATGCGGAGGCGGCTTCGAAAGAGATGCCGTGAATTTTAAATGAATCTATTTTCAGGACGATCACATCAATGAAAGGTATTGAAAACTTTTACCAGATCAGCCCCTGGCTGATGCTCGGTCTGGAATGTGCGGCACTGTTTTTGGTGTTCTCCTGGCCGATGGTCAAAGGAAAAACGTGGTTGGTATCTTCGCTGTTCCTGTTTTTGCTGGTTGATTTGTGTACGCAATTGTTGGAACTCAGCTCTAATTCTTCTGATCCTGTACTAATGGGGCCGGATGAGTATCAGCAACTCTGGAATGACTGGTTTCAATTGAGCAGTCTGGCCCTGGTGGGAAAAGTGCTGTTTGTGATCGCCTTGTTTCAGTTAGGTGTAGGACTGAAACGATTCCAGTCACTCGTTTCCTCTGACTATGAAGCGAGGGAAATCTGATGGACTTCGTGCAACTCTGCTTACTGGGAGTGCTGATTTTGTTGGTCCTGCTGATGCCCTGGCTGATGGTGGTGGCTGTGAAAGATCTGTTTCGACACAAAGGGAGCACGGGATCGGGCGGCGGAGGAATCATCGGAGCCATGGCCGAAATGGATCGGATCGTAAACCCCGCAGGCCAGCATGTACAGGAAGCGAAAGAAGTGGAACGCGAAGAAGAAGGCATCGGCGGGGAGTGATTTTTCGAGGATGTTAAAAAGTTAGCACCTTTTAACCCTCTGGATGAAATTCCGAAAAAACGTGCGTTTGCTGACAAAATCAACTATCATAGCAGGTGGAAAACAGACTCTCTCTTTTCTCATCGGGAGGTGCTCTCATGACTCAACGTGCCTGCTGTCCTTATTGCGGAGAACGTGTCTCCGACAAAGCGGTGCGGTTGTGGGATGGCAGGCGGTATTGCCGGAGTTGCATTAAGAGTGTGTCGCCGGAGCTTTACGAGTTCGCACGGAATGGCGGGCAGTTGGTGGATGTCGTGAAGGCGTCTGATGTTCGCTCGCTGCTGTATTTGATCAATTTTGGAAAACTGCTTCTGGTGTTTACCTTTCTGTTTTGTTTCCTGTTTTGGGGGCTACTCACTCTCATTGGAGTTGGGAAAGAAGAAGATCCAATATCTCCTTGGACGCTGTTTGCTTTTTTTGGCGGCGGAGGCCTGATTCTGGTTCTGCTGAAGTCGTTGATTTTGAAGATCATCAAGCATTTTCATCTTCCCCGAATTCTGAAATTCAAAAAGGGAGAGCTCATCGTCCGATATGGCAAAAAACAGAAGCGTTTTCCGCTTGAGAAATGCAAATGGTATGTGGGCACTACTACCCTCTGTGATCTGATTTGTCTGTATACAGGACTGCGGCAGGGAATTGTTTTTCAAACTCCCGACGGCTTTTTTTCGTGTGGGCATTCTCCTGAAACGCTGAAACACTGGTATGCTTTTCTCAGACTGATGCGTATGCCCCGCCTGCCTGTACCTCGTTCGGTTTTTTATATTCCGTATGGTAGCCTGGGAATGGTTGTGGGAACTCTCGTGGGGTTTGGACTCGGTCACATTGTGGCGATGATGACGGGGCAGGAACGCTGGATTCCCGGATGCCTGCTTTTGGGTGCGTTTGAGGGAGGGCTGATCGCGTCCATGTATGTTTATTATAGTCACTATGCCTGCCAGAATGCGTATCAACGATTTCAGCCTGCGATCTGGGGACTGCTTTTTTTCATAATGGGGGCCACGACAGGATTCATCGGGGGAAATCCCGCCGCTTTGTTCACGGGCAGTCTGAATGGGATGATCGGTGCCGTCGTAGCCTGGTATCTCCTCGCACAGAGATCAGAACTGAGTAGTGAGGAAAAAGAAAAGGAACTCCGTCAAGGCGAACTGAAAGAAGTGCTCGGACATGAACACTAAAGAGCGAGTTTATCTGACTTTATTTACGGTTTCTGTGATCGTTTATTTTCCGTTTGCCCACTGGATTTCGACGACCCCTGTGGGGACGGAATTATTTCTCTTGGGTGTGATTTATTATGGTTTTGCAGGACTGGCGGCTGTTGTGGCGATACCGGGATCACTGGTGGCGCTCTGCTTTCAGAAGACACGACGTGATGCTTTGCTGGTGTTGGTTCTGTCGCTGGTTTATCTGCCTCTGGCATTCTCCGGAATCGCTATGGGGATGCATGTTCGAATGGCGCGCATGACTGATTTCGCGGAACGAAGCCAGCCTTTAATTGACGCGATCAATCAATACAGCGACGATCACGGCGGACCACCTGAGACGTTGGAGCAACTGGTACCAGATTACCTGCCGGCTGTGCCGGGGACAGGCATGATGGCCTATTCTGAGTATAAATACTATGCAGGCGCGGAAGCCCGCGAACGATATCAGGAGAATCCGTGGGTTCTGGTAGTAGACACGTCCTGGGGAATGAACTTTGATCAGATGTTGTATTTCCCAAAACAGAATTATCCCAAACAGGGTTATGGCGGAAATCTGGAACGACTGGGCGAATGGGCTTACAATCATGAGTGATGCACAATGCATGTGAATTTGCTAAAGTAGAACACAACGATTTCGTGAGACTTTGGCTTCTGGAGGCATTGTGGGTACGGATATTACGGCGTTTGTTGAAAAAAGATTTTGTGATGAGTCGTCTGGCTTTTCCGGCAGACCGGAAGAGCCTCCCTGGATATTGGGAAGGTTCTGGATGGGGCGGGATTATGATCTGTTCGACGCACTGGCGAACGGAAGGAGTGATCGGTTGGACCCCGAAGAGGTCGATCGTCATGCCTTGATCCCTCCCCGCGGCATCCCGAGGGATCTCAGTTATGAAGTGGCGCTCGAATATTATGACCTGATTATTGATCCTGCTGGCATTGACCCACGAGTTCCCGTTGGTTATCAGACCATCTCGAAATCAGAAGCGAAGCAGCGGGTCGAAGCGGGACTGGCCCATTATGGGAAAGTTGCTGCGTTCTGGCCGTACTCTGAGAAAAAACCCCTGTGGAACGTGGTTTCAAAGCCGTACTTACATAACGTGGGGTGGTTGACGTTGGAAGAGATCAATCAAGCCCTGGACCATTTCAAGATGCCTTTGGATGACGTGGATATCGAATTTCTGGCCTTGATGCACGCCATGGAAGTATTTGATCAGGAGTCAAGTCCGATGGAAGTGCGTTTGACTTTCTGGTTCGAGTCTTGAAAACGAGAGTGAGCATGACTCCCGAAAAACTGGTTCAAACGACCGGACTTTTCTATCAAAGTCTGATTCACCCTGCCCCCGATGATCCGGAGTTTCGGGCTGGTCTGGATCGGTTCTGTCAGTTGCGTGATAACCTGGATCGAGGTCTGGCGCTGCAGCTGATTCAGGAAGTGAACTGGCGGGATCGCCTGCTGGGCTTTGCTGTGGCGGCGTTGCTTCAGGACTGGTCACTCTCATCCGCGATTCTGGAGACATTGCAGCGACCCACAGGCATGGCTATTGTGCCCGCGGGAGCCTGGTTAATAATCCAGCGTCGACGCGCTTCGAAAGCGTCACCTGAACTCGATCTGTCTGGGTTTGATCTCACTCAGTTTGATGGCGAAGTGGGTTGGGTTCTTTCTCGGCTGCAGGAGGAGCGAGAGGGTGGATTCTCTGTTTCTCCAGAGGAGACGGGGCCGAATTACGGTCAGTCGCTTCAAGATCAACTGGGGCTCTATGAGTTTCTATGCGCATTTGCCTGATTCGTGGCGAACGTTCGTCGGGCTGTTGTGTCTTGACTGGTGTCAATCACTGTCTGTTTCCCTGATGCGAGAGAACTTATGGCTGCTCAATTGAATCTGCTGGTGCTGCGCTGTCGGGATCTTGCTGCCTGTAAAACGTTTTATGAGCATCTCGGTTTTTCCTTCCAGAGAGAACAACATGGAACTGGGCCGATTCATTATGCAGCGCAGTTGGAAGGGCTGGTGTTTGAACTGTATCCGCTGAGCGAGGGAGCCGAATTAGAGCTGACGCGGTTGGGATTTCGCCTGTCGGTGGAAGGTGACTTGAGAGAGATCCTGGATCGAGCTGGAATTGCCGTTTTGAATGTGCTCCCACACGCGGAGTATCCTGTGTATGTCGTTCAAGATCCGGAGGGGAGGAAAGTGGTGCTCTCCTAATCGGGATAAATCAGAATCGGGAGAAACCGGGGCTAACGCCCTGCGGCTAATTGGGGTGTTCTGAATGATGGAACTGACTGGTTAATACCGAGTGAGTAAAAAAAGATGACGAGCCTGTATGAAATTCGAGCCGACTATGATCGTGAGACGATCGTCGTCTATCAGGCTTACTCGTCGCAGATTGCCGATGCAGCATTAAAGGCGCAGAAGTTTGTGGCACCGTTTTCGTTTCAGCGGATGACGTGGATTAAACCTTCGTTTCTGTGGTTGATACATCGCAGCAACTGGGGGCAAAAACCGGGACAGACGCGGATTCTCGGCGTACGGATCAGACGAGACGGCTGGGAGAAAGCGTTGTCACTGGGAGTGTTGACATCGCCGGAAAAGCAGGTTTATGCATCGAGAAAAGTCTGGGAACAGGAATTCAACAAGGCTCCCGTACATATTCAATGGGATACCGAGCGCAGTCCGCGGGGGGCGGCCTTGCCCTGTTTCAGTATTCAGGTTGGCTTGAGCAGGCACATCATTCGCGAGTTTGTGGATGAGTGGATTGTGAGTATTGAAGACTTAACTCCCGTGGTTCGCAAACTGAATGCAATCCGTAAAGGGAGCAGCAAAAGTCTCAAACGTTTTCTGCCGCCGGAAAAAGTTTATCCCGTCTCTGCGGAATGGGGGCGAAAGTTGTTGATTTCCCGCTGATATTGATTACAAGTAAAGCCTGCTGCTTGGTGAATCATATTGGCGGGCAATTTCTGTTCCGCGTTACGTTCGTCGTGTTCCTCTAGATCGCGTCACATTTAATCATAGCGTATTTCAATCTAATCTACTCGGTCCAAATGGCCCTGGAGACGCTACAGTAAAACTGGATACAGTCTGAAAGGTGTACCGGGATGGCCATTGAGGGAGTCAAAATTGTTGACAGCGATTTTGCCTGGGATATTTTTGATGACTTTTTCGAACGCTTTGATGCCGGGGCCGCGCCGGCTGCGTTACGCAGAGAACTGACCGAAGAATACGAGGGAGAGCTTCTCAGCACGCTGGACCGGGAACTGTTTCTGACGACGCTGGCCGAGTGTCTGTGGAGTGTGGGAGAGCCGGTGGTCGAACTGGCGGATCAGATTCAGGACATGCTGGACCGCGATGCGACGGCGGCGGAATGGGACGACCTGTATCCGGAACGGAAGAAAGTCCTCAAACGGTTTCTGACCAGATTGAACAAACCGAAGACGAAACCGGTAGCGCGGAAGAAAAATCGTGCTCCGAAAAAACTGCTGTTCGAAGTCGGCGACTATCTGGTCTTCACCAAACAGAACGGCAAGCAGGTGCCTGTGATCATGTGGGGACTGGAACGTCGCGGCGGAGTGACCTATCTGTTTGTCTGTCCCAACCTGTCGAAAACGGACGATGCGGACTTGATTCGGAAGCTGCTCGATACCAGTCAGCCGCTGTCGGATCTGGAACTGACGACCTTTTTCCATCGGGACAAACATGCGAAAAACACGGGGATCGAACACAAGACTCTCAAACCCTATGCGGAACGTTTTCGCAAATTTGGCAACCGGAAATTCAGTGATGACTGGTATGGCAGCCCTTCCCTGACCGCCTTCGATTTTGATACGTTTGAGAAGTGCATCAATGAATGCGGCTCGCGGGCATTGACTCCCGAGGAACTGAAACTGACGGGCGGATGAGCTCAGAACGGGAAAGGGAACCATGTCAAACACGGATTCAGGAACCTTTACGACGTCCGATGGTGTCGAACTGCATTTTCTGGAAGCAGGTGCGGGACCGACGCTGGTCCTGCTGCCGGGCTGGTCGCTGACGGCGGCGCTGTTTCACAAGCAACTGGATGAATTGAGCGACACTTATCGCTGTCTGGCATTGGATTACCGCGGGCATGGCGAGTCGGCGAAACCCGATTATGGTTACCGCGTCTCACGGCTGGCGAAGGATCTGCGCGAATTTCTGCAGGCGCTGGAACTGGATGAGGTAATTCTGCTCGGGCATTCCGCCGGTTGCGCGGTGATCTGGAGTTATCTGGATCTGTTTGGGGAAGCGGGGATTCGCGGGCTGATTCTCTGCGATCAGATGGTCGCGCGCCTCCGTCGCCCCGAATGGTCTAACGAAGAATGCCGCCACTATGGTGCTTCCGTGGGGGGAGACGAACTGCTGGCGCAGGCGGAACTGGTGGGAGGCCATGAGGGACCTGCGAAGTCAGCCGAGTTTCTGGCGAGCATGTTTACGAAATCGTTTTCGGAAGTGGAACTGCTGGAAGTGATTCAGGAGAGTTTGAAATTCCCCCGCCCGTATGCGGCCCAACTGTTGCTCAGTGTGAGTGAAGCCGATTATCGCGATCTGCTGCCACGGATTACATTGCCTACCCTTTGTATCGGCGGCGAAGCCAGTCATCTGGGACCGGCTGTGATGCCCTGGATTGCGGAGCAGATTCATGGGGCAGACGTTGTGATGATCGGCGCGGACGCAGGAGGCAGCCATTTCATGTTTCTGGAGAACCCGCAGGCGTTTAATTTAGCCGTGCGGGAATTTTGTGATACACTGCGGGCAGACGATGAACGAATTTGAACTCCAATGAAAGGGAAAACTGACATGCGTGACGTCCTCTTTTTTGATTCGATGCTGACACCGAAAGTCATTACGTTCGTCTACTGGCTGATGCTGGTGGTCGTGCTGATTTCCGGTTTGAAAACTATTTTCGGTGGATTCGGATTCTCATTTGAGAAGCTGATCGTGGGTTTGTTGATGATGATCAGCGGTGCGGTTGGTGCCCGGATCTGGTGTGAGCTGCTGATCGTGTTGTTCAAAATTCATGACAACGTGAAAAAGATGGCAGAAAAGTAGGATCTTTTTTGTAATGCGAAATCTGGCGTTTGGCAGACTGTTCGGTTTATCGCTGGCGGTGATTTCACTGGTCGGAGCCGTTGTGTTTGGGGTTGCTGCCTATCGATATAATGTCATGGTTCACCGCTGGAATCTAGCCAGACCGATGGAGACGCGAGTAGATCTCTCGCAGCCGGGTAGTCTTTCCGTTCCCTTTCATCAGACCTGCTCAATTTCACATGGAGAAGGTGTTTTTCTGGATTGTGAGATCAGAGACGAAGCAGGCCAGATTCCCGATGAAGTGCTGAAAGGCTTGGCTGGTTCCCTGGTGATTACAGATTCCGCAGGAAATGAAATTGCGAATCGAGATCTTACAGAGTGGAAGACGCCGCCTCCCGGCCAGCCGATTGTTTCGAGATATTTGGTCAGTGGTGAAGTCATGCTGACAGAGATTCCAACATTTAAAACCGGAGCGTATACGGCAACGGTCACCATTGATGAGGGAGCACCTGCATTGGCCGATCACACACAAACGATTTATGCGAAATACCGATTGTGTGGCATGGAGCAGATGCCGGTTGCTGTGTTCGGTTTTTTCGCATTTTGTGCCGGCGTGGTTTTTCTGATTGCCGGGCTGGTGGTGATTCCCAATTTCTGCCGATTTGGGATCTGGAAGCATCAAACTGCAGAAGAGGTACTAACGGAAGCACCGCAAGATGAGACAGATCCTCCCGGGGAATGGTTTGTTTAAGCAGGAGAAATCAAAGAACTGCTTTCGCAAAAGAAAATATTTGTTAAACTGACGTTTGCAGGCACTCTCGAATGAAGTCTGAAGATTGGTTCTTCAGCCCTTTTGTCAGCGTGATTTACCATGCGACGATCACCACCATCGAGAGGAGTTGAACCATGATCACTGAGACAAGTAGCCTGCTGGCGATCTTTGGAATCGCCGTGACTTTGTCTGCTTATCTTTCAGCCATCAGACTGATGGCGATTCAAAAAATTCAGGATGTCACAGGGGACGATCAAAAGGCCGCGGATAAAAAATGGGGCCTGTATAAGAAACTGGGGTGGCTGACTCTGGCTGATTTTCCCATGGTTCTTTCCGCTTTTTTCCTGGGGATCTATCTCCTCTGGGATGTATTGAACCTGGATCAAATCTGGAACAAGTTTTCAAACCAAGATCCGCGTCCGTGGTTTCAGTTTAATGGATTACGACTATTTCTGATTGCCGGGACGGTGATGGTGTTCCTGCATATGCTGGCCTGGTGGAAAACGGCTGAAAATTTACTCAACGGAAAAAAAATAATAGAGCCGGAACCTTCCGTCGATGTTCCGGCCGGAGATTCGTCAAGCAAGCAGACACAAATCAAACCGGAAACGGAAAGTGATGTTGAATCACCGCCTGAAAAGTCCTAAATTGAGTTGAGTCATTGCTATTGAGGGACATGAAACGAGAATTCATCAACCATGAAGATCCAGCAGGAAATCGCGAACTGGGACGGGAAGTCGGTCGAGGCTTTGCAGGCGATTTATGATTGTCACGGCCTGGAACGCGGATTCGGTGCGGCTCTCATTCCACTGTTGAAAGAACCGGGGTTGGAACGCGGGGCGAGTTGGTTGTTGAAACTGTATCTGGAAGAAGGGGGCGTGTTGTCCCCGACTGAAGTCAAACAGGTCTTTCAGTCTCTGTCTGAAGTGAAAGAGTGGGAGACGGCGCTACATCTGCTGCAGTCTCTGCCTTATTTGACGATCGGGAAACGGGATGTGAAACAGGTCGAAGCGTTTTTGCGGCGTTGTCTGACGAGCGAAAATAAATTTGTGCGGGCGTGGGCCTATAACGGGTTTTATGAACTCGCGCTGCAGCATCCGCAATTCAAAGCCGAGACAGATCAACTGCTGGAACAGGCGATCGAAGACGAAGCAGCGTCGGTCAAAGCGCGGGTGCGGAATATTTTGAAACAACGTCTTTAAACTGTCGAGTGGTGAAGGAGTATCGATATGGATCTTGAGACACTGACTTCATTTTTTATGTGGTGTACCATATTCAATGGCGGCCTGTTGATTTTCTGGTCCCTGTTCTGCCTGTTCGCACCGAATCTGGTTTATCGTTTGCAAAGTAACTGGTTTCCCATGTCACGCGAAACGTTTGACGTGGTGATTTATTCCTTTATCGGTGCGTTCAAGTTGCTGTTTATTGTGTTTAGTTTAGTGCCTTATCTGGCGCTGTTGATGTTGGGGTGAGTTGAACTCGTTGGTTCCCAGAATCTTGAAAAGCAAGCTTATGACTGAGACTGAGAACGAGGTTACAGACAATTCAGAAATCATATTTAGCATTCGGTCTCTTGTAATTGTTTATTTTATTTGGTCTTGGCCGTTTACTTTATTTGGGCTGGCAGTCAATGAAGCGAATCGAAGAGTGGGAGAACCGATCATTTTTCCGTTTCTGTCCCCTTCGGGTTCAGAGGGGATCTATGAATTTATTTTCTTTCCCATTGCAACTACCGCAGATGTATTTATCCTGCTTTGGCTATTGCGATTCGTCTTGCCATTTCGGCTGAAACATAAATTGGTCTGGAATAGCTCCTCGGTTTATCAGAAAGAGAAACCAATCAAAAATGACAAACCGGCTATTTTTACGGCGATATTTGGTTTAATAGCAACAGCGGTGTTATACTTCGCGGCAACTCATCTACGGAATGATCGATCACAGCGACAACCTTTCATTTATTGGGAAGGACCTGCTGCGGACGATATGGAATGGATACTGGTCTTGGGGTGGACATTGTCTTACCTGGCGGTGTGTGGATATGTTTTTGTATCGAATTATTTCGACAGCCGCTGGAATACTCTAGCGGTCGTGGGAATATTCTTCGGTTGCATGAATTTTATTTTGAGTTGTGCTATCGGCACGATGCTTCAGGCTGACTGATGGGATGATCTAGTTTTTCGAACAGGAACCCCTGGCAAGCGCTATTGATGTTGGGGTGAGTTGAGTTTAAGTGAAATTTGCAGAAGTATGACATTTCAACCATTTCAGGGAGTCACCGGTTCCCTGCCCGGCGAACGGGACTTTGATCCCCATGTGGGAGATCTGGATGCGCGAGTGGCCTGGGGGAATTTTGGCGGTTTGACTCTGGCGGAGGCGTTCCACAAGTTTCAGAAAAGTCCCGATGAGTACCAGGAAGATTTTATGTATATGGGGGGCAAGGCGTTTGCCTATTACTTCCCGGTGCTGGAACGCTACCTGATGGTCACGCCGGTCTGGTACGAAGATGATGGCATCGTCTGGTGCCAGATCCTGGGATTGGGGGAAGCGATCCAGTTTCACTTCTCTGAAAAATGCCTTCCTGAAGTACAGGAACTGGTACCACGCGTGTTAGCCTTGATAGAACATGTGAAGGAAGCGGTCGACGTGTCCGCCCATAGCAAACATCCCTACTATTCCGATCCTGAGATCTATGAGCATGTGATTGAAGAATGGGAGAAACTCGAACAACACCTGGGGCAGTTTGGGAGTGGTTGAGCAATGAATCAGAATGAAGAAACCTCCGAGAAGGTGAAATTACAGCTGACTGATTCTGTTAAGTTAAACGAAATGGGATTTGTATTTGAGATCAATGTGATCGCCTGTTTTTATGCAGTCTGGGTATTTTTATTTGCGTCATATGGGTTGAAGGCCAACATTAATAATCTGACAAATCATTTACCTCCTGTATTCGGATTTTTGCAGATCTTTGGCGATGCTTTTACCAGTTTATGGTATAACCTGATCTTTTTTTGTCTTGCTTCTAGTGGTCTCGTTATAGGATTCTTGTTCGGACTGCGTGCTCTATTTCCAGAACACTTGAAGCGATATCTCTGCTGGAGATTACCGAAAGGCTTTCAGTTTGAGAAGAAAAAGGAAAGTGCCTGGCCCGCCGTTTTGACGGTTTTGGTGTGTTTCACTTCCATAGCGGTATTGTTCTTCGCTTTAACTCATCTTCATGTAGATCGGACTCATCGATTGCCTGTTATCTCCTGGGAAGGACCAGCTGCCGAATCTATTGATTGGATTTTCGTACTGGGTTGGACTTTCGCTTATCTGACAATCTACATCGGGGCTTTCGCCGATTCTTATTTTACCAGTCGTTGGAACTGGCTCATCAAATTCACCTCTGGTCTTCTCGGTGTTTTGATTGTCACTGCTTTTATTCTTACCTGCGCGGTACTCGAAGACTGATTTTTCAATTGAGATATCCATGAAACAGAAAACGGTCAGAATTATCCTGATTTGTCTGTCCGGTCTCATAGTATGCGTTCTGCTGCTTACCAGGTCTCTGAAATCTTATAATGCTTCGCAGGGATATTGGGAGGCGGAGATTGGAAATGCAGGACCTCACACCGTGCTGACGCTACGACTGACAGGGGGAGAAGCACAACCCTGGCACCGCGTGATTGTCTTTCAAAATATCGGGGCAGAAGCGATACAAGCGAGTAAGTTCAAGCTGCCTGATGAAGCCGTTCAAATGCCCGGTGCCCGGTTGACGTTTCAGGATATCACACTGCGTCCCGGCCACGTGGCCTTTGTTTGGCAGGGACATGAGTTTGTGATGATGTCAAACTGGCTCCGAGTCGATGGGAAAGAATACGGCTGGGACGAACAGGAAGTCATCATGTTGGTAGATTGACTACACACGTTCTAATCAGCGGGTTTATGTAACAGATTCCCCTGCATCATGCCGGTTTCACCGCTGATCGAGACCACCTTATCTTTCGGATTGGCTGAGATCGCGGTATTGTCGAAGACATTCGCGGGGACTTTTGCGTTTTGGATCACCAGCGCGGTGCCGTGGAAGTCGCTGATTTTATTTCGGGTTGCGAGAACCGTCGCTTCGCTGGCCTGGAGTGCGTGTCGCCAGTGATGGAATTTATTGGCGATCAGGGTGACGTCGGAACCGGGGAGTGCCCAGACTCCGAAGTTGGGGGGGCCGACTTTGCGGAGTGAGGTGCCTGCGAATTCGTTGTTTTCGGCGCGGATCTTACCGGCGACGCGAATCCCGGCGACTCCGCCGCCGCGAATGATGTTGTCGGTGAGTGTGACCTCGGACCCATTGAAAACCATCATGATCGGGGGCATGCCCCCTTTGCGTGAGAGTTCATTGCCTACCAGACGTACGGTCCAGCCCCCGTTGACGCCGACCGCGACCCGGGCGTTGTCGATGATGCGGTTATTGATCAAAGTCGAACGGCCCGCTTTGCAGGGAGCGAAACCGATGCCGGAGGCTTTGTTGTGGTGACAAAAATTGTTGATCAGCATGGTGACGGCGTCGCTCTGCTGTCCGATGCCGGATTGTCCGTTTTCAAAACATTCGTTGCCGACAATGGTGGGCGTGGCGTGAGTGCGCGAGCCGATGCCGGCGAGTTTGTTTTTATAGCAGCGATTGTTGCGAATGAGCGGCGCTGCTTCTTCGCGTGTGCCGATGCCTGCCATGTCGTTTTCATAACACTCGTTGTTTTCGATGATCGGGCGCGTCTCGCCGCCGGTCCGCACGCCGATGCCGGCACGGCGGTTGTGATAACACTTGTTGCCGCGAACCAGCGCGTGCGAGCCTTCGCTGATGCCGATGCCGGCGCGGATGTTTTCGTAGCAGGTATTGTTAATGACGGTTGGGCTGGCGTCGTCGTGACCGATGCCGGCGTAGAAGTTCTGGAAGCAGATGTTTTCTTCAATGATGGCGGTTGACTTCTGCATCGAACCGATGCCGCCCCCCATGTTGCGGTAGGTGATGTTGCGATAGATGTGGGGCGAACAGCGTTTGCTGGGTGCGCTCTGGATGGCGATGCCCGTATAGCCGATATGATGCACGATGTTATTGGTGACTGCGCAGGTCACGCCGATAACTCCGATGCCGGCGGTGCCCGGTGCGCCGATGTGTTCGTGTGACTGCTGTTCGCCGTGCGTGGCGTGGTGCTTGTTCCATTTCGCATCGTCGTACACGCCGACGTTGGTGACGGTGAACCCGTCGAGCGTGCTACGCTGGGCCATCGTGACGCCGGCCCCTTCCCCCTGCTCTCCACCGCCGTCAATGATGGTGGCTTCCGCCCGTTTTAAGCCGAGCGTGCCTTTCGTATCATCGCCGGTACTTTTCAGGATCAGGCCTGCTTTGAGTTTGATGCGTTCTTTGTAGGTCCCGGGAGCAACCAGAATGGTGTCGCCGGCTTGTGAGGCATCAACGGCGGCCTGAATGGTTTTATGCTGTTCCGGAACGCGGATTGTCTCGGCAGCGAGGGATGAAACAGCAAGTAGGGGAACGCACAAGATGCCAAATCCCAGTAGTCGTAAGCGGCGGATGTTTGCCTGTCGGTGATCGTTGCTTGAGCACATCGCAGCGTCTCCCTTTTAGAACCAGTGATGGAGTGAATCTGTCTCTCTCTATTAAGCTACCAGAATAAATCTGCCGATCAAGGGGGGAAATGAAAGCGACGCTGTTTTAGGAAACTCTGGTGACTGCCGACTTGTCACCTGAACAAAGCTGTGATATAAATCGGGCGCGTCATTTAGAAAGGACCCCTTCTGACTTATGGCATTGCCCATTGATCTCTGGTTAATTCATCCTCAAACCGAAATGTGCGACGCGTTTCGCGATCGCTTTGAAGACCTGCCTCGCGTAACGGTGATCGAGAGCCGTTTTGAAGACCTGCCTCCGCACGACTGTTTTGTGACGGCGGCGAATGCGTTTGGAATTATGAACGCTGGCATCGATGCGGCCGTTGTGCATTTTCATGGCGAAGACCTGATGCGGCGGATTCAACATCGTATTATGGATGCGTATCTGGGCGAGCAGCCGCTGGGAACTTCGTTTATTGAGCCGACGGGCAATCCCGAATATCCGTATGTCGCACATAGCCCGACGATGCGTGTGCCCGGCTCGATCTCGGGGACGGACAAAGTGTATGCGGCGACCTGGGCATCGCTGCTGGCCGTGTATCAGCACAATGTCAGTCAGCGTGAGAATGAGCACGCGAAAATTGAAACGGTTGTGTTTCCCGCGATGGGAGCCGGCTTTGGCGGTGTTCCTTTTCAGGAAGTGGCTCGGCAGATGGTGGTCGCCTATCAGCATTATCTGGATCCGCCGCACCGGATGGACTGGGATATGGTGATCCGACGGCAGAAAGCGATTGCCTACGATCAGGGGCAGTTGGTCATTCGTTAAGCATACTTTTGCTTTCAAATTTCCCTGCTTTTCTCTGAAATTCCGAATTCATCCCTGATCATCGGAGAACGGCGGACTATACTCCCGCAGGTACTGAAAAGTCCACTAACCGGTTTTGTCCTTTCTACTAATTTTATGGGTGAACTGTGCCGGAGTCTGTCGCCGCTGAGGAAAATCTCGCTGAAGCCGGGTTGATCTTATTGACCGGGGCGACGGGATATGTGGGCGGTCGATTGTTACAGGTGCTGGAGCAGCGCGGGGCGAAGCTGCGTTGTCTGGCGCGGCGGCCGGAGATTCTGGAACCGAAAGTAGCCGCATCAACGGAAGTGGTTGCCGGCGATGTGCTGGATCGGGCCAGTCTGAACCCGGTGATGAAGGGGGTGAAGGTTGCCTACTATCTGATCCATTCGATGGGGGCGACCGGTTCGTTTGAAGAAAATGATCGTCAGGCGGCCCGCAACTTCGCGGAAGTGGCCCGAGAGGCGGGGGTCGAGCGGATTATCTATCTGGGCGGCCTGGGAAATGAGGACGAAGAACTGTCGGCCCACCTGCGGAGTCGTCAGGAAGTCGGGCAGATTTTAGGTGCAACGGGTGTGCCGGTACTGGAATTTCGCGCGTCGATTGTGATCGGCTCGGGAAGTCTGTCGTTCGAGATGATTCGCTCGCTGGTGGAACGGCTGCCGGTGATGATTACGCCCAAATGGGTGCAGCGGGCAGCCCAGCCGATTGCGATTGAAGACTTGATTGCCTACCTGATCGGGGCGCTCGAAATGCCGTTCACGCAGAGCCGGGTGTTTGAAATTGGGGGCGCCGATCAGGTGTCGTATGCCGACATCATGCGCGTGTATGCGAAGTGCCGCGGCACACGTGTGCGGATGATTCCGGTGCCCGTGCTGACGCCTTATCTTTCGAGTCTCTGGCTGGGGCTGGTGACTCCGTTGTACGCACGCATTGGTCGCAAGCTGATTCAGAGCATCGTGCATGCGACAGTCGTCCAGGATCAGAGTGCGCTGGTCGCGTTTGAAATTCAGCCGATGGGAATCGAGGCGGCAATCCGACGTGCGCTGGTCAATGAAGACCGGGAGTTTGCCGAGACACGCTGGTCAGACGCGCTCTCTTCTTCAGGAGCATTGCCGGCCTGGGTAGGCGTCCGCTTCGGTTCACGGCTCGTCGACTTGCGGAGCATCAAAGTCAATCAACCACCTGAGGTCGCGTTTCAGCCGATTCAGCGGATCGGAGGCGAAACCGGCTGGTATGCCTGCAACTGGCTCTGGCATCTGCGCGGGGCGCTGGATTTGCTTGTGGGCGGCGTGGGTATGCGTCGGGGACGGGCACACGCGGAACATCTGCGGGTGGGCGACACGGTCGATTTCTGGCGGGTGGAAGCGTATGAACCGAATCATCTGTTAAGGCTGTCGGCCGAGATGAAGCTGCCCGGACGTGCCTGGCTGGAGTTTGAAGTGACGGGGGACGAGGCATCGTCAACGATCACGCAGACGGCCATATATGATCCGATCGGTGTGTGGGGCCGGATTTACTGGTATGCGGTCTGCCCGCTGCATCATTTTGTCTTTTCCGGCATGCTGAAAAACATTGCCGCCGCGTCACAAAAGAGTGAGACACGCGAACCGGATGTGATTTCACAACGGTAAGTGGAATTCTTCCCCCACCCTGCTCTGTTTCTGATTCCCTCTGGAATGAGTTCGTCTGAACCGGTACTCTATGAAAACCCAGGTAGCGTTTATTTAATCGCTCCGATCCTGATTTTGAGGTCGACAGCGTTAGCGATCAAAGAATATGTCTTGACCGACAGTGTGATGTCGCCCTTGTTTACTGGACAATGACCGCAGAAAAGTCCCATTAGCCGCAGGGCGTTAGCCCCGGTTGTGCGTCATTGGTAAGGAGCGTTCGAATGGAGAGACGCTACCTCGGATCAGGTTTCGCATGATATTTCACATGGGCTCAGGAAGGACCACTGATGACGAACGTATTATTGACAGGCTACGGACCTTTTGGAAACACTCCGGTCAACCCGGCAGAGTCCGTGGCGCGGGCCCTGGACGGGACCGTGATTGGCGAAGCGAAAATTGTATCCCGGATTGTGCCGAACGTGTTCTTTGAATGCATCGATGTGGTGAGTGCGGCAATCGCGGAGCTGGAACCGTCTTTGGTGTTCATGCTGGGAGAATACGGTGGTCGCTCGATGATCACGGTAGAGCGACTGGCACAGAATTTGAATGATGCGACGCGCTACCAGTTGGCCGACAATGCGGGGGCGGCACCGCAGGGACAATTGACAGTACCGGAAGGACCGGTGGCCTATTATTCAACAGTACCGCTGCGTGCGATGGTCAAGGCGATGCGATCCGAAGGGATTCCGTCCGATATTTCTGATGCGGCGGGAACCTTCGGTTGTAATCACCTGATGTACGGCATTCTGCATCACATCGCACAGAAGCAATTGCCGATTCGCGCAGGCTGGATTCATCTGCCGCACCTGCCTTGTGTGGCGGCGCTGGAGGAAAATCTGGGGGCGCCGAGTATGTCGGCTGAGACTTCAACTGCCGGCGTGAAGCTGGCTATCCGGGCGGCCCTTGAAAATCGGGAAGATATCGACGAGCCGAGTGTCTCCCGGTTGCAGATTTGATGTGGGTGGTGGGCCGTCAAAAATCAAGAAGTATCTCTCTGGCGTTCTGAATAAGCAAATAGGATCAAGATGAACGAAGTATTAGAAATCCTGGTTTGGCCGGTGACCGTGATCATTGTGGTGGTCATTCTGCGCGAATCACTGGCCCGGTTGCTCTTAAAGACGAAGAAGCTCAAATATAAAGACCTCGAAGTCAGTTTCCGTGAGAGTATCGAAAAAATTGAAGCCGAAGCGCAAGAGGTTTCTCTGAATGAACCTCCGCGGGAACGGAAGCTGGAAAGTGTTGAGATTGACCTGTATGAGCTTGCCAGTATTTCGCCGACGGTCGCTGTGATTGAGGCCTGGAAATCGGTTGAATCTGCCGCGCGCGTCTTGATTCAAGCGAAGGGACACCGATTGGATTATGACACCGCGACCCCGTACAAACTGATCCAGGATACGTTAGAAAACGAGAACCTGCTCGACGAACGGCATTGCAAAATATTTAACGACCTGCGTCTGTTGCGAAACAAGATCGTGCATGCCGAAGGCTATACGTTCTCCGAGGAGCAAGCGAGAAAGTATATCGATCTCTCCATCCGATTGCGGAGTTACCTGAATGAGTTGTCTGGCAATGAAGCGAAATAACGATGACCTGGTTTGATCAGGAACCATATGACATTCGTTGTGAGTGGGGTCTGCCCGGCGTAGAGCAAATGACCTCGTCCGATGTGATTGTGATCGTCGATGTTTTATCATTCTCGACAAGCGTCGAAGTGGCGGTGAGCCGGGGAGTGACGGTGTTTCCTTACCGCTGGAAAGACGCTTCGGCACAAGCGTATGCACAACAGCGTTCGGCGGAGTTGGCCAGTTCGCGCAACAGTCTGCCGGGCCAGTATTCACTGGCTCCCTCTTCGCTAATCACCGCTCCCCGCGGACTGCGGCTGGTGCTTCCCTCTCCCAACGGTTCGACCCTGTCGTTCGCGGCGATGTCGCATGGTGCGACCGTGTTTGCGGGCTGCTTGCGGAATGCATCAGCAGTCGCCCGACAGGCACAAGCGGCTGGGCGGCGGATCACAGTTGTTCCGGCGGGGGAACGCTGGGCCGACGGTTCGTTGCGTCCCGCGATTGAAGATCTCATTGGTGCGGGTGCGATCATCAACCAGCTAACAGGAATACGCTCTCCTGAATCGTCGTTGGCTGTCGCTGCCTTTGAAGATGCTGCGGATCAGTTACCAGAGCGTTTGCTCTCCTGCGCATCGGGTCGCGAATTGGAAGAACGCGGTTTTGTGCGTGATGTGGAAATCGCGGCAGAGTTCGATATCAGTGGCGTTGTGCCGGTGTTGCTTGATGATGCGTTTGTGGTGCAGACTGGTCTGGTTGACATTAACTAGTAATGCGCACATGATTGACATGGGGATAGTGTCTGCCATAATGTTTTTTTGTGCGGGTCTGTGTGGATTCAGGTTTCTTTTCTTGAGGCGGGTTGGCGAAAGGTACAGCGATGATTATTTACGGCTCCAGAATGTACTTCAAAGAAAATGTGGTGGAATCGCAGGGCACGTGTGATCATTGTGGGCACTATACGAGCCAGACCAGTTACGAGGCCCGGAAGTTTGGACACATTTATTTTATCCCTCTGTTCCCGGCAGGCCCGCGTTCCCAAATTTTGAACGAGTGCAGTAACTGTGGGATCGGCACTCATATTCCGCTGGAGAAGATGGAGCCGATCCGGGATGATATTCGTAGCAATTTTAAAAACTGGATTGAACAGGTTCAGAGCGGAAAAAAAGAGATTCATGTTGAAGGCGATCCCGAGCCGATTAACGTAGGACTTTTGTTTTCGGGGGCGCTGGAGAACCTGTATCTGCTGCAGGAAATTGATGACGCGAATTCGATTCTTGCCGTCTTAAAGTCGCAGGAGATGCATCATGAAGCGGAAATCGTTTCTGCCCGCTGGCATGAAATTCAAGGGAATCTGGATCGTGCCGTTCAGAGCTATCAGGCCGCTCATGAATTGAGCCCGGAAGATATTTTTATTCTCTATCAGATCGGCAAAACAGAACGATTGATGGGAAAAACCGGCAAAGCGATGCAGGCGTTTGAAAAGTGCTTGTCGATCGATCCCGATAATCTGGATGTGATTATAGAGATCGCCGGGATTCATGAAAATGCGAACGATTATCCCAAGATCGTGGAAACCTACGACAAGATTTACGATTTGCGGCCCGATCTGGTTTCCGAAAAAGGAATGAAGAAAGTGTATAAAAAAGCGTGTAAGAAATCAGGGGTGGAAGGCAAGTATTTGTGATGCTTTCATGCTTGATGTGTTGTAGATGAGATGAACTTGTTTTGTTGCTGTCTACTCTATTGAGAGACCGGTAGTGAGTCAATGCTTCAAATTCTCACATAGAAAAATCAACCAGACGAACAACGTAGTGAAGCTGGAATCGAACAGGTAATGATTAGAGAGTAACAACAATGAGTAGAAAAAATACTGACGGTGAAGCATCAACGACAAAAGTCATCGTGATGTTGATGTTGGCGATCGCTTTCTTTGGCTGGGCCTTTTTCGCAGCCGCTTATGCCCATTCAGAAGAAGGCTGGCGACAAGCAGACAGCAGCACCAATGTTGCTGATCCCACGGCTGTCGGGCAGGACGAACGTATGGAAGACGCTGGGAACATCAGGCGGGCAAAAAAGTCATCGTTGAGAGATTTTATCTGGAACGCCTTCAGCCAGATTCCGAATGTGGTGTCGGTGATCTCGTTCAATTTCGCGAATCGTTTGTGGCTGGTGATTCTGTTCGCCTGCCTGGAAGCGGGTGCCTTGGGACTGGGGTATGCGATGAGCAAAATTGATTGAGGAGTTATCTGACGATTGATCAGATGCGGCTGATGAACTGGTTTGGGTTTTCTTCAACTCTCTATCAAAGGTCTCTCATGATTTATGCACTTACTAGTAGAAAAACTGCTTCTCCTGTCAGAAAAAAAATCGCGAGGGCCATTCAGAATTATGATTCTAAAGCGATTGAAGAGTTTGTCACGAATCATACGATCGTTCATGTCGAGAATGCGGGGCAGCAGGAATTGTATTGTATCTACTGTTGTATTCCCGTGTTTACGACAACTGCTCGCCCTCCCCGTGGAGAGCACGCGCAGAATAATTGGCACTTCGAACACGAACAGTCCGGAGATCGACCGGGGGAATGTGTCGGCAAGCAACGTCAACTTCCGCTATATCAGCGTGGTTTAGGTATCAGGAATCCTGAAGGTCATGGTTGCTATTTTTTGCTTGGCTGTCAACATGTTGCGAACAGGCATTATACTGATTGCCATACGATCTCAGTAACGGGGCAGACTTATTGTCACCTGGCCATTTCCCATAGATGCATTCCATGAGCCTCCCTGCACTGTTCTGAATAACAGGAAATCTTCGGTTAAGGCTTTATCAGTAGCGTTTTGTCCTTG
Source organism: Gimesia alba (assembly GCF_007744675.1). NCBI lineage: Bacteria > Pseudomonadati > Planctomycetota > Planctomycetia > Planctomycetales > Planctomycetaceae > Gimesia > Gimesia alba. Next base: position 2,911,543 of record NZ_CP036269.1, read on the forward strand.
GTCGATATGTCGGCTGAAGGCATTCCCCGAACTTTTTTTGTGCTTTTGTGTCTGATCAGAATACGAGAACCACTCCTGTTTTATGCTCCTATTTATGATCGAAAGAACAGACACATGCGGGTTTATCTGGACGATGAACGACAGGCGCCGCCGGGTTGGCGGCAGGTACGTTGGCCTCAAGAAGCGATTTCCTTGCTTAAAACAGAAACGGTGCGGGAGATCAGTCTCGACCATGATCTGGGCGATGACGCACGGGGAACCGGGTATGATGTGCTGCTCTGGATTGAAGAGACTGTCGCCACCAGTGATTTCGATCCTCCTGTAATCCAGGTCCATACGGCCAACCCACCTGCCCGCAATCGCATGACGGCGGCGGTCGCGACCATCAATCGACTGGCAGAACGCTGTCGCGGCGCGGATTGAATAAAGCGATCGATTTCGTCTTCGTAGGGGGCGGACCTATGTGTCCGCCCGCCTGGCGATGGTCGATTTATCTCCTCGGTCGAATGGGACCGGTAGAAGAGTTCGTTCAACATTACACAATCAATGTGAGTACCGCGGGGAGACACATGGGTCTCCCCCTACATTTTTTGTTGGGGGAGAGATTTCTCACTCACCGTTGGACAAGCCAACGGTGCCACCCGCCGAATTTCATTTGAGGCTACTGGTTTCACATATACCACGTCGATACCGCGGGCGACCACACAGGGTTTTCCCTACTTTTTATTATTGGACAATGCTTAATTATCGGATTTCGGCGGCAGGTCGTCTAAGTTGAACCGGACGGAAATGACTGAGTTTTTGGCTTCATCGTCACGGTATTTGACATACGTGGTGGCGACGATCGTTCCGTCTGGCAGGAGTTCGACGCCCGGGTATCCGCAGTCCCCTTTCCGGCCGTAGTGGTGTAACAGCTTGATCCGAAATTTACCGTCGCGACCGTTGACGATGTCATCATAGGTGCCGACCCAGGCGACAAAATGGCCGCGGGTGGAACTGCCGGGCGCCTGATCACGGAAGCAGACAACCAACTGGCCGTCTTTGGTGAAGACCTCTTTGTGTCGATCGCCGGTTAATCCCCAGGGCGTGTCGACCGGCTTCGTCCAGGTTTTGCCTTCGTCATTGCTGAACATCATCAGGCTGCGGCCTTTGTGCGTGTTTTCGCGCATCAGGCAACAGAGTTGGTTTCCATCCGGGCTACGGAAGACACAGGGTTCACACGGGTTTTTCCCTTTGACTTCGGCGACCACGTGCGGTTGAGACCAGGTAAAGCCGCCATCAGCGGAAATGGTTTGCAGGACCACCAGCGGTGCACGATCTTTTCCGTCCGGTCCGCGATGGTACAGTCCCAGATAGCGACCGTCTTTCAATCGCACCATGCTGCTAAAGGTCATCACACAGGGAAAGCCGAGGGGCGGCATTTCTTTCCAGGTCTTGCCCTCATCTTCGCTCATGATGCTGGGCATCCCGGGGCCGCTACGTGTTCCTTTGGCGGCAGAGAAGACCCAGAGCCGTGCTTTGCCTGCCGGGTCTACCATGCGGTAGATACTGGGACAATTCTGATGTGTGGTGTAACCGGCGGGTAATGTTTGATCAACCCGTTGCCAGGTTTTCCCACCATCGGTGCTGCGCGCCATCGGTCCCGCCGAGCCGCCGTGATTCACGCACCAGACGCAGAAGATGGTTTTCTGATCGGGCATCAGCAGCGTGGTCGGGTGCCCCTGATAGACTTTAGGAGTTCCGGCGGCAATGACCGTCTGCCGGTCGGTCTGTTTAGAGACATCTACCAGTGGCAGTGGATCGGCGGCGTTGAGGTCGGAAGTGAAAATGAAGAGAGTCAGCAGAGTCAACAAGGTTTTCATAGTGCGCGCTTCTGATGAGGAAACTGGATTAAGGGGGGAAATTGACATACAGTAATAACATGTTATAACATAGTCTGATTGTGAGAACTGAAAGTCTGTCTGTCAACCGGAAAACCAGAGATGTATGAAGTTACTGAAAATCTGGCGGATCGTGCTTATCGATTTATCAAGCAGGAACTGCAGGACGGGGCGCTGGTGCCCGGCGTGCAGCTGGTGAACCGGAAGCTGGCGTCGAAAATCGGCGTGAGTGTGATTCCGGTGCGGGAAGCCATTCATCGGCTGGTCTCGGAAGGCCTGGTCGAGCATGTTCCCGGCGCGGGCGCCTTCGTGCGGAATCCGAATCGGGAAGATTTGGAAGAACTGTATGTACTACGGGATGCGTTAGAAAGCTGTGCTGCTGCGGAGGCGGCGCGGTACATTACGCCGCACCAACTGGATGACCTCGACGCGCTGTTGGTGGAGTTTCACGAAATCCGGGAGCTCATTCGCGGCCGGAGCGACGGGCATGCCACGCCGGCCCAGTTCCATCGCTGGTTGGATCTGGAAGAAGCCTTTCATGAGATTGTGATCGACGCCTCGCGCAATCGGTTGATTGCCAAAGTGATTCGCGAACATCGTGCGGTGTCAACCGTGTTTGAGTCACAGCGGAACAGCTCGAAACTGTTGACGCTGGACCTGGCTGAGAAAACCTGTGACAGCAAACAGCAGTTGCTGGAAGCGTTGCGCGCCGGCGACGGTCCCCTGGCCCGCAAAGTGATGAGTGCCCAGATTCAACGCGGCTGCCGCGACGTGCTGGCCTTTTTACGACAGCAGGAACGCCGATCCTGAAATCAGTGGTTTTCTACCACGAAAAATACGAAAAGATGCGAACAGCATCTGGGATTGCAGGAAATACGAGCGTTTCCGGAACACGCGATCGGTTCATAAAAACGTAGGGGCAGGTCTATGTGCCTGCCCGCCTGGCGGGCTTGATTTGGCTTACTCTTGCGATGGAGTCGCCTGAAGCATTCAAACGCCTTCACACAAATCACATCGATACCGCGGGCAACCACACAGGGTTGCCCCTACAAATTCTATCGGGTCGGCGACTTCTCACTCACCACGGACCAGTTCGATAAAGGCGGACGCAAAAAATTTCCCCCTGTGTTTGAGTTCGAAAACATCAAAAACAGGGGGCTGTCATTCTGCTAAGAATCAGGCGAGAAGCTTATTTCTTCTTGCTGGTTTTTCCTTTGGCAGTTTTTGTTGTTTCAGCGGTTTTGCCAGTTTGTTTTTTGGCACCTTGCCCAATCTTAGAAGTAGATTTGGCCATCGCAGTGTCTCCAGTAAAAAGGAGGTTGAGAAACAGATATGAACTAAGATATTCATATCGACGAGTAAGTTACCAATCTTTGCAGAATTTAAAATATCAGAGTTCAGAATTTTGAAATAATTTCGGGAAATAGTTTTCGAAGGAACGCGCGGCGGCGTGAGCGTGACGTCTCCAGCTCTTGAAACGGATTGTCATCGGTGAATTCTCACTCACCGTTAGGCCAGCCAACGGTGCCACCGGGGAGCGGGTTTTAGTAACGGATTTGCTACCACGAAAGACACGAAACCACACGAAAACTTTACTGACTCATTCTGAAAAAATGAGCGGCACGGCGCTAGCTGCCGTTTTTGTGTTGGGTGGCCTGGTTCAAAAACGGTGGCTAGCGCCATTCCGCTCACGGTTGGCGGGGTTTCACTGTTCCAATAAGGACATGCCAACGCCAACGTAGGGTGCGGACCCATGTGTCCGCCCGGCTGGTTCGGCCGGGCAAATCAGTTTTCGGTGACCCAGTTCGAGAACCAGAGAATGCCCTTGGATCGTCTCAAAACAGAGGCAGAGTTCAGGTGAGTCTGTTACTATGATACGAGTTTGCAGGGCTGATTCAGGCTCAGATTAAGGAGTTTTCATTTGAAACGCGATCTGGCGATTGGAGATATTCATGGTTGTTATGAGGCCTTGCGTACGTTGTGCGAGTTTGTGGGACTGCGTGACGATGATACCTTGATTACGCTCGGGGATTATGTCAATCGCGGTCCGAATACGCATGCGGTGCTGGACTATCTACTCTACCTCGACTCCCGGTTTGATCTGAAGCCACTGCGGGGCAATCATGAGATCATGATGCTTCAAGCCAGAGAGAGTGAGTCCGCTTTTCCGCGCTGGAAGGAATACGGCGGCGATGTGACCCTGCGTTCCTATGCCCCTTTTGAGGGAGACCCGGGGTCGCTGGCTGATATCCCAGATTCACATTGGGAATTTCTCAGGCGCCGCCTATTACCTTATTATGAAACCGAGACGCATTTTTTCGTCCATGCCGGCGCTTATCCCGAGATACCTCTGGCTGAACAACCCGATTACATTCTTTTCTGGGAACATTTTGATGATCCGCCGTTGCATGAGTCGGGGAAAATTATGGTTTGCGGCCACACGTCTCAAAAGTCGGGTCTGCCGCTCACGAACGGCAATGCGATTTGCATCGATACCTGGGCCTGCGGCGGTGGCTGGCTTTCCTGTCTGGATGTCGGCTCGGGACAGATCTGGCAAGCGAACCAGCAGGGAGAAACACGGCAGCTGTACCTGGATGAACTGGATTGAAGGCAAGGAAAGGTCTCCGGTCACAAGAATGAGATTGACAACACGATCTCAGCAGGTAGTTTAAGGGAAATCCGCCGCGATACGGGAGCCTGACAGGTGCCCGGTTTCAGTCGCGGCTCTGCCGGTCTCAAAGGGAAATATAAACGCGATGCTTCGACGACTGTTGCCCCGCCTTCTGATTGCCCTGCTCTGCGGCTTCGTCGTTTTTGTGATTCTGAATGTGGCTGCCTGGTACAATTTGCGTGGTGCGTATCATGTTTGCAGAAAGCAGAGTTTCACTCGTTATTATACATTGCTGCGCCTACGGGAGCAGATCGAAGACTACCGCAGAGACCATGAAGCACTGCCGGATGAGCTCTCTGAGATACCTGATTTTAATTCACTCAGGAGCCTGTCAGATAATCCTACCGCAGATGGTTGGGGCAATCCGATCCAGTATCGACGCACAGGTGAAAATTATGAACTCTTCTCTTGGGGGCGTGATGGCAAGCCGGGCGGGGTTGGCCTTGATGCCGACCTTTATCACGATGGCCGCAACCGTGAGCTGTCTTTGCCGACCTTCAGCCAGTTCTTTCTGACCAATGATGAATCGGAAGTGGCACGCGACGGCTTTCTCAGAGCAGGCCTGATGGCCGGTGTTCTGGTCGCGTTCATCACACTGCTTTCGCTCAGAGATACGGAGAAATCGGAGGAGAAGATGACGACGGGCCGTTACGTCTGGTTTACTTTCGTTGTGATTGTGATTTCCTCCGCAGTGGGAATTTTTCTACTGCCCGTGCACATTCCCAGCGGGCATTGACTGATGCGGTTTCTGTATTTGCGTGACCCCCTGTTTCTGACGGCACTGGTGCTGTTTCTGGTCAACCGCTGGTTGCTCAAGCCGCTGGTGGTGGGCGGGTTCGTGCACAATCATTTTAACGACCTGCTCTGCGTACCGTTGTTTGTGCCGATCGTGGTGTTGATTGCCCACGTCTGCCGTGCCCGCCCGCATAACGGGCCGCCTGAACTGTATGAGATCCTGCTGCCTTTGTTCGTCTGGTCGATCCAGTACGAAATTCTCTTCCCCCAGTTCGCCTACACATCACAGGGAGTCACCGGCGACCCGTTGGACATCCTCTGGTACAGCATCGGAGCCGGCATCAGCGCCCTCTGGTGGCAATTTTATTACCGGCGGCAGACGACGTGTTGAACGGTAAGCACCGGTGCGATTCCAGAAATGTAGGGTGCGGACCCATGTGTCCGCCCGCCTGGTGATGGTCGATATGAAAAGACTCTCACAAAGGGACCATCAAAAGCGTTCGAACTGGTTACTGTCGATCACATCAACCCCGCGGGGAGACACATGGGTCTCCCCCTACATTTTTTGTTGGGGGCGGTGAATGGGCTGGTTTGTCGTACGAAAACGCCGTGTTTACTGTACGCCGGTTGCATGCCTGTGGGGATGCATTTATAGTGGAATGTTTACTTAGTTAGGATTTGATCATTGAAATGCGCCTGAAGTGATTGATTGAGGTATCAACGATGAAAGAGACTGGAATGACAACGAAGATAAAACGAACGGGAGTCATCCTGGGAATCCTGCTTAGCTTGGGAACGTTAGCCGCTGGAGCGGCTGAACCGGTCTCTGTATGGGAAGTCGCCACGACTTATCGTAAGCATCTGGAAGCAGGGGGACGGCTCGTCTTGATGCCCGATGGTAAGACCAGCAAGGGACTTCCCTGGACGCTCATTCGTGACACTGTCGATTTCGGCAGAGAGGGCAAAGCAGAGCCGAAAGCAGGCGGGACGTTTTATAAAGGGAACTGGATCGGTGGTTGGAATATTGACGCCCGCGTATTGATGAATGGTGTCACGCTGAAGAGCGAAATCGTTGCTCCGGTTACGATGCCCCCCAATGCAGGAGAGTCAATGGTCGGCACCAAGCCGACGCTGGCATTGAAAGATTCGATCGTTGACTTGTGGGAATTCGTGGCTGTGCTTCCCGGTACGACTCGATTTGTCCGGCTGACGTGTGCCTTTACGCCGGATAATCTGGTGCTGGATGGCGATCGCAAAATCGGGACCTACGAATTTCATGGCACGACGGTGATCGTAAATTTCATCGATCCGCAATTTGAGCGAGTTGCGTTTGTGGAAAAGCCAAATAATGTACTTTCTGGAAAAGGCAAACCGGTGAATCGGAAGTTTTGGAAGCTCACGTTTACCCGTGTCCAACGTCAGGCCATCTATCGGTCCAAAGATAATAAGGACCTTGTTCTCTACACCAACAATCGAGCCCACTCGCCGCGTTACAGGCCGGACTATCACACGACCTTTAACTGGTACAGCACCATAGAAAAAGGGAAACGGCAGCTCAAGATTCGGGGCGTTGGAGCAGCAGTCGCAGCCGGCGGACGAAAGTTAAGCTGGTACGGCGAAGATCTGGTACTCATCGCAGGGCGTCCGCCGCGGTGAGTTTGGTTTTGGTATTCGATGCGAGAGGTTTATAGATACAAGGGGCAGGCCTATGAGCCTGCCCGCCTGGCGGGTTTGAACTTGGTTGATGCTTGCAAAGGGGCCGGTGTGGACGTTCGGAAGTTTTTTCACTTAGCACGTCGTTACCGCGGGCAACCACACAGGGTTGCCCCTACGAAAATAATTATTTTGTTTCAGTTTCATATGAGAAGCCGCTATGAATCTACCCCAACGGAAAACGATTCGATTACAGGGGTATGATTATTCGCAGGCTGGTTTGTATTTTATCACGATTTGCACTCACAATCAGTTATGTCTCTTTGGTGAAATACGGCTTAACGGAGAAATGAAACAAAACTCGGCAGGAGATATGATTGAAAAATGGTGGTGGGAACTGGCTCATAAATTTCCGATGGTGACACTTCTTGAACACATTGTGATGCCCAATCATTTTCATGGTATTGTTCAAATTAATCATGCGAATGAGAGTGAAGGTGAATCCTCACTGGCATCAATTGTCGGGTGGTTTAAGTCGATGACAATGAATGAATATATTCGGCAGGTGAAAACGAAAGGTTGGCGACCGTTTCAGCAGCGATTGTGGCAACGGAATTATTATGAACACATTATTCGCGATGAAGAGGCGTGGCAGGAAATATCCGAATATATTCTGACCAATCCACAGCGTTGGATCGATGATAAGTATTATCGATACGAAAGATAAAAATCAGGGATCAAAATAAAACGTAGGGGCAGGCCTGTGTGCCTGCCCGCCTGGTGGGTTTGAACTTCGTGGATGTTTGCGATGGTGTCGGTGCGAACGTTCGGGAGATTTTTCACATAGCACGTCGATACCGCGGGCAACCACACAGGGTTGCCCCTACAGTTGTGATGGGGTTTGAACTTGGTTGATGTTTGCGATGGGGGCGGTGCGAGCGTTCGGGAGATCTTTTACATAGCACGTCGCTACCGCGGGCGGTCACACAGGGTTGCCACTACGAGTTCTGTTACTGGTGTTTCTTCACCACTCCGCAAACATCCCCTCTTCCCTCCCTCGTGCCGATGGGTAGGATTCTTTGTTTGTTGTTTAATCGGCCTTCTTTAGATTTTTCTGGTACAGGGCGTCGAATTCTTCGTCGGTCATCTTTTTTAAGTCTTCCAATTTGAAATCTGCCGGGTCATTTTCCGAAGGGGCCTGGGTGTCGAGGCTGAGGAGTTTGTCGATGCGTTCTCGGGCGCGGAGGCGGTCGCGGTCTGCGGAGTGGGGGCTGTCGGCGATGCTGCGGTAGAAAAAGAAGGACTCGGCGCGGTGGCGTTCCAGATAGTTCTCCACTTCCTGCTGCATCTCGCGGCGGGCGCGGGTGATGTAACGTTCGACGGAACGCCGGCTGATTGTGAATTTTTCGGCGATCGCCGTTTTGATATCACAGGTGAAGTGGCCGTGGCTGATCATTTTCTGGATCAGTGCGACAATTAAGGCTTGGGTATCTCGGGGTGTCCGAACGCGTTTTTTTTGAGGGGAGTCAGTCATGATTCTAATTCCTGTTTTGCGGGAAGGTGTGAGAAAGATTTTGTTGATGAACAACGATCTTCAGGATCGGCGTGCCGCAGTCAACGGGCTTTTCTCAAATCATGAGTGGCGAACAGGGGGCAAATGGCTACCGACGTGTGTCCAAGTGAGTGCCGCAGGGGGTTCCCGCGTGTTGGCGTGTGTCGACCCGCATAACTTTTGAGCCGCTTTGTTCCCGATGGTCAGGTGAAAAAATGGAAAACAGGCCGGTTTTGATAGTGAATCACAGGAAGTGGTTCCAAATGTTTCGCTGCTCAAAGTAGTGAGCACGCGCGCGACGCGCAACTGGTAATTTCGCAAACGGCACGAGGAGGTCAAGTGCAAAATGTTTCGCGGTTCAAAGGGAATGAGATCGCTGGTGCGAGAATGAGTAGTAGTCGTTTAGTCATCTTGCAGACGGATGGTCACGCTGGCGGCGTGGGCGGTGAGGCCTTCTTTTTCGGCGAGCAGGGTGATGCCGGGGGCGTCCCCTTTCAGTCCTGCCTGGTTGTAGTAGATCACCGAGCTACGTTTGAGGAAATCAATCGAACAGAGGCCGTTCGCGAAACGGGCGGTGCCCCCGGTCGGGAGGACGTGCGAGGGGCCGGCGTAGTAGTCGCCTGTTGCGACCGGGGTAAAGTGGCCCATGAAGATCGCACCGGCGTTCTGGATTTTGGCCAACTGCTGATCGGGATCGGCGGTCGAGATGTGCAGGTGCTCGGGAGCCAAAAGATCGGTATAGCGGGCGGCTTCGTCTTCATCGCGGGCGAGGATCAACGCGCCGTAGTCGAGCAGACTTTGACGGGCCAAATCGCCGCGCGGGAGTTCGTTGAGTTGGTTGATGAGCGCGGTGCGGACGGCTTCGATCAGTGGTTTGTGCCAGGTGATCAACACGCCCGAACCGGGGCTGTGCTCGGCTTGCGAGATCAGATCGCTGGCGATGAATTCGGCGTTCGCGGTTTCGTCGGCGAGCACGATGACTTCACTGGGGCCGGCGATGCTGTCGATGTCGACTTCACCAAAGACGTGACGTTTGGCGAGGGCGACGAACAGATTACCGGGACCGACAATTTTGTCGACGCGTTCGATGCCTTCGACGCCGTAGGCGAGTGCGGCGACGGCTTGGGCTCCACCCACGCGGTAGATTTCAGTGATGCCCAGTTCATGACAGGCGGCGAGGATGTCGGTGTTGTAGCCGCCGAAGTCAGTCGGGGGCACGACGACGACGATTTCTTTCACGCCCGCGGTCTGTGCGGGAATCGCGGTCATCAACAGGGTCGAGGGATAGGCGGCGGCACCGCCGGGAATGCAGACGCCGACCCGTTTCAGCGGGAGATAACGTTGCCGCAATTCGACGCGGGTCTCCCCTGCCTCGCGGAGCACTTTGACGTCGTCCGGCAAGAGAGCCGACTGAAACTCGATGATGTTCTCACGGATCTTACGCAGCGTGGCGAGATACTCGGGGTCGGCCTGTTCGTGAGCCGCTTTGAGTTCGTCTGCCGAGACGCGCATGGTATCGGGGGTGAGCTGTTTGCGGTCGAGCTTGGCCGAATAGTCGAGCAGTGCCTCGCGCCCTTTGTCACGCACATCGTTGCAGATTTTTTCGACGACTTCCTGCGGAGACAGTGGTGCGCCGAAGAGTTCAATCGTACGTTGACGGCCCGCTTCGGAGACGACATTGCCGCGCGGGCTGAGCTTTTCGCGGAGTTCGCTGAAGAGCGCGGTGGCGTCGTCCTGGGTGCAGTCGATGGTCGTGATGTCGAGGTCGTTGTGCTGTGTCATGAGTGCGTATTATGCGATGCCGGGAACGGGAAAGCTTTCGGTGAATTCGGCGACTTCGCCTTTGACGGCTTCGATGGTGGAATCGTCATCGGGAGCACCGAGAACGCGGAGGATCCAGGCACCGACCTTTTTCATTTCGTCCTCTTTCATGCCGCGTGTGGTGAGGGCGGCGGTTCCGATGCGGATTCCACTGGGATCGAGAGGTTTGCGTTTGTCGTACGGAATCATGTTTTTGTTGACGGTGATGCCGGCTTTGTCGAGAGCTTCTTCGGCGATTTTTCCGGAGAGGTCGATCGCGGTGACGTCGCACAGCATGAGGTGGTTGTCGGTTCCGCCGGACGCGAGTTTGATGCCGCCTGCCATCAGGGTTTCGGCAAGGGTCTTCGCGTTGGCGACGATCTGCTGGGCGTAGGCTTTAAAGGAATCTTCGCTGGCTTCCTTGAAGCAGACAGCTTTCCCGGCGATCACGTGTTCCAGCGGGCCGCCTTGAATTCCGGGGAAGACTTCGCGGTTCAGGTCTTTGGCGTATTTCTTTTTCATCAATACGAAACCGGATCGGGGACCACGCAGGGTTTTGTGAGTGGTGGATGTGACGAAGTCGGCGACTTCGACGGGGTTGTTGTGGACGCCGCCAGCGACGAGACCGGCGTAGTGTGCCATGTCGACCATCAGAGTCGCGCCGACTTCGGCTGCGATTTCGGCGAATTTGGGATGATCGATTTCACGGGGATACGCAGAGGCACCGGCGATGATCATTTTTGGTTTGTGTTCGCGGGCGAGCTTGGCGACCTGATCGTAGTCGATCTGGTGGTTGTCTTCGCGAACGCCGTACGGGACGGGATTGTAAAGCGTGCCCGAGAAGTTGAGTTTCATACCGTGAGTCAGGTGACCGCCGTGGGCGAGGTCCATCGCCAGGAAGGTGTCGCCCGGTTTCAAAACGGTGAAGTAGACCGACATATTGGCCTGCGAACCGGAGTGCGGCTGGACGTTGGCGTATTCGGCTCCGAAGAGACTGCAGGCGCGGTCGCGGGCGACATTTTCGACGATGTCAACGTATTCACAACCGCCGTAGTAGCGACGTCCGGGGAGCCCTTCGGCGTATTTGTTCGTGAGAATCGAACCAGCGGCTTCCATGACGGCGGCGCTGGTGTAATTTTCAGAAGCGATCAGCTCCAGACCATGTTTCTGTCTTTGGGCTTCAGACTGAATACAGTTCCAGATTTCAGGATCACACGACTCGAGCACGGACATTTCAACTCCCATGGATATATAGTCAAAAATCGGGGTACAAACGGTACCATGAAGGGGAAATCACTTATTTTGCTCCCTTATAATGAAGGATTGCTCTGAAAGCTACCCAACGCATTCGTGTATCAGTATCCTCGGGGAAAGTTTACTGGTCTTACTAATGATATTTTTGGCAGAGTCTCCTGATAACCCCCTTTTTACTCGAAATTCCCGGAATAAAGTTGTATTACTGAGGCTTATGGAAGAAATCGAAGAAGAACAACCTGATCAACTGCTTCAAGGCTCGCCGGCGCTGCAGGGAGAGCGTGTGGTGTTTACGGGGACGCTTGCCTCAATGACACATCAGAAGGCGTGGGAGTTCGTCGAGCAGCACGGCGGTCAAGCCGCCCAGCATGTGAGTCGGCAGACGACGTTACTCGTTGTGGGTGAAGAGGGCTGGCCTCTGGAAGCCGACGGTTCGCCTTCGGTGAATTTGAGCCAGGCGCAGGAGTTGATTCACGAAGGAGTCGCGATTCAGATCATTAAGGAATCGGACTGGCTGTCGTTGATTGAACTCCGTGATCCGGGCGTGAATGTGGATCAGCTTTACACGCCGGCGATGCTGACACAGATGCTGGATTTGCCGGTCTCGACGATTCGTCGCTGGGAGCGACAGGGACTGATTAAGCCGGTTCGAAAAATTTTCCGACTTCCCTACTTCTCGTTTCAGGAAGTGGCGAGTGTCAGGCGGCTGTCGCAACTGTTGGAATCGGGCGTGCATCCGCGGGATCTGGAAAACAGTCTGCAGCATCTGGGGAAATTCTTTAACGAGATCGACGCCCCGCTCTCTCAATTGACGTTGCTCTCTCAGGATGCACAGCTGCTGTTGAAAGACGAGCATGGGCTGATTGATCCGCGGCGCGGTCAGCGGGTGTTTGATTTCGGGACGGAAGAAACCGCGGTGCCTGAGTTGGCGGACGAGGAATCGTTCGAGGGGACGATTGAATTCACCGAGCATCTGAAAACAGATGAACCCGAGGATCGGAGTTCAGACGAATGGTTTCAGGAAGGCTGCCAGTTTTTAGACGCCGGTGATGCGAAGTCGGCGATTGAAGCCTTTCGGCTGGCATTATTGGGACAGCCGGATATGCCCGAGGGGCACCTGCATCTGGCGGAAGCGCTGTATCTGGACGGGAATACGGAAGGCGCGCTTGAACGTTATTATGCGGCGGTGGAATGGGATCACGATTACATCGAAGCCTGGACCCAGCTGGGTTGCCTGCATAACGAGCTGGGCGATCCGAAGGCGGCCCTGCATGCGTTTGAGATCGCGCTGCAGGTTCACCCCGATTACCCGGATGCGCATCTGCATATCGCCGAGGTATTGCATCAGTTAAATCGGGTGGAAGAAGCGATTCCGCACTGGAAGGTGTATCTCGAATTCGACGAAATGGGACCCTGGGCCGAGCTGGCACGACAACGTCTGGACGAATTTGAAGACGATCAGCTGGAACAGTTTTCATAAGCACAGCTGTTGTCTGTGAAACGTTTGAAACTCGTCTTTTTTTGGCTGCGCCGATCCGTATGATTGAGGGCGGTTCTTTTTCAATCTGGCTTGCTTCCCTGCTGTGATCGGAGTATGTTGTTATTTTGACACCAAAATAAAACTAATACAGATGGGAAACCGACTCCGATGAAAATTGAACGCATCGAAACGCTGGTGTGTCATGCCCGGATGAGAAACTGGGTGTTTGTGAAAGTGATCACCGATCAACCTGGCCTGTTTGGCTGGGGGGAAGCCACGCTGGAGTGGCATACGCGAGGGATTGTGGGGACGATTGAAGATCTGTCTACACTGTTGATCGGCGAAGATCCCCGCCGTGTCGAGCATCTATGGCAGATGATGTGGCGACAGCACTTCTGGCACGGGAGTGGCGTGACGCGTTCGACGGCGATTGCCGGCATCGATCTGGCACTGTGGGACATTGTTGGGAAAATTCATGGCGTCCCCTGTCATCAGCTGTGGGGTGGTCCAGTACGCGATTACATTCGCCTGTATTGTCATCTGGGGGGCGGCAATATGGAGTCGTTCTACCAGACGTCGACGGACAACGCGGCGCAATTCGGAGAGTTGGCACAGAAAGCGGTCGCGGACGGGTTCACGGCGTTCAAGTCGATGGCGGTGCCTCCGACGATGCCGATTGAAGGCTTGAAACCGATTCAGGCAGCGGAAGATTGTGTGGCGGCGATGCGTGAGGCCGTTGGTGACGACATTGATATCATGGTCGATTGTCACGCCCGCCCTTCACCGGCGATGGGACTGCAGTTTGCGAAAGCCCTCGATCCTTATGGATTGTATTTCTTTGAAGAACCTTGCTGGCCGGAATCGATGGAGAGTCTGGCACGAATCAATGCCGCGGTGACAACGCCGATTGCGACGGGCGAACGGTTGACGCATCTAGCGGCATTTCGCGATCTGTTTGCATTGCGGGGCTGCGAGATTTGTCAACTCGACCTGACGCACTGCGGCGGTTTCACTGAAGCACGGCGGATTGCCGCACTGGCAGACGCGCATCGAATTTCACTGGCGCCGCACAATCCACAAGGGCCGGTGAGTACGGCGGCTTCGCTGGAATTCGGGTTCTCGCAGCCGAGTTATATTATCTGCGAGTCGGTGCACGAGGATGTTCCCTGGAGGCAGGATGTCGTGGAAGAAGGTTTTGTGATTGATCCCAAAACGCGAACGGTGACGCCGAACGATAAGCCGGGACTGGGAATTTCAATCAATGAAGAGGAAGTCAAGAAACATCCGTTTGAGCAAGAGACGGTGCAGCGGGTATTCTATCGGGATGGTGCGGTGGGAGACTGGTAAGCCGGTTTCGCTGAGTGCTGCGGACGGCGACTGAGGGTCACAGTTAAAAGAACGGAACTGGTTATGAATGAACGCACAATCGAAGTGAAAACGGAGTCGGCATTTCAGGGGCAGATCGGTGTGGCGACGGTGGATATTACGCCGCCCGTGGGAATTTATGCTCGCAACTGGGGCGCTGCGAAACATGACGTGGCCGATTCGATTCACCGTCGGCTGACTTTGAATGCGCTGGTGATGTATGCGGCTGGTGCAGCGCAGCCTTTGATTTTTCTGGATGCGGACCTGGGCTGGTGGCGTTCGTTACTGACGTTCAATCGGTTTCAGGCGCGTTTGCTGGAAGAGCTGGAGATAGACGTGTCGGCTTTGATTTTCGGGTTGAGTCATACGCATGCGTCACCCCCTTTGACAGACCCCGATCCGGATTTGCCGGCGAGTGAATCGCTGGCGGAATATCTGGAAACGGTGTATCAGGCTTCCCTCGTCGCGGTACGTGATGCGATCAAAAATGTGGGCAAGGCGGTGCTGGATTGGAAAACCGGGCATTGTCAACTGGCCTCAATGAGAGACCTGCCTGATCCCGCTCCGCGGACCGAGCGGATCTTGTGCGGTTGGAATCCGAGTGAGCCTGCGGATGATACGCTGGTGGTCGGCCGCATCAGTGATGGTGAAGGAAATCTGAAGGCGGTGATTGTAAATTACGCCTGCCATCCAACGACGCTGGCCTGGGAGAACACGGCGATCTCACCCGATTTTCCGGGCGCGATGCGGGATACGATTCGGGAAACGCTGGGGGTCCCTGCTCTGTTTATGCAAGGGGCATCAGGCGAACTGTCGCCCCGATATCAGTATGTCGGTGATACTGAAGTGGCAGATCGGCATGGGCGTCAGCTGGCATATGCGACACTCGCAACGCTGGAAGATATGGAACCGGCGATGACGTGCCTGGAATTTGAAGGGGTGATGGAATCAGGGGCGCCCCTGGCGGTGTGGCGGCATGAGCAGGTCGAACCGAGTTCGGTGCTCAAAGCGCTGGAAGTGAAAGTGGAGCTGCCTTTAAAAGACTGGCCTTCTGCGGAGGAGCTGGAACGCCTGCGGCAGGAGTGTCCTGATCGGGCGCTGGAAGAACGTTTGCGACGGCGGCGCA
Organism: Gimesia alba; assembly: GCF_007744675.1. NCBI lineage: Bacteria > Pseudomonadati > Planctomycetota > Planctomycetia > Planctomycetales > Planctomycetaceae > Gimesia > Gimesia alba. The sequence continues at coordinate 2,927,059 of NZ_CP036269.1, forward strand.
ATATTCGTCGGGGGATTGGCGATGGAACCACTTTGGAACTGCCTATCTGGGTCTGGCGGATGGGGGATACGATTCTGGTCGGCAGCCGCACCGAGGCGTATTCGATTCTGCAGCGCGAACTCAGAAAACGATTTCCGGAGCGGACGATTGTCTGTCTGAATCTGATCAACGGGACCACCGGATATCTGGCACCGGCAGAGTTGTACGATCTGGATTTATATCAGGTGTGGCAAACACCGTTTGAACGGGGCGGTCTGGAGATTCTGATTGAAGGGATGGCGGATGCCATTGGGCAGATCATTGCCGAGTAATCTGAGATCACAAACTAAGTAGAAAGGCGAAGAGGATGTCGGGGATGATTCGGGGGGTACTGCCGGTATTGCATACGCCTTTGCTGGCCGATGAAACGATTGACCGGGAATCGCTGGAACGCGAGATCGACTGGTGTTACGAACTGGGCGCTGACGGCATCTGTGGGGCGATGGTTTCGGAAGTGCTGCGTCTGACATATGAGGAACGGCTGGAATTGACGCGGTTGATGTCTGAGGTTTCAGATGGACGCGGGGCTGTGATCGCCAGTGTGGGAGCGGAGAGCACGCGTCAGGCGTTGGTCTTTGCCCGTCATGCTGAAGAGGTGGGCTGCGATGCGGTAATGGCGATTCCGCCGGTGACGACGGCGCTGCCGGAGGCGGCTTTGTGGGATTATTTTTCTGCGCTCGCCGAACAATGTTCTTTGCCATTGATTGTGCAGGACGCGTCTTCTTATGTCGGGAATGCGATCTCGATTGATTTTTACCGACGCCTGCTGGAACAGTATGGGGCGGAAAAAATTCGGTTCAAACCGGAAGCATCGCCGATTGGTCCGAACCTGTCGGCGCTCCGCGATGCGACGGACGGCCTGGCTTTGATCTATGATGGCTCGGGTGGGATTTTGCTGGTCGATGCGTATCGACGGGGCATCAGCGGCACGATGCCGGGTGTGGATTTGCTGGATGGAATCATCGCACTCTGGAAAGCACTACGGACCGGCGATGAGGCGGCGATCTATCGGATTTATTTTCCGATCTGTGCGATTGTGGCGCTGCAGTTACAGGCGGGGCTGGACGGTTTTCTGGCGATCGAGAAATATCTGCTGGTCAAACGCGGGATCATTTCGTCGGAGCAGCGCTGTACTCCGCACGCGTGGTCGCTCGATGAGGAAACAAAAGCGGAAGTGGATCGTCTGTTCGATTTACTGATGCAGGCACTATAGCGGAAGCAGGGATTGCGCTTCGGGGAGACATCGTTGTGGCTGAATCGGAAACTTCGTCAGAGACAGAACAGGCAGCACCCACCCATGCGCGGTTTATGGTGATGACGCTGTTGTGTCTGATTGCTGCGATCGCGTATATCAGCCGCAATGCGATTGCGGTGCCCGCGGATACCATTGAGAAAGAGCTGGGACTGAGTTCGACTCAGATGGGTTGGGTGATGAGTGCGTTCTTCTGGAGCTATGCGCTGTCACAGATTCCGAGCGGCTGGATTGGTCACATCTGGGGGACGCGTCGGGCGCTGAGTCTGTTTGCGATTTTATGGTCGATTGCGACGGCGTTGATTGGCGTCGTGACCGGCTTCTGGACGCTGGTGCTGGCGCGGTTGATTTTCGGCGTCTCTCAAGCGGGGATCTTCCCCTGCTCTGCGAATACGATTTCGAAGTGGCTGCCGGAATCGAGCCGTGGTTTTTCCAGTGGTTTGCTGGGAAGTTTCATGTCGATCGGGAGTGCCGTGGGGGCGCTGTGTATGGGCGTGATGCTGGTCGGTTTTGATTTCTTCGGAGTTTCCATTCCCGCGATCACCTGGCGGACGGCGATGTGGATTTTCGCGGTGCCGAGTGTGGTGTGGGCGATCTGGTTTTACTATTGGTTTCGAGATCGACCAGAACAGCACGCGGGCGTTAATGAGGATGAGCTGCGGATCATTCGCGGGGCCTCTGCCCAGACCGAGTCGGAACAAACGGATGAATCGTCTGAAGACGCACACGGCGAGCCGACTCCCTGGGGGCAGATTCTGACGAGTTTTTCGATGTGGATGATTTGTGGTCAGCAGTTCTTTCGGGCCGCCGGTTATATTTTTTACGTGACCTGGTTTCCGACTTACCTGCAGAAGGCACGTGGTATTGAGATGTCGACTTCGGGGATCTGGTCCAGCGTTCCTCTGGTGCTGTACCTGATTGGAAACGTGCTGGGAGGCGCGATCGTAGACTGGGTGTTACAAAAAACAGGAAGTCGTCGCTGGAGTCGTCAAGGGGTGGCGATCACTGCCATGCTGGGTTGTGGGGTGTGTACGTTATGTGCGTATTTCGTGGATGAAATGAATCTGGCGATGGCGTTGATTTCGGTGAGTATGTTTTTCGCAGGGCTCAGCGGTGCGTGTGGTTATACCGTCACGATTGATAAAGGAGGCCAGCACGTCGCGCCGATTTTCGGAATGATGAATATGGCGGGCAATCTAGGGGCGGCGTTGTTGCCTGTAATAGTGGGCGCGATGTTTGATGCGGGCCAGTATGACGCTGTGTTGATTTTGATGGCGGGGATTTATGTGACTGCGGCGCTGTGCTGGATGTTACTGAATCCGAATGGAACGGTTTTTGACGAACGTTCTGCAGCAGTGAAGGCGTAAAAAAACTCTGACCGACGAGCCGATCAGAGTTCTAGTGTTTTTTATCGATATGGTTTTCTGGGATCCAGGTCGTTTTTTTGAATTCGAACGGTGGCTACCCAAGATGTCCAACCGGGGCTAACGCCCTGCGGCTAGTGGTTTTTTTTGCGGTCATAGTCCAAGAAACAAAGGCAATATCGCACCATCGGCTAAGGTTTGATCTTACATAGCTAACGCAGCAGATCTCAAAATCAGGATCAGAACGATTAAATCAACGCGATCTAGTTGTTCAGGCTCCAGTAGATCACATAGCCGCCGACGATGATGGTATAGCAGAACGTGAAGACGAGCATCTTGGTCAGAAAGCGACCGGCGCTGGCGTCTTCGGAAGCCATGGTATCAATCTCGGTTTCTGTATATGGCAGCGTTTGTGCTGTGGAAGTCTCATCGGAGGCGGGTGTGGGATCGTTCATTGATTTCTCTGCATTTAAATTGATGAAAGCGGCAAAGTGATGAAAGAGGGACGCGTTTATTTTTCCAGGAATTCGAGTAATAGATTACTCGAAGGATAAGGGTGTCCGCAATGTTGAACAAAGGCTTCGCCGTAGGCTGTGCCGATTTCTTTTCCGCGGGCGGCAGACCAGCGTTCGGTGCCGTCGAGGTATTCGTCGAGCCCATGCTGCTTTCGGAGCCAGGCACGCTGACTTTCGTGGCAGGCCAGCATTTTGATTTTGAGGTCGAACGTTTCGGAAATATCGAGAATGAACTGCGGCTTGATTGGGTTTCCAAAGTAGTCACAGCCTTCGATGGGATCGACGTAATACAGGTGCGGGATCTTTTCCGTCGGTGGTGCGGGGTTAAACAGGTGCGTTGTGTAATTGGGAGCAGAAGCACCGAAACAGGCATCGCGGACGAGGCGACTGGTCATTTCGTGGTCGCTCATGTAATCGACCGGGGGAGCGGTGATCACGATATCCGGTCGGGCTTTGCGAACCGCTTCTGTGACCCGCTGGCGGGATTCATTGTCGTGAATAATGGCCAGGTCCCGGAATTCGAGACACATGTAGTCGGCACCGAGCATGTCGGCTGCTTTCTGTGCTTCTGCGCGGCGGACATTGGCGATTTCCACCGGTCCCATTTCGGCACTACCACAGTCACCGGCGGTCATCGTGGCGATGGTGATGTGACAACCCTTATTTTTCAGGCGGGCCAAAGTGCCCGCGCATTGGATTTCGATATCATCGGGATGAGCGTGAATCGCCAGAATACGCAGAGATTCTGCCTGATTTACCATGAAAATTTCTCTCTCTGTACATTTAGGTCTAACAATTGGTAGTGAGCTTTGTATGAGACTAGTTATAATAAACATTCATAAAAAAAACACGCGTACCGAGAATACTGTTCGCGTGGTTACTTTAAATGACAGGTTCAATCCGGTGGAATTGGGAGTTGCGTAATCCGATTCTGCATGAGGATTTTGCCGGTTTTATTCTTGCTTAACAGGTAAACGACGTCTGATGGCTACTGATCTTTCCCGTTCTGTACATGTTACTCCGAAGTCCAAATTTGTGAGACATACGAAAGTCCCGACGGTGATTTTCGAAACCTCTTCAGAATTAGCGAAATATGTCGCTTCCGTCGTCGCGGATTTAATCCGAAAAAAAAATGAAGCTGGCGTGTCGACCATTCTGGGACTGCCGACCGGATCGACGCCTTTAGGCGTGTATCGGGAATTAATTCGCCTGCACAACGAAGAACAGCTCGATTTTTCGAACGTGATTACGTTCAATCTGGATGAATACTGGCCGATGGATCCGGATTCGATTCACAGCTATCACAAGTTTATGCATGAGAATTTCTTCGATCATGTGAATGTCAAACCGGAGAATATTCATATTCCCCGTGGTGATATTGCTGCTGAAGATGTTGACTCATTCTGTGAGGAGTATGAGCACAGTATCGAAAAGGTCGGCGGGCTGGACTTACAATTGCTGGGGATTGGCCGTTCGGGGCACATCGGTTTTAACGAGCCGGGAAGTGCTCGCAACAGTCTGACGCGGCTGGTTAACCTGGATCCTGTTACCCGCCGTGATGCAGCCAGTGGATTCTTCGGGGAAGATAATGTGCCTCATCATGCGATTACGATGGGGGTCGGCAGTATTCTGGCTGCGAAGAAAATTATCATCATGGCGTTGGGCGAACATAAAGCGCCTGTCGTGAAACGTGCTGCCGAAGATGAAGTGACGGATGAGGTTTCCGCGAGCTTTCTGCAAACGCATACGAACTCGCTATTTGCGGTGGACAGTGCGGCTGCAGCTGAGTTGACGGCAATGAAAACTCCCTGGATTGTAGGGAATATTGAGTGGACACCTCAACTGGAGAAGAAGGCGGTAATCTGGCTGACCAGAGAGGTCGGTAAGCCTTTGTTGAAGCTGGAAACAGAAGATTTTCTGCACAACCACCTGCATCAGCTGATTCATAAACATGGTTCGGTGGGACAGATTCGCCAGCGTGTATTTGATGAACTGCTGGAAGGAATCTGTACGAAACCCGCGGGAGTCGATCCGAAACGCGTGATAGTTTTCAGTCCGCATCCGGATGATGATGTGATTTCGATGGGGGGCACGTTGATTACGCTGGCTGATCAGGGGCACGATGTTTATATCGCCTATATGACCAGCGGAAATATCGCCGTGTTTGACCATGATGCATTACGTCATATTGACTTTGTGCTGGAGTTCCATAAGCTGTTTCATCCTGATGATCAGGCAACGTTGACGCATCTGCAAAATCTGAAGGAAGACATCGACAGCAAAAATGCCGGGGATTTGGATACACCCGAGATGCTGGGAATCAAAGGGCTGATTCGCAAGACGGAAGCGACCGCGGGGGCGGAAGTCGCCGGTGTGCCGGAAGAGCGTTTACGATTTCTGAATCTGCCCTTCTATCAGACAGGACAGGTTTCGAAAAAGCCGATCGGTGAAGAGGATATTGCGATCGTGGCTGATTTATTACGTGAGATCAATCCGCATCAGATTTATGTGGCCGGAGATCTTTCCGACCCACATGGAACGCACCGGGTGTGTGCCGAGGCGGTGATCAACGCCGTCGATGTGGTTGCCGAGGAAGGAATTGCTCCCGAATTCTGGATGTACCGCGGTGCCTGGGAAGAGTATGAACCGCATGAGATTGAACGGGCGGTTCCTTTGAGTCCGGAAGTGGTCTTGAGAAAGCGGGAGGCCATTTTTAAACATGAGTCACAGAAGGACAGTGCCTTTTATCCCGGCAGCGACAAACGAGAATTCTGGGTGCGAGCAGAAGATCGAACCCGTAATACAGCAACGGTTTATAATGATCTTGGTTTGCCGGAATACTTCGCGATTGAGGCCTTCAAGCATTATCATGGCGAATTGTAAGGTGAGCGGTGCGAATCTGGTCTCGATCTGAGCCTGATTTCGACTAAGGAGCCGGAAAAAGATTTCTGAAATCAGGGATCAGATTGTAATTTTTGCCAGCTTCGTCTTGCCTTGAAAGTGGTATTTGTCGTAAAACTCGCCACATCAAGTGTTTTAGCCCGAATTCGGGTTGGAGAGAATGTCTCCTGAAACAGTTGAGTTGAGTCTACTTGAAGAATGACGTCGCTGTTTTCTTTGAGTGTGCTTGTTCGATCATTTTGCTGAGGGAATGGCAGGATTCGCTTTCAGAGATTTCGCTACCTCGGTTCTTCAGATATTACTGACTCTCAAAGGAAGGAGAGGAATAGGCCATGAGGCATCGACACCATATCAGTACGGTTGCAGCGTGCTTGCTGTTAGTCACACAGTTTGGTTGTGGGGGGGGAGATAGCCCGACACCACAAACTGCAGGTAATCCGCTGGATGGCAAGCTGGAAGGAGTGCCTGCCGAATCACAAAATGGTTCAAAGCCTTCTGCAGAAATTAAGCAGGTTTCTTCAACCGGACCTGCATTAAAGCAGAATGCGAATTTGATCCGGACAGCCAGTCTGGAACGTGACAAGCTCGACATGGATGATCTTGATAACGACGCTCCTTCTCTAGCGGACGAAGAGGTCAAAATCCAGGAGCTGAAAGAAGGCACTGCAGAATGGAATGTGCGTGAGATCACACGTTTGAAAGTACAGGCTTTACCTAAAACGCAAAACGTTGATGAATTAAGAAAAGCACGTGCAGAGCGGAATAAGAAAATCATCCAGCTGGCGATGGAAGCAGTTAAGCAGACACATGCAGACAAGGAAAAGCAGCGTCTGTTTTCGGTCTGTGTTCGTCATCTGTTAGATGCGCATTTGCAGCTCGCTTTAGAGGGAGATCAGGAAAGTATCGATGCTTTGTACGATCATTCTGAGTCTCTGTTTAAACGCGATCCTGATTCTCCTTCTGCAGCAGATGCCGGATTTACGGTCGCCAAGTTTGCGAATACCAGCGCACAGCGATTTGCTCAGCAGGAACCGCGTTGGATCGAGGAATTTGTCAAGCAGTCTCGTCTGTTTGCTTCACGGTTTCCCAGGGAAACGATTCGTGCTCCTCAATTACTGCAAGCTGCTGCACAAACCTGTCAGTTATATGGCATGAATAAGCAGGCGCTGGATTGCTGTGTTGATCTGGAAACTCGCTTTCCTAAAAGCAGTGAAACCGCGCAGGTCGCCGGCTTAACGCGTCGTTTACGATTAAAGGGTCAACCGCTGCATCTGGCGGGAGAAACCATTGAAGGCGGATTTGTTTCGATTGATGATTACAAAGGAAGTGTGGTGCTGGTCGTATTCTGGGCGACCACCGCGAAGCCTTTTATTGAGCAACTGCCTCAGATTCAGGCTCTGTCACAAAAATACCGTAAGTATGGTTTTGAAATTGTGGGTGTGAACCTGGATGAAGAAGAGCCTGCCATTGATGCGTTTCAGGAAAAGACTTCGCTGGACTGGCGACAGATTTTCTATTCATCACGCGATAAACGAGGATGGAATAATCCTGCAGCCGTTTATTACGGGGTGCGAACTGTGCCGATGCTGATGCTGGTCGATCATACCGGCGTGACCGAAATCGTGACATCCAATGCTGGTCAACTGGAAGAGCCTTTGCGGGCGTTACTGCGAAAGAAGACAGCAGCGAATGCGAAGTAGCTGAATTCCGATTAAGATCGCTTTCAATTCACTCCGAAGATTGGTTCTCAGTCTTCGGAGTTTTTTATTGACGCCGCGGCTCTGATTGAGTGAAACACGGATCAGGGAAGAGACGTAGCCGGCTGGAATTTCTGTAGACGTTCACCAACGACTTTGTTGTCGGGCATCAAGGTTCCCATGACGGAAGCCAGAGCGGTATTGAGCTTGGGATCTTTTGCATCCTGATATGCCTGGCGGATTTCGGCGACCTGCATGGAGTCGACGAGTAGCCCGAATTTCTGGATATGAAATGCCAGTTGCAGCGCGGCGATTTCTTTAACGTCGGCTTCCATCGTTTTGTTTGTGACGACTTTTACGAGATCTGCTTGAGCGGAGCGAGTGGGGATGCCTCCGAGCGTGATGAGCGCGTTGGATGCCAATGCCCGTTCCGGTATCAGTTGCAGTAATGGTTTCTCTGTCGGTTTTAGATCGTAAATGTTGGTGCGTTGACTGGAAGCGATGTGAGATAACCAGTAGAGTGCTGCCGCCCGATATTCGGAACGCAGTTCTCCGGTGAGTTCAGGTGTTTTCAAGCTACTGAGGAATGGTTTGACCTGAGTTCCAATGTCTTCGGTGTTTTCTGATTCAACGATGTAGTTGACCAGGGGGTAACGCCGAGTCGAGTATTCGATTTTATTCTGCAGTCGGAGTGGTCCGTAAATAATGATCGGAATATTCGCTGTGCGGGAATCGGCTCGCAGGTTGGCGATGGTTTGCGAAAGCCCCCAGCGTGAAATATTGTATTCCAACGCGATGAATTCGATATCCATCCGCTCGGTTGCGGCTTTGAAGCCTGCTTTGCCGGTCTGGTAGGGCTGAGTTTCATATCCTAATTCATGGAACACGCCTGCCATTGTTTGTCCGCGGGGAACACTGGAATCGACGACAATCGCAGATTGTGCTCCTTCGCCTTCCAGAGCACGGGTCAGGATGGCAATGACACGCGTGGCACCGGGAAATGGTTTGGCGGGATCGAGCTGCATGATTGCGGTTGCTGCGGCGAACTGAACCCGTCGATCGGGGTAATTCAAAGCAGCGATAATGGATGAGTGCTTATCAAGTTGTTCGTAGAGCAAGGTCCGCGAGCCAATTTGCCCCAGGGCTTTGAGTGCTGCCAGGGCACTGGGAGTGTGTCCCTGCTTCATGGCTAAAGCGAGAACCCGGCTGACGGCAGAAGGGCCTGAGAGTAAAGCCAGATTAAATGTGGTCCCAGGACCTTCCGGCAAAGGATGATTCCAGCCGACATGGAAGGATTCGAGTGCCAGTGCCATTGCTAAATAGAGTGTCTGGACATCCTGTTTGTCCGGTGACATTTCCAGTGCTTCTTTTGAAAGACGCAGGCCTTCGATCAGATTGATTTCCTGGGCGGGCAGTTCCTTTTCCACAACGGTCTGCTGCGCTGCATCCCAGGTCCAGATTTTCTGTTTGTCAGATTGATCGTCGTATGTTTTGTAAAAGCGGAGTGCTGCGTTCTTCAAGACCATTTGTGCTTCATGGCGATTGAGTTCGAACAGGTTTCGCGGGTCTTTCTTCAGAATTTTTGCCAGTGCCTGACGGGCCGCTAACTGCACGCTTTGTGGCTGACTTTGAGAAAATGCCGGATTCCAGAGATAGAGAGTTGCAGCGGGATCACCGATCTCTCCCAGAACAACCGCTGCAATTTTACGGATATTTTCGCTGGGGGCACGGAGCGCGGCGATGAGAGGCTGGACGACCGGAGTGCCTAACTGCGAGAGTGCAAATACCAGCTCGTCGTTCGTAGTGGGGTCTTCATTTTTGCTCAATCGTTTCAAGATCGTGGGGGCGACAATGGCTCCTGCTGATTTTAATTCGATGATGGCGATCGTGCGTTTCGTGGCGTTACCCGAGAGGTCGTTGAGTAATCCATCAATGCGGGCAGGATCGGTGGCGTAGGCACGAAACGCGGCTTCCATTTTTTTCAGCAGCGTGACGGAGTCGGGTTGGAGTGTTTTGTTGTTTGCTAATGCGAGGAACGCGGCCGGGCCGTATTTATCCCGGAGTTTTAAAACGGTTTCATCGTCGATGTTGGCTTTGATGAGTTCTTCGAGAAAAGGCTTGGCTGAGGTTGCCTGGCCGAGGTCGTTGAGCTGGACGATAGCCTGCATCAATTGTTCCGGGGTTTCCGGTTTGGAGAGCAGCAGGTCGTCGGCGGATAGATTGCCGAGTGAAGTCGATTCCTGAGTCTTTGCAGGCGTATTTTCTTGTGACCAGGCGCAGATTGGCATGCTCACGGCAAAGAAAAATACCAGAGCGAAACCTGCCAGGATCCGGTTGTTTAAAGACATTCAGTCGACTCCGTGTCGTCTTGGTTGTCGGCTAATTCATTTGGGGGTCTATCCGATCACAGTCCCGACTCAACTCAGGTCTGCCTGACAGATAGAAGATCTCTCAATGAAATGGATAGAAACAGTTGTAATATACTATTCTTATCACCTTGCCCAAAACAACATAATTCAATTGTTCGTTTCAAGTCTTTTCAGAAATAAGATCTAAGGTGTCCGAATGGACATATTCTCCGCGGAAGTTTCTGTATCAATTATCATCGTTTCTAACGGCGATAACGGTTCAATCGAAGGAAGCGGATGGCTGTATCTTTCCCGCCCTCAACACATTAAAGCTCGCAAGAACCTGATAACTGTTATAACCAGACCGCGGTTTACTGGCCTTCTGAACATAGCATTCAGAAGGATCTTTTCCTGAGAGTCAGCGTCAGGATTGTTCTAAGGCAATCAGCTCTTCGTAGGTTTCCCGACGGCGAATGACTTGATAATTGCTGCCATCGACGAGGATCTCTGCGCTACGAGGACGGGCATTGTAATTACTGCTCATGACAGAGCCGTAAGCACCGGCGCTAAACATGCAGAGATAGTCGCCGCGCTCCATCGGGGGTAAATAACGGTCTTTTGCGAAATAATCACAGGATTCACAGACCGGACCAACTACATCGGCGGGCTCGCAGCCTTCGATTTCGCCTTCACAGTCAAAGGGCATAGGGACTGCTGGTTTGACGGGCCAGACGCGATGATACGAGTCATACATCGCCGGGCGAACCAGATCTGTCATGCCACCATCCTGGATATAAAACAGCTTCCCCCCTTCCCGTTTGGTGAAGACGATTTGACTGATGAGAACGCCGGAATTACCCGCGATAAAGCGGCCGGGCTCTAATGCCAGGCGACAGCCGATTTCTTTAATCGTGGGGACGATCACATCCGCGTAGGTCTGCGCAGAAGGGCCTTCGTCCGTTTTATAGCTGATTCCAAAACCTCCCCCGAGATTGAGCCAGTTGGTATTATGCCCTTTTTCTCTCAGTTGGGTGATGACTTCGGCCCCCTTCTTGACGGCTTTGGCATAGGGATCGGTGGAGAGAATCGGAGAACCGAGGTGCATGTGGATTCCGGTCAGTTCCAGTCGATCGTCTTTGAGGACTTTGTCTGCCAGTTCGGTGGCGCGCTCAATGTCCATGCCGAACTTGTTGCCTTTTTTACCGGTCGTTGTTTTGTGGTGAGTTTTGGCGTCGATGTCCGGGTTCAGACGTAGTGCGACGCGGCCGACGCAGCCAACTTCTTCGGCGATGGCAGCGATCGCGTCGAGTTCGGCTTCGCTTTCGACGTCGAACATGAGAATGTCTGCTTTTAAGGCCTGACGGATTTCGTCATCGGTTTTTCCAACACCGGCAAACACGACGCGCGAGGTATCGGCGCCGGCCTGCTGGACGCGAAACAGCTCTCCCCCGGAAACGACGTCAAAACTGCTGCCAGCATCGTTCATGGTTTTGAGAATGCTCAAATTTCCGTTGGCTTTGACGGAATAACAGATCACCGGATCGACTTCGGCAAAGGCATCCTGAATTTCTTTCAGGCGGCTCAAAAAGGCGGATTTCGAGTAAACCCAAAGCGGAGTGCCATATTCTTCTGCCAACTGGGAGACCGGAACGTCTTCACAGAACAGTTCGCCATTTTGATAATGAAACGTATTCATCGGGGAGCCTTTACGGTATGAACTTAAAACAATTTGCGCTGAAGATCAGGAATAAGCCGAACAAGGAACGCTTCTGTTTCGATACAAACAGGAGCGTTCCCGTGTCTTAGGTGCAGGCTTTATGTTTTGCCAGCAGTTCTGCGATCTGAACGGCATTGGTAGCAGCGCCTTTGCGGAGATTATCGCTGACACACCAGAAGCTGAGTCCATTCGGATGGGAAATATCACGACGGATACGACCGATGTAGACTTCGTCGCTGCCATCTGAGCTGGAGGGAAGCGGATACGAGAGGTTTTTCAGGTCATCCACGACGGTAATTCCCGGGAAGTTTTCGAATAACTCACGCGCTTCTTCGGGTGAGATGGGGCGTTCTGTCTCGACAGTAATCGTTTCACTGTGACAGTTCGCGACCGGAATTCGGACACAGGTCGGATTGATCTGAATGGTTTCATCTCCCAGGATCTTCCGGGTTTCGTAGACCATTTTCATTTCTTCGCTGGTGTAGCCGTCCTCTTTTTCACTGCCGATTTGTGGAATGGCGTTGAAGGCGATTGGATGAGGAAAGACCTGATAATCATGCTCTTTTCCTTCAAGATAGGCCTTGGAGCCTTCCAGTAGATCGCTGGTTCCGGCGACCCCTGCTCCGCTGGTGGCCTGGTACGTACTGACGATCACGCGTTTCACCGGAGAGGCGTCGTGCAGAGGCTTGAGGGCCATGACCATCTGGGTTGTGGAACAGTTCGGGCTGGCGATGATGCCTTTTGCTTCGAGTGCTGCTTCCGGATTGATTTCGGGAATGACGAGGGCCACTTCGGGTTTCATTCGCCAGTAGCCGGATTCATCAATCACAATCGCTCCTGCTTCGACGGCGGAAGGCAGAAATTCCGCAGCGACATCGTCGGGAGTGGACGCGATGACCAGCTCAACGCCAGCGAACGAATCTTTGGTCAATTCTTCAAGGGTGTACGTTTTTCCCTGGAATTCCAGTGTTTTACCAGCGGATCGGGCTGAGGCCAGAAATCGAAATTGTTTTGCCTGGAAGTTTCGGTCTTCCAGCAGTTTCCGCATGATGTGCCCGACGGCACCCGTGGCACCAATAATGGCGACAGTATCAAACACTTTAAAATCTCCAGAGAACTAAAAGGATAAAAGTCTTTTAACAGATTAACTTTAAGTCAATTACGACAAGGAATCTTACGATAACTTTCATTTATGAACCAGACGTTATAGCATGATCCCGCTTGGTACGACAGCCATTCGACTTAGGGGGTTCAAGAGTCGTGATTCTGAAGCCCCGTGTCGAATATCCCAGCTGAGCGAATCTCTGATTATATGGTGTGAAGATGAATTCGTCCAATCGGTCGGGGAACGCTTTGGGCACTGGTTGCTTTCTGAAGAACCTTTAGTCTGGAATCAGGCCGCTGGATCTCCGATAAAAGTCATAAAAATCGGCTTTTTAGTATCAAAATGCAAAATTCGGGAAGCGATGCTACTAGGGGCAAAACAGTGCTGATATACTCCACAGCAGACAGTAAGGAGAGTTCTTACAAAGTGGAATCCCCTGATTTTTTTAGAAGTTGAAAAGCGAACAGGTAATACAAACGATGAAAGTTTTAGTGATTGGTCAGGGGGGGCGTGAGCATGCTCTGGTCTGGAAGCTGGCCCAGTCAGATAGCGTCAGTCAGGTATTTTGTGCACCCGGCAATGCGGGAACGCAGTCAGAAGCGACCAATGTCGCCATCAGTGTCTCAGATATTCCCCAGATGGTAGCGTTCGCGAAAGAAGAATCGATTCGGCTGGCGGTAGTTGGTCCCGAAGTTCCTCTTGTGGCAGGGATGGCGGATGCATTGCGGGCTGAGGGCATTGCTGTGTTTGGCCCTTCCAAGGCAGCCGCGGAACTGGAAGGCAGCAAATCGTTTGCGAAGCAGATGATGTGGAAAGCCAATGTGCCCACCGCCAAGTCAGAAACGTTTTCCAATTTCGAAGCCGCAGAAGCCTATTTGGAAGAGCGTGAAGAACAGCCTCTGGTGATCAAAGCCGACGGCCTGGCCGCAGGAAAAGGGGTTTTGATCTGTGATACGAAACAAGAAGCCCTTGATGGCATCAAGTCTTTGATGAAAATTAAAGAGTTCGGTGACGCCGGGAAAACGGTGATTATTGAGGAAAAACTGATTGGTCAGGAAGTCAGTATTCTGGCAATCGTCAGTGGATCCACGATTATTCCGTTGGAAACTTCACAGGATCATAAGGCAGCGCATGACGGAGATAAAGGGCCGAATACCGGCGGCATGGGCGCTTACAGCCCTGCTCCCCTGGTCACAGACGCGCTGATGGATGAAATCATTGAAAAGATTCTGGTGCCGATGGTCAACGTGATGAAAATCGAAGACCGACCGTTTAACGGGGTGCTGTATGCCGGCCTGATGATTACCAATCAGGGGCCGAAAGTACTGGAGTTTAACGTGCGGTTTGGCGATCCGGAAGCGCAACCCGTGTTGATGCGACTCAAGACCGATCTGGCACAGTTGTTACTCGCGGCTGCAGAAGAACGCCTGGATGAAATTGAACCTTTGGAATGGGATGAACGGCCTACTGTCTGCGTGGTGATGGCATCAGAGGGTTATCCGGGAGACTATGAGAAAGGCAGAGTAATTCGTGGCTTGGGTGAAGCTGCTGAATTAGCAGACACCAAAGTATTTCATGCGGGAACGACCACCAAGGATGGTCAGGTAGTCACCGATGGCGGCAGGGTGCTGGGAGTGACGGCGATTGGCGATTCGATCAGCGATGCGAAACTCAAAGCCTATCAGGCGGTGAAATGCATTCGCTGGGATGGAGCCTGGTGTCGAAAGGATATTTCGGATAAGGCTCGTTGAGCCCTGTTTTCACTGCATATTTGAGTCAACGCCCTCATCGTAAATAGTACCATGCCTACAGAGATTCGAACCTGCTTACTGCCGTTGTTGTCAAAACCTGAAGACTATTCAGGCAGCGTGGCTGTGATTCTGGATATTTTGCGTGCCTCTTCCACCATCAGTTTTGCCCTCAATTCAGGGGCGACTTCGGTGATTCCCTGCGAAGAAATCGAGGAAGCACAGCAGGTGGCTAGCGAACTGAGACAAGCAACTGGCGAAGAGGTGCTGCTGGGCGGAGAGCGGATGGGCGTCATGATTGAAGGGTTCGACCTGGATAACTCCCCTGCCCGTTATCCGGCGGAGACGGTTGCCGGGAAACAGATTGTCTTTACCACCAGCAATGGAACACGGGCTCTGAAGCATGCCATCCAGGCGCGTCGGATTTTAATTGGTTCGTTTCTCTGTCTGGATGCGGTGGTGAACGAACTGAAAAACTCGGATGGTTTGATCTATCTGGTGTGTGCGGGAACGGATGGAAGTGTGACCGGAGAAGATTGTTTGTGTGCCGGTGCGATCGCAGCGGAATTGCAGGATCAGATCGGTCAGGAACTGGCGATGGACGATTCGACCCGGATTGTCGTCGACCATTATCGATCTCAAATTCAGCACGAAGAGGGAGTACTGATGGCGATCCGTGCCAGTCTGGGCGGTCGGAATCTGATTCGGCGTGGCTTTGAAGACGATATTCGATTATGTTCCGAGCGCGGCCTGATTTCCGCGGTACCGGAATATGATCACCAGTCAGAGACAATTACGTTAGCCGCTGGTGTTTGAGACCGATTCTGTTCCCTGATAATTGAAATCAATTCCTATTTTTAGAGTGTCTTTGAAAGACAAGATGGAAAGACCAGTTCAATGAAAAAAGAGATGGAGAAAATCGTTGCGTTGTGTAAACGGCGTGGGTTCGTATTTCAGTCTTCAGAGATCTATGGCGGACTTCAGGGGTTCTGGGATTATGGTCCGCTCGGGGTGGAACTGAAACGCAATGTCCGTGAAGCCTGGTGGTCGGATATGATTACCACGCACAACGAGTTGATCACACCCGAAGGCGCTCCGAAACCTTTTTCCATGACCGGGGTCGAAACGACGATTATCATGCATCCCAGCGTCTGGAAAAGTTCCGGGCACTTTGATCTGTTCCATGATTTTATGGTCGATTCCAAAGAATCAAAGGCCCGTTTTCGCGTGGACCATGTGTCTGTCGCCGTCGCGTATGCTTCTGACGAGACTCCGGTTGCCTGTGAGACCTACATGGCCGATATCGGAGAAGAAGGTCTTTCTAAAACCAAACGCAAGCGTCTGGAGAAGGCACTGGCAGAATATGAGAAAACGCAAGGTCTCACTCCCAGCGAATCGCCTGAGATTCGGGTCTGTAATCTGATGGATTACAGTAAGATGCTCGTAGAGGCTGAGATCCCCGCGACCGGAAAGCTGGAGCCCCGCTGCCCGGATACAGGCGGAGAGCTGACGGAGCCGCGTGAATTCAACCTGATGTTCAAGACGATCATTGGTGCCTTGTCGGGCGAAGAAGGGACCGCGTTTTTGCGACCGGAAACCGCACAGGGAATGTTCGTGAACTTTAAGAATGTCGTTGACAGCGGACGTGTGAAGTTTCCGTTTGGGGTTGCCCAGATCGGAAAAAGTTTCCGTAATGAAATTACGCCACGAAACTATACGTTCCGTTCGCGTGAATTCGAACAGATGGAGATGGAATTTTTCTGTCATCCGGATGAATCGTTCGAATGGTACAAGTATTGGCGTGACCGCCGGTATGCCTGGTATATCAAGCACGGGATTGACCCAGGCAACCTGATTCTGCGCGACCATACACCCGAGGAGCTGGCTCACTATTCGGTGGGAACAGCCGACGTGGAGTATGCATTCCCCTTTATGGAAGAAAATGAGTACGGAGAACTCGAAGGGATTGCACATCGTGGCGATTTCGATTTGCGTTCGCATATGGAAGGGAAACTGATTCGCGAAGGCGATCAGCTCGTGGTCGAAAAGAACGAACACGGACAGCCGAAGTACAAAGGGAGCGGAAAAGATCTGACTTACTTTGATGATCAGACGCGCGAACGATTTGTGCCGCATGTCATCGAACCGGCTGCGGGAGCTGACCGGGCGACACTGGCGTTTCTGTGCGAAGCGTATTACGAAGACGAGCAGCCTGATGAAAAAGGCAAGATGCAGACACGGACCGTAATGCGGTTTCATCCGAAGCTGGCGCCTGTCAAAGCGGCTGTCTTCCCCTTGATCAAAAAAGCGGGAATGCCCGAAGTGGCTGCTTCAATTTATGGAAAACTGCGTGCAGCAGGTATTCAGGCCGTGTATGATCAACAGGGAGCCATCGGTCGCCGCTATCGTCGCCAGGATGAGATTGGAACGCCGTACTGTCTGACAGTCGATGGGGAGACCGAACAGGATAACTGTGTGACCTTGCGAGATCGGGACTCGCTGGAGCAAGTTCGTATTCCTGTCGGTGATGTTGTTGCCGAGATTCAAAAACGGATTCATGGTTAAGTAAATTGATTCGCCCATTGATCTGGGATATCAGCTGAAAAAAAGGGGAGCCGTTCATGGCCAATGATAAAATGGACCGCCGCGTTTTTGGAAAATACCTGGCTGGCAGTACGGCTGCATTTGTGGCCGGTGCGAATGGGGCGTCGGCAAAAGAACCCGTCGTTGATGCTATCACGCGGCCCTCCAATACGATGCTGCTGGATGGGGGTGGTCAATCGGTCTGGAATTCAACCGCGCAGCATGTGCGAACCAGCGGCTGGATTTCGCCGGACGGCAAAGTCTTTCATGAAGCGGCGCGGAACATTCCCATTGTCGAAGAGGATGAAGTCATCGTCTGTGGCGGCGGCCCTGCCGGATTTGCGGCGGCGTTGGCTTCTGCTCGGAGCGGCGCGAAAACCAGACTGCTGGAAGTGAATGGCTGTGTGGGCGGCGTCTGGACGGCCGGTGCGTTGACACTGATTATCGATGCACAGAATAAGCCGGGCATTATGCGCGAGATTCTGCAAAAGTTGGATGATCGCGGCGCCAGCAATACTCTGTCGAATGGTTCTGTCGCCTATGACACCGAGAAAACGAAGCTGCTGCTGGAAGATCTGCTGTTGGAAGCGGGTGTGAAAATTCAGCTGCATACGCGTGTGGTTGGTGCGGTGACGGATATTAACAATCGCTTGTCCGTGATCGTGACCGAATCAAAATCGGGCCGACAGGCCTGGCGGGCGAAGTCGTTTATTGATTGTTCCGGCGATGGCGATCTGGCGGCGCAGGCCGGCTGCGGTTATGAATTTGGTCAGCCGGGAACCGGTTTGACTCAGCCAATGAGTCTGATGGTCTTGCTCACAGGAGTCACGACTGACGGCATTGCACGGTTCGTTCGTGGCGATGCTGAGCCTCGCAAACTGGGGAATCCGAAAAAGAATCTACTAGCCGAATTTCAGCGTGCGGGTGTCGATCCTTCTTATGGTGGTCCTACGATCTTTCGCGTCCGGGACGGGCTGTATGCGATGATGGCCAATCATGAATATGGGACACTCGCCATTGATGCGGCGCATGTGACGGACGCAACGCTGCAGGCACGCCGTGAAGTTCACAAGCTGGTCAACAGTCTGAAAACACTGGGCGATCCTTGGACGAATCTGGAGATTATCGCGACCGCCGAGCAGATCGGAACGCGGGAAGGCCGCCGGATTCTGGGACGCTATCATGTGACTGCCGAGGATTTAAAGAAAGGGGCTCGTTTTGACGATGCGATTTGCCATGTCCGATTTGGAATCGACGTGCATTCAACCAATCCCGGCAAGACGAAGGCGATTGAAAAGAAACCGTTCAAATCGAAGCCTTATGATATTCCCCTGCGGGCTCTGATTGCCCGGGATGTGACCGGGTTGATGATGGCCGGGCGTTGTATCAGCGGCGATTTCATTGCACACAGCAGTTACCGGGTCACTGGAAATGCGGTGGCGATGGGAGAGGCGGCTGGTGTGGCATCCGCGGTTGCTGCTTCCACCGGGAAACTGCCTCACGAGGTCCCCTTCTCTGATGTTTCGAAACAACTGGCGCAGCTTCGTTCTGAGAAGAAGACACAGCAGGTCAAGAGCTAGACTGTGTCCAGCTTTACTGTAGCGTCTCCAAGGCTATTTGGACCGAGTATATTAGATTGAGGCACGCTATGGTAAAATGTGATGCGCTCTAGGTAGCGTTTCTTAGTTCGAATGCCTCTTGGCAAATGGTATTAACCGGGGCTAATGCCCTTCGGCTAATAAGTCATTCTGGTTAGGAAATCACCAAAAACCGGATCAGCCACAAGGCGTTAGCCGCGGTTAATACCGATCTCGGGAAGGTTACAATCATGAGAATCGCACTCGAAACCAATCAATAAACGCTACCTGGCGAAACAGAGTCAGGTAAGAGCGGCTGAAGGGAATCGAACCCTCGTCACCAGCTTGGGAAGCTGGGGTAATACCATTATACGACAGCCGCTGATTGCTGTAATAGACAGGCTAAAGCTCTGACAGGTTCAGGTCAAGTTATTTGACTGCCGACTTAGAGTGGTGCATCCAATATTTTCTCCAGCGATTTTGTACGATCGCTAAAATCGATCTCGACGGCACCATTCATTCCCTGGAAGACGATCTTATTGAAGCGGGGATCAATCTGCATTTGCAGGATCGTATCCTTCATGATGTTGTCTTTGAAGCCAATGGTATTTCCTGTTTTTGCATCGAGAATCTCAAACAGGAAGGAGTAACTTGTTTTTTTTGATTCGGTACGGATTTTACTTATGAAAATCAGGAAGGGAAGTTGGTACTGTGAGGTATTAACCCAGGATCGTTTCGGCAGGTTACGATTCCAGAGGATTTTTCCCGATTGTTTATCAACGCCGATTAAGTCATTGTCGACATGGACTACGTTTAAAAAGGAGTCACTCACATAAAAGTCATGTCTGACTGATCTTTTGCGAGGCGCCGTATAGGAAAAGTTAAAGTAGTAGTGGTCGTTATCAGAAAAACCGACGAACTTATTCAGTTTTGTGAGTAAATGATCGGGGAGTATCGTTTCGACAAGGGTCTCGCCTGTTTCCACATTTAAAACCCGCAGTCGGTTGGGCGGTAGTAAGATTGCGAGTTCTGTTGGAGAAATCTGAGTTGAGAAGCCCGAGTTTGAGATGGGTTCATCCAGCAGGAATCGGTCTGTAAGTGGGTCCCACAAACGGACGCGTTTTTCAGTTGTTGATGTTGTCTGGTAGAAGAGTTTTCGTCCAAATACATGCCGGGCGCGACTGTTTAAATCCAATTCGCCCTTTCGAATCAGTTCACCAGTGATGGAACTGTAGACATCGTAATTGGTTCGATTAATGTTGAAGGCGACGATCGCTTTTTGATCGCCGATCAGTCCCTTGCTGGAATCGCTCAGGTAACCGGATTTGGACGGGATGTTTTTGCGTTCCCAGAGCACTTTTCCGGTTGCCGGATTTAAGGCAAACAGTCGATTCGCCCACTGAAAGATACAGACGCGGGGGCCGGATGGCCCTACATAAAACAGGGATTGGGAAATGTTTAAATCGTCAAATTCCGTGGTCCAGAGCGGCTTGGAAATTTCATCTTGTAGTTGAATCAGTGAAATGCCATGAATTTTGCGGCTTGCCCCCAGCGGGATAAAGTGACCAACGCGCGTGTTCTGTGAATGATAGGGATAGGAGATGCGGTCTGAGGCATTGATCTTGCCGATTTGTTGTCCCGCGTGTTTATTGATCACATTGAGGATCGAGCCTTTTTTGAGCAGGATTTGAGAGATCTCAGGTGGCGGTAGAAATTTGCGTTCATAGTTTTGGTAGGGTTTTCCTGCTTCAGGAGCAGGCATGCCTGTATATGATTGCTTGATGGCGACATGGGAGATCTCTCGGTTAAGTGGTTGCATTATTTGAAAGATCGACCAGGTTTCCGAACCCCGATTGAATTGTTTGACATATTCAGAGCCCGTCATGCCGGAATCGAGCGTGATGTTTGCGAATTTTTCATCCAGTTCTCTCAAGAGAGAAGCAGCCTCGTGAGGCAGGCCGACAGACTGCCATAATTCGAGTAGCTGACGTGTTGCTGTCGCGGCGATTTGGGGATCCGGATCTGAGCGATTTTCCAGCAGCAGGAATTCTGCCTGTTGGTTCTGGCCTTGTTGAATCAGTTTTTGTGCCAGAACACTGCGGACGGCGACTGCTTGAGACCAACTGCCATAGGTGTCCAGAAAGGATTCTAAAGCAGTGACGGAGCCCTCTTTCAGTGCAGCCTGTTGATCAGCGGAAATAATGGCGTCGACTGTTTCACGTTCTTCTCTGTTTGCTTTGGTGGTGACTTTTTCCATCAAACCGGAGATGAGACTTTTGACCGTAACCAGATGATTTGTATCGCCGGCCATTGCCAGAGGTTGATCGACTTCGATCTTTTGAAATTCTTCTGCGACTTCCATCAGACCCTGATAGTCTTGTTGTTGTAGCAGATATCTTGATTTGCGGGATAAAAATCGGCCCCGTTCCAGTGGGGTGGTTGCGAGGGCTTCGAGCTTCGCGAGTAGGTCGTACTCATTTTGCTCGGTATGATTCAGTTCTGCATAAAGCAATTCTCGTAAGAGGGATTCGGAACGCTTTTTGATAGGAGCCTTTGCATTCATCGACAGCAGTGCTTCGAGTTTTTGTTGTGCACTGCTCAAGTTACCGAGTGCCAGATCCAGCTCGGCTTTTAATAACTGATCGCTCTGGGCTTGTTCCGAATTGATGGATTGTTTCTTGGTCTCAGCCAGGCTGGCACGCATTGCTTCTGCCTGGGCGAAGGAATCGATCTGCCAGAGTCCCAGCGAGATGATCTGACCTTGATGTGCGATGAGATTTCCCGGATACCAGTTACGTTGGCCGTATCGTTCGCTGATTTTGGGATCGATGGCAGCAGCTGTCTGGAATGCGTAATTGGCTCCTTGTTGCAGTTTCTCTTTAAATTCCCGGTTCAGGATCTCTGAGATATGAGTCGTTTTATTGAGCGTGAAACCGGATTCTTTGCCTGAGGGGATATGAATGCTGAGTACGCTTCCCGACTTGATCGGCAGCAGGTAATTTTCTTGCGATAAAAACCCTTTCCCAGAAACGGGCCCCGATTCCAGATGCCAGAGTTCTCTTCCATCTTGAATATGCCGACCGCGACAGTAATCTGAGCCAACCACCAGAACGGTCTCGTCTACCACAGCCGCGACGTACTCACCATCTTCCCGGTGGACTTCGTTCCATAGCGCCGCACCGGTTTGTAAGTCAATACAATGAATGTAAGGTGAGCCATTGGGGAGGTAGAAGATCCGATTCTGATCGATCACGGGAGTGCTGGTCAAGCCGCGGTGGCCGAAGGAGACAGGCCTTAAATACCGCTTTTGAGAAATCCTGCGGTATTGGTCTCCTTCACCATAATAATAGTTCCAGAGCAAATCTCCATTGGTTGCGTCAACGGCGACCAGTGTATCAATCTGCGTCGTGCAGACAATGATTCCCTGGCTGCTGGCGAGAGGGCATTGCTGATACGCCCGATTACGATCGGATTGAATCGGCTGATTGACATAAGCGATGCCCTGTTTCCAGTGGATTGTTCCCTCTTGCGGATTGAGGCAGAGCAGGGAAATCTGACTGTTGTGTTCGGCTATGGCGTAAACAAAACTGCCAACAGGCAGTGGCGCTCCCAGAAAATAATATCCCTCAAGAGTCCAGGCCGGCTTTACTTTGGCTGAAGCCGTTTTGGGGGAAGTGGACGGTGATTGCGTCGCTGAGTTCTGGTTTGAAGATGCTGTTATTTGTTTCAGAGGCAGAGCGAGCAGCCGATTTCCTCTCTGGGTAACAAGCGGAAAATAAGTACGGGAACGACGAAGTCCGAGATTCAGTTGAGTTGGGGAAGCTGGATTCGGCAGATAATCAATGGCAAACACAAACTGACCATTACTCGAAAGTGAACCGTAGATTGAGCTGTAATTATAGAATTTTTCCAGTGACAAATTTTGTGAGTAGGATGAATGTGATGGTGTGCGATCTTCCAAGAGATTGATCAAGTTACTGAGGCTGCCTTCGCTTTGAAAGACCCAGGATGTCTTGCCGGACTCCAGCTCAACGGCGCGGATTCCTTCAAAGTCACGGTAAATGACAAGGTCTTCCACCGCGATGGGCATATTGGCAATCGCGGTGGAGAGATTTTCACGATTGTGTTTTCCTTCCCAGTCGATCAGCGTTTTCAGAGGACTCGCATGTTTTGTGCGACCGATGGGATGGCTCCAGCGGGGATGAAGATAGGGTAAACTGGCATACGTAGACTGGTTCCGTCGTGCGTTTCCCTGAGCGACAGACCAATCTGATTTCTGCTGCTGGGTGGCGTTTCTCAAAGGGGACTCTAAATCCTGCATGGCGAGTTCCAGACTGCTTTTATTACCACGCCATGTGACAACAGTTTCTCCTCGGGCTTCCAGAATCTTCGATAGTTTTTCGAGCTGGCCAGATTGCTGATAGGAAACGGCTGCTTTGAGAAAATGTACGGGCTGCATTCGTGATTGATGGATGCGACTGTTGATCAGCAGATCCCAGTAGCGTGCGGCGAATTCGAAATTGCCCTGCTCCATGTAATGGGCGGCCAGATAATTCAATGCTTCAAAACCAGCCTGCAGGGGAAAAAACTGGAGCGCCAGCAGTTCATACATGCGGAGATCATTTTTTTGGCGGGCTTGTTCCAGAAGCCAGTTCGCCTGCGGACCGGAAATCCGCTCGTAGTCGGCAACTGTGCGTGGTGAGGCAGTCGAATAGAGTTGGCGCGTCTGTTGTCTGAAGTTTAAGGGGCGATCCTGGTCTTCAGGCCAGAAGAAATAGTCTTCCTGGTGATCCAGGAGCTTTTCGAGTTGTAACGCACCTTCCGTAAATTCCTGATTGCGGAATTTTGCCTGTGCCCGTTCAAACTGAGTTTGCAAACTTCGGTTTCGATAGATGCGATGAATCAGCGCTTCGCGGTCTTCCGAAGCATCCTGGGCAGGTTCACTCTGGTCAGGAATTTCTTTGTCGGCTGGCGGATCCAGAAACGCGATCAGTTGATTCGAGGCGGGTTTATTCTCAGACAGCAGGATGGCACATGGGAAAATGAAGAGAATACCAGCGAAAAAGAGAATTCTGGCATAAACATTACTCAGAAAATATCGTATTGAGAATGGAGGAAACCATCGATTCATCCTGCAGATTCTCCTCAGATCAGAAACAGATGCCTGTCATCAAGCGCGTCTGTGAATAGAGACGGTTATGATTGTAGCATAATCGGTCAATCAACAGACAGGTTACTTTCAAAACGGAAAACCGACTGATCAGGAACGGGTAGAAAAGAGAAAGAGTGTGACAGAGAATCGCTTAGGGGATACAATGTAGAATAATATTCTTCCAGGTTGAAATTGAGAATAGACAAAAGTGGCTCGGTCGATTATATTTTTGATTAAGTATACGCCGTTTAAATAATAAGTTGATAAATGTACATTTTAAGGGGCTGCCTCATAATGGCACGGATCAATTCCTGCAGAATCCAAGGGAAATTCCAGAATCGGCTCTGTTGTGTCTTGGGGCTTGCGATTGTTTGGGGGATCTCTGCTTTTGGATTTGCCGAAACCAACAACAAGGTGCCTGTCGAGAAGAATTTAAAGCCGGTTGTTGATTTCACACAGCAGATTCAGCCTCTATTAGCCAAACATTGTTATTCGTGTCATGGTCCTGATGTACAGGAAGGTGGTTTGCGCCTGGATCAGAGCGAGCAGGCCTTTCAGCAGTTGGAATCGGAGGCGACTGCGATTGTTCCCCGGCATCCGGAAAAGAGTGAGCTGATCGCGCGGATCACGACGAAAGACGAAGATCTGCAGATGCCTCCAGAAGGAGACCGTCTTTCGGGGGAACAGATTGGTCTGCTGAAGAACTGGATTCAACAGGGCGCAGAATGGAAAAAGCACTGGGCATTTCAGCCGCCTCAGAAATTCACGCCACCTCAGACCAAAAACAGCAAGTGGGTCAAAAACCCGATCGATGCGTTTATCCTGGCGAAGTTGGAAGAAAAAGGGTTGTTACCTGCTCCGCCGGCAGACCGCGTGACGTTGATTCGTCGCGCTTATTTTAATCTAACCGGCTTACCTCCGACGCCGGAAGAAGTCGACCAGTTTGTCAACGATCCGGATCCGAATGCGTACGAAAAACTGGTCGATCGTCTGTTGGCGTCTCCCCGTTATGGAGAGCGCTGGGCACGTCACTGGCTGGACCTGGTTCGTTATGCCGATACCAACAGTTTCGAACGGGACGGCGAGAAACCCAACGCCTGGCGTTTTCGAGATTATGTGATCCGTGCTTTCAATGAAGATAAGCCGTACAGCCAGTTCATCAAAGAACAGCTGGCGGGAGACGAACTCGATCAGGTGACCCATGAGACGATTATTGCCACCGGCTATTATCGTCTGGGACTCTGGGATGATGAACCCGCCGATCCGTTACTGGGTTTCTATAACGAGTTGGATGATATTGTC
Source organism: Gimesia alba (assembly GCF_007744675.1). Lineage (NCBI taxonomy): Bacteria > Pseudomonadati > Planctomycetota > Planctomycetia > Planctomycetales > Planctomycetaceae > Gimesia > Gimesia alba. Next base: position 2,952,359 of record NZ_CP036269.1, read on the forward strand.
TCCACGACGAGTCAGGTCTTTTTAGGGCTTACCTTAAATTGTGCCCGCTGTCATGAGCATAAGATCGATCCAGTTCCCCATGAGGATTATTACCGTTTTCTGGCGTTTTTTCATGGATTGAATTCGTATGGAACGCGTGGTGATCAGCTCTCTTATAATCAGACCGATATCACCGGCCCTGAGATTTCCGCTCAATATGCGCAATATGATGCACAACAAAATGAATTGAAGCAGAAGATGCATCAGATTGAAGAGACTGGTATCAAAAAAATGTCGGGTGTGGATCAGAGGCGATCCGAAACACGCGAACGTGGCAAGTTGCTCAAAGAGAAACTGAAACAGCATCTGGAGCCGGAACAGTTTCAAACCTATCAGGGTTTAAAACGTGAGATGAAGGAACTGGAAGCAAAGAGGAAAAAACTACCGCCTCGAAAAATGGCGTTGAGTGTCAGACGAAGTTTGAAAGAGCCGCGTGAGACGTTTGTCCTGTTGCGTGGGAATCCCAATTCTCGCGGAGAAAAAGTAGAGCCCGGCTTCCCGGAAATTTTTGGTAAGACGGAACTGCAAATTCCAGAGCCGCATAAAGATCAAGCGACTTCAGGCAGGCGACGTGCGCTGGCGGAATGGATCGCCAGCGACGATAACATGCTGACTTCGCGCGTGATTGTGAACCGGGTCTGGCAGCATCATTTTGGTCGTGGCATTGTTCAATCTCCGAATAACTTCGGCCAGTTAGGTGTGCCTCCTACCCATCCGGAATTACTGGACTGGCTGGCTCTGGAGTTTGTCAAGAGTGGCCAGAAATTTAAGACGCTCCATAAACTGATTATGATGTCGAACGCTTATCAGATGTCTGCACAGCATTCCGATCAGGCAGCGGCGATTGACCCGGCAAACGATCTGTTCTGGCGATTTAATATGCGGCGATTAAGTGCAGAAGAAGTACGTGATTCCATCCTGGCGGTGAATGGTCGCTTGAATCTGAAAATGTATGGCCCTGGGTTTTATCCGGAAATTTCAAAAGAAGTCCTGCAGGGGCAATCCAAACCAGGACATGGCTGGTTGAATTCTTCGGAAGAAGAGCGCGCGCGGCGCAGTATTTATATTTTTGTGAAGCGTTCATTGATTACTCCCCTGCTCTCTAATTTTGACTTTGCCGATACGGACAGTACGTGTGCGGTCCGATTTGTAACCACTCAGCCTGCACAGGCATTAGGAATGGTGAATGGAGCGTTTGTGAATCGGCAGGCTGAATTGTTTGCTGATCGTGTGATTGAACAGACGGGGACATCACATGCTGAGTTTGTAACGCGTGCCATTCGGTTGGCTTATGGACGCGAAGCACAGGCTGATGAAGTCGCCGACGGAGTGCAATTGATTGATAAATTGATCAAACAACATTCGCTCGATGAAAAACAGGCATTGAATTATTTCTGCTTAACGATTTTGAACCGCAACGAATTTGTTTATGTGGATTAGCGACTTTTAATGAAATGCGTCTTGGCGATTTCGCCTTGTAACTTAAGAGGACGAGCTATGGCTATGGAGCAAACATCCAATCATCAAGAAGCTAGTTCTGCCGGACATGCGCAGTTCTGCCGTCGTACACGACGTGAGTTTCTGTGGGAAGCCGGTGGCGGGTTCGCTTCGGTGGCATTAACGGGCATGATGTCGCAGGACGGTTTTCTCAATTCCCAGGCCGTTGCCGCAGACGGTGTGAGCCAGTTCCAGAATCCGTTGGCGCCCAAAGATCCCCATTTCAAGCCGAAAGCCAAGAGTGTCATTTTTCTGTTTATGTATGGTGGGCCGAGTCACGTTGATACCTTTGATTATAAACCAAAACTATATGATTTGGACGGCAAAACGATTCCCGTCAAAACCAAAGGACGCGGTGGGGAAAAGAACGAAGGTCGCGTTGTCGGCCCGAAATGGAAGTTCAAGCAGTATGGTCAATCGGGTCAATGGGTTTCGGATTTGTTTCCGCATCTGGCGACGTGTGCGGATGATATTGCGTTTTTGAAATCAATGACCGCTGATTCTCCCATTCATGGATCGGCGATGCTGATGATGAATTCGGGACGCATTTTAAGTGGGTTTCCCAGTCTGGGTTCGTGGCTGAATTATGGTCTGGGAACCGAGAATGAAAATCTGCCCGGTTATGTGGTGATGCTCGATCCGACGGGTGGGCCTATCAGTGGAGCCAAGAACTGGTCGAGTGGTTTTATGCCGGCGACGTATCAGGGGACAACCATGCGTTCGGAGGGCGCGCCTCTGATTGATTTGCGTCGACCAGAAGGGATGAGCAAAGCGGTACAGCGCGAGTTACTGGACGCATTGAAAGACGCTAACGAGAAGCACCAGGTTTCGCGGGCCGGCAACTCGGAGTTGGCGGCGCGGATCGCCAGTTACGAACTGGCGTTTAAAATGCAGAAGCATGCTCCCGAAGCAGCCGACCTGGCGTCAGAAACGAAACAGACGCAGGAGTTATACGGGCTGAACAACCCTCGTACGGCTGATTTTGGCAGACGTTGTCTGTTAGCCCGCCGACTGGTTGAGCGTGGCGTGCGGTTTATTCAATTGTATTCCGGCGGAAACCATAATGATGCCAACTGGGATGCCCACGGGGATCTGTTTAAAAATCATAGTTATCATGCCGGGAATACCGATCAGCCGATTGCCGCGTTGATTAAGGATCTTAAAGCACGCGGCTTGTTTGATGAAACGATGGTCGTCTGGGGTGGTGAGTTCGGACGTCAGCCGACGGCGGAATACGCCAAGGGAACGGGCCGCGACCATAACTCGTACGGGTTTACGATGTGGACCGCCGGCGGTGGTGTTAAGGGCGGAACTTCTGTGGGTGCGACCGACGAGTTGGGCTCGGCGGCGGTGGAAAAGCCGTTCCATGTAAAGCGATTGCACGCCACTATTCTGAATCAGATGGGACTGGATCCGAACCGTTTGTCTTACTTTTATGGCGGGCTGGATCAAAAGCTGGTGGGCGTCGAACATACCGAGCCGATCCGCGAAATCATTTGATCTTCGAAAACCAGTTTAGTTGGCTGATTGACTCTCGACGATTTTCTGTTTCATCTGCGCTACAATTTCGGGATGTTGCTCGGCGATATTGTTTTGTTCTCCAATATCGGTATCGAGATTATACAGCTCAAATGGTTTTTTGAGGCCAGTCTGGACTGCTTTCCATTTCCCAGATCGCAGGGCGACTTTCCCGCGGTACTTCCAGAATAGCGTGTCGTGGGGCGTCTGCGGTTGCCCCAGTAGCGTGGGCAGATAAGAAACTCCGTCGATGCTTTGTGGCGGCTTGATACCCGCCAGTTCACAGGCAGTTGGCAGAAAATCCCAGAAGGCACTGATGTGATCTGTTGTCGTTCCGGCTTGAACTTTGCCGGGCCACTTCACGATCAGGGGAACGCGAATGCCGCCTTCATAGAGATCCCGCTTATAGCCGCGGAGTGGGCCGTTAGAATTGAAAAAATCGACCTGATGCATGCCTTCCTGGTGCGGGCCATTGTCTGATGTGAAAAAGATGATCGTCTTGTGTTCCAGGTTCAATTCTTTTAACAGTTTGACCATTTGTCCCAGGTCGCGGTCGAGGCGGGTGATCATGGCGGCAAAGCCTTTTTCGGGAGCCGGCCATTCACGGTCTGCGTATTCTCCGTATTCAGGCACTTCCATTCCGTCGCCGGTCGCCCGCCCCCCTTCATTATTGGCATGCGGGATCGTGTAATGCGCCTGGAGAATGAAAGGCTTCTTAGCGTTGTGCTTGATGAAGTTGAACGCTTCCTGAGTGAGCAGATCGTGCGAATAAGTCTCGCGTTCGATTGAGACTCGTTTCTGCGGCCCGACTTTATTGCCCGGCAGCGAAATTTCCTGTTCGTTGCTCCACAGAAATTCCGGATAAAAGTTGTGGGCATTTCCCTGGTCCAGATAACCAAACCAGAAATCAAATCCCTGCTTGCTGGGAACACCCGTTGATTCGGGGGGCCCCAATGCCCATTTGCCGACTCCCCCGGTCGCGTAGCCGGCTTCCTTTAAGAGTGAGGTGACAGTGGTAGCGCCTTCAGGGAAATAATATTGTTCATTCTGGCTGATCGGAGTGTGTCCGGTATGCTGGCCTGTTAACAGAACCAGCCGCGAAGGACGACAGACCGTGTGGCCGGCATAGTGATTTGTGAATCGCATTCCCAGTTTGGCCAACTGATCGATGTTGGGAGTCTTGATGACCGTCTGTCCAAAGCAGCCGAGATCACCATAACCCAGATCGTCCGCCATGACGTAGATAATATTGGGGGGCTCTGCCGCCTGAGTCTGATTGAGCAACATGAGGCTGAAACACAGGCAGGCGATGCAGCGGACCAGAGTGCGAATGGTGTTCTCTAAGAAGTTCATCAATAACCTCTGTTTTGATCGGGATGCGAAAATCGGGGAGTGTCTGAGCCCCGTTTGTTGTTCCGGGGTACTCTCTATCTTTAACGACCCAGAGAGGGAAATTCAACAATGACTTTAATCACGCCGTCTTTGCGATCGCGAAATAGTTCGAATGCCTGCTGAATTTCTGCCAGGGGAAAGCGATGTGTAATGATGGGAGTCACATCGATGCGTCCTTCGGAGAGCCATTGCATGGCGAGTGGGAAATCACGTTTGAAGTCGGGATTGATACTTGTATTCACAGTGATGTTTTTAAAGAGCAAGTCGCGCCAGCGGATCTGATCGATGGTTTCAGGGGGAACGCCGAACACGAGAATGTTGCCTGCTTCGCGGCAGAGATCGATACAGAGATTGAGCTGTTGATCGGCGTGGCCGACGGCTTCGATGACGATGTCGGGCAATTCCCCGATCAGGATTTCCCGTAGTGCGGCGACGGGATCGGTGTTCTGATTACAGATCGTCGCGGTGGCTCCCATGCGGGGACTGACCTCTAGACGGGATTCCAGCAGGTCGATACCGACAATCTGACGCGCGCCCATATTGCTGAGCGCGGCATTCATTAATTGTCCCATGGGGCCCTGCCCCACCACGGCCACTGTTTTATCCAGCAGATTGGGCAGTTTCTTGAGAGCAAACAGCGCCGTTCCCAGAGGTTGTGCCATCAAAGCATGTTCTTCCGGGATGTTGGTGGCGATGGGAATCGTGCGGGATTCGTCCAGCACAAAACGTTCGCTGAGGCCCTGCTGCATGACGGGAACGGCGAGGACTCGGTCCCCTGCTTTCCAACGCTGTCCATTCGTTGCAGTGACAGTGCCGATCATTTCGTGCAAGGAGTGACCGATTTCAATTTCCCATTCATCTGTGCCATTGAAATACGGCAGATCCGAACCACACAGGCAGGTCGTTTCCGGCTGGAAGATGATTTGTCCACTGCCTGGCTCCAGTGTGGAAGCCGGTGCAAGTTCGGGTTCGGGGACTTCAATGAGTTCAATTTTTCCTGGCGCGACAAGATGGCTTGTTAACAACGAACTGATCCTGATATGAAGAGAGTGCTCCCCTGCTCCAGAACTAAAGAAGATTCTGGTGGGAGTGAAATCGATTGGATATAGTATATAAAATATACAAAGAACTTGAAATGCAATGTATCGATGCAAGTCCGATCCGGCAAAGATCGAAATGACAGGAGGAGATTCATGATGAAGAAACAAATTTCTGTTGCTGTGCTGACGAATGAGACGGGAGCGCACTTAAGCGCCTACTTTTCAGCGCTGAAGGAGATTGATGCCGTCAAGGAAGTATTTCTGTCTGATCCCAGTCACAAACAGGTTGAACTGGCCCGGCGGGAACTCGGTTCCAAGCTGAGCGAAGTCTATGATAAGCCTGAAAATTTGCTTCAGATCGAGCATCCAGAACTGGCTTTGGTCACGATGGAAGCCCGACAGGCACCTCAAGCGATCAATCTGGCTTTGGAACAAGGCTGCCATGTGTTATCAGAAAAGCCCGCTTGTTTGAGTGTTGCGCAATTTGAGCCTTTGGTTCAAAAGGCCGAGAGCAAGCATTTGGATTTATCGCTGGCGCTTGCGAATCGGACGAACCCGGAAATCCAGTTTGCAAAGTCATTGATCGATGCCGGAACCCTGGGAAAGATCTACGGAGTGGAAATGACCCTGTTAGCCGACCAGACTCGGTTGACGAATCCCGCTTATCACCAAAGCTGGTATGCGCAGAAGGACCGAGCTGGAGGGGGATTTCTGTCGTGGTTAGGAATCCACTGGCTGGATCTGTCGATGTATCTGACGGACTCTTCGATCACTGATGTTTCCGGATTTACGGCGTTAGTCGGGGGACAGCCGATTTCCGTGGAAGATGCAGCCGCCCTGTCCTTTCGCTATGAAGCCGGTTTTTTAGGAACGCTCACAGCTGGTTATTTTATGAATCGGGGATATCAGTCCCTGATCAAAATCTGGGGCAGCAAAGGCTGGCTGGAAATGGTGCCGTTTGAGGAGCGTCATCTGGAATGGACGCTGAACCATAATGGAAAGAAATTTCGATTTGAAAAACCGGTTGAGCCACGAGGATATACACCCGCTGTTCGAAAAGCCGTACAGGCGGCTGCTGGAAATGGCGATCCGTTGCTGACGAGCCGGGAGAGTTTGAGAATCATTCGCACCATCTATGCATTTTACGATGCGGCAAAATCCGGCAAAGCTCAGAAGATCTCACAAGCTTGAGCAGGTGATCTGGTCAAATATACTCGTCGTCGTCTTTGAGATCTTTCTCTGTGATGATGCGATGCCCTTGCTCGGTCAGGGTTTTGATACCCAGATCAATATCATCGACGCACAGAGCTATCGCACCTCGACCATGTCTGCGGTAAAGTAATGGGTAGGTATAATCGATATTCACCTCTGCCTGGAGTAAAGAGAGACAGATTCGCATATAGGGTTGCGTGTCATCCGGTAGCTCGACGCCGATCAGGTCTTTTTCAAAGAATGTATATCCTGAAAATTCAAAAATTTCCCGTGCCCTCTCGTAATTGTCGAGGACTATGCGGCTCATCGCGACGTCGACCGAGTCGACCGTACTCAAAGCGATGATTCTGAGATCGAATTTTTCAAGTAGTTTTAACAGTTGATGGAGATAACCAACCCGGTTTTCCATAAACACACAGAATTGGCGCAGGCATGGCCACTCTTTGCCTGGTTCTCCTGACGGGTAGGAGGATTGACCTTCAAAATCCATCTTTTCTCTCCACGAAGTGATCATATCAGGCTTGCTTGATGGCACAGAAGCATCGGACAAACCTGACTGAGTAGTGTGACAAGAACCAAGCTGACAGCTAGCTTTTATCAAGTTCTTATCTACAGGCAATTTAAGAAAATATACTCTGAGCGTCAATAAGAGGTGTATTCTCTAGTTCCCGAGTCGGCCAATTATTCACGATTGAGGGATTTTGCTCAAATTGGGGAGTGTTAAGTTACTTGTATGACTGGTGATGGTCGCATACAACTTGAACTGGTCAGTATGAGAAACGAGTAATATTTCGGGAGCCCTGTTTTGATTCGTACATTTCTATTTGACATGGGGAATGTTCTGGCGTTTTTTTCGCATGATAAGATGTGTGAACAAATGGGGCGTCTGTGTGGCCGATCTGAGTCTGAAATCAGGACGCTGTTGATCGGATCCGGTAAGCAATGGGAGTATGAACGAGGTCAACTGACCCCTGCTGAATTTCATCAGTGGTTTGAACAGGCAGTCGGCCAATCAGTTGATTTCGAAGCCTTAGCACTTGCGGGCTCTGATATTTTTGAGCTGAATACATCGATCCTGCCTGTATTGGATTCCATCAAGGCGAGTGGGTATCGTCTGGTCCTGTTGTCGAATACCTGCGTGTCACACTTTGAATTTATCTGGAACCGATATGATGTATTACAGCGGTTTGATGATTTTGTGACGTCCTATGCAGCGGGGGCGATCAAACCGGAGCCTGCCATTTTCGAGTGTGCCCTGCAAAAAATTGAGTGTGCTCCTGCAGAAGCCTTTTACACAGACGATATCCCCGATTACGTCAAAGAAGCGAAAAAGCTGGGAATTCAGGGTGAAGTCTTTACCGATACGGAAACACTGATTGAGCAACTGGCCGGTCGTGGGATTCATCTTTAAGTTCGTTTTGCACGATCTACTTTGAGCCTCTTTGTTTCTGGTTTCTAACGCGGTGCTTTACACTTTGATCAGATCCCTTATCCGGCCTGCCTGCTGCTGTGTTCGCATTGAATCCTAGTGAACACCTTTGGAACATTGTTTGCGGGAATCTGACAGTATCTTTTGAGATGAATCCAAAAGAACCTGAATTTCAGGCGTAAAATAAGAACTTACGTTCGTTTTATTTGTGGAAGGCGTTATGTCGGTCGATTCTCACCCAGGCACTTTAGAGTCTTTGACTCCTGTCGCGAAAAAGCGATCTTATCGAGAAACTTTTTCGATGGGCTGGCCGCAATTAATCACGTGCTTTTGGTTTGCGTTCTTATTTTTCTATTTCGGCAATGTTCATATCTTTTATTCCGATATCTGGGGACATGTTTCCTATGGCGACTGGATCATCGCGAATCAAAAGTTGCCTGAGTATGACCCTTTTCTTTCTCTGGCGGAGGGAGTTCGTTGTATCGATGCAGCCTGGCTGTCGCAGGTTCTCTTTGCCAAAGTCAATACGGCATTCGGAGTGCGGGGGCTATCGAATCTCTTTGCTTTGACTGTGTTTGCGACACATGTTTTGTTCTGGTGTGCCTTCTATCTCAAAACAGGGCGCGTGGGAATAAGCACTTTCGCTTCTGTTTTGCTGGTTTTGATTGCATCCAGCAGGATCGCGATTATCAGACCGGAAATTTTTGGAACGTTCTGCGTAGCTTTGTTACTGGTGATCATGGCCTGGTCAGAAAAATATGACTCCGTGAAGACTGGCTTAAGGTCGGCCGATGAGCCTGACCAATTAGAAAAACAGGGGCAAAAAACGCCCAAAATGCTGCTGTTTTCCCTTTATTTAGGCATTCCTCTGATCTTTCTGGCCTGGGCCAATCTGCATGGTTCTTTTGTCGTCGGGCTGGCGATTATTGGTCTGCAGTTTCTGGGACGAGTTCTGGAAGTCGGCTGGAGAACACGCAGTCTGGTTGAAGTTTGTACGGATAAATGGGTCAGACGCTGGCTGGTGGTCACAGAATTGTCGGTTTGTGGCGCGCTGCTCAATCCCTATCATATTGATTTGTTTCTTAACTCGCTGACCTTTCCGCGGAATCCGAATTTAAAAGACGTGTTGGAGTGGGAACCACTCGAATTCCGCGATGCGGAAGGGATTTTGTTCTGTTTTGCCTGGGTTTTGATGCTGGCTTTGTATCGACATAGTCGCGAAACGATCCGGGCTGCCGATGTCCTGCGTGTGGGATTACTTTCGCTGGCGACGATTATCGGCGTGCGTATGATTGGCTGGTTTTCTGTCGTGTTTGTGTATGCCATGGTCCCGCATCTGGCGAATGTCACTTCAAGAACAAAACAGAAAAGTCACAGTTTGGCTGAAGGCGCGCCTCAAAAAATACCGTTCTGGGCCAGGAAATCTCCTGTGATGACAGCGTTATGTGCATTAATCCTGTGGTTCGGTTTTGCCTTTTCGAATATTGCCACCCCCCTGTTTGGCGGAACACCTCGTAGTCTGGATAAGGTCTATAGTGAGGGAACTCCTCGAAAATTGACGGAATACTTAAAAGCGCATCCCCCTCAGAAGCAGGTTTGGAACCCCCAATGGTGGGGTGACTGGCTGGTCTGGGACGGCCCCGCTGACATGACTGTTTTTATGACGACCAATGCAGTTCATCTCTCACCTCAGCATGTCTGGAAAGACTATCTGGGGATAGCCAGGGCGAATCGGGGTTGGCAATCTGTCGCAGAAAAGTATGACGTTTCGACGTTTATCGTAGATAAAGAGAAACAAGTCAAACTGGCTGAGGGAGTGCGTAAATTAGAGGGTTTTCAAGTTGTTTATGAGGATGATTTGAGTCTGGTCGTGTCGCGCGAACCAGGGTTGATTTCAGCGGCAGAACGGGCAAAAGCGAAATCGGAAGTGAAGACTTCTGCATCAGAAAATGAGGTACAGAAGTGACACAGGTAAAAACTCCATTACGTCAAAAATTGCGTGTGGCTGGCTTTCTCAGTTTTCATCTCCTGCTGGTTGGTGTTGCGATTGGTTGGGGTGCGGTCCGCTATCAAGAGTGGGAAGCACAAAAGAAGCTTCCTCAGCTACGCTTGAATCCATTAAAAGTGGTTCCCCAGTATGATCAACCGGAGGTTGTTTCAGATCAGGATCTATCAGACGTACTGAATCGATTACGGCCCCAATTTCGCGGGAAAGAGCCGCGAATTAATCATGTGGATCACGCATTGCGTTTTTGGGGACTTGAAGCGACGTTTGATGATCCTAAATGTATTTCGGGAATCGAAATGCGCGATATTCTGCTAGACCATCGTCGATTTCATCAAGTCTGGGGGGCAGAAACCAAGCCCCTACTCGTGCAGGAACAATATGGACTTCGACCGCGCGTTAAGAAAGGGTATGCGACTTCAAGCCATGAAGATCATACTCTGGCAACGTTAGCGGAAGTCGGAACTCCTGTGGATTATCCAGTCGTCACTTCTCAGGGAGAAACGACGCTCGCTGAGATGATTCAAGAGACTTTGAGATCGTTCAGTCTGAATCAGTTAGAGTATGAATGGTCGGCACTGGTGTTTGCCCTCTATATCGATCAGTCCCAGGACTGGCTGACGACTGAAGGTCAACGAGTTAATTTTGATACCATCGCGGACCGGATTATGCGTCAACAGCCAACCAAAGGAGTTTGCTACGGGAATCACCGATTGCATGCTTTGGTCATGCTGTTGCGCGTGGATGAACAGACCCCTATCTTGACCAAAGCGGGACGGGAGAAAATCATTGGTTACCTCAAAAACATCACAGAATTACTGGTGAAAAATCAATCGGAAGAGGGATTCTGGGATAAAAACTGGGATGGAACAAAGCTGAAACCATCCACTGGGATCATCTTCACGCCTCGTGCTCGACGCGTCCTGGCCACGGGACATGCGATGGAATGGTGGTCCCTGGCGCCACGCGAGGTACTGCCTCCCGAAGAGACACTCCGAAAAGCTGGAAGTTGGCTTGTGACGACCATCAAGGACATGCCTGATTCCGAGATCAAAAGCAGTTATACGTTCTTGACGCATGCAGGACGTGCACTCGCTTTATGGAGAGGAAAATTTCCTTATCAGGTTGAATTGTCCTCTGAGAAAGATTGAAGCTGCTCAAGATCGCTTCAGTGATTTACTGCCAGGACCCTATTTCGAAATTGCGTTTCGAGAGCTCTCCTGTTGGATCGAGTTTGTTCCGAATGCGATTTCTCGTGAGCTGTGCACGATTGGTTACGCCTGGTTGCAAAGTGTTAACTTCCGGAAGCGCTCTCCCTTTTCATTTTTCTTTCGCCCAGGATATAGCGGAATTTTGCTGTAACTGCTCCTGTTGTCTGATTGTTACTGAATTTAAGGACTATGACACAAAATAACGTTAGCAGAGACAGTCGTAATATACATTGTGGAGTGAAATTGCGAAAAATATGTACTGTGGGGCAAAATGGCACATGGTCTGCTGTTAAAACGAAACGTCTGCGCTGGGCGTATGCAGACGAGTTAATTTGCTGGGGTGTTTATAACCACACATTCGTGTGGTGCATCCAGTAAACATTAACCATCTGATTAATGTGAGGAGTACGAATGAAGATGTTTCAGCAGCTTTGGAATGATGAAAATGGTTTCGTCGTTTCAACAGAATTAGTGCTGATCGCAACCGTGTTGGTTCTCGGTATGATTGTCGGGTTAACCACACTGCGTGATCAGGTAATCGCGGAACTTGCTGACGTTGCCGCTGCAATCTCAAACACCAACCAGACTTATACTTTTACTGGGATTACAGGGCACTCATCCAGCACTGCAGGGTCTATTTTTCTAGACAACGAAGATTTTTGTGATGCAGCACCTGCCGCAGGTGCGGATGAGCACTGTATCGCTATCGTTGATCCTGAGGCGGAACTCTAAGTTTCAAAGAAGATTAAGTGTTTAAACTATTTATCAAAATGTTCAACAGAGCTGTATACCGCAGCTCACATAATTAATAAGGAGTTAGGATGAACATGCTTACTAAATTTTGGAATGATGAGGCAGGATTCGTTGTCTCATCTGAACTCGTTCTGATCGGCACAATTCTCGTACTGGGTGTTGTAGTTGGATTGGCAACGGTTCGTGATCAGGTTGTTCAAGAACTGGGTGACCTTGCTTTAGCTATCTCAAACATTAACCAAAGTTACAGCTTTTCTGGTGTTACCGGGCACACTTCTAGTGTAGCTGGTTCCATCTTTGCAGACGCTCTGGACTTCTGTGATTCAAATGCAGATATAAGCACTGAAGAGCCTCCTTGTATCAGTGTTCAGATTGATCCGTCAAACGAACTGTAAGATCTGAATCTTTGCAATCTGTTCCCGAGGACGCCCACTCGGGAACAGGCTGTTTTTTAACTGGTTTTTGTTCAGATGGATCCTCTTTGGCACACAAGATGCATATTTTCCGAATGTTCGGGAGATTCAGAGTTTACGGTTGATGATTGATACTGGTCAGGATGTAGTAGGAATGAGAATTGCTCGTCAATTTTGGAATGAAGAGAGCGGGAGTATCTCTCCCTTTGCGACTGTCTTGATGATGACAATTCTTGTTCTTGGAATCATACCAGGCATCGCGACTTTGAGAGATCATATCGTTCAGAAATTTGGTGATATGGCTGTTGCTTTAGAAAGTATCGATCAGTCATACAGCATGACTGTGAATGGTGTGACCAGTGAGTATGTTGATACCAACAGTTTAACTGATCCTGTCGGGGAAGCACCTGCCTGTCTGGATCTTACGATTTCACCTTCTGGTGAATAGATATTTTTAGTCGGTAATGACCGTTTCATTAGTTGAATCACGGTTAAAACAATTCAATGTAAGTCACTTGTGTCTGGAAAACCAGGCATCTGTGTGAAGTGTATTTTTTCAGTATCCGAAGATTTCAGGGAAGTTAGCGTGGCAAAAATTAGTCCAGGAACAATGACGGCAGCGATTTTCGCAATTCTACTTGGGTTGGGCGCAGCTTATACTGTGCGACAATTTATGGACAAGCAGCCTGGCCCACCGATTTTAGCAGAAGATCCGGTCACGCCGAAAAAGGTGCTGATTCCCATTGCATCAAGAGATCTGATACCAGGGCAGACACTGTCACTTGATGATATTTCAATTTATCGCGCCACGCCTGAAATGGTAGACGAGAAATTTGATTCTCAAGGAAAACAGCGAATTATGAGCACGCAGTATATTACAGGTCGTGTGCTCAAGACAGCAATCAAAGCCGGACAACCATTTCATACTGTTGACTTGTTTGCAAATGGGATGGGACCAGGATTGTCAGATATTCTGGAGCCAGGCAATCGAGCTGTGACAGTCGCCATTCACAAAATTGGAAACGTGGCAGGTTTCTCGCGTCCCGGCGCTATCGTTGATGTGCTGTTCCGTTCCGATGCAACCAATGGAATTCCGGAAACGACAATTACGTTGCTTGAAAAAGTGAAGGTTCTCGCAGTGGGGGAAATCGCCGTTCCCGGACATAAATATCTCAGTAATTCAAGTGGGGGCAAGGTAGTAGAAGATTATTCTGTCACACTCGAAGTTTCGCCCGAACAAGGCAAAGTGCTCAAAGTGGTTGAAGATCATGGTGTGCTCAGCCTGGCACTGAGAAACCCCAACGAGAATACAGAAGTTGTTTCTGCTGGTCGTTCCAGCGACCGACTGACTCTTTCCAATATCCTTGGTTTTATTCCCAATCAACGCGTTTCCAGTATGGATATTTACCGGGGAGGCAGTTTAAACACGGTGCATTTTAAAGGCAACCGTGCTTATAAAAGCCAGAACTGGATCGACGCGATTGAGACTCCCGTTGCATCAGACGTAGTCCCTTCCAATAAAGCAACGACTACGATGAAGCAAAATGACGGTAGAACATCTGAGATTTCTACGCCCCTCAGCGGGTTATAAGCTCTAGCCTGATTTATGTTCTCTCAGATCGTGGTAAGTTGGAACAGAGTCATTAGTATTTTGTAGCTTTGATCTATTTAAATTTCTTTGGGTCGATGAAGGTACGCCTTCGCTCAAAGAACGTCATGGCAACCTTCGCATCTAAATTTTGAAGATTTTGGGTTTACACATGGAATCACTCGGTACAAAAAAACTTTTTGTGGAACCTGAAAGTTATCTTCCTGAAGACAGGGAAGCTGAGCTTCATTTTCAGAAGCAAAAAGTGTTGATCCATCAGGAACTGGTCGATTCACTCGATTTGTCAATGTTGGCTCAGATTTCGGAAAAAGAGCTTTCAGCCGAAGTTCGTTCCGTGGCTACGGAAATTTGTGATGAACACGTTTCGGTACTGGAAGGTATTGATCGAGAGCGTTTACTGGACGAATTACTGAGTGAAGTATTTGGGTTGGGACCATTGGATAACCTGATGTCTGACCCCACAATCAGCGATATCCTGGTGAACCATGCCTATGAAATTCATATCGAACGAAATGGCCAACTGCAGGAATCAGACGTCATTTTTGCAGATAATCAGCACTTAATGAGAATTATCCAGCGGATTGTTTCGCGAGTGGGCCGTCGAATTGATGAAGTCAACCCGATGGTTGATGCCCGACTGCCTGATGGGTCGCGAATCAACGCAATCATTCCTCCTTTGGCTTTGAATGGACCATCATTGTCAATTCGAAGATTTGGAGCGACTCCACTGCAGATCGATGACCTCATTGATAAGGAGTCGGTGACTCCTGAAATTGTCGATTTTCTGGCAGCAGTTGTTGATTCCCGGATCAGTATGCTGATTTCCGGAGGGACAGGTAGTGGTAAAACTACTTTATTGAATGCCCTCTCCAACTTTATTCCCCGTGAAGAACGTCTGATTACGATTGAAGATTCCGCTGAGTTATTGCTGCAGCATAAACATGTCGTCCGTCTTGAGACAAAAATTGACAATACCGAAGGTGTGGGTGAGATCTCACAGAGGCAGCTTGTAAAAAACAGTCTGCGTATGCGGCCCGACCGAATTATTATCGGCGAAGTTAGAGGCGCTGAGGCGTTGGATATGCTTCAAGCCATGAATACCGGCCATGAGGGATCTCTCACCACAATTCACGCCAATGATACACGAGATGCCCTGGCTCGATTGGAAATGATGGTCGCCATGAGTGGTTTCGAGCTTCCCTTGCCTGTGATCAGACAATATATCGCGAATGGTATTGGGATTATCTTACATGTTTCCCGTCTCAAGGGGGGGCAACGCTGTATCACTAAAGTATCCGAAATCGTCTCTCTCAATAGCCAGGGGGATTACAAAGTAGAGGATATCTTTGGGTTTGAACAAACCGGAATTGATGATCAGGGAAATGCACAAGGCACGTTTTATGCGACTGGCTATCGTCCCAACTGTCTGAAGCGAATGGAAGCTTCCGGAATTCACTTGAGTGATCAAATTTTTGAGAAATAACAATTTTGGCTTGGTCGTTAGCAATCCCAGGCTCTGAAACGTTTTTAGATACTAGTGGAGTAAACCTGTAGTGGACAGTTCCTTGGTTGCATTGATTTGTTTTGCTGCAGTGACGGTATCGGTCCTGGCGGTCTATCTTTTTTTTCGCGATTTATCTGGCGCTGGTAAATTAAAGTCGGGGCAGTTTTCAAAACGTCCTCGCCTGAGAAGAATTCGAAATGTATTTGACCAGGAGCCGTCTGCCAGTATTTTGGGAAGAATTGATCAAAGTTTTGATCGACTTGTTCTCGAAAATGGCTCTGATTTCACGCCGTTTTCTGCATTTCTATTGTTGATTGTGTGTGGTCTTGCCATTGGCGGGAGTATTTTTGTCTATTCGGATCAACCTTTGGCAGGTATTGCCGGCATGGTTGGTGGCATGGTTGCTGTTTTGATCGTTTTCCATTTTCGTCGAAAACGAAGAATGCAGATGATTCAGGAAGAACTTCCTGAGATGATTGATTTACTGGCACGATCGACACATGCTGGTGCCAGTCTGGAACAGGCGATTGCCATTGTGGGTGAAGAAACCAAGGGGCCTTTAAGTTCTGAGTTCAGACGCTGTGCCCGACAATTAGACATGAATATGTCTGTGCCTGCTGTGATGAAATCGCTTTCAAATCGAATTCAGCTGGTGGATCTCAAAATTCTGACATCAACATTAATGTTGTATCGTAAGACAGGTGGAAATCTGCCTGCGAATCTAGAACGGATGGCGGATGTGATTCGTGACCGAATCAACTATCGCCGTCAAATGAAGGCGTCTACTGGTGCTGGTCGTGCATCAGCATTATTGATGACTGTAGTTGCCCCTGTTGCTTTTGTAGTACTTTTAGTGGTTTTTCCCGATCACGTTTCCAATTTATATACTGACCCCATTGGTAATATGCTGTTACTCATTGCCATCGTCCTGGAAGTGATCGGAATCATCTGGGTATCTACTTTATTGAGAACGGAATATTAAACATTCGATGAATGAAGACCTGCTTCTAGAGCTGCGTATTCAGATTTCAGATAAAAGAGAATTCTATGTTTGTTGATTTTGTTTCCATTGCTACTTTTTTACTGGTCTGCTTTGTTTTCTTCTTGATCGGAGATGCCATTGCCGCAGGGCATCGATCTAACCAAAAGAAAAGATTAGATCTGAGCGATCAGAGTTCGAAGAACTATGCAACCTCAAAAGTGGGTATGTTTAGCCGGGCAATGGCGGGTGTCGTTCCACAGTCAGATGATGAAATTAAAAAAATTGAACTGGATCTCAAGCGGGCCGGTTATTATCGGTCAACGGCTTTGGTTGAATATCTGGCCACCCGGAATTTACTGATCGTCTTGGTACTCATTGGGACGGGAGTCGGTTGTGTTTTAGCTGATCCTGGAACCAATATACCAGAGATTATTCTCTTTGTTGGTTTATTGGTTGCTGGTGCCGGGTATGGCCTTCCCCGAATGGTATTACGTAATCAAGCGAACCGCCGCGTTCATCGAATTCAAAGAGGATTGCCCGATGCACTCGATCTGGTGATGATGTGTTTGACAGGTGGGGTTCCGTTGCGGACAGCACTGCAGCGTGTGACAGAAGAAGTTCGTTATTCTCATCCAGATATTGCAGTCGAATTTGATATTATACGTCGTCATGCTGATGCTAATTCAATGTCCGATGCACTGAAACAATTTGCCAAACGAATTGATGCTCCTGATGTGAATGCCCTTTCGTTGATGATCTCTCAGACAGAAAGATTGGGGACGAATGTTTCAACGGCTTTGATTGACTTTGCAGATGGTGTTCGTCGAAAATACCGTCAACGTGCAGAGGAGCATTCAAGTAAGACCAGTATCAAACTGCTCTTCCCCGTGATTTTTTGCATGGCACCACCGATTTATATTTTATTCTTCGGGCCCGCCGTTCTTGAACTGCGGAACTTCCTGATTCGGGAACATCGCCAAGGTGGAATTCTTGAACCTGAAACATATGGGGAGACAATCAGCACTACTTCGGAATCCGTTCGCAATATCACGAATGGGAATTAATAGGGCTGACGAAAAGGTACAAGCCGGCAATCTCTTTGCTGAGAAACATCCTGCTTCAGAGTAAGAAAAGAAAGCTCGTTGCGAGATCTAACTCTCTGCGTGAAGTTTATCTTGGGGGACAGGTTTCTTTTGCTCAAGCATGCCGTACTTTCTCATTTTTTTGTAAAGTCCTACCCGGCTGATTCCCAGTGCCTTTGCCGTCGCCGTTTTGCGGTACCCATTCTCTGACAATGATTTTTGCAGCAGGTGCATTTCATTCATCGCGACCTGATCGGCTAATGTTTTGCTTTCCTGTGATGAATGCAGGCATTGTTCAGGAAGCGACATCGTTTGCTGAAGAATATCAGGTGAAAATTCATCGGTGGTCAACTCGCCATTGCTCGAAAATAAGACGGCTCGTTGAATCTGATTTTTCAACTCGCGCAAGTTGCCCGGCCATTGATATTGTTTGAGCATCCGAAGCACTTTTAAATGTACTTTGTTGATCGCAACTGAATGTTGCTGGCAGCACTCTTTGATGAACTGCAGGGAAAGTGGAATAATGTCGTTTGGCCGTTCTCTCAAAGCCGGTAAGCGAAACTGCAGAACATTTAAACGATAATATAAGTCAGAGCGAAACTTGTTTTTTCGCGTCAATTCATCGAGTTCGACATTGGCAGCGACGATCAGTCGTGCTTCTGAAATACGAGATTCCGTTGAGCCAATGGGTTCGAATTGTCCGGTTTCAATTACTTTGAGAAGTTTTGCCTGGTCTTTCGCAGAGAGGATATCAATTTCATCTAACAGTAATGTCCCTTTGCCTGCTGCTTCGAAACGACCAATTTTACTCCGCTCTGCTCCTGTAAACGAGCCGCGTAAATGTCCGAAAAGTTCGCTTTCAATTAAATCAGACGGAAGCGCACCACAGGCAATATTCTGAAACGGTTCAGAGCTTCGTGGGGAGAGTTCATGAATCATTGAGGCCAGTGTGGTTTTACCAGTTCCCGTCTCACCAACAAGTAGCAATGTGACATTGTGTTTCGCAATCTTGGAAATTTGATCAATGATGGGGAGCATTGCCGGGGTATATGTTGTTACATGCCGGTTATAGGCGTAAATTTGACGAGATTCTGGTAACGACGCAGGTTTCTTGACAGCTTGAATCCCCTCTAACTCTTTAGCAAGGCTACTCAATTCTTCCGGTTTCGGTGGGTATTCCAGGAAGGCATCAGTTAAAAATGTAGCAGTCTCGACTAAATCCAGGGGAAGAAATTGATCAATAACTGAGACGAGTTTGAGGGGAACGGGGCAGATTTCTCTCAAATAGGTTAGGACATCACTTCGGTAATCATGTTCACAAGGGACATCAGACGTTCTCAAATCCAAATATAAAACGGCCGGTGATGAGCTCTCTTGAAGACATTGTTCCAGTTCAGCAGGATGAGAGGCCGTTTGAATGCACTGGTTGATATTCTTTTCCAGATTGGTTTTGAGGACCGACTCCAACTGAGCGTCGGTTGTATAAATAATTCCAATAGGGGGCATCACGAGTCCTTTTTTATCTCACTAAATCAATAGATGACTTTGATCAGCCTGCCCATTGGCAATTGCTCAGCCAACTATGATGGGGAGCGACAAAATTCCACTAACCAAAATATAAATAAAATAGGAAGAATGTAGTGGTTGTGAGGCTGGGGACACGATAACAAATGTTATCACTATAATCAATTGTGTAACTTAAGGTATATAGGTTAGTCGTATCAATTAGAATCGATAGTAGTGTTCTTGATTGATCTAATGCCAGCACGAAAATCAAAAAAAGGTGTGATGGGAATATTTTTTTAAACGAAATCCCAATTGAGGATCTACTAATTCGTATCCCATATTGAAACAGGATATATCGCAAGTGTCTATATATAAAAGAGATATGTCAATTTCTTGGGGTGTGGTGCTTGATGTGCTTTGGGGGATTGCATGGTTCGGGTGGGGCGGGAGTCGGTCTAGTTAGTCATATCGTAACAGTTTGCATGTCACTGACAGAAATACATATCAATTGCATTACAATGCCATCTGCTGAAATTGAGTTTTTGTATAAAAGATTATGCCGATAGACTCAAAAAGGAGAAATTAGTAGCAAACAGCACGGATCGCTCTGACCATGCCCCTAAAAAAATCTGATTGATCGGGGCTCTATCCTTTCTGGCGATTCAGTATCTCAATGAACGATCGAACTCATTTCTTTATTAGCTGTTCCATTACTATTTTAATGATCTGCTTCGTTCTCTGGCTGAAATATCCTGCTCCCTCTCAAAGATTGGCATCGCAGGAACCACCGGTCATAGAAGCACCTCCACTGGATCTACAGAGTTTTCTGGATGTGGAAGAAGGTTCAGCGACGTCTTTAGTAAGCCTCCCACAATCGACTCATTTCGAGGGGGGAAAGAAAAAGCAATTTATTCCCCTCAATGTTGTACCACAACAAAAGAGTCAGCAGAGCCCCAAAGTTCAAATCGTTGCTACGAAGCGATCTGCCAGCAAACGACAAGGAATTTCATCAAATCTGAGAAAACAGTTAGAGCAATCGGAATCGAATGCAGACCAACTGGTCGGGCAGAGTACCGATGCGTTTTCTCGAGGACTGCTTTCACTGTCAGAGTATCATCTCGCACTCAATATTGGATTCGATACCAAACTGAAAGCTGCTGAAATTCGTCAAACAAAACAGGCAAACATATCGTTTTTGAATCAGAAACAACAACTGTTTCAACAGGCTGTTGAACAATTGCAGGCTTTCGACCAACCAGCCGCTCAAGGGTGGTATGGAGATCTCGTGCATGCCAGGCTTCTTCTGGCACAAAATCAATATGAAATTGCCGATGCAACCAAGAATATTGATCGTCAGCAAGCAGCGTTATCCCAGATCTCAAACCTGTCGCGTGAATACTTTAACATACGGAAGGCGGAATTGCAGATCGGTGAAGCAGACCTGTCTGAATTTCGTAGAGCATCAAGAGCCGTTTATCTTGCTAATCAAGAGAGTCAGTATTTATATGGTAGAGACAAAAATGATACCGCTGGATTGTCCGTCTATGTGCGTGAGCTGGAAGAAATTCAGACTGAATTACAGTGGATGGCAAATCGAGACGCCGGAATGGGAAGAAATGACTTGTTAAGTCTTTCCAAATCGCATCTGGCATATACACGGGGAAAATACTACCAGAAAAAAGATCACAAGAATGAGAGTCGGAAATATTTTCAAGAAAGCATGCAGTATTCTCAGGACGCCTGGAAGGAGAGGATCAATGTTTACTACCCGGCAGGAACGGCAAGTTTACATGATCTTACCTCAGCGTGGATTATGTGGAATGCTTCTGGAACAGAGTATACTGAATTAGAATCGAGAGATTCCGGCACGATCAACCGGGAGATTCAAGCAGGCCTGGATCAAATGCTGAATATTGCGGAAAGGATCAGGGATCGCAGAGGGCGCATGGCCAGCGATATCTCTCTGGTCCGCTGTCTGAAGAATTCAGAAATGTTGAAAGAATTCAAAGTAGCTCAGACGAGATAAAAAGAGAAAAAAGACCTTTGATTGAGATCGAAGACTGGCAGCAATGATGTTGCCAGGTTTTTTTTTGCAGGTTTTGCTCAAACCCCAGCAGGGAGTAGAAATGGGATCTTCCAGCGCCGCCTGTCATGATTAAGGCTAAGCCACGATCAGAATTGAAGGTCACCTCAAGCTGGTTTGACTGACCATCAATAAAAAAAGCCTCAAAAGAGAGGCAAAATCGAAAAGAGGCGCCGCCCGGATTCGAACCGGGGAATAACGGATTTGCAATCCGCCGCCTTAGACCACTTGGCTACGGCGCCTGAAATTCTGTTAGAACAAATAAACTCTTACAACAGAGGAGTTTATAGTGTTGAAACTATTTAATCAACAGAAGCGATAGAGTCATTATTCGACGCTTCTTCGTTTGAATTTGACCGAATCCTAATAACCGATCGAACTTAGGTCAAGCAAACCACGGATGATCCGAAATATTTTTGCAACCTTCCCATTTTAACCCATGGGCCAGTGATAAAGTTTAGGGAAGACGTAGCGGCCGAAAGTCTCTTCTCTGTGACTAACCACTCTGCTTTGGTGGAATTCTCAACTCAATCCGTGTAGCATCGAAGGTATTCCTTTTCTGCTTTCTAACTGGATGCATTTAAGGTTCTGAGGGTTCAAAAAAATCTCTCTCCCTTCCTTCTAGAGATGGATAGAAGTCTTGAGGGGAGCATTTTCCGTTTCCAGAAAAGACACATCGAAACTATGACTGATCAGACTGATTCCACATCAAAAATGACTGAAGAACAATTAATCGACTGTGCGCGAGAAGCATTAAGTGAGAGTAGTTGGGTAATCGGTGAGTGTGCCTCGCAATGGACCAAAAAATACGCGAAAGGGAGAACCGACGCTGATTTTGGTGCGATGGTCGGTTTAAGCGGCGATCAAATCTATCAGCGCAGAAGAGTTTGGGAGACTTTTGGAGACGTTCGGGAGCAATATGCCAAACTAAAATGGTCGCATTATTATATTGCCCTCACCTGGGATGATGCCCCTGAATGTTTACAGTGGGCAGAAGAAAATGAGGCGACAGTTGCAGAACTGAAAGCCTGGAGACGTGCCGTCAATGGTGAAGACCTTTCGATCTCAGAACCATTTGAAGAATATCCTGTCGATTCTGAAGTCGCTTTTATTTCTGATGAACCGATTTCGGTCAAAGATCCATCTGAATATGGACAGTCTGATCGAGACGGTTTTGAATCTGGTGGACGAGACCAGGCAGATGCTGCTGCTACAGTTGGCGGGCATGCCCGTGATATGGGAACTTCCGGAAGTGACTATAGTCCGTTTCGGTCAGGAGCCGCGTCCCCTGCCCCACAAGGTTCTGGAGCAGAGACAGCGGTTGTCGCAAAACCAGAAATCACTCCAGAGCAGGCGATCAAACGGATCTGCGCTGCAGTAGAACGCAGCTATAAGATGTTAACGCCCGAAGTGCAATCAGCATTTCCAGAGCTGAAACCCAAACTGAAAACGCGATTTATTAAAGCGGTCAGTGATCTCAATTCGGTGGCGGCAAAGTTGCAGTAGACAGTTCAGCGATCATCAGTCTTCTCAAGAGTCTTGCGATCAGCGTGTTGGCCTGCCTAAAATGAACATTGTATGACATCAGTGTCCAATTTTTTCGTTTTCTGAGAAATCAGCATTTTATGGCCCCAGAACAACAGTCACATCGGTTTGACTCTCCCGCGAGAAAATCTTCGATTACGCAGAGATGGCTTATTCTAATTCTGATTGTCCTGATAGGTCTCATGTCATTTGAGATCATCAGTCGCAAATTGAGACAGTCGACGTCCCGAATTCCCCTGCGTACGGATCTGACACAATCTGAGCGGAGGACCATTGAATTATTTCATGAATCTTCGCCATCGGTTGTGCATATCCGAACGGCAGAGTTTGCGCTGGAAGCAGATCAATTCAGTATGAATCTGCAAAAGACGCCACAGGGCTCAGGAAGCGGTTTTATCTGGGATCGCAACGGGCATATCGTAACCAATTTTCATGTGATCCAAAAAGCGGATGAAGCGACCGTCACATTAGCTGATAATACGATCTGGAAAGCAAAATTAGTCGGTTTTGCGCCTTCCAAGGACTTGGCTGTCCTGAAAATTAATGCGCCACGTGAGCGGTTGAAACCGATTCAAGTGGGGTACTCTGCCGATCTTCAGGTGGGACAGACCGTGCTGGCGATCGGGAATCCGTTTGGCCTGGATCAATCTCTGACGACAGGAATTATCAGTGGGTTGGGGAGAGAAATCATTTCCGTGACTGGCCGGTCCATTCGCAATGTGATTCAGACGGATGCCTCGATCAATCCGGGAAATTCAGGAGGTCCTTTACTCGACAGCTCAGGGCATTTAATTGGGGTGAATACCGCCATATATAGCTCTTCCCATGTCTATGCCGGAATTGGTTATGCCGTTCCCGTTGATCTGATCAGCCGATTTGTCCCTCAGTTAATTCGGTATGGTGTGATTCAGATTCCCAGCTTGAACTTTACTGGTGTGGATGACTTTGTCATTCGAAAACTGAAAAGCAACCGACTTTTGCCTCAGGATGTCAAGGGAGTCATGGTTCAGGACTTGATACCGGGGGGAGCAGCTGATCAAGCCGGCATAAAGCCGATTGGGGTGGACCAGGCAGGTGATGTAGTTCTGGGAGACCTGATCATGCAGTTGGATAAAATGCCAATTACCAATGCGAATGACTTATTAGATGCGTTAGAGACCCACAAAGTGGGGGATGAAGTGAACCTGATCGTCTTGCGCAATAATCAAAAAAAGAAATTGAAAGCAGAATTGCAAGAGTGGAAAAACGAACCATAAGATTTCCCTCAAAACGCAATTCTGAACCGAACTAGATGCCAAGTAGTGATTATTGATTGGTTTTGAGTGTGATTCTCATGGTTGAAACCTAACTGAGATCGGCATTAACCGCGGCTAACGCCGTGCGGCTGATCCGGTTATTGGTGATTTCCCAGCCGGAATGACTTCTTAGCCGAAGGGCGTTAGCCCCGGTTCCTTCCATTTGCAAAGAGGCATTCGAATTAAGAAACACTACTTAGGTGAGATACGAAGAGCGAATCATATTGGTAAATATTCGGTTTTAATGGACTTGCGCCAATAGATCTTGACTACTCAAACGGATTTCTTGGTTGACAGTTTACTGATTTGGATTACTATGTGTAGGTTCCTTTGATATCCCTCGAGTTATGACTTGCAGGGTTTTTACAAACGACGATCTTGTTGACAGTTCCATTATGCCTGCCGATTATCCACCAGAAATAGTCAAAGAGGGTCAAGTCACTATCGTGTCTTTGGGGCCAGAGTACGAAAATCTGGATGAACCCCGACTCGATGCGTTGACGGATGTTCTATTACAGGTTGCGGAAACGGCATCCCCCCCCATTGTCTTACTCGACCTCTCCCACACTTCATTCTTTGGTTCTGCTTTTATTGAAGTGATTTTCCGGATGTGGAATCGCCTGAATCATCGGGAAGGTGGCAAATTCTGTATTTGCGGGCTCAGCGAATATTGTACAGAAGTGCTGGAAGTGACCCATCTTGATCAGCTTTGGGAAACATTTGCGACTCGAGAAGAAGCGGTTCGAGCTCTTAATTCTTAAGTGACTCTTGATACCAGTCTTACAGAGGCAGCTTTCTCCCCTGCTTCCCTTGCGATAGCTTGTATCCTCTTGGATTCCTTGTAGTGCAAAGTGTATCTGATTGTTAACACTTTGGGTGGTCGCTGATCGATTTTGTTACGTTTTTTACGCATTCCACAGGACCCTGGCTGAGCAATTTTGTGGTGCTGGGAGCGGTATTTCCACTTCACCTGTTGGGTTTCTTTAAATCGAATTCTCCAAGCGTGCCGAATCCAGAAAATCCGAATGATTGGTACAGGTTATGCATACTATTTCCTGAGAGGATTTTCTATCTGGACTACATGAAAGGGCGACCCTGTGTTAAATAAAATCCGGACACAATCTCGGCGATGGAAGAAAAAAGTCCGTGGTGCTGTCTTTGTTGAATATTTACTGCTACTGACAATCATTGGGATTGGGGCTATTGCTGGTCTGACGACACTCAGAAGTGCTTTGATCAATGAACTGATGGATTTAGCGAATGCGATTAACGCCATCAATTCATGAATTGAAAATCCATTGAGACAACTTATGAATACAATCAAAGGTCTGTGCTAAGGGCACAGGCCTTTTTTTCGTTTGGTGTGGTGAGTATTTTCCTTTTTGCGTTAAAAAGATTGGAATAAATGGAATGGTTTGAATATAATGAGTTCGATGAATAAATAACCTGTGGTTATTTCGCATTTAAGAAAGAGATGAGGCGAACTGATGAAACGATTACTGACATTGGCTGTTGCAATGGGCCTGTTTTACGTCACTATGGCCAGCTTTAGTTCTGCACACCAAAAAGCAGCTGAGCTCAAATCGGTAAACTCAGGTCAGAAGAAGTCGGACGAGTATTCAAACTATGATCGCGATGATTTGAAAACTGGTTTGGCCCGTGCCTACTATGATGCACTTATGAACGCCAAGAATGACATTGAAGACAACGAAGGCGACAATGACTTGGGAGAGTATAAAGGCCCTGATGGAAAGAATCATACCGCCTTCGACGAAGCGCGGAGGACCATTCTCCAGGCAGATCGGATTCTTGCACGGGTCAAAGCAGAAAATAAAAAAGCCCTTGTGAAATTGCGAAATCCTCCCCGCCGAATTCTGCCGGGACAAAAACAGCCTCCTAAGGCAGCAGTATCGAAAAAGCAGGTGCTAAAGCAAAAAATTGAGGCACAGGAAAAACTGCTCAAACGTCAAGAGCAGAAACTGGCGAGTCTCAAAAAAGAGCTGGAAACAGCTCCTGCAAAATAAAATGAAGTATCGTATCTGAAAATCATAGCCGTGCGGGAATCAATGATTCCTTCGCGGCTATTTTTGTTTGAGATCGAGGCAGACGAGCCGTTTTTCATCGCGAAGATAGAGCCGTCCGTTTGCCAGAGCAGGATGGGCCCAGGCTTTAAATCCCAACAAGCCGGTCAGCTTGCCTTTTTCGCGATATTCGGCTGGGTTGGCTTCAATTAAGATCAGTGTCCCCTGCTCCGTCAGGCAGATAATGTGATTTTCCACGGCGATTTGAGTACATTTGCCAACACGTCTGGACATCCATTGGACCTGCCCCCGCTGCAAATCCAGGCAGCGGTAAGTGACCGCAGCCAGATCGCCGTGCGGGCCGTAGATATAACCATCTTTGATGATGCTGGTGGCAAACTGGTTCTGCATTGTCAGAGTTTTCCAGCGAGAGATCGGACGCAGGCTCTCATTCTGACGAATCAAGGCAAAACGCATTGCGCCTGTTCCATACGCAGAAGAGATAAACAGGGAATCCTCATTCCAGACAGGAGTGGCGCAATTGCAGTTGTATTTGTTACCCCAGACCACGCGCCAGAGCAGACCTCCCTGTTTCGGGTTGAGTGAGAGAATCGATTGTCCTGTCGGGACAATAATTTGCCGCTGATCTTCTGCTTCGATGACAATGGGAGAGCCATAACCGGGTGGATCGTTTCCAGCAGACCAGACCAGTTTTCCGGTCTCTTTATTCACAGCAATGACCGAGTTATTGTTGGATCCCCCCGGTTGAAGAATGACAAGGTCTCCTTCGATCAGGGGAGACGCAGACATGCCCCAGTAATAAATGGTCTTCTGTTCCTGTTGTGCAGCACCACTCAGCCGGAAAATATTCTTTTTCCAGATGATTTTTCCGGAATTGGCTTCCAGGCAGAGTAGATCCCCGGCTGGTAAGAGGCAGTACAATTTTCCGTCATGATAGGTGGGAGTGGAACGGGGGCCACGTGCTTGTCTCTGGCTATCCAGGTAAGTCGGTGCGGCGATTGTGGCCCAGAGTTTCTTACCAGTGTCCGCGTCAAAGCAGACGACAAAATCATTCGTCAGATGAGTGGCCATTGTCCAGATCCGGCCGTCAGCCACCACAATGGAAGAATAACCGCTGCCCAAGGGAACACGCCAAAGCACAGAGGGGCGATGGACGTTCCAGTTTAAATTCAGGCCGGTTTCCTCTGAAATTCCGTTACGTTGATTTCCCAGGAAAGAAGTCCAGGTACCGTTCTGATTCGTTTTCTGCGTTCCAGGCTCAACTGTCACGGAAGAGCTGGGGGCTGATTTTGAACCGCGCGGGGAAATCTGAGGTAACTGAGCTGTGGCGAGACTGGTGTTGATCAGCATAGCAAGCAGAAGACTTGCTACTTTTCTCTGGGTTGAACCGGAGCAAATCAAGGAACTCCAATCAAGTTGTATTTCACGCCAGTTCATAGAGGCCATTCCAGTTTCAGGTAGTGCCCAGGCAGATGCTCCTGATTTCAAGTTAAGTCTTACGGCGAGACTTCAACCCAGAGCGCGATTTGAACAGCAGCGTTGAGAGGCATTTCCGATATTCCCAGCGCGACGCGCGTATGTTTTCCTTTATCGCCTAAAACGTCGGTTAAGAGCTGTGATGCTGCATTCAGGACGTAAGGCTGTCGATCAAATCCCGGAGCAGAATGGACGTATCCTTCCAGGCGAATGATTTTGTTGATCTTGGAGAGCTCACCTGTGATGGACTTGATTTGGGCCAGTGCATTCAGAATGCAGAGACAGGCTGCATTGGAGCCATCATCTTCATGAAGATGTTCACCAATTTTTCCTTTGAACATCAATTCGGTCCCAATAAACGGGAGTTGGCCGCTTGTGACAATTGTATTTCCAAACTGCGTCACTGGAATGTATGATCCCACAGCGGCGGGGGGAGATGGCAGTGTATGTCCGAGTTCCTGTATGCGTTCTTCCGGTGTCTGGCTCATGTTGAGTTTATTTCCCTTGTCGTAAGTAAAGAATTCAGAGTGTTTCGAATCTGTGAGAATCCCAATGTCACTGGATCATAATATAACCGAGACTCACTTTTCTATAAATAGATCAATGGATTCCGATGAAAATCAGGCAGACTGGAATAAGTGGTTTCAGAGAAATGAATTAATATGAACGCAGGACCGTCAGATAATCGGACGAAAAAACATTCGGATTCAGCAACCCAAACTGTGCCGGCTGCTTCAGGCAGGCTGCGAATATGGCTGCTGAAGCTCTTGATATTGATCCTCTCGGCCAGCTGGGTTTTGGCGATCATCATTCGGTTAACAGTGCGCGATGCAGGGGGACTTGTGCCGAGATTGGTGTTTTATTTGTCTCCCCTCATCCTGTTGAGTCTGGGGGCAGCGTCTGTTTTTATTTTGTCCTGGTATGTGCGTTGGCATCGGATTTCTCTGGTTTGGCTCTTTCTGACTTTGTTAGTAGGGAGCTGGTGTTGGAACTCTCAATTTCAAAGACACGATACCCCGTCAAACACTCCAGAACAAACGCCGCCAGTCATCCGTGTTCTTTTCTGGAACATAGGTGATCGAATCTGGGGGATGGAACGAGTTCTGGACGAACTGAGAGCCGTCGATGCGGATCTGATTGGTTTGGTGGAAGCGGGTGCTGACTCAGACAAAATGAAATTGTTCTGGAAAGAGTCATTTCCAGAACATCCTTACCAGTTTGTGAAGGAGGGGTTGGTCATTCTGTCGCGGTTTCCCATATCGAATCAGAATTCGGGGGCCCTTGCCAAGATGGGGAAATATGAGTCTGTCGATTTGACGATAAGTCAAGCGCCTCAAGGCATCGTGTCGGTCTATCTCGTCGATATCAGAAGCGATATTTTACGATCCAGAAAATTTGCTCTGCAAGAACTCGCGAATCTCGTCTCAGCAAAGAGCGATCGTCCGATTTTGGTCTTGGGAGACTTTAATACTCCCAGTGATTCGGTTCACTTTGATCCTGTCCGAGCCCAGCTTAAAAATTCGTTAGAATCGGCGGGCAATGGTTACATGGCAACCTGGCCTTTACCCTTGCCTGTACTGGATCTGGATGGAATTTGGGCCAATCAATTGATAAAGGTTCTTTCTGCAGAGAACCGGTGGACCTGGGTGTCGGATCATCGTCCCGTCGTGACCCTGGTCGAGTTCAGTTCTCTCCCCACCGACTGAGGGCCGCTGGGGATTCCTATTCATCTGAATCCGATGAGATCAGAAAAGGTCCTCAAAATCCTGCAATTCGAATTTCCTGCTTCATCCGCTGTTCTGAACCGGCTATAATCGAGCTTCAAAACTATGTCTGCGGGTAGCAGCAATAAGGGAGTAACTGACTGGTTTCTGAAAAACAAGAGGGCTTCTCATGCGATTAAAGCGGCTTCTAAGTCTGATGGTCTGCCTGTTCTTCACATCTTGTGTGGTGCAGGCGGAAGCAGCAATTTTTAGTGGCATCATCACCTCACTTTCCGAGTCGCAAAAACAGGTCACGATTAAATCGACTCTGGGGAAAGAAAAAAGTTTCACGATTCCCGACTCAGCACCTTCTACATTTAACGGAAAAAAATCTCAATTTGACCAGTTCAAGATAGGTCAAAGGGCAACTGTTTTTACAACCGCATCAGGAAAGATCACACGGTTTTCCGTTCGTGATGTCGTGGCTTCCAAATCCAGCAGCACGGTGAGTCGGCCCAAGAAAGAAATGAAAGCCAAAAAAAGAACGGATATAGGAAATCCGTCTCCCGTTGCTCAGGGATGGACGCAATTTCGTGGTCCCGGGCGTACTAATATTTCGACCGAGACCGGCTTGATCAAAGACTGGAATCAAAGCCCGCCGAAATTACTCTGGACCGCCCGCGGTTTAGGCGAGGGCTATTCTTCGGTCTCGCTCAGTGGCAATCTGGTGTTTACGATGGGGACCAAAGCGAATGAAGAGGTCGTGATCGCCATTGATGTCAATACCGGGGAAATTGTCTGGACTCAGCCTAATGGTTCAGTATTCAAAGATGGACAGGGAAATGGCCCCCGCTCTACTCCTACAATTGATGGCGATGCATTGTATGTATTGGGGGCGAGTGGAGACCTTTCACGAATGTCAACCAGGAATGGAAATGTGGAATGGACCAAAAATATTTTGCAAGATTTTGGCGCCAGTAATATTGTCTGGGGAATCAGCGAATCTCCCCTGATCGATGGGGATAAACTGATTTGTTCTCCCGGTGGGCAAGGTGCCACGATGGTGGCTCTCAATAAGCAGGATGGCAGTCCGATCTGGAAGGCGGCTGTGCCTGGGAATCCCAAAGCCGCTTACTCCTCGCCCATTAAGGTGACAGTGGGGGGCGTGCAGCAGTATGTGAATTTTACGCATGACGGCATTATGGGAGTCGAAGCACAAACCGGGACACCACTCTGGGGAAATAATCGGGCGGCGAATAAAACGGCTAACTGCTCTGCACCGATCTTTTTTCCAGGGAATAACTCGATTTTTTATGCATCCGGTTATGGTACGGGGGGTGCCCTGCTCCGTTTAACGGCGGCTCAAAATCGGGTGTCTGCTCAGTTGGGTTTCTTTACGCAGGATATGAAAAATCATCATGGAGGCATGGTTCAAGTTGATGGGTTCCTCTATGGCTCCAGTGATCCTGGCAAGCTGACCTGCATTAACCTGAGAGATGGTCAGACGGTCTGGCAGAATCGATCTGTCGGTAAAGGCGCCCTGACTTGTGCCGACGGTCATATTTACATGCGGAGTGAGAAAGGGCCCATCGCACTGGTGGAAGTGAATCCCAAGGCCTATGTGGAAAAGGGACAGTTCGACCAACCCGAGCGGAGCGGCAGGCCCGCCTGGCCACACCCGGTTGTTGCGGATGGAAAGCTCTTTTTAAGAGATCAGGATTTATTGTTGTGTTATGATGTCAAAGCAAACTGATCAGATTTTGTTCTGAACGCCCGCTGGATCAGACATGTATTAAAAGGATATGCCATTTTATTTGTGAGATGGCTTTCAGCTTCAGCTTAGATTTGAAAGAAGAAAAATGCAGTTTAAAAGTGCTCTGCGAAACAATCTCGGATGGATGTTGCTTTCTTTAATGATCGTAGCCGTATGTGGCTCTGATCTTTCCCTTTTCGCAGCGGAGTCAGAAGGCAGCCGCCCGAATATTTTGTGGATTACCAGTGAAGACAACGGTCCCCACCTGGGTTGCTATGGAGACAAATACGCCGATACGCCACACATCGACAAGCTGGCTTCAGAGGGGATGATCTATCTCAACTGCTGGTCGACGGCGCCGGTTTGTGCTCCCGCGCGAACGACATTGATTACAGGCATGTACCCGACCTGCCTGGGGGCCGAACATATGCGGAGCATGGTCAAGTTACCCAAAAACTTTCTGATGTATCCACAGTACCTCAGAGAAGCCGGCTACTACTGCACGAATAACAGCAAAGAAGATTACAACGTCGCCAAGCCAGGCAAGGTCTGGGATGAATCCAACAGAAAAGCGCATTGGAAGAATCGGAAATCCGGGCAACCTTTCTTTGCCGTCTTTAACCATACGATCAGCCACGAAAGTAAAATTCGCAACCGTCCGCATACACTGGTGCATGATCCTGCGAAAGTGCGTGTGCCTGCTTACCATCCGGATACTCCCGAAGTTCGTCATGACTGGGCACAATACTATGATCGCATTACGGAAATGGATGCATTGGTCGGGAAGAATCTCAAGGAACTCGCCGACGCAGGGCTAACGGAAGACACGATTATTTTCTATTACGGCGATCATGGTTCGGGAATGCCACGCAGCAAACGTTGGCCTTATAACTCGGGTTTGCAGGTTCCTCTGGTGATCTATGTTCCCCCGAAGTTCCGCAAGCTGGCTCCCCCTGATTATCAAACGGATGGCAAGTCGGATCGACTGGTTGGCTTTGTCGATTTCGCACCCACGGCGCTCAGCCTGGCTGGTATCAAGCCGCCCGCCCACATGCAGGGAAATGCGTTTATGGGACAATATGAGACGGCGCCCCAAGAGTATCAATACGGTTTTCGTGGTCGGATGGATGAACGCTATGACCTGGTTCGATCAGTCAGAAACAAGCGTTATCTGTATATCAAAAACTTTATGCCTCACAAGGAGTATGGTCAGTACCTGAATTATATGTTCCAGACCCCGACGACTCAGGTCTGGAAAAAACTGTATGATGCCGGCAAGTTGACTCCGCCACAGACCTATTTCTGGGAAACCAAGCCGGCCGAAGAGTTGTATGACCTTGAGGCAGATCTGGACGAAGTCAATAATCTGATGAACTCCGACGAACATCAGGACATTCTCAAAGAGCTGCGGCAGGCCCAACAGCAGAAAATTCTTGAGATCAGGGATCTTGGATTTATGCCGGAAGCGGAAATCCACAGTCTGTCTGATGGCGGTGCCCCCTACCTCGTTGGGCAAAATAATGAACTCTATCCCTTAAAGAAAATTCTGGCGATGGCAGAAGTGGCGTCCTCCGGTACGCAGGATGGTCAGGCAGAACTCGTTGCCGGATTGAATGCTCAAAATTCGGCGGTCCGCTATTGGGCGGCAATGGGACTCTTAATGCGGGGCGAAAACGCCGTCAAACAGGCTCACAGTGCATTACAAAAATCGTTAAAGGATTCTTCCAAATCGGTACGCTGTATCACCGCAGAAGCACTTGGCAAATATGGTAACGCGCAGGAGTCCAAAGAGGCGGTCCGGACGCTGGTTTCACTTTCGAACCAGAATCAGGACGGAGTGTATGTCGCGATGCTGGCGCTGAACGGACTTGATAAATTGAGCAATGAAAAAGTGGCGCCGGTCAAAGACGAAATTGCGCAATTGCCTCTCAAGAATCCCAAGCTGGATCGACGTTTGCAATCCTACGTGACGCGACTGGTAGAACGAATTGAAGAAAAACAGTCCCAGAAATAATCGAGGGATCAATGGTCGTAGTCGCGAAACCGAATCAGCGACTACGACTTGAAGATCAGATTTGACTTATGATTTCTCGATGCGAATTCCGACTTTGGAATTTCCAATCGTGACTTCTTTGGTGTCCGCTGCACTGTCTGACGGTTTCAGTTGATCTCCCAGTGTTTCTCCCAGGATGTAATCAGACCAGGTCGAGACGGCCTGTTCGACTTCGGTTGCGCCATTAGAGTTGAAGTAGACTTTGATCCGGTCTTCAATTTCCAGGTCGGCTTCTTTGCGAAGTTGTTGAACCTGCCGCACAAAATCGCGGGCCATGCCTTCTTTTTCCAGTTCAGGCGTGAGCTTGGTGGAAATCGCAATCTGGATTCCTTGATCATCGGAGCAAACCCAGTCGGCCGCTTGTTCGGTTCCGACTAACACATCTTCGGGTTCCAGATCAATCTGGTTACCGGAAATTTCGAGCGAGACCGATTCACCACGTCTGAGCGGGCCGAGTACCGCGTCTCCGACTTCGGGCAGATCCTTTCGGAGCATGCCGAGCAGCTTGCCGTATTTGGGGCCCAGTGTTTTCAAATTCGGTTTGTACGTGTAGCTGACCAGATCGTCCAGGTTTTCGCAGCGCGTGACCTGTTTGATATTCAACTCTTCTTCAATGGTATTGGCCAGACTTTCGATGGCCTCAGACTGTTGCGCTGTCTGACAGGCGAATCGGAGTTCCGCCAGAGGCTGACGCACGCGCTGGTTGGATTCATCGCGTAACTTATGCCCCAGTTTGACGACGATCTGGGCCTGTAGAGCACGGAAGTTGAGTTCTTCATCCAGCAGCGAGTCGTCACACAGGGGATAGTCACAAAGATGCACACTGTTTGGAGCACTGTCATCCCAGCTGGTGACCAGATTCTGGTAGATTCGCTCACTGAGAAACGGGATGCTGGGAGCGAGTGCTTTGGACAGGGTGACCAGCACTTCGAACAGAGTCTGGTACGCGGCCAGTTTATCCGTGTCATTCGCATCTTGAGAACGCCAGAATCGACGTCGGTTTCGTCTGATGTACCAATTCGACAGGTCATCGATGAAGGCGGCCGCATTCTTGAGGAAACCGGCGATGTTAAAGGCTTCGATTTCCGTTTTGGCAGATGCGAGTAAAGCTTGCAGATTGGATAAGATCCAACGATCGATTTCGGGACGATTTGCCACGGGGACACGTTCCTGAGCAGGATCAAATTCATCCAGGCGCGCATAGTTCACAAAGAAGGCATACGAATTCCAAAGCGGAATCAGAACCTGACGGCGAATTTCATCGGCCGGTTTACTTTCCACCAGACAGGTGGGAGCGCCCTCTTTCGTTTCGCTGATCGGGCCTTCCGGCGTATTCAGCGTCACCTGTTGTTCCGGGTTCCGCATGCCGAATCGCAGGTCAGATGCCGGGTTGTGTGCCAGATACATCCAGCGCATCGTATCGACGCCCAACTGCTCGGCGGCTTCTTCAAACCAGATGGCGGTTCCATCCGATTTGTGCATCGGCTTGCCTTCTTCATTCAACACCAGTCGATAGCCGAGCAGGGTCTTGAACGGCGGCGTGCCGTCCATCATCGTGGCCATCGAGAGTAACGCGTAGAACCAGTTACGGAACTGACCGGGGAAACACTCGGTGACGAGATCCGCTGGATACCACTTCTTCCATTCTTCCTGATTCGTATTGTATTGCATTGTCGAAAACGGCACGATTCCTGCATCCAGCCAGGGGTTTCCGACATCGGGGATGCGCGACATCAGATTGCCCGTTTTGGGGTTTTGCAGCTTGACCTGATCGATCCAGGGACGGTGCGGCGTGTGTCCTTTCAGAGCGTCCCAGCCTTCAACCGCACGTTCTTTCAGTTCGTCCAGGGAGCCAATGACTTCAAAATCACCCGTTTCTTCATCGACCCAGATCGGCAGCGCCAGGCCCCAGAAGCGTTTCTTGGAGACCATCCAGTCCCGCATGTTGGTAAGCCATTCCAGCTCATGCTGCTCACCATCAATGCTGGAAGGAACCCAGTCGATTTGACGGGTGACATCTTTGATCTCTTCGCGCCAGTCCATGTTGATGAACCATTCATCGACCAGACGGAAAATCAGTTCATCGCCGGTACGCCAGCAGTGCGGGTAGATGTGCGGGTACTGTTCGACGTAGACCAGCAGCCCTTTTTCTTTCAGCCGTTCGAACACCAGCTCGGGTGTGGCAGGATCAATGGCTTCTTTGCCGGTGAATTCACCGAATCCGTCTTCGAAGCGGCCATCCTCGCCAAGCGGGGCGATTGCCACCAGTCCTAACTGCTTGCCCAGTTGATGGTCAACATCACCACAGCCGGGAGCGGTATGCACGATACCGGTCCCTTCGCCAGCGACGACGTGCGGATTGCCTTTGAAATCGCGACCGCCGTCAACCACTTTATGACAAGAGACTCCGGTTTGATCGAGTAACGATTCATCACTGGGATAGCCGCCCGGTGATTGTTGGGCGGGAAGATCATCGAAGGGACCCTCGTATTCCCAGTCCACCATGGCGGCTCCTTTGATGGTGTCGAGAATTTCATAGCCCCCCTGCTCTTTAAAGATCTGGGCCAGCGTTTTCAGTTTGGGAACCTCTTTCGGCCAGGACCACTCGGGTTTGCCGAAGCCTTCTTTAAACTCCCGGCTCAGTCGCTGGTATTCCAGGTTGTCTTTGGCGAAGTAGTAGATGGCGTCATCTTTTTTGGACTGCAATTTGACATAATCCAGATCGGGGTTGATGGCCGCCGCGACGTTACTGGTGAGTGTCCAGGGAGTCGTCGTCCAGATCAGCAGATATTCATTTTCACGGTCCTTAAGGGGGAACCGGACGAAGACGGAACGATGCACAGAGAGCTTTCGTCCGTCTGCGACTTCCATCTGACTGTAGGCACTGCCTCCCCGACCTGACCAGGGCATGACATCATGGCCGCGATAGACTTTGCCGCGTTCAAAACACTTTTTGAGGAAGGTCCAGATGGTTTCGTTATTTTCGGTGGAGAAGGTGAAATAGCTGCCCCCCCATTCGGCATTCCCCAATTTTGAAACCAGCATGTCTGCTTTGTCGGTGATCTGCTTTCCACTGGGGGCTGTGAGCGTGACTTCGGTATCTTTGCCGACGTACTCTGCAAGATTGCGCAGTTCGTCGGGATTATCCCAGTCCATCCAGTAACCCAGTCGCACCGACTGTTCTGTTTGACGGGCAGCGAAACGCAGGACGCGTTTTTTGCATTCGTTGACGAATTTATCGATGCCGTGTGCGACGACTTCCTGTTTGGTTCCATAGCCCAGCTCTTTTTCCACTTCGACTTCGACCCAGAGCCCCTGGCAGTCGAAACCATTCTGGAATCGCAGTTCGTGTCCCGTCATGGCGTAATAACGCTGGTAGGCGTCTTTGTAGGCGCGCCCCCAGGCATGGTGAACGCCCATGGGGTTATTGGCCGTCATGGGGCCGTCAATGAAGCTCCACTTGGGTTTGCCTTTGTTTTTTTTGCGAAGCTGATCAAAAGTCTGGTTGTCTTCCCAGAATTTGAGGATTTCGTGTTCACCTTGAATGAAGCTGGCATCGCTGACTTTTTGAAACATGGGAAAATCTTATTGAGTTGTACTAGTTTGAATTTGAGTTTGTAGACTGTGTCCAGTTTTACTGTAGCGTCTCCAAGGCCATTTGGACCGAGTATATTAGATTGAGTGACGCTATAGTTAAATGTGATGCGCTCTAGAATTAGAAAAATGTTCGACAGCGGGAACGGCTGTCCGTACCATTCTCTTGCCTGTTCGAGTACCCTGCCCAAGAGCTGATTTTGAGCAGAAGTATCATAACGGGAACGCGTTAAGTATTACATAGATCGTGCTTTGTTACGAGTGCTATAAATTCGTATTTATCCCTGTTTTACGAGAATTTTACCAATTTGAGAGTGGAAATGTCATCATCGTCTGAGCCTTCAATGCACGTTGTCCTTTACCAGCCGGATATCCCGCAGAATACCGGCAATATCGGCCGCACCTGCGTGGCCGTCGGTGCCAAATTGTGGCTGGTCAGACCTCTGGGCTTTAAGCTCGATGAAAAGCATTTACGACGTGCCGGCATGGACTACTGGCAGCATTTGAACTGGGAAGCAGTCGACAGTCTGGCGGAAGTGCAGGAACAGCTCTCTGACAGGACATGGTGGAAGCTGACCAAGTTCGCAACCCGCTTCGTCTGGGAGGCGGAGTTGGAACCGGGACAGGTCTTCTTGTTTGGCAGTGAAAGCAACGGCCTGCCCCCCCGCATTCTGGAAGAGTCCCCCGATTCCAATCTGAAACTGCCGATGTATGAGCAGGTTCGCAGCCTGAATTTAGCGAGCACCGCGACCGCCGTGATGTACGAAGCGGTGCGACAGTTTGGGGGACTCCCCTGACGGGAATTATTTCCCTCGTCCTGTGACCGGATATTGAGGATCCTGGAATCCTTTGCCGCTGTGTTCTCCCGGGGGAACGAGCGAATCGATAAAGGCTTCGTCTTCGGCGGTGATTTCCACATCCAGGCAACCCATGTTGTCGTCGAATTGTTCCATTGTGCGGGGGCCGATAATAATTGAGGTGAGAATCGGATTTGCCAGACACCAGGCCAAGGCAAAATTCGTCATGGAAACGCCTTTTTTGTCACAGTAGTCGGCAATTTCCTGCGAGAGTTCAATGCTGACATCACGGAGTTCCGCTTCGTTCATGCGTTTGTCATTACGGGAAGCGCGACTCCCTTCGGGGAAGGGTTGGTCTTTGCGGTATTTTCCGGTCAGGATTCCCCGGGCAAGCGGGCTGTAACTGACGACGCCGATTCCCTTTTCCTGACAGAGGGGCATCAATTCGACCTCAATGTCCCGGTTCATGATGTTATACAGGGGTTGCACACAGCTGAACGAATAGAGGTTGCGTACATCGCTGGTCCAGAGTGCTTCCGCCAATCGCCAGGCACGAAAGTTGGAACAGGCGATATAGCGGACTTTTCCGGACCGGACCATGTCGTCCAGGGCGCGAAGTGTTTCTTCAATCGGTGTCTGATAATCGGGGGTATGGACATAGTAGAGATCGACGTAATCGGTTCCCATTCGTTTGAGGCTGTTGTCTAATTCTCGCATCAGGTGCACGCGGCTGGCGCCGGCATCATTGGGGCCGTCTCCCATCGGGGCGCGTCCTTTGGTTGCCAGAATGACTTTTTCACGTCGATCCGCCAGGGCTTTTCCCACAACGATTTCTGATCCACCGGTGCTGTACATGTTTGCGGTGTCGAAGAAGTTGATGCCAAGATCGATGGCTTTATGCATAATGGCGATCGAGTCTGATTCGTTAGTGGGTCCGCCGAACATCATTGTTCCCAGACAAACGGGAGAGACGCGTACGCCAGCTTTTCCTAAGTTGCGGTAATCCATTTTAGCTGTTCCTGGTGAAGAGTTGAGTCAGTTTGAGCTTCTAAGGCTGTGGTTCTATCTTCCGGTTTTCAGACAGATTTCTCAAGGGACCTGAAATTCCTTGAACAGGCGTGGTTGAAGATTCTGCCAAAGCCTGTTAAAGTAACGGTTTGCACCACGGTTTCCGAATAAAAACCGTGAGAATCTACTTGAAATGGGACGTTAACCCGAAATCGGTCGATGGGTTAACAGAGCCGAATATATTGAAAATCACTTAAATTAGAAGCAGAAACGAAAGGCATTTCTTCGAATGGGTACCAAGAAGACAGGTAAAGGTCGTCGAAAAATTGGTCGTAAAAAACGACGTGCACGAGCTAAAATCAGACACCGTAAAGGCTAAGCCCATTTGAGGGTTGTTCAAAGCGACTTCAATCAGGTCGCTTTGATCTTGAGCCTTTACATGCTTATTGAGAACGCGATCTCAGACAGGTCGCCCGCTTTATTGCGGCTTCAGATCTCTTTGATTGGATCTATTGTCTCGCGTTCTCACCCGCTTCTGAGTATTTCAGAAACTCATTGCGCAGTTCAAGTCAGCGTCCAACAAGGGGCTTTATAAAAGCCCCGATTGCTTCGTCGGTTGTGATCTGCATGCTTGAAAACGGCGGTCTTACCAGTATTTCTCGAAGTGGATATTTCCCGGATTTTTGGCCGTGGTAAGTTGATATCCCTGTTCGGAAAGCAGTTCGACCATGCCCTTGGGCTGAGGAAAGACCAGCGTTCCCTGCTCGTCTTTCTCCGGAAGTCCGATCATGGAAGGATTGCCACACAGGAAGACATGCGTCTGTTCCGGATTCGGAGTCCAGCCAAACTGTTCCTGAAATTTTTCAGGATGAATGATGTCCTGCAAATACTGTTTGCCGACATACTGGGGGTGGTTCTGGTCTATATTTTCAGGCTCGCGTGTCGTGAAGGCAGCGTACCGATAATTAGAGAATTGTTTCTGTAACTGGTCCTGTTGATCCAGATAACCGAGGTCTCCTTTGTAGCGTACACAGGTCATGGAGACGATTTTTCCGGTGTGCCCCCGTTTGAGTAACTCCACGCTCATCGAGTTGTGAGGAGCCTCACCCGTGCCTGTTCCGGCAAAAATGACATTGTCATCGGATTGAATCGGCTTGAGTGTGTAAGTTCCCACAGGTTTCTTGCCCAGATGCAACCGGTCTCCTTCTTTCAGAGAAAACAGGCGGGGCGTCAGTGGTGGATCGTCTGAATCGGGACGTAATACGAGCGTGATATAAAATTCCAGATAGTCGATCTGATCATTGGCAAGCAGATTCCCCTGCGCATCGAGCATGGGGCAGGAGATGGAATAAGCGCGGCGGATGAGTTTAGGCTTTGGTAGTTCCGCCAGCGGACCTCCATCAACCCGCGATTCCCAGGAACCTAAACCGAGCGTCGTATATTGACCACCTGAGAAGCTGGGAACCTCTGCATCAGGTTTGACTCGCACGATCATCAAATGATCGTGTGGCTTGCGCAATTCTTGAATCGTTGCGTTGTAATGCTTGTTGACTAGTTCTTCAATTTGAGGAGTCGATGGCCCGGGCGGAGGGTTCGATGGATTCATGACACTCCCTGTCGCGCTTGACTGCCACAAAAAACAGTGGCAGTTTTATATTGGAATGTGGAATTGATTGTTCTTCAGGTTAAAAACAAACGTTTTTTTTCATTTGTACCCTCGTAGATTGAATTATCAAAATGGGTGACAAATGGATAATTTTATGCGTATCTCTAAATCAAGTTCTTTCCTCTATCACTTTTTCAGGCCAGATTGTCAAGTCTGATGGACGGTTTAATAACAGTCTGTTTCATTTCGAACCGCATTCGGTGTAGATATCAGATTTGGAAGGGGCTGCGGAT
The DNA here is from genome assembly GCF_007744675.1 of Gimesia alba. Classification (NCBI taxonomy): domain Bacteria; kingdom Pseudomonadati; phylum Planctomycetota; class Planctomycetia; order Planctomycetales; family Planctomycetaceae; genus Gimesia; species Gimesia alba. Next base: position 2,992,799 of record NZ_CP036269.1, read on the forward strand.
GCTCGATTTCGCCAGGCTAATTCAGGCATGACTTAACAATTAGGTCGGAGGTTTTGATTGGGGTATCTGTTTGGCTAAGCGGTTTTCGTACCCTGGATGTTCACGCCGCTGCCTATTAAGAGGTTATGGTGGTAGCACCAGAGGTAGAAGGCACCTGATTTTTCCGGCGGGAGAATCTTCAAGTCTTCAAACCCGGCCTGCTCGAACCAGCTTTTGAGTTCGTCGGTGGTATGATGGTATTGATAGGCGGGGGCGAACCAGTCAAAGGTATCACAGACTCGATTTTCCCAATTGGGGTGGTTACTGAAATTAACGATTTTATTCAGCACTTTGTTGATCACGGGGATACCGCCCAGCCACGCCCCCAAACGGCACCATGGTTCCAGTTTTTTGGGAGTCATGCGGGTGGTAATTTTACGAAGTCCGGAATTGATTCTTTCCTGCCACCACTGGTTTTTGCGATAGAGCCAGACCGAATAGCGGCCCCCCGGTTTGACCATGCGGGCTACGGCATCGAAGACGGCCCGTGTATCTTTGTCGTGATGCATCACGCCAATCGAGAAGACGAAATCAAATGATGCGGGTTCAAACGGGAGATGTTTCAGATCGGCCTGGACCAGTTGAACATTCTTCAGGTGACTGCAGAGCGTTTGTGCTTTCTCGACTGCAGTCGTGTGATCGGCACCGAATACATTGCCCCCTGCTTCAGCGGCGACTTTACAGTAACGGCCGCCTCCACAGCCGGCGTCCAGGATTTTGAGTCCCTGTAATTCACTGAGTTCTAAGCCGGTTTTGGCAGCAAAGGTGGCGCGGTCTTCATCATCATGCGCTACCTCGTATTTATTCCACTGCAATCCGAAGCTGGTAAGATGTTCGGATTCGACAAACCGGGGGATATTCATTTTGACAGGAAAAGAACCTTTGGTTTCCCGGTCGATGAGTACACTTTGTTCCGCATCCCATTCCAGATGATTTCCATTTTCCGGGTTTCTCAACAGTTCAAGCAGTTCTTGAGAAAGAAATGTGTTGCCTGCTGTTTCTTTCGTCATGGGGAATGCTTGCCTGGTCTTAAGAGAGTGGACGACTTGGATTTCATGTTCCGGGTTTAAAATTCGAGTTCCATCAGATCTTCGCCGAGTGTGGTATTCGGAAAGATTTTCTGGGCAACTTGGATTCCGATGGGATCATCGCCTGAACGTTGCGGGTCGATGTGTGTCAGCACTAATTTTCCGACTTGCGAATCTCTGGCCAGTTCCGCGACGGGCGTTGTGTGGCTGTGCCCGGTTTTTTCGGCCCACTCTGCCATATCATCGGGAAAGTAGCACTCATGGATCAAGAGATCGACACCTTGAACAAAGTCGAGATGCTGTTCCGGATTGGCGGTATCGGTGATGTAAGCCAGCGAATGTTCGGGCCAATCAATGCGATATCCCACAGATCCGCCCGGATGTTCCAGCTTTAAGTGCCTCAGAATTCCCTCACCGGGAACGTTGACTGTTTTCGGCAAGGGAATGTATTCGTAATCAGGCAGGACGGGAAAGATTTCTTCACAGAACAGGTGTGTCTGAATCGCGGTCAGCTTGGCTGCTTCCCCATACACTTTGACGGAATCGACTTGATCGGTCAGCATGGGAACCAGGAAAAAAGAGAGCCCTGCAATATGGTCCAGGTGGGCGTGCGTCAGGAAAATCTGTAAATCGCGCGTTTGCAGGAAATCGGGAACGCGAAAAAAACTGGTTCCCGCATCAAAAATGATTCCCAACTCGGGGAGCATTAAGCAGGCGGTATGCCGACGCTCATTAGGGTGATAACCACCTGTCCCCAACAGCACGATTCGCATTGCTCCACTCCCCGCTAATCACCATGTAGCCCGTCTATCAAGTTATTCCCTATATTAACGGGCGAATCATCAGGCTGGCTACAGCAAAAAAAACGGCAGGTTCATTTGTATGAACCTGCCGGGATCTGCTTATGAGTCCAGACGGCGCTCACGAATCCAGTCAGTATGGAACGTTCCCTCTTTATCAATTCGTTGATAGGTATGAGCGCCAAAGTAGTCACGTTGTGCCTGCAGCAGGTTGGCTGGCAAGCGCGCCTGGCGATAGCCATCGTAGTAGCTCAAAGCGGCAGTGAAACTGGGAACCGGCAGTCCCAGTTCAACGGCGGTCGCGACAACGCGACGCCAGCTGGGTTGCGCGTTTTCAACGGCATTGCGGAAGAAATCGTCCAGCAGCAGGTTTTCCAGTTCCGGGTTCTTGTCGAAGGCTGCTTTAATGTCCTGCAGGAAGGTCGAGCGAATAATGCATCCGCCGCGCCAAAGCAGAGCAATATCGCCGTTATTCAGCTTCCAGCCAAAGTGCTCGGCGGCAGAATTCAGCTGAACGTATCCTTGAGCATAGCTGCATAATTTGGACGCATACAAGGCCTGACGGACATCTTCGATGAACTGATCGCGATCACCTTCAAACTTTTTATCAGGCCCACCCAGGATTTTAGAAGCACGCACACGTGCGTCTTTCTGAGCAGACAGGCAACGGGCATAAACGGCTTCGGTGATCAGCGTTGTGGGAACACCCAGATCCAGAGCATGCTGGCTCATCCATTTTCCGGTTCCCTTTTGTTTGGCGGTATCCAGGATTTTATCAACCAGATAATCGCCGGTTTCTTCATCAATGACGGTGAAGATGTCACGGGTGATCTCAATCAGGTAACTTTCCAGTTCGCCTTTGTTCCATTCATCGAAGACCTTGTAAAGTTCTTCGTTGGTGAGTCCCAGGGCATGTTTGAGGATGTAGTACGATTCACAGATCAGCTGCATGTCCCCGTATTCGATGCCGTTATGCACCATTTTGACATAGTGCCCTGCTCCGGCTTCGCCGACCCATTCGCAGCAGGGAATGTCGTGATTATCGCCGACCTTTGCAGAGATGTCCTGCAGGATCGATTTGACATGCGGCCAACCAGCTGGAGATCCGCCGGGCATGATGCTGGGGCCTTTGAGGGCGCCCTCTTCACCACCGGAAACACCGGTTCCAATGAAGAGCAGACCGGCCTCTTCGACTTCTTTAGTCCGACGATTGGTGTCGTCGAAATGGGTGTTACCGCCGTCGATGATGATATCACCAGGGCTGAGTAAACCTTTGAGATCATCAATGATGGCGTCGACGGCAGGTCCCGCTTTGACCATCAGCATGACTTTACGAGGAGCGGCCAGACTGTCCACAAGATCTTTGAGGCTGTGGTAGCCTGTGATCTTCTGCTCGTCCGTTTTGCTGCTGACGAATTCGTCTGTGGTGCTGGTGGTGCGGTTGAAAACACCCACTGCATAGCCATGATTGGCCATATTCAGTACCAGGTTTTGTCCCATGACAGCCAGGCCTACCAGGCCGATATCGTTTTTTGACATTGATCAATTCTCGTTTACTTCTGATGTGATTTAAAATAAGGTTGAGGGCGATTTATTTCGATCGTGCTGAGACGAACTCAGTTCACGGGATTATCGTTTCCAGGGCGGTAGCTCTGGAAGATAACTGTCAAATTCCGCAATGACTTTTGCCTGATATTCACCAGCGTACTCGCCTTTGAGGAACTTGTCACAAGCTTCGCCGATGAAGCGTTCCCAACTGGCTTCTTCCGCACCGGGATTGATGGGATAGAAGAGTGCGCCGACCGCTTCCGCCGCTTTCATATCGCCGGGCGCATCGCCGATCATAAGCACTTTGTCTGCTTCGTAGCCACAAGCTTTGGCTTGTCCCAGGGTTTCCTTTTTGCTGCCCGCTTCCTGACCGCAGATTGCATCGACAAATTGTGCGATGTCGTGTTCTTCCCATTCTTTATTCAATGCTTCATTGGGTGTCGCGGAACAGACAATCATGTCGGCGACCGGATCGAGCTTCATCAGGCTCTCTCTGACGTTCGGATAAGGGGGAACGTCATGGACCATGTCAGCGATCATTTCATTGACTGCCAGTGACCATTTCAATGCCAGTTCCAGATCGGCATCCTTGGTTTTTTCGACTTCCGCGGTCAATGTCGGGTTGCCCAGCTTGGTTTCGCGTTCAATCCAGTCTCTGACGCCTTGCAGCTTAGGAACGCTTACTTTACGTGATTGTACTTCCGGGCGTTCTTCAAGCAGATCGAGTGCCAGTGTATAAGAAATGAAGCGATTTGCCCCGCGCCACTTCGAATACAGGTTGGTAAATTCAGCCGCTTCCCGTGCGTATTTTGAGATGGGTTGCAGACCAAAGTAGTTGATGAAATTAGGAATAAAACACTCTTTGTGTTTAATTTCCATTGAGTCAAAGGCACAGCCGTCTGAGTCGATGCCGATCAAAAACTCGTTTTTCTTCTGGAAGTTGGTATCCAATGGATTATCCGACACAATCTTCTCCCGTTTCTCTTTATGAAATATTTTTATGTGTTCTGGTGGTTTGTGTTATCTGTCTGCCTGAGGAACATACTTCGGCAGTTTCTGATCAGAAAACAGTGGTTGTAATTGGGCAAATCGAATACGGCCGTTGATCATGGGGATGCTGGGCCAGTCATTGCCAACCAGAGGTTTACAGTACTTGATAAAATCGTCCGTGACGTCCATTCCATCCGCGCTGATCCAGTTTTTCGGGAAGGTACGCTCGCTGTTTGCGACTTCCGGCAATGGAACTTTGTCGTAACGGACATTGTATCCCGGGCCTTCTGCCCGGAGAATTGTGGACATGAATCCGGACTCACCGGCGGCTGCCAGCAATGCGGCTTTCTGGCCTGCCCCATAGGCTTCATCAAGGTCAACGGTCGAAGCATACGCGATATTATGACGCTGGTCGGTTCCAGGAATGTTGGCCCGAGCGGCCCCCTTGACTGCCAGGCCTCTCTGATTCAGCTCGTTGACCAGCAACTGAGCCACCGTCAGCTGACTGGAACTGAACTGGGTATGGCCGAATGAGTCCTTGGTTTCGCCGATGTCTCCCAGAGACAGTCCTTCGCTGACCACAACAATCAGACGACCATCTTTTTTCAGCTGTTCGTTGACCTGGGCATGAATCTGATCAATGCTGATCGGGTTCTCTGCCAGATAAATCTGCATTGGGATTTTTCGTTGTGGATCTGCCAGACGAGCGGCAGCGGGAATGAAGCCGATTTTCCGTCCCATGGCCTGTAGAACCAGAACGGGGTCAGCCGGACAGCTTCCGCGGTTCTCTTCATTTGCCATCTGAACCATGCTCATCCAGTAGCGGGCAGTACTACCGTAACCGGGCGTATGGTCAATCAGTTTGAATTCACTGTCTCCCACATCGTTGTCGATGGTTTTGGGAACGCCGATACCAACAATATCAACGCCGCGTTCTGTCGCCATCTGGGCCACTTTGTTGGCAGTGTCCATCGAGTCGTTGCCGCCGATGTAGCAAAAGTAGCCAATATTATGGGCTTTGAAGACTTCCACAATGCGGTCAAAGTCTTCGTTTTGATGCTCTTTCAGTTTATAGCGACAGGTTCCGACTGAACCAGCGGCCGGAGTGACGCGGAGTAACGCAATTTCTTCGGGTGACTGTCCACTGAGATTCAGTAGTTCTTCTTTGAGGACCCCTTCAATTCCATGCCAGCCAGCATAGATGGTTCCAATCTCTGGCAGATCTCTGGCGGTTTCCACCAGTCCCCGCAGGCTGTTATTGATGACAGGTGAAGGACCACCCGATTGGGCCACAATCATGTTCTTTGGACTTGCCACGTTTTCTCCTCACTCAACTGTTGTATATTTGAGATGTGATTGCCGTCATGATGGCAACAACATTTCCGACTGTTACTTTGCGCCCCCGAAACTGACTTGATCTCAACCGTCATTCAGGCTTTCGTCATCGATTCCCGAATTTATTCCTAAATTCTGTCGGCAGAAGGATGACCGGTTCCTCACGAATCAATTAGGGCGTTTACGAACGCTTCCCACAAGATCTAGGACGATTCTCAGAAGGCTTCTTTGATAAAGTGTTATTCACAAATAGTTTATGAATATCATATTCTTTGCCTGAGCGGGCAGAAAATAGCCTCTGTCCAGTGTGGGTGATAAAGTTAATAGACTCACAAAGACTTGTTTTAACTCACACAGTCGGGATATTACCCGATTTAGGGTTCTAATTCAAAGTATCGCCGTATCACCAAAACAGAAAGTTCCGGGAAAGTTTGGGAATCCGTTTTTATGAACTTTCGGAACAAAATGATTTCATTTGGGTGTCAAAATGACTTTGGTTCCTTGAATTTGATAGTCCAGATTCAGAGGGCTGAACAGAGCGTCAAAAAACTCCGGCGGTTTCGCATCTTTGACGGTGACATCGATCAATTTATTGAGATCAATGCCTGCGGATTTTAACTGACTTGCATTATAGTCGAATTCGATCCCCGACTGTTCCAGTTTGTTCATGATGGCAAGTAAGGGAACCTGTTTCACCCGGAGTGTAAATTTCCGTCTTTGAATGGGAACGGCATCAGCATTGACTGGTTTTGGACTTCGAAGTGTCTTTGTTGGATTCAATAGTTGCTCAATTTTTTCATGCACTTCGATTGAGGCCTGAATGGTGATCGATTTCCCGGAGGGAACCACGGTCAGATCTGGAAACGCCTGTTTCAGCTGTGTGATCAATGCGGAAACAGAACCCTTGCGTGGCTGATACGTTTTTTTGATGGTGACGATCTCTGGGACTGGTTCCAGTTGGATTTGCCTGCCCTGTTGCTCCCACTGAAATGTAAAACCTAATTGGATCAAAACCAGAGAGAGTGCCTGGTTGGCATTGACTGCGGTCAGGCTGCCATTTGCCCAGAGATCGTGAGGAATTTGTTTTGGATCTGTCAGCGTGAGCTGATAGGCGTCTGTGATTTGTTTCAAAATCTCAGCGGGTGTCTCCAGATCCTGGTAATGAAACGTCTTCTTCCGAGAGAGAAATAGAACACGCGATTTCAAACTGGCCCGTGAGGCTGACAGATTCTGCAATTCTTCCTGTTTCAATTCCAGCAAGGTCATCAGGTTAGCGACAGCCTGAGCGGGACCGATGTAAATATTGCTGCCCACAATCCCTATTTGGGCATGCGCTTCTGAAGCGATCTTTTCCAGCCCTGCTTCGAGAGACAGATTTTGGGTGTCGATGGTCAGTTTCAGAGAGGGATCAATTCTCCGATCGAGAATAATCGATATATTTTGCGTACTTTGAATGCGTTGCAGAATCGCGCGAATCCCCACATTCGACCAGGAAGCCGAAAAAGGCTGAACGAGAACGCGGCGAAAGTTTCGATCAGTCAGATACTTAGGGGGATCTCGATCCAGAACAGCTAACTGGTGATCAGAGTTTTGGTTGGCGGCTCGTGCGAGACGGCTTTCATTCCCGCCTGTCATCAGGAGCAGAAAGAGCGGAATCCACCAGTTCAGGCTGTTACGCGAAATTTTCACAAAACGGGTCTTTCAAATGAAGGGTGATTTATCCGGCGCCTTTAGCATGAAAAACAGGAATCAAGTGCTGGAGTGTTGCCTTGCGCCATGATAACATAGTAACAGTACCCTTTCCTGTCATACTTCATCATCAAGTATGTGATAATCCTTATCTTTTGAGAGTCAATGCTTTATGCAGAAAATACAGGCCGTTGGAATCGATTTGGGAACGACTTATTCCTGTATCGCTCATCTGAACGAGCATGGAGAACCGGTTACGATTCCTAATCAGGAAGGAGAGCTGTCCACACCTTCAGTCGCCATGTTTGATGGCGCCGAGGTGATTGTGGGAACAGAAGCCTTACGTCATGCGATTGTGAATCCCCGCAATGTCATTCAACATGCGAAGCGTTTCCTGGGTAAACAGGACTTTCGCTGGGAGATTGACGGACGCTATTTCTCGCCGAAAGATATCTCGGCGTTTATTTTGAAAAAGCTGCTTTCTGCCGCCGAAGAACGCATCGGCCCCATTGAATCCGCGGTCATTACCGTTCCTGCTCAATTCAGTGATGTTCAGCGACAGGAAACGATCGCTGCCGGGAAACAGGCCGGATTAAAACAGGTTGACCTGATTAATGAACCCGTGGCTGCGTCGCTCTGCTACGTCTTGGGAACCGAGGGAATGTGGTTTGCTGAACTGGCTGAGGAACAGCGGATTCTGGTCTATGATCTGGGGGGCGGTACCTTCGATCTGTCTCTGGTCAAATATCAGAAAGATGAAGTCAATGTGATTGCCAGTGGCGGTGATTTGAAACTGGGCGGCATTGACTGGAACAGTAAATTGCAGGCCGCCATTGCCGAGCAGTTTTTCACCGAGTTCGGTACTAACCCGTGTAATGATCCTGAGAGTCTTCAGTATCTGGCAAATGAAGTAGAACAGGCGAAACGAAGTCTGACCGTTCGACCTAAGACGACCCTTGCCTGTCAGGTCGGTTCTACGCGAAAGACCTATCAGATTACACAGTCTCAGTTTGAGCAACTAACTAAGGATCTGGTTGAACAGACGACCAAAATCACGAAAGCATTGTTGAGCGACAATAAGATGGGCTGGGCCCATGTGGATGTGGTATTGACGACCGGTGGTTCCTCACGGATGCCGATGGTGCGTGATGCGTTAAAACAGTCAAGTGGTACGACGCGCAACCTGTCACTCCCTCCGGACCAGTCGATTGCCCATGGTGCCGCTTATTATGCCGGGATGCTGTTAAGCAATCGAGAGTATGCCGAGTCGATTCTGACGACGGAAGCAGCCAGCCGTCTTGCAAAAATCAAACAACACAGCGTCAATGCCCGTTCACTTGGATTTCTCGTGAGAGATCAGACCGGGCAGCAACGCATGCCGCATTATCTTCTACCTGCGAATACCCAGTTACCGGCCTCAATCAAACACACCTATGGTACGGTTTCACCCAACCAGCGTCGTGTGCATCTCAAATTGATTGAAAGTGGTGCTTCTAAGGACGAACCCTTTGTGGTTCTGGGAAATTGTGTCATTGAGGGATTGCCGGCTGATTTGCCCGTCGATTCCAAAATCGAAGTCTTAATGGAGTACGATTCGGAAGCCCGCGTGCATGTTTCCGCGCGGGATTGTACGAGTGGCAAAGAAGCACGGATCGAGATCACACGCGAACAGAATCTGGTTCAGGGGACTCTGGAAGAGGCAGAAGTGAAAACGGAACCTCAGGAGCCCGCCGGGCATTCCGATCCGATCATGTTGAAAGAAATTCTGGATCAGGCAGAACCTGCCAATCCGCCTGAGCAAAAGAAGGCTCCTCCTGCAAAGCAGTCTTTTTCTGCACAACCCAACCCGGTGGCACGTGGTCTGGATAGCTCTGAACGCCCGATTGCATTGTGTAATCAATGTGGTGAGCCTCAACTCGGGCCAGCGGGGGCTGATTGTTCGACTCCGGAACAGCATACAAAAGGGGCATTGTCGACCCGAAAATCGGCCCCTCAAAAGAAGAGTGGCAAACGTAAGCCGGTCCAGAAGAAAGGCCCCCAGGCTTCCGCAGAGTCAGCCCGCAAACGGCAGTCAACATCGCGGCGGTCGGCTTCGAATCAGGGGAAGCGTCAGGGGCAAAAAAAGGCCAGGCCTCAAGCGAAGCCTACGAGTCAATTAGATGCTGCAGAGAGTGAATTCTGGGATCTACTGGAAGACGCATAGGCTGGCTGTCTTCCCGAATGAGTCATTAATCCCTTAACTACATTTAACCAGGATTTGAGACAACGGATGAAAATTGAACGGATTGAATTGTTTCATGTAGCAATGCCCCTGATCTATCCCTGGCGAACCGCATATGGAGAAGATGCTGCCATTCATTCCGTCTTGTGCCGCATGACGAGTGTCTCGGTCGAAGGCTGGGGGGAAAGTACTCCGCTGGCAGCACCCTGCTATAGTCCTGAATGGGCCGGCGGTGTTTTCCAAACGGTTTCTGAATGGCTGGCACCCGCATTACTGGGGCAGGATATCGAGAGTGGTGATGCGTTACAGGAGAGCCTGTCAGTCTATAAAGGAAATCCCTTTGCCAAAGCCGCGCTGGATAATGCCTGGTGGAGCTTACACAGCAGAATTAGCAACACGCCTTTGCATATTGCGCTGGGGGCAACGAGAAATGAAGTGCCGGTCGGCGCGGATTTCGGGGTCATGGATCATGTGGATGAGCTCATCGAAGCGGTGGGATCGGCCGTCGCGGAAAATTTTCCCCGCATCAAACTCAAGTTTCGTCCGGGGTGGGACATTCCCATGCTGAAAGCGATTCGTTCCTCGTTTCCCAAAGAGACATTTCACATCGATTGTAATAGTGGCTACCGCATTCAAGATGTCCCCCTGTTTCAGGCGATTGATGAATTTGATCTGGCCATGATCGAACAGCCGCTCCAGCACGATGATCTGACCGACCATGCGAAGTTGCAGGAATTGATTCGAACGCCGGTTTGTCTGGATGAAAGTATTACACATCCGTATCGCGTTCAGCAGGCACTGAAATTGAAAAGTGCCCGTTATGTGAATGTGAAGCCGGGCCGGGTTGGAGGCCTTACGAATGCGGTGAAAATTCATGATCTGTGCCAGGACGCAGGAATTCCCTGCTGGGTGGGCGGCATGTTGGAAAGTGCCACCGGTGCCTCTCATTGTACCGCGCTTGCGATGCTCGATAATTTCACTTATCCGGCTGACATTTTTCCGAGCGAGAAATATTATCACGAGGATATGGCGCAGGTTCCCCTGGATCTGGTGGATGTCGGCGGGGGAATCCCCGGAGTGAAGGCGTTTGAAGAACTGCCCGATCCGGACATGAAGCGTCTGGAGGCATTAACCATTCAAAAGAAAATCATTGGGTCCTGAAGTTGCTTTTGAAACAAGAGGATGGTAGCGAATGTATATGGCGTGAGGTATTGCTGAAGCAGAAAGCTAATAAAAATTTCAATAAATTAGCTTTATTGGGGAATAACAAGATGTGTTTCAGCATCTTCCTACATAGAGAATCAGGTTATGTCATCACAGAATCAACACAATTCTGAAGAACTTACCTTGTTAGTTGAGCAGCATTATCAGCTGTTGTTTCGCTATGCCTACCGTTTGTCAGGCGATCGGACTGATGCTGAAGATCTGACGCAACAGACATATTTGATCGCTCAGAAAAAACTGTCGCAACTACGTGATCCGCGTCTTGCGCGTTCATGGCTTTGTACAATATTACGCAATCTGTTTTTGAAAAAAGTATCTCAGAAGAACAAGCCTGTCTCTCTGGGGCAGTCATTCGATTTGGCCGCTGAGGAATCAGTCCTACCTGAACTGACATCTCAAGAGTTGCAGCATGCTTTGAATGAATTACCCGAAGACTTTCGAATTCCATTGTTAATGTTTTATTTTGAAGAGCGGTCCTACAAGGAAATTTCCACCGAACTATCTATTCCGCTGGGTACTGTGATGAGTCGTCTGGCAAGAGCCAAGTCGTTTTTGCAGGAGCGGTTTTCAGAGCTGTCAACAAAAGAAACAACAATTCCTACCTAATGCTCAGGTCGAATCCTGAAACAGTTAAGTGAATTTATAATGAGTCCTGCTGAACCATCTTCATCATCCGGTTTTTCTGATTCAGATCATACTGATCCAGGATCGTTCTCCGATGAAATGGCATTTCATCAACAGCTCAAGAATGTGCTGTTTGATGTTGAAGTTCCCGATGGATTGAAAGAGTCGGTACTTGATTCGCTGCAACAGCATGATGCTGACGATATTTCCGTACGAGATCATTCACAAGAATCAAGCCGAACGCGTTTTCACAAAAGACCAGGCACGATTGCAGGACTCTCAGCCTGTTTGCTGTTTGCAGCATTGTTGACCTATTTCTGGGCTGCGCAGCAACCAGTCATTGCCCTGTCAGAATTCAGTCCGGAACAAAATCCTGAATTCAATCTGGATAGTCGGCTGCTGCCTGATTTTGATGACAACTTTTCAGCAAAATTGCCTCTTCAGGGGGCCTGGCATGCCAAAGATCGTTTGAGCTTAATTGGTGATAAGTTTTTTGGCCTTTCTCCCAGTCAATCCTCTACCCATGATGCTGCCGTCGGTTTTTTCAGATTGCGCATGGGGAATACCTCGCCTGTTTTTGTAGCGCTGGTGCAGATACCGGCATATCGGGTTGAACCACTGCCTTCGCAGACCCGTTTTGACACGGGAAGCGTTGAATATGCACAACTCAAAAAGGGGAACTACGCGACCGTCAAGTGGATCGAAGATGATCGGGTTTATATCTGTATTGTCTTTGGAGGCCCCCGGGAACTGGAAGCTCTGGGAAGGGCTTTGCAATCCTCTACTGCTTGAAATTAGCTCCTGAACCGGCTCTACTTATAGAGAGTACGATTTACGCATTTGGACCGGTTCATTCTGAGAGGGGCTGCTATGGGGATTTCACTTCGTTTTTGTCTGCTGGTTGTGGGGTTGTTTTTCGTGTCTGAAATCCCCTGTCGTGCGGCGAGTTTTATGTATCTCTCTCTGGGGGGAGAAAAGAAAATCGCCATTTATCGGCTCAACGAACAGGATGGGGCGTTAACCCATGTCGAGGATGTGCCACTGGCCGGTGCTCCGGGCTGTCTGGAAGTCGATCCCGAAAAGAAATACCTGTTTGCTTCCGTTCGCTCCGCCAAGCAATTCATGAGCTTTGCCATTGATCCCGAAAACGGAAAACTGAAGCAGATTTCCGCGGTTCCCGCCGGCGGGAATGCGGCCTATATCGCCACTGATAAGAACGGGAAGTATCTTTTCTCTGCTTACTATGGTGAAGGGAAAGTTGCCGTTCATCGCCTTGGAAAACAGGGAGAAATCTCTGCCGAGATTGTGCAGACAATTCCCACCGACAAGAATGCACACGCGATTTTACCCGATCAGACAAACCAATTCGTCTTTGTCCCTCATACGGGGCCGAATGCCGTTTATCAGTTTTTGTGGGATGTACAAAACGGGCAATTGAAGGCAAACGAGAAGCCAATCTTTGAAGCGGCAGCCGGTTTAGAGCCGCGACATTTGGCAATTGCGAAGGACAATCGCTTCATTTATTTTGATAATGAAAAAGGGAGCTCCGTCACCGCCTGCAAGCTGGATCCAAAATCGGGGACGTTGACTCCGTTCCAGACGATCTCAACACTGCCAGCAGGGTTTGAGGGAAAGAATACGTGTGCGGACATCGAACTTTCCCCCTCCGGTAAGAATTTGTATGCCTCAAATCGCGGCCATAACAGCATTGCCTGCTTTAGTGTGGATCAGAAAACAGGACGGTTAACTGCGCTGGAACAGGAGCCAACCGAAGATACTCCCCGTTCGTTTAATATTGATCCTACCGGGACTTATCTCTATGCGGCGGGGCAAAGAAACGGCAAACTGGCGGCTTACCGGATTTCGCCCCAAACTGGTAAACTGAAACGGCTTGCGACATACGAAGTCGGAAAGTCGCCCTCATGGGTCGAAATCGTAAAGTTCCCCTAGTCCGTATTTTCTTGAGCAATATCGGGGCTGATCAGCGGTTTTGAAGAAAATCGTTCAGATCATCGTTTTTTAAAGTCGATGAACCTCCAGTAACCAGAGCGCTTTTGATGACATCTTAGCAGTCTCTGTTCTGAATATGATGGGGGTGATTCGATTCCCATTCACGACAACGAACCAGAAACCAGTTTAACCGATTTCTGGAATAAGAGTGAGGCAGTGCTTTGTCGCTGTGAATTGTCATTGACTTTAAAAAATCCCCCTGTGAAGAGAGACTCTCTATGCGCTCTTCTGTTTTTGCTCTGCTGATTGTATCTCAAGTCTTCCTGTCTGCTGCTTTTGGCCAGGAACAAAAGCCTCTTCAGATCAGTTCTGATTCGAAGGGAACGACCAGCGGAAAGAGCACGTTGAATATCACGCGAAGCGCTTCTAAGGATTCAGGTCCCGCGTATCAGCGAATGTCCGTCAGTCAAAGGCTGATCCAGCAACGGGCATTTTTGCGAGCCAAACAAAGAATGAATCGAATTAGCGCACGAAAAGCCATGGGGATTACACCCGGGCGGCCCACGATCGATTTCAATCCCAGCATGATCCCAACGAACGCACAAATCATGCAAGAGATGACTTATTTCACATTGAGTCCCTTCAGTAGTGGTTACTGGTATGGCCCCATCTATGAACCAGTTCCCTAAGCGTCTCCGAAATTGATCGCGTTGCACTTGCTCAAATGATGCCGTCAAACGACCAGGCACGTTTACGCTTTGGGTGGAAGTGATTGGGCAAACTTCACCGCCCGATTGACCCAGTCTTTCAGATCTGCTTCATCCTCAAATCCGGGTTGGTCTACATAGATCATGCTTTTGAGTGGCTTGCCGGTGAAATCCATTTCACGTGTGAACGGTTCTTCTAATGCCTTGCGGGCGTTTTTCTCTCCCAGTCGCAGCATCAGCTCATTCTGCGTCACGCCACAGCACATGTTCCCGTGCAGCATAAAGCAGATGCCGCCGAACATTTTTCGCTGTGAAAACCCCTTGCGGCGTTTCAATAACTGGTGGACGCGTTCTGCCAGATGTTCGTTGTAAGCCATGATTTTTCCAGAACAGGAAAAGACACTATTTCAGTCAAACGGATTAAGGCGACCTTTTCCCCATTCAAAGTGTTAGATCGAGGTCGGTGAAATTGTATTGCGTTTTCCGTATTATTCAACCCGCTCAGCATCGACAGGCTGGCTGTGGTGCAGAGAAAGATTCATGGGCAAATAGAAGATACGGTTTTCCGATGTGTTTCGATGTGAAGAAACGATCTTATTTTTCTATTCCACTTTTTTTATAAAATATATGAACAAAAATCGATTGTTTGTTATTCTGAATAATGAGAGTCTCTATATGTGAAAATTGAAAACGAGAGAAGTTTAAGATATGTCGTTTAGAATTCTGATCTTCATTGGTTTATGTGTTTGGGGTACATCCATCGAGCCTGCCTGTTGTCAGTCTCAGAATATTGATGCTCGGACAGTGGATACCTCTGAAAAAGTCAACAATCATGCGCGATTTCATTCACTGAGCCGCCCGGGTTTGCACAATGTGTTTCAAATAGACGATCAGGTTTATTCGGGCAGTGGTCCTGAAGGGAAACAGAGTTTTGACGCTCTGAAGAAAATGGGGATCAAAACCATCATCAGTGTGGATGGCACCCAGCCGAATTTGAAGCTGGCGAAA